>NZ_JBDNRK010000009.1:0-111720 GCF_047718555.1 Clostridium sp. | reverse complement strand
AGGATTCAAAATAGGCTAGCATACTGACTAGTTATTTATTTGAATATGCCTTAAGTAGAGGAATAGGCTTATATAGAAAGTAAGTATATAATTGACATATCAATTGTATGCTCATATAATATATGTAATGTCTAAAGGTTAGCAAGGTGAATTTTATGAAATATGTTATTGATGAAACTATTGGATGGTTAATCTATAAAGCAAGATATTTGACAAAAAATAGACTTCAGCAGAGGCTTAAAAAATTTGAGATTACCTCAGAGCAGTGGAGTATTTTGAGTATGGTATATTTAAAAGAGGGATGTAATCAAAAAGAATTAGGGGAAAAATTGCTTAAAGATAGGGCAGCTCTTACTAGAATTTTAGATATACTTGAAAAAAAACAACTTGTTAAGAGGGAAAATTCAGATAATGATAGAAGAGAATATCTAGTATACATTACTGAAAAGGGACTTAATTTATATAATAAAATACTATTAGTAGTAACAAATAACTCAGAAGAAATTAACTCCATATTTACTGAGGGTGAAGAAAAACAATTAAGATATTTATTAAATAAATTAATTTCACATCTAGAATAATTTTTTTTAATCAATTATTGATATATCAATAATTGATTAATCATTAATCTATAAAATTATAATTATTTAGGAGGATTTTTTATGAAGGGTGTATTAAGTAAACAAGTTCGTGCACGATATGTTACTGTATTTGCTGCATTTCTAGCATTTATGGGTATTGGCGTTGTGGATCCTTTGCTGCCTATAATTGCTAAAAGCATAGGTGCAAGCTCCTGGCAAGTTGAAATGTTATTTACCGCATATATTTTGACTATGGCTTTTATGATGCTGCCGTCGGGTATTATATCTAATAAATTGGGAAATAAGAAAGTTATTATAATAGGTTTAGGGTTAGTTGCGGCCTTTTCTTTTCTATGTGGAAGTTCAGGCAGCATTTCACAACTTTCTATATTTCGTGCTGGATGGGGTCTTGGCAATTCACTATTTTTTGCTACAGGAATGATTTTGTTAATTGCATTTACGCCGGATTCAAATCTCGCAATAGGAATGTATGAAGGTTCCATGGGCCTTGGAATGGCGGTAGGGCCTCTAGTAGGAGGATTCTTAGGTGGACGTTCCTGGAGATATCCATTCTTTGCAACCAGTCTTTTAATTTTAATAGCATTTATTCTAGTCTTACTTTTTGTTTATGAACCACAGATAAAGACTAAACGCAAGATAGCAGGAGGAAAGGAACTGCTAAAATTAATTAAATTCCCTCCTTTTTTAAGTGTGGCAATGTCTTCTATGTGCTATTTTTACAGTTTTTTTGTAATATTAGCTTATGGTCCCCTTGTTATTAAACTTTCGTCTATTCAACTAGGCTTTGTATATTTTGGATGGGGATTAATGTTAGCTTTAGGTTCAGCTGTGCTTTCTCACATATTTGAAGATAAGTTTTCGCCTAAATCCATATTACCTTTTACTTTATTGATATTTGTCATAATTTTATTAGGTCTATTTTTTATTAATTCTGTAACAGTAAAAGTTATGTTAATAGTAATCTCCGGTTTAATATCGGGTTTAAATAATGCATTGTTTACTAGCTATGCTATGGAGACATCTCCTTATGAAAGAGGCATTACTTCAGGTGCATATAATTTTGTACGTTGGCTTGGTGCAGCTATAGCACCAGTTTTATCAGGAATGTTAGGTAATATATTTTCTGCTGTAATCCCATTTGCTGTAGCAGGAGTTATAACTTTCATAGGTATAGTATTACTTTTGACTAAATCAGAGGAAGAAATTGACGTAGAAATAGAAGAAATAGTATAGATAATAAAAACACTATGGGTTCATAGTGTTTTTATTACCAGATTTATTTATAAGCTTTTACAGGAAATACTTTATATATAACTCTGTTTTAACTTGCGGTATTATTTTTCATTAATGTGATTTTTTATAGTTGATGTCCATTGATTGTCACCAGCTGTTTTTTCTTGTCTATGAGAAGAATTTATTTTTTCTGGTGAATCTTCAGGAATTGATGCCCATTGATTATCAGCAGCTGTTTTTTCTTTTTTTACCATTGATAAAGCCTCCTTTTATTTTTACAATCAGTAAAATTTATTAACAATTATATTTTGCTTTAAATAAAAATTTTAATTCAAAGAAATATATGTAAAATAATGTTTTTATAATAAAAGATAGGATGCCTAACTGACATCCTATCTTTTATTATAAAATTTTAGGTTGATTTTATGGTGGTAATATTATGATAAAAGTTAGCTCATCAATAATTCTTGACAATATATATTTTTTTAAACAATAATGGGTAAAAATATTTTAACAAAATTAATATAAAATTTGATAGATGAATACTAAAGAATGAATTATTATTAGGAAAATAAGAACGCAAATTTAAATTCAAAAATCCCAATAACTATCAACATTTTTGTTTATTGGAATACAATAAGTATTAAAATGTGAAAAAAAGGCTATTTTAATAATAAGACATAATATATAAAATTTAGAATATTATACCTTAACAAAATAAGGAGGTTATATAATGAAATTTCCTATATTAAGTAAAAATAGTTATTTAGATGTGGATAATGATAAATATACTCTAGAAGAATTATCTAAAAAGTTAGAGATTGAACAAAAAGAATTGGATAATGCAATAAAGGGTGGAATGAATAAAGGATATATTGCGGAAGAATTATTTGATACTATGCAGATGTGCCTTGGAATGCTTAATAAATTATCTGAAGAGGGTATAGACATGAGAAGAGTAGCACTAAGACATGAGAAAAAATTAATTAAACTTGGATGGCGTTGGAAGGGATATGTTGAATTTAACACTATGGTAATGGAACAGAAAGAACTAAAGAAAGTAAATGAAGACTAAAAATATTAAATATATAATTAAAAAAGCTGTCACTATCAAATTGTTATGTATAAATTTGATAGTGTTTTTTATTTATAAAATTACAAATTTAGATGAAGTGTTGTATTTATTTGAGTAAAAAAATTTTTTAAGGGAAATATATAATATTATTGTTACAACAGTGGGTTTAGTTGAAATTATGAGAGGATGTGCTGCATAGTTATGAATAATAAAGATTATATGGGGAAACTTTTTAAAAATTTTTACGATTTTGTTTCTTTAGCTGCTTCTAAGGAGTTAGAATATATTGTTTTTGATGCAAGATATACCACTTACTTTAATAATAAGATGAAAGAGCTATTAAATGATATTAAAAATCAAGATGAAAAAGATTTAGAATTTTCTGTAATGTTTAATACAAAAGGTGAAGTTGCCATTATTGATTCAAAAATTGTAGGAAAATACATAGGAAATTACTATAATATTCAAATGGAACAGTACTATAAGGGTGCAAAGCTTAATAAAATAGTATGGGAGATAATAAATGGTAAAGATAAAATAAAGCGAGATTTTATAGTTGTTTCTTATAAAATAATTTATAGAGTTTTAAACGAAATATATATGGATATAAAATATAATGGAAGGATCCTAGATGAATATAAAAGCAGATATGGTTTTGATAATTACAGGGGAAAGAATATTTCCATAATCATTATTAGCATACTAATATTAGAAGATATATGTAGTTATATAGGAATCGAAGATAGAATTTTATTGGAATATTTTAAAAAAATATATGATGAAAATATATAGAAATCGACAAATAATTTTATTGAAAGTATATGATTGATAATATATAAATATATATTATATTGTTTTAGAGAGATATTTATAATAATACTGTCATTTTAAAAGGACAAATAATTATTACCTCATAGCACAAATTGACACTTTTTTCTGATTATCAGTGTTAATATAATTTTAACAAGTACTGGGGGGAATATTATAATGAATATAGTGGATACTTTAAGTAAATCAGTAGTAGATGGGGACACTGAATATAAATATGAGTATAGAATAACAAAATCTAATATAATTCTCTATGATTATGGTGTAAATGAGGTACAATCCTATGGAATTGAAATTGAAAGAATGGATATTGTAAATGGAAAGACTGTTAATTTAGAAAGAGATAGCGTATATAACATAAGTCCGCAAAGATATAAAGTGCAGGAATTAGTAAAACTATTGTATAATAACGATGTATCTCCAATAAATGCAATTGAAATTATTGGAGATTATGTTGATGAATATATTGTTGATTTTGATGATGTAATTAAAACAATTTCTATTGGGTAGGAGAGGGAAACCTCTCTTTAATTTTTTATTAATTATCTTTTTACAAATAACAGCTTTATCATAGCTTGTCATATATATTATAATAAATTTATAAGTAAATTTGAAAATGGAATAAAATTTGTACAAGCAGTAATGTAATTTAGGCATATCAATAGATCTTATTCAGTGAGAGTTTGTATTCCAACTGAGTTTAGATGAATTAGCTATTTTTAAGAGGTCTTAAATGGGAGGATGCTAAATGATATTAGGAGTAGGCATAGATATAGTAGAGATACAAAGGATAAAAGAAGCTATAGATAAAAATTCATTATTTTTAGAAAAGGTATATACTGAAATTGAAATTGAATATTTAAAAAGTAGAAATTTTAGACCGGAATATGCAGCAGGAAGATTTGCAGCCAAGGAAGCCATATCAAAGGCTTTAGGAACTGGTTTTATGCAGTTTAGCATTCGAGATATAGAAATAGACAGAAATGTTAAGGGGAAACCAGTAGTAGTATTAAAGGGTAAGGCAAAGCAAATAGCTAATAAATTTGGAAAGTACAAAATACATTTAAGTATATCCCATAGTAAAGAAAATGCAATAGCATATGCCGTTTTAGAGGTGATTTAATTGAAGTTTGCATCAAGTGCTGTTATGAGAAAAATTGATAGTTATTGTATAAATGAATTAGGTATTTCTGAACTTATTTTAATGGAAAATGCAGCTTTAAAGATTATAAATAATATAGATTTAAAAAATAACATATCTTTTACTGTAGTTTGTGGTTCTGGAAACAATGGAGGAGATGGACTAGCAGTAGCAAGGCATTTAGTCTCCCTTGGCAAAGAGGTACAAGTATTTTTTGTAGGTAGCATGGATAAAATGAGTGACTCCTGTAAAGCTAATTATTTAATTTTAAAGAATATGAAGATAAATATTATTAATATTGTAAGTTTAGAATATATAGATGCGTTGAAATTAGCTGTGACTCGTTCGGATATTACTATAGATGCACTTCTCGGTACCGGTATAAGTAGAGATGTACAGGGAATTCATACCTTGGTTATATCTGTTATAAATGAAAATACAAATTTTACATTATCTATAGATGTTCCATCTGGACTAAATAGTAATAATGGCAATAAAATGGGTAATTGTATTATAAGTAATAAAACTGTAACCTTTGAACTTTATAAAAGCGGATTCTTGAATTATGACTCAGAAAAATATACAGGTAAAATTATAGTTGAAAAAATAGGTATACCACAATTTGTAATAGATAAATATCATGAAGGTGGATTTATCACAGAAAGATACATGTTTAAGGAAAATGTTAAACCTAGAAATAAATATGCCCATAAAGGCAATTATGGAAGAGTTCTGATTTTTGCAGGTTCAAAAAAATATACTGGTGCAGCTTACATATGTACAGAAGCAGCGGTAAGAAGTGGAGCGGGACTTATAACACTATGCTGTGATGAAGATATACTTCTAATTTTAAAAAATAGGCTTACAGAGGCAATGACTATATCTTCTAAAGATAATGATGGTATAGATAAGCTTTTGACAAATAGTAATTGTATTGCCCTAGGGCCTGGTATGGGTAATGATGAGAAGACATTTAAAATTGTAGATAGTGTATTAAGAGTTAGTAATTGCCCGGTAGTTATAGATGCGGATGGAATAAATGCATTAAGTAATAATTTAAGTATATTGAATAATGTGAAAGTGCCTGTAGTATTGACTCCTCATTTAGGAGAAATGGCTAGACTTACTGGTTTTTCTATAGAATACATAGAGGAAAATAAAATGAAAGTTGCAAAGGATTTTGCCACAACTTATAAAGTTATCTTGCTCTTAAAGGGGTATAATACTATTATTACTGACGGAAATATAACTATAGTAAATCCCACAGGTAATAGCTCCATGGCATCTGGGGGAATGGGAGATTGTTTAACGGGAATAATAACTTCATTTATTGCTCAAGGGCAAAAGCCTATTACTGCTGCTATGACAGGTGCATTTTTACATGGATACTGCGGAGAAATGTTGTCTAAAGAAATGTTTAATGTAAGTGCCACTGACATACTAAATAAAATTCCATATATAATAAAAGAATTACAAAATTAATAATTAAATATGAATTCTTGGGACAAGGATTGAATAGTATTAATAATAAGGCATGTGAAAATAAATAGTAAGTCAAAGATGCTAGCATACTGACTAGTTATTTATTTGAATATGCCTAAAGTTGAATAATTGGCATATGAAAAGGAATAGTAAGTGAAGCATAATACATATAGCTGTATATTTCTTTGAAGATGACGCATTTGGAGGAATTATGAAAAAGATATTATTAATATTTACATTCTTTGTTCTTATTATATCTGTAACTGGATGTGGATCTAAAAATAAGGGAGAGAAAGATACTATAACCTATTTAAAAAATTTAAAAAGCTATAGTACAGATATGAATATGGAAGTTAAAAATGATAAACAAAAGTTGAACTACAGTGGTAGACAAATATATTCTTTAGGGTTAGGATATAGATTAGAGTTAAATAACGAAAGAGTATTAATATATAGGGAAGATAAAATTTATGTTACTGATTTGCAAAATGGACAAAAATATACAACTGATATGAGTTTTGATGATGTATATAAACTAAGTTTTTTAGGAAATTTTATTGATCTTTTATATACCAATGAAAATATAAAAACTTCTTTTGAAACTATAGATAATGATAAATATGAATTAGTGAATACAGATATGCCTGATAGCAATAGGAATATAAACTATGGTGTTCTATATATTGAGGTTGATAAGAAGCTTCCTGAAAAGTTAATTATATACGATAAAAATGGAAAAGAAAAATTAATAGTAACTTACAAAAATTTTATACCTAACTGTAATGTGGATAAAACTCTTTTTGAGTTTAATCAATAAAAACTAGATGATATATTTGGAAAGGTGATGCACTTTGTTTAAACATTTAAGACCTGTTTGGGCAGAAATTAATCTTGATAATTTAGAATTTAATATGAAAGGTATAAAAAAACTTGCTAAAAGTACCGAAATTTTTGGTGTAGTAAAGGCTGATGCCTATGGGCATGGAGCTATTGATGTAGCCCCTGTGCTTTTAGAAAATGGTGTTACTAGGTTAGCAGTTGCAGTTATAAGCGAAGCAGTAGAACTTAGAAGAGCTGGAATTGATTGCCCCATTATGATTTTAGGATATACACCTTTAAGCTTAGCTGATGATATATTGAAATACGATATAGAACAAACTGTATTTTCCTACGATTATGCATTGGAACTTTCTAAAATAGCTGAAAAAAGGCATATAAAGGTTAAAATACACATAGCCTTGGATACAGGTATGGGTAGAATTGGATTTTTATCTGATGAAAAAAGTGTAGAGGATGTATACAAAATAAATAAATTACCCAATATAGAGATAGAAGGATTATTTTCTCATTTTTCTACAGCGGATGAAGATAATAAAGAATATACTTACAAGCAATTTGATAATTTTAATTGTTTTTATGAAAAATTAAAAAGCAGAGGTGTTTCAGTGGGGGTAAGACATATAGCTAATAGTGCTGCTATTATGGATTTGCCAGATACACATCTAGATGGAGTAAGACCTGGAATAATACTTTATGGCTACTATCCATCTGAGGAAGTAAATAAGAAAAAATTAGAACTAAAACCTGTAATGACTCTGAAAACCAATATAGTACACATAAAAACTCTTAAAAAAGGAGAGTATATAAGTTATGGGAGAAAATTCAGATGTGAAAAAGACAGTGTTATAGCTACTCTTCCTGTAGGATATGCTGATGGATATACGAGACTTATGTTTGGCAAGGCAAAAGTTATAATAAACGATAAATTTGCTCCAGTAGTTGGTAGGATTTGTATGGATCAATGTATGGTGGATATAACTGAAATTAGTACTGCTAAGGTTGGGGATGAAGTTATTCTTATGGGTGAGTCTCATAATTGTAAATTTAATGCAGATGATATAGCTGGGCATATACATACTATAAATTATGAAGTGGTTTGCATGATTAGTAAAAGAGTTCCTAGAGTTTACATAAAAAATGAAAAAGTTATAAAAATAAGAAATTATGTATAGTATATACATAAGAAAAATGTAGATAATTGAAGTAAATCCTTTGACATATTGACAAATTTTAAATTATAATGGATACATACATATTTTCGTTTTGGTAAATAGGAGGTATTAATTGTCCAATGTCAAGCTCAAAGAGATTAGTAGTAAACCTCTCAGATACACTTTGCAGTGAATTCGATAAAGCACTAAAGGAAGATTGTAAAAAAAGAAGTGAATTTATTCGTGAAGCAATAATATTATATATAGAAGAGAAGAAAAAAATCAATTTTATAGAAGCAATGAAAGAGGGATATATGGAAATGTCAGAATTAAACCTGGAAATTTGTGAAATGGGTTTTTGTTCTGATATAAATGAATTAAAAGAATATGAAGTTAAGCTTTCGGAGAGTGATTTGCCTGATGACGATGGTGGTGAAACGAGGAGATATATTCTATGCTGACTTAAGTCCAGTAGTTGGATCAGAACAGGGTGGAATAAGACCTGTTATCATTATTCAAAATGATATAGGTAATAAATACAGTCCTACAGTAATTGTGGCTGCAATTACTTCGCAGATAAATAAGGCAAAACTTCCAACTCACGTTGAAATTTCTTCAGAGGAATATGGATTAAATAAGGATTCGGTAGTTTTGTTAGAACAAATAAGAACTCTTGACAAGAAAAGGCTTAAAGAAAAAATAGGCCATATGACAGATAGTGATATGGAAAAAGTAGATAAGTCACTGTTGGTTAGTATAGCGCTTAAATGTGATTAATTTTTTAAGTCATTTTAAAATTATAAATTTGAAATAGCACTCTAGTTTATTCTGGAATGCTATTTTTTAGTTGCATGTGAACTACCATCACTTATAGAAGTGTATGGCTTCCTTTAATCCATCCTAACCAGAAGGGAAATTTTCTTTTACAGGATATCAGTTTCCAAGGCTATGGATTTTTTATGAGGAAAATCCTTCCCGTAGTACCCACGGTAGTGTTATCTTACAAATAACGTTTGTAAACCTATAATTTTATTATAATTAATTTGTTGCCTATCGGCAAGTGCTATTCATCTCCCACCTAAGAGGATAGGAGAATTTCGCACGTTTTGTTAAATAGTTTTTCTATTGGTGAATTACTTTAAATTATAGAAGTAAGAACTTCATAAAACCATATATATTCAGTTTGCAAAGAACAACTAACATTCATATTATGTCTATAATAATTATTATTATACAAATCTAATTAATATAATCAGAAGAAAAATTATTTGATTTAATAAATAGTATAAATTAAGTATATAAATTGCATATTTAATCAACATAAACAAAATAAATTTTTAAATATATGTTATTTTGTTTATATATGTGTTATTATATATACATAAATGTGTTATACTAATGCACGGTAATAAGCTAGGAGGTAAAAATATGGAAAATGATCTAAAGCTTCTTAAGAAAACTGCTGTAAGTATTAGAGAAGATATCATAACAATGTTAACTGAATCAGCTTCAGGCCATCCAGGAGGTTCTCTATCTTCAGTAGAAATAATGACAACTTTATATTTTAAAGAGATGAATATAAATCCTGAAAACCCAAAGGATGATAATAGGGATAGATTTGTGCTATCTAAGGGGCATGCAGCACCAGCTCTCTACAGTACATTGGCTGAAAGAGGTTATTTTAATAAAGATGAACTAAAGGGGCTTAGAAAGTTTGGGTCTATATTACAAGGTCATCCTAACATGAATTATGTACCTGGAGTAGACATGTCCACAGGATCTTTAGGACAGGGGATTTCAGCAGCAGTAGGAATGGCTCTTGCAGGAAAGCTTGATAAAAAGGATTATAGAGTTTATGCGTTACTCGGAGATGGTGAATTAGAAGAAGGACAAGTTTGGGAAGCTTCCATGGCAGCTGCACAGTATAAATTAGATAATTTAACTGCTTTTGTTGACCATAATGGACTTCAGATTGATGGGAAATGTGAAGATGTAATGTCACCAGAGCCAGTAAGTAATAAGTTTAGAGCTTTTAATTGGAATGTAATTGATGTAGATGGACACGATTTTAATGCTTTGATAGCGGCAATTGATGAAGCTAGAAATGTTAAAGGTAAGCCTACAGTAATTGTTTGTAAAACTGTAAAGGGAAAAGGTGTAAGCTTTATGGAAAATGAAGCATGCTGGCACGGAACTGCGCCAAATGAAGAGCAATGCAGCAAGGCTTTAAGTGAACTTGGAGCTGAATAATTTAAAAGATTATTTGATTATGGAAGCTGAAATGGAGCAATAAGTGAAGGATAGCTAATTATAAAGGATATAGGAGGGGTAAAATAATGTCAAAAAAAGTAGCTACTAGAGAAGCCTATGGAAAAGCACTAGCTAATATAGGGTTAGAAAATAAAAAAATTGTTGTATTGGATGCGGATTTATCTAAATCTACAAAAACAGCTGAGTTTAAAAAAGAGTGTTCTGATAGATTTATTAATATGGGAATAGCAGAAGGAAATATGATGTCAGTAGCAGCAGGGCTTGCTGCCTGTGGTAAAATTGCCTTTGCCAGTACTTTTGCTATATTTGCAGCAGGAAGAGCTTTTGAACAAATAAGAAACTCTATTTGTTATCCTAAATTGAATGTAAAGATATGTGCTACCCATGCAGGGCTTACAGTGGGGGAAGATGGAGCTTCACATCAATCTGTAGAAGATATATCTTTAATGAGAAGCATACCGAATATGACAGTGATATGTCCTAGTGATGCTGTTGAAACGGAGGCAGCTATTAAAGCTATAACTGAATATAATGGACCTTGCTATGTTAGACTTGGGAGAGCAGGGGTAAATATTATAAATGATACACCTGATTATAAATTTGAGCTTGGTAAAGGTGTTGTCTTAAGAGAAGGTACAGATGCTGCAATTGTTGCTACTGGTATTATGGTAGATGCAGCTTTAGAAGCTTACAATATTTTGAAGTCAGAGGGAATAAGTGCTAAAGTTATTAACATACATACAATAAAACCTATAGATGCAGATATAATAATTTCTGCCGCTAGGGAGACAGGTGTTATTGTAACAGCTGAGGAGCATAGCATAATTGGAGGCTTAGGTTCAGCAGTTTGTGAAATTATTGGCGAAAATTATCCTGTTCCTGTATTTAGAGTTGGAATTAAAGATGTATTTGGAGAAAGTGGAAAACCGGATGAACTTTTAAAAGCTTATAATTTAACTGCTGAGGATATAGTAAAGCAAGTTAAAAATGGAATAAGTTTAAAAAATAATTAGTTAATATTTGATAAGTAGTAAGTATTTTATATGGCTATGTAACAAATTTAGCTATAATAATAGTATTATTACTATATTATACTTATAAAAAATAATAATATTATAGACTGTGACTAAGGTGATTTGATGTGATACTTATCCTTGTTACAGTCTTTTTATTTATCTCTACACTTTATTTTTATCAATTAAATACAAACTCTCTTGCTTTTATATTTGAATTTCTAATTTTCTTGTCAATGCTTAGCTTATTTTGTGGTATACTTTTCAATGGATATAATGGTATAAATATTGCATGTTTGTAGGAAAAATATATAAGACAGCTGAAAATGAGTAATAAGATTAAAAAACTAAACTGTTTATTTTTAAGCTGCTTGACAAGAAATAACGATAAGGGTGATAAAATGAAAAAATTAAAAGAATATGCATTAATAACTATAGGATTTTTAATTGTTGTTCTTGGTATAAAGTTTTTTTTAGAACCAAATAAAATAGCTGCCGGGGGAATTATGGGAATAGCAATAATAGTTAATGAAATTTTCCCTAAATTATCTGTAGGACTTCTAATGACGGTATTAAATTCAGCTTTGTTTATAGTAGCTTTTAGTGCTATAGGAGGGAAATTTGGTGCTAAGACTATATATTCAAGCTTAGGGCTTTCAGGTGCAGTTTGGATTATGGATAAATTCTTCACTTTTGGAACTATAACTAACAATACATTACTTGCTACTTTATTTGGAACTCTTTTAAGTGGTATAGGTATGGGAATAGTTTTTAACCAGAATGCATCTACTGGAGGAACAGATATTATTGCAAAGATTTTAAATAAATTTTTTCATATTGATATTGGTAAAGCTTTATTAATTGTAGATCTTATTATAACACTTTTTGCTGGTGCTACTCTTGGTGCTGATCTTGGTATGTTTTCACTGCTTTCGGTTATACTCCACGGATTTATAATAGATATGGTAATTGAAGGCTTTAATGTATGTAAGCAGGTAATGATAATAAGCAAAAAAAATAATGAAATAAGTAAATACATCATAGAAAAACTTAATAGAGGATGTACTGTATTTAATGGTAAGGGCGGATATTCCTGGGAAGATACTTTTATACTTTATACAGTACTCAGTAGAAATGAATTTATAAAATTAAAAAAATACATAAAGGAAGTTGATCCAAAAGCATTTATAACTGTCAGTGATGCACGTGAAGTTCTAGGAGAAGGATTTAATAACATAGTAGGTGAGGATTAGTTAGTAGTGAACTCGTTTCATCAAGCTGAAACATCGGTAAATCATGTGGGGAGTCTACCCCACCTGATTGGAAAATCCCACCTTCGTTTCGCTTAGAGGTGGAGGTCTGAACCTTTCAGTCAGGAAAAGATCAATTTCTAAAATGTTATAATGAATTAAAGGCATTATGTGAATCCTTTTATTGTGCTGTAAATAAAAGGTACTAATTGCATATAAGTAAATGCATAATTTTAATTATATTATATATTTATGAAGATTTTAACTGTATATGAAAAAATATTTTGTAGAAAAAACTTAAATTATTAAGTATTATAATGTATAGGTGAATTTATTCAATAAAATTAATACAATTTTAATAAAAATATGACTTTAGAAAACCTTTAAGTATGCTATAATTACTATATACATGTCTTGTAAAGAAAAACAATATAAATTGGGGAGAAAGATAATGATCGAGTTTAAAAATGTCAGTAAAGTTTATATGAATGATGTTGTTGCACTGTCAAATATCAACATAACTATAAAAAGGGGTGAATTTGTTTTCTTAGTTGGCCCAAGTGGAGCTGGTAAATCTACTTTTGTAAAATTACTAATGAGAGAAATTGAGCCTACTGCTGGGTCTATTGTAGTAAGTGATACTGATATTACTACATTGTCAAGAAAACAAATTCCATATTATAGAAGAAAAGTTGGTATGATTTTTCAAGATTTTAGACTTATACCTACACTTAATATATATGAAAATGTAGCTTTTGCCATGAGGATTATTCAGGCAAGTAATAAGGAAATAAAGAAAAGAGTTCCTTTGGTATTGGCTATGGTTGGTTTATCCAATAAGTACAAAGATTTCCCAAATCAACTTTCTGGCGGAGAACAGCAAAGAGTTTCTATAGCTAGAGCTATAGTAAATAATCCTTCTATACTGATAGCGGACGAGCCTACGGGAAATCTTGATCCAGAGACTGCTAATGACATAATGAATATACTAAGTGATATAAATAGAGCTGGAACTACTGTTTTAATGGCAACTCATGCTAAAAATATAGTTAACGATATGAAAAAAAGAGTGCTGGCTATTGAAAAGGGAATTTTAGCTAGAGACGAACAGAGGGGTAGATACGATGAGGATTAGTACGATTAAACTATTTATCATGGATGCTTTAAAAAGTATAAGAAGAAATGCTACAATAAGTTTGGCATCAGCGGCTACAGTAATGGCTACACTTTTTATTTTAGGTGCTTTTGCAATGCTTCTCTTAAATGTTAAGGTTGCTATAACTGATGTGGAATCTCAAATTGAAGTTCAGGTTATTTTAAAAGATGATATTAAAATAGATCAACAGCAAGCTGCTTACAATAAAATAAGTAAACTAGATGGGGTAACTAGTGTTACATTTAAAAGTAAAAAACAGGCATTGGAAGATTTAAAGCAGCAATTAGGGGATAAAAATAAAGGCCTAGTTGCAGGGATGGAAAATGATAATCCCCTTCCGAATTCCTATATCGTAAAGGTTAAGCAGCCTGACTATGTGTCTAAAGTTGTTAGTGCGTTACAGCCTGATGGCAAATATATGGATGGTATAGAACAGGCAAAGGATGGACGTGATATAGTTAATAGAATTTCAGCTATCACTAAAACTGTACAATGGGTTGGAGTAGCCTTATTTATTATATTAATAGGAGTTTCATTATTTCTTATAGGTAACACTATTAGACTTGCAGTATATTCAAGACGTAGAGAGATTAATATAATGAAATATATAGGAGCTACAGATTGGTTTATAAGATGGCCTTTTATTATAGAAGGAATGGTAATAGGGTTATTCGGGGCTATTATATCGATTTTACTTTTATACTACGTATACGGATTAGCTTATTCTAAAGTAACTTCTTCTGTATCTATGATGATGAGATTTATAAGTCCTATATATATATTGACTAATATATCCTGGGCATTTATTCTTATTGGAATATTTATAGGAGCAATTGGAAGTATAATAGCAATTAGAAAATTTCTTATTGTTTAAAAAGTAAACATATGTTGTATAGGGAAAATTAAATATATAATTTTGGCATGCAGAGGTCGGTTTATTATTGCATGCCAATTTATTTTTATCATTATATTTTAATAAAATTTTCATTTGTTTGAAATATTCTTGAATTTTAAAAAGAATTTTGCAATTTATTTTTTTATAGTGTTATAATTAATTCATATTTACATAAATAATAAGAGAGTACTAGCAAATGAAGGAGTGAATATTGTTGATAAATAATAAAAGAAAATGGGTAATATGTACTGTGGCCATATTGATAATAACAAATATACTGGCCTTTAGCATTGGAAATAGAGTTTCTTTAAGCTTACCTAATGGAAATGTAGAGATAAGCAAAGCCGATTTAAATGAAGTGTTAAAATTTCAAAAATTGTTTGCAGTGAGAGATCAATTATACAAGTATTATGATGGTAAAATTGATGATAATGCATTGGTAAGTGGTGCTATTAAGGGTATGACTAATGCACTTAATGATCCTTATACAGTATTTATGGATGCCAATGAAACTAAATCATTTAATACCCAAATTCAAGGTCAAGAGTATGTGGGAATTGGTATTCAGGTAGAAAATAGGGATAATAAAGTAACAGTTAATGCTGTGTTCGATGCTTCCCCAGCAGAAAAAGCTGGTATAAAGGCAGGGGATGCTATAGTTAAGATAGATGGAACAGCCATTGCTGGAGCAGATCTTAATAAGGCGGTTTCTATGATGAAGGGTAAGGAGAATACAAACGTAACTCTAACTATAGCAAGAACTGGAAGAGAAAATTTTGATGTTGTTGCTCAAAGAAAAAAGATTGCCTATAATACAGTCACTGGACAGATGCTTTCAAATAATATTGGATACATAGATATATCTATGTTTGATGAAAATACTGGAGAAAATTTTGATAAGAAATTACAGGAACTTAAGGCTGCTGGTATGAAAGGTTTAATTTTAGATTTAAGAGATAATGGTGGCGGAGTTTTAGATGATTGTTTAAAAGTTGCATCAAACTTTATAGATAAGGGAAAGACTGTAGTCTATACTGTGGATAAAAATAATAAAAAACAAATTTACAAATCAGAGGGTGGAAATACTGTGGGTATTCCACTGGTAGTACTTACAAATGGCAATACTGCCAGTGCGTCGGAAATATTTTCTGGTGCAATAAAAGACTATAAAGCGGGTACATTAATTGGTGAAAAGACTTTTGGTAAGGGTGTAGTTCAAACTACATTTAACACTGGAGATAATACTCAATTAAAAGTGACAATATCAAAGTGGTATACTCCATTAAATGAAAATATAAATCATAGTGGATTTCAGCCTGATATTGAAGTTAAGTATCCACAGGATCTAGTAAATAAGCCTTATGATAGGAATTCAGATCCACAATTTCAAAAGGCACTGGAAGTAATCAATAGTAAAGTTAAGTAATTTATCTGAGATAATTCATCTAAACTTAGTGGGAGTTTGTATTCCCACTAAGTTTAGATGAATTGATATAAATAAGATAAAATAATGACTTCAGATGCTATCATTTTCATCTGAAGTCAATGTGATATAGTCACAGGGTAAAGTAGTTTGGTGAGAGGGGAATTTTATTTTCATGGATATTGCATTATATGTACTTAGATCTATTTCACAGGTGATAATTACACCACCATACGTTTTTATACTTCTTATGTTGGGGTTTATACTATACACAAGGAATAAAAAAACTATTATGATGCAGAAGATGATAATAGGTGAAAAAATAAACTCATCTTTTGAATTAACTATATCCCAGATAGTACTTGGTATATTTGCAGGTACTGTGGCCAGTTTGATAATTTCTTATCTGGGGATAGTATTTATTAGTGAAGCAACTATAGCGTTATTGTTTATGATATCTATCATACTGATGGTATTTGGAAATAGATTTATATGTTTTTCATATTCTGCTGGAATACTGTCATTAATAAGTGTTGGTATACAGTTTATAGAATCGGTCTATCATATAAGTATACCTCAATTTGATTTCTTAAAGGTTGATGTGGTAATGATAATTTCCCTTGTGGCTGTATTACATATGATAGAAGGAGTACTTGTAATTATAGATGGAGATAGAGGAACCATACCTGTATTTACTAATAAAAATAATACTATTATAGGAGGTTTTGCCCTTAAGAGATATTGGGTAATACCTGTAGCGTTAATGTTTATTATGAGTAATCAGAATATTTCAGGTGGAACTGAAGCAGCTATACCAACCTGGTGGCCCGCGATTAGATCCTTCAGCTATAATTTAATAAAGGACGCTGTTATTGGATTCTTTGCCTTCTATGGTGTTATGGGATATAACTCCATAACTTTTACAAAGACTAGAAAAGAAAAAGTAATATCATCAGGAATGGGAATATCAATTTATGGTGTTGTGCTGCTGTTAGTTTCACAATTTGGAAAAATAAATTTAGGAGCTGAATTTTTAGTGGCTATTTTTGCACCATTAGCTCATGAAATAATGCTTAAAATTCAAGATTATATAGAAGCAAAAGGGAAGCCCAAATATGTAAGTACAGATGATGGACTTATGGTATTAGAAGTGGCCCCTTTTTCCCCAGCTTTTGAAATGGGAATTAAAAGCGGCGATGTATTGGTGGAAGTAAATGATAAGAAGATAGTAAGCGAACAGGATATGCTGGAGGCTTTAAATAATGTATCTACATTTATATGGCTTAAGATAAAAACTGTTCAAGGAAAATTGGAGCAGGTAAATTATAATAAGATGAACAAAAGTAAAAGATTAGGTATAGTTTTTGTTCCAAGGATGATTCCAAAGGATAGTGTAGTTATGAAGTTTGATAGAAGTTCCTTTCAAGATACTTTGGAAAAAGTTAAGAAGGAAAAAGAAGATAAAGAAGATAAAGAAGATAAAGAAGATAGAAAATAATCATAGGGGAGGTTTTGCTCCCATTAATTTTATATAATTTTAATTTCAAATAGTAAGAAATGGCGAACTAATAAATGGAAAAATTTGCACCCCAAGGGTGTAGATTTTTCCAATTTTAATTCGCAATCTTTAAATATTACGAATTAAAGTAATTTCATATAAATAATTTGACAATATTATATTGAAAGTGTAAAATTATTATGCGAACAAACGTTCAATGGAGGTTATATATGAGTGAATTTAAGATACATTCAAAATTTAAGCCTACTGGAGATCAACCAGCTGCTATAGATAAATTGGTAGATGGAATTAAAACAGGTAATAAATTTCAAACTCTTCTTGGGGTTACAGGTTCAGGAAAAACTTTTACTATGGCTAACATAATCGAAAGGCTGCAAAAACCAACATTAGTTTTAGCACACAATAAAACTCTAGCAGCACAATTATGTTCTGAATTTAGAGAGTTTTTTCCAGATAGTGCAGTTGAATATTTTGTATCCTACTATGACTACTATCAGCCGGAAGCCTATGTTCCTCAAACAGACACTTACATAGAAAAAGATGCATCTATAAATGATGAAATAGATAAACTTAGGCATTCCGCTACATCTGCTCTTTTTGAAAGAAAAGATGTGGTGATTGTAGCTTCAGTTTCCTGCATCTATGGACTAGGTAATCCTGATGAATATAAAAAATTATCTATTTCCCTAAGGGAAGGCATGGAAAAAGACAGGGATCAGGTATTAAAAAAGCTTATAGAAATTCAATATGAGAGAAATGAGATAAATTTTATCAGAGGAACATTTAGGGTGAGAGGAGACACCTTAGATATTTTCCCAGCCTCATCCACAAACAAGGGTATACGAGTAGAATTTTTTGGAGATGAAATTGATAAGATAAAAGAATTTGATGTGTTAACTGGAAATATAATAGGCACATTAAAACATGCAGTTATTTTCCCTGCATCTCACTTTGCTACTTCAAGAGATAGATTGGAAATAGCTATAAATAAAATAGAGCTTGAACTTGAAAAAAGACTCAAAGAACTTACCGCAGAAGATAAGCTTTTAGAAGCACAAAGACTCAAGCAGAGAACAAATTTTGATATAGAAATGATGAGAGAAGTTGGGTACTGTACTGGTATTGAAAATTATTCCAGAATTATGGATGGTAGAGCAGCGGGAGAACCACCTAAGACTCTTATAGACTATTTTCCAGAGGATTTCTTACTTTTTATTGATGAGAGTCATGTAACACTTCCACAGGTTAAAGCCATGTATGGTGGTGATAGGTCAAGAAAAAATACTTTGGTGGACTATGGATTCAGACTTCCTTCTGCTTTTGATAATAGGCCGCTTAAGTTTGAAGAATTTGAAAAAAAATTTCATGATATAGTTTTTGTAAGTGCTACACCAGCGAAATACGAATTGGAGCATTCAACTAATATAGCAGAACAGATAATAAGACCTACTGGATTACTAGATCCCGAAATAATTGTACTTCCTGTTAAAGGTCAGATAGATGATTTATATACAAAGATAAATGAAACCATAGATAGAGGCTTTAGAATATTAGTTACTACCTTGACTAAAAAAATGGCCGAGGACCTAACAGATTATTTAAAGGGAATGAATATTAAAACTAGATATATGCACTCTGACATAGATACTATAGAGAGAATGAAAATAATTCAAGGACTTAGAAAAAAAGAATTTGATGTTTTAGTTGGAATAAATCTTCTAAGAGAAGGCCTTGATATACCAGAGGTGGCTTTAGTAGCTATATTAGATGCAGATAAAGAAGGGTTTTTAAGATCAGAGACATCACTTATTCAGACTATAGGAAGAGCAGCCAGGAATTCTGAAAGCAAGGTTATAATGTATGCAGATACCATAACACGATCTATGGATAAAGCTATAAGTGAAACTAATAGAAGAAGAACTATTCAGATTCAATATAATACAGACAATGGAATTACACCTACTACTGTAAAAAAAGATATAAGAGATATATTGGAAATATCTAAAGTTGCAGAAGAAAAAGCTGAATATAATAGTTTAGAAGAAGCAGTAAGTGCAAATAATGAAAATATAGAGAAACTTATGAATAAGTACGAAGAAGAAATGAAGCAGGCGGCCAAGGATCTTCAGTTTGAGAGAGCTGCAGAGCTTAGAGATATAATTTTAGGATTGAAAAAGAAACTGAAGAAAAATGAAAACAATGTGAAAAGAACTAATAAATTAAAAGGTTAGTACTTTTTCATTACTGAATAAGGAGTTGAATACTTTGCAGGATAAAATAGTTATTAAAGGTGCTAAGGTAAATAATTTGAAGAATGTAGATCTTACAATACCTAGAGATAAATTTGTTGTGTTTACGGGACTATCAGGATCGGGAAAATCTTCACTGGCCTTCGATACACTTTATGCAGAAGGACAAAGGCGATACGTGGAATCTCTATCTTCCTATGCAAGACAATTTTTAGGGCAAATGGATAAGCCTGATGTGGAATATATCGAGGGACTTTCTCCTGCTATATCTATTGATCAGAAGACGACAGGTAGGAATCCTAGATCTACAGTTGGAACGGTTACAGAAATATACGACTATTTAAGGCTCCTTTATTCTAAAATAGGTACACCTCATTGTCCTAAATGTGGTAAGGAAATAAAACAGCAAACTATTGACCAAATGGTAGATAAGATTTTAGAGTTGCCTGAAAAGACAAAAATACAAATATTAGCTCCTGTAATAAGTGGAAGAAAAGGTGAGCATGCAAAGGTATTTGAGAATATTAAAAAGAATGGCTTTGTAAGAGTGAGAGTTGATGGAGAGATTCAGGAAATTGAGGGCGAAGACATCAAATTGGAAAAAAATAAAAAGCATTACATAGATGCTATAGTGGATAGAATTGTAGTCAAAGAAGGAATAGAGGGAAGACTCACAGATTCTTTGGAAACGGCCTTAAAGCTTGCGGAGGGTATGGTAATAGTAAATGTAGTGGGTGAAGAGGATATGCTTTTTAGTGAAAACTTTGCCTGTGCAGATTGTGGAATCAGTATTGGGGAACTTGCTCCTAGAATGTTTTCCTTCAATTCACCCTTTGGAAAATGTGATAGATGTGATGGTCTTGGAACGCTTATGGAGATTGATGAAGATTTAGTTATACCAGATAGGGAGAAAAGTATAGCAGAAGGTGCTATAGCTCCTTGGGGTGAGGGGAGATTAAAAGAAGACTCATGGACTTACAGCATTCTCACAGCCCTTCAGAAAAAATATAATTTCAGCATTGATACGCCTATAAAAGACTTAGATCCTAAGATAGTGGACATTATACTTCATGGAATCAAAGGTGAAAAACTTGTGGTTTATTACAATAAAGATGATCAGAATATGCAGTTTAATCATCAATATGAAGGCATTGTAAATGAACTTAGAAGAAGATATATGGAAAGTGGTTCTGATTATATAAAAGGTGAAATAGAAAATTATATGAGTGACAATCCATGTCCAAAATGTAAAGGAGCCAGACTTAAGCCAGAAGTATTGGCAGTTACTGTAGGTGGTAAAAACATATTTGAATTTTGTAGTTTGCCAATTAGGGATGAACTTGCTTTTATAAATAATATTGAATTAAGTGAAAAAGATAAAATAATAAGCAGTCAGATAGTAAAAGAAATACAGAGTAGGTTGAAATTTTTAATTGATGTAGGTTTAGATTATTTAAATCTTACAAGAGCCGCTAGAACACTTTCAGGGGGAGAATCTCAGAGAATCAGGCTTGCAACTCAAATAGGATCAAGTCTTGTGGGGGTTCTATATATACTTGATGAACCTAGTATTGGACTTCATCAAAGGGATAATGATAAATTAATAGCAACTATGAAGCATTTAAGAGATATAGGAAATACTCTTGTAGTAGTTGAGCATGACGAAGATACTATAAGGGAGGCAGATTTCATAGTTGATGTAGGACCTGGGGCTGGTGAGCATGGTGGAGAAATAGTTGCAGCTGGTACTTTGGATGAAATTAAAAAATGTAAAAAATCTGTAACGGGACAGTATCTTATTGGAGATAAAAAAATAGATGTGCCACAAAAAAGAAGAAAACATAATGAAAACTTTATTAAAGTAATTGGTGCTAAAGAAAATAATCTGAAAAATGTTAAAGTTGATTTTCCAATAGGAGTATTTACTTGTGTAACTGGTGTTTCTGGTTCAGGAAAGAGTACTCTTGTAAATGAAATATTGTTTAAAGGGCTTAATAAAAAGATAAATAATAGTAAAGCCAATCCTGGAAAGCATAAGGAAATACAAGGTATAGAAAATATTGATAAAATAATAGATATAAATCAAAGTCCTATTGGAAGAACACCAAGATCTAATCCGGCTACATATACCGGTGTGTTTGACATAATAAGAGAATTGTTTTCTGTAACTAATGATGCTAAAATGAGAGGCTACAAACCTGGAAGATTTAGCTTTAATGTTAAAGGTGGAAGGTGTGAAGCCTGTAAGGGTGATGGAATTATAAAAATCGAAATGCAGTTCCTCTCAGATGTATATGTTCCCTGCGAAGTGTGTAAGGGAAAAAGGTATAATAGAGAAACTCTAGAGATAAAATATAAGAATAAGAATATAGATGATGTACTTAATATGACTGTAGAAGAAGCTGTAAAATTCTTCGAAAATATACCTAGAATTAAGAATAAATTAGAAACTTTGATGGATGTTGGACTGGGATATATAAGACTTGGTCAGCCTTCAACACAGCTTTCCGGAGGGGAAGCTCAAAGAATAAAGCTTGCCTATGAACTTTCAAAGAGAAGCACAGGAAAAACTCTTTATATATTAGATGAACCTACCACAGGACTTCACATAGATGATGTAAATAGACTTATTGAAATACTTCAAAGACTTGTGGATGCTGGAAACACTGTTGTGGTCATAGAGCATAATTTAGATGTAATAAAATGTGCAGATTATATTATTGACCTGGGACCAGAGGGTGGAGAAAAAGGTGGAAATATATTGTGCACAGGTACTCCGGAAGAGATAGTAAAAAATAATTTATCTTATACAGGACAATATTTAAAAAAAATGCTATAATTGTACTAGGACTAGCATGAATAATTATGCTGGTCCTTTATATTACAACTGCAAGAAGGTGAAGTGTTTGTTACTAAATAATTTATACTTAGGAGCATTATTAGACAGCTCAGGTCTTAGTAAATTAAGTTTAATTTTTAAAATAATAATTATTGCAATAATATACTTAATAATTGCTTTTGCACTCAGGATAATGTATAAGGATATGAAAAATGGTGATAAGAAGCAGGTAAAAAGTAAAAAGACCTTTGGATTAGAAGTTATAGATGGCGGAATGAGCAATATGATGAGAAAGGGTTCAGTAATACCAATAAATAGGGAAGTCACCATTGGAAGAAAAGAGGATAATACAGTTGTTCTTTCAGAAGAGTATATTTCGGGACATCATGCTAGAATTTACCTAAAAAATAATAATTACATATTGGAAGATTTGAAAAGTACTAATGGTACAAAAATAAATGGAGAAAAGGTATATGAAAAAGTATATATTCGTTCAGGAGATAGAATAGAAATAGGAACTATTGTATTTAAGGTAATAGGATAGGTGAGTTATGGATAGTATAAAAGAAGAAAAAAGATTACTTAGAGTCACATATCTTTTTTGTATAGTAAGTTTTTTTAATTTGTTTTTAATAAAAACTCCTTTTGATAAATCAGCCATAATCATAGGCGCAGTTATATGCGTACTTATGGGTTATGCCAATTTTATAGTAAGAAAGTTTTTTCCAGATGGTGATAAATATGTTCTTATCTTTGCCTGTATACTTTCTAGTATAGGTATGGTAATGATATATAGATTAAAACCTACGGATGCCATAAAGCAAATTATATTTTTTGTAATAGGTATAGTATGCTTTATTTTAATAGTAGTGCTATTACCAGAACTAAAAAAATACGTAAAATTCAGATATGTATATCTTGTTTTAACACTGATATTTATATCTATGCCTACTTTTATAGGAGCAGCTGATGTGAATGGTTCACAGAACTGGGTTCATTTTCACGGATTTAGTTTTCAACCATCGGAGTTTGCTAAATTATTTTTAATTGCCTATTTAGCATCAGCTTTTAGTAAGTATAAGAATTTTAAACAACTTATTGAACCAGCATTTGTAGTTATGGTTTCACTTGGCTTTATGGTACTGCAAAAGGATCTTGGTTCAGCTCTTATATTCTTCGCTATGTCTGTAACTATGCTGTATATTTGTACCGCTAAATTAAAGTATGTAATAATTTGCTTGCTGTTATTTGTAGTGGGGGCTTTTATAAGTTATAAACTGTTTGGACATGTCAGACTTAGAGTTATGATATGGCAAAATCCTTGGCCATATAAAACAGATCAAAGCTATCAGGTCGTACAATCAATGTACTCAATAGCTTGGGGTGGATTATTTGGAACCGGTTTGGGACTTGGATATCCAGGCTTTGTTCCTATAAATGATTCAGATTTTATATTTGCCTCCATAAGTGAAGAAATGGGAGTACTTATGGGATTTGCCATAATGATTTTATACTTTTTGCTCTTTTATAGATGTATGAGGGCAGCCTTATTTACAGAAGATAAATTTTCAAGGCTTTTAGCTGTAGGGTATAGTGCAATGATAGGAGCTCAGGTATTAGTAATAGTGGGAGGAGTTACGAATATGATTCCACTTACCGGTATTACGCTGCCTTTAGTAAGCTATGGAGGAACTTCTATGATTATCACCTTTATGGCACTGGGAATACTGCAAAAGATTTCTGAAGGAGGAGATAGAAGTGAATGATATTTCAATTGGAATAAAGAAAGTATTGTTTGTTTTTCTATTATTGTTTGTAGTTGTTATATCATATGTTGCTTACTTTGAAATATATGTGGCTCCTAAAATTGTTAATAATACGGATAATAAAAGACTTTGGGCTAAGAGAAATGAAGTTCTGAGAGGAACTATCTATGATAGAAATAAAGTTGCCCTTACAAAAAGTTCAAGAGTCAATACTTTAACTCAAAATAGGGAATATACTGGTGGGGCTGTATTTGCACATGTATTAGGTTATGTTAATCCAAACTATGGTATAACTGGTCTTGAGGCCAAATATGATCAGTATCTTATGGGTGCTAATGATTTAAGTATTAGTCAGTACTTACAGGAGCTTATAGCTAATAAAGGTTCAATGAAACCAGAAGATAAAAAGGGCGATGATCTTATAACCACCTTGGACAGCAATGTGCAAAAACAGGCTTATAATTTGCTGGAAAATAGCGGTAAAAGAGGTGCAGTGGTAGCACTTAATCCTAAAACAGGCGAAATATTGGCTATGGTATCAGCACCCTCCTTTGATCCAAACGATAGTGCATTGACAAAGGAGTGGAAATCAATAAATAGTGATAAAAATAGACCACTGTTAAATAGAGCTGTATCTGGTCTATATCCGCCTGGATCTACCTTTAAGACAGTTACTGCTATAAGTGCATTGGAAAATATTAATGGTGTTATGAATCAAACATTTAATGATACTGGAGGACTTAGATTTAATTCAAAGTATGTACTTAGTAATTTTGACGGAGAAGTATTAGGAAACATAAGTTTCAAAGATGCCTATGTACATTCCAGTAATCAGGTATTTGGAACTTTAGGTTTAAATTTAGGTAATAATAAATTAAAAAAGACTGCAGAAGATTTTTATTTCAATAAGGATATACCTAGTGATGGTATTGTTATAGATAAAAGTAGATTTCCTACCTATGCTTCTAATGAACAGGGAAACATTGCACAAAGTGCTATAGGTCAGAGTCAAGATCTTGCTACTCCAATGCAGATGGCACTAATAGCAAGTACTATAGCAAATAATGGAGTAATGATGAAACCACATCTTGTCAATTCTGTTATATCCAGCACAGGGAACACTATAATGACCTATAATCCTGAAAGTATAGGAACTATTACTACGCCGCAAGTAGCAGCCACTATGAAGGAGTTTATGAGAGGTGTTGTAACAGATGGTACAGGGGTGAATGCAGATATAAGTGGACTAAATGTTTGTGGAAAAACTGGTACAGCAGATCATCAAGATGAGGGAAGTAATGCAAACCCACATTCATGGTTTATTGGCTTTGCTCCAATGGAAAATCCTAAGATTGCAGTAGCTGTAATAGTTGAAGATGGAGGTCAGGGTGGTATTCAGGCGGCTAAAATAGCAGCTGGAGTTATAAAGACATCACTTTTAAAATAGATAAATAACATAGGGCATCCTTAAATAACTAACTAGCATTATTTAACCGTTATTTACTTATGGTGCTTAAACAAAGGAGAAATACATGACGGGAAAGACTCATGCAGGAGTGGGAGCAGCTGTGGGAATTGCATTGAGCAGTGAGATACCTGGCAAACTAAGTATAATGGCTATAGTGGTTGTAATTATTTCCGCGCTTTTGCCAGATATAGATCATCCTAAGAGCATATTTAATAGATATATATTGCCAGTAAAAAGTAAATTAGTAAAAATAATTGTATATGGAAGTATAGGACTGGCATTGATAATGTTCAATACATTTTATATAAATATACCTGAACTTACGGTGACTGGAATAGTACTGGTTATTGTTGCATTTTCATCTCATAGGACAGGATTTACACATAGCATTTTAGGTATGATAATATTAGCATTTATAGCAAATTATATGAGTTCAAGATACAATAATATATATTTAGTGTATTATTTTATTGTAGGATATAGCAGTCATATTATAGGTGATATGTTTACTAACAGAGGTGTTCCTCTGTTTTATCCTTTAAAGAATAAAAATATAAAATTTCCCTTTACATTTAGAGTTGGTTCAAGTAATGGAAAGTTTATTGAAGACTTTATAATTATTATTTCAGTTTTATATATAGTTTATAGGTTACCAATGCTTTTGAAACTAAAATAGGGGGTAAACCAATGTTTGATTTCAGTTATCAGTTAAAGCTTTTGCCTGATAAACCAGGAGTTTATCTCATGAAAAACTCTTTAGGTGAAGTTATATACGTAGGAAAGGCTAAAATTCTAAAAAATAGAGTTAGACAGTATTTTCAAAGTTCAAAAAATCATTCTGAAAAAGTAAAGGCTATGGTAAAAAATATAGCTGAATTTGAATATATTGTTACAGACTCTGAAATAGAAGCTTTGATTTTGGAATGTAATCTTATAAAGAAATACAAGCCAAGATATAATATTTTACTTAAGGATGATAAGCACTATCCATTTATAAAAATAACTACCAATGAAGATTTTCCAAGAATATTTGTAACAAGGATTATTGCAAAGGATGGATCAAAATATTTTGGACCCTATGTAGATGTTTCAGCAGTATACGAAACTATGGAACTTATAAAAAAGATATTTCCCATAAGAACCTGCAAAAGAGTCATAAAGGAGAATGGTGATATCACAAGACCTTGTCTAAATTATCATATAAATTTGTGCACTGCTCCTTGTGCAGGATTTATAAATAAAGAAGACTACGGTAAAACTGTAGGAGAGATTATTAATATTTTAAATGGTAAGGATAGCATAGTGGTCAGGCAACTTAAAGTTGATATGGAGAAGGCTTCAGAAGAACTGGAATTTGAGAAAGCAGCTGCTTTAAGAGATAAGATTGCTGCTCTAGAGAAAATAAGGGAAAAACAAAAAATAATGACAGGAAGTTTTGAAAATGAGGATTTCATAAATCTGGACAGTGATGAAAAGGACAGCTGTGTAAATATATTTTTTATAAGAAATGGGAAAATAGTCGGGAGAGAGCATTTTATGCTTGAAAATACCTCTGGTGAAAATAAGGCGGTAATTGTTTCACAGTTTATTAAAGAGTTCTATGGTGGAACGGCTTTTGTACCCAAAACTATATATGTACCAGAAATATTGGAAACAGAATTGTTAGAACAGTGGCTTACTATGAAAAGGGGATCAAAGGTAGAACTTAGAATTCCACAAAAAGGTGATAAAAAGAATCTGCTGGAGATGGTAAAGAAAAATGCTACTGCTACTCTAGATCAATTCAAGTTAAAGATAATGCAGGATAAAGCACTACATAAAGAAATTTTAAAGGACTTAGCGCATATATTAAATCTTGAAGACTTACCTCATAGAATTGAAGCTTATGATATTTCTAATATTCAAGGAGTTGATTCTGTTGGTTCCATGATAGTGTTTGAAAATGGAAAAGCAAAAAATAGTGACTATAGACGATTTAAAATTAAAACAGTTAAGGGTGCCAATGATTATGATAGTATGAGAGAAATTCTTACCAGAAGATTTAAAAGAGGCTTGGATGAAGTTAAAGCTATAGAAGAGAAAAATTTAGCATTAAGTGCAGGTAAATTTTGTGTTTTTCCTGATCTTATACTTATGGATGGTGGACTTGGACAAATCAATATAGCTTTAGAGGTTTTAAGAAATTTAAATATTGATATACCTGTTTGTGGTATGGTTAAGGATGATAAACACAATACAAGAGGAATCATATATAATAATGAAGAATTATACTTAAAGAAAAGCTCTAATGTAATGCATTTTATCACAAGGATACAAGATGAAGTCCACAGATTTGCTATAAGCTACCATAGAAGTCTTAGAGATAAAAGGATTCTTCATTCAATATTAGAGGATATACCAAACATAGGAGCCAAGAGGAGAAAGGAACTTCTAAAAAAATTTGGCAGTATTGACAATATAAAGAAGGCTTCTTATAAGGAGCTAGTAGGTACTGACTCAATTGACACGAAGGCAGCAAATAGCATATTAGACTATTTTAATAAATCAAAATAGTTGAAATCATCGTAAAAGGTCTAAAAAAGTATAATTTTAAGTTAAATTAAATAATAAATTGTTTAGAAAATAATGCAAATTTAAAGATTTTATTCTTGATTACAATGGAAGTATAGATTATACTAATCTTTATATGAATATTTTTGAGGAGATTCAATATGAAGCATTTTAATGATTTTTTGATTAAACTACGAAGGATAATAGATGAAAAAAACATAGAACTTAATGCTAAAATGAAAGAACATACTTCATTTAAAGTAGGCGGTCCTGTAGATGTACTTGTTACCCCTATTGATTATAATGAAATAATTAATATAATAAAATTATGTAAGGATTATAAGGTTCCTTTTTATATAATAGGCAATGGGTCCAATTTATTAGTCAAAGATGGTGGTATTAGGGGCGTCGTAATCAAACTTACAAAATTAGATAAAATTACTGTGGATGGTGAAAAAATAAATGCCCAAGGGGGCGCTACTATAGCAGAAACAAGTAGAGTGGCTAGAGATGCAAGTCTTACTGGACTAGAATTCGCCTGCGGAATTCCAGGAAGCATAGGTGGGGCTTTGGCTATGAATGCAGGTGCTTATGATGGAGAAATGTCTATGGTTGTAGAAAGTTCATTAGTATTGGATGGACATGGAAATTTTTTACGACTTAATAAAGAACAGTTGGAACTTCAATATAGAATGAGTGCTATATTAAAAAATAATTATGTAGTTTTAGAAGTTACATTTCAGCTTAAAAAAGGTGATTATGAAAAAATTAAAAATAGAATAGATGAACTTATGCAAAGAAGAAGAGAAAAGCAGCCTTTGGAGTATCCATCTGCGGGAAGTACCTTTAAAAGACCAACTGGGTATTTTGCAGGAAAACTCATTCAGGATAGTGGGTTAAAAGGAAAATCAGTAGGAGATGCTGAAGTATCAGTGAAGCATTCTGGGTTCATAATAAATAAAGGTAATGCTAAGGCAAGAGATATACTTGATTTAATAGAAATAGTACAGAATACTGTTAAAGAAAAATTTAATGTAGAACTTCACCCGGAAGTAAGAATAATTGGGGAAGAGGAAGATGAAAAAAACAATTAAATTTTTGCAATTAATAGGCTGGGAGGTTGTATCATGGGGAAAATAAAAAACATATCATTGATAGGATTAGGAGCTATTGGCTGCGCTTATGGCAGCAAGCTATATGACATGGATCCTGAGGCTGTAAAAATTATAGCAGGTGGTGAAAGGGTAAAAAGATATAGAGAAGATGGATTTTTTATTAATGGTAAAAAATACAATTTTCAATATGTAACCCCAGAAGAGAAGTGCCAACCAGCAGATTTGATTATAATAACTGTAAAGTCAAATCAGTTACATAAGGCTATAGAAGATATTAAAAACCATGTGGGTGAAAATACTATTATTCTATCATTATTAAATGGAATTACCAGTGAAGAGATAATTGGCAGCACCTTTGGCATGGACAAAATATTATATTCACTATGTGTGGCAATTGATGCTAATCGTGATGGAAATAATATTAATTTCTCCAGCTATGGAAATATAACCTTTGGTGAAAAAAATAATACTAATTATTCACAAAGAGTTGTGGCAGTAAAAGAGCTTTTTGAAAAGGCTGGGATACCTTATGTAATTCCGGAAGATATGCTTCACGCTCTATGGTGGAAATTTATGATTAATGTTAGTATAAATCAATGTTCAGCAGTATTAAAGGCTAAATATGGTGTTTTTCAAAGCAATACTGAAGCAAGAAATCTTATGGATTCAGCAATGATGGAAGTAGTAAAATTATCTGAGAAAACAGGTGTAAATTTAAATAATGATGATATTAAAAAGTGGTATGAAGTATTATATAATATGAATCCAAATAGCAGGACTTCAATGCTTCAGGATATTGAAAGCGGAAGGAAAACAGAAGTAGATATATTTGCAGGTACGGTATGTGAACTTGGAAATAAATACAAAGTGGATACCCCTGTAAATAGAACATTATATAATATAATAAAGGTAATTGAAAATAAAGAAAATTAATTGAAGGGTTGTTCTTAATATAAAAACTTTAAGAATAACCTTTATTTTTATTTGAAAATAACCTTTATGGCTATGGAAGTGTTACGGTAGGTGATGGTAAGGAAAATAATAAGTCAATGATGCTTAAATTTTAAAATATAGAATTTTCATGGTTAGCAGGTTTATGTTATAATTATAAGGCTATTATAATATTTTTATTTTATAAAAATAGATTAGAAAGGCAGGTGAAAATCCTGATTTATTAATATCGAATAAACTCTATTTAATTTAATATAAATAAATCAGGCCTTTATGAGATTTGTAATTGTTACAGGATTATCAGGAGCGGGGAAAACTCATGCAATAAGAAGTTTAGAAGATTTGGGATATTTTTGTGTAGATAATTTACCACCTACCCTAATATCAAAGTTTGCAGAAGCCTGCTTTCAAGCGGAAGGGAAAATAGATAGAATTGCATTAGTTATAGATATAAGAGGTGGAGAATTCTTTCATGATTTATTTGACAATCTTAGTAAGCTTGAAGATGCAGGATATAAGTATGAGATATTATTTTTAGATGCCAGTGACGAAGTACTTGTAAAAAGATATAAGGAGTCAAGAAGAAAACATCCTCTTGCACCTCAGGGAAGAGTAATAACAGGTATTGAACTGGAACGATTAAAATTAAAACAAGTAAGAAATAGGGCAAATAATGTTATAGATACCTCTAATCTTACCACTCGAGAATTACGGGAAAAAATAACTCAAATATACGAGCAGGAAGGACAAATGGAGACTCAACTCATTGTAACAGTATTGTCTTTTGGATTTAAATATGGAATACCTGTGGATTCAGATTTGGTTTTTGATGTAAGATTTTTACCAAACCCATTTTACATACCAGATTTAAAAAATTTCTCGGGAAATGATAAGCAGGTAAGTGATTATGTACTTAGTTTTGAGGAAACAAGAGTATTTATTGATAAACTTTCTGATATGCTTGAATATTTAATTCCACATTATTTAAAAGAGGGAAAAAGACAACTTATAGTTTCCATTGGTTGTACTGGTGGGAGGCATAGATCTGTTACTATAGCAAATTCTATTTATGAAAAGTTAAAGACCGCTAATTATAACGTTAATGTAGATCACCGAGATATCAACGAAGATGTGAATAAAGGTGGTAAAAAACTATGAAACTGATAGATTGGATTAGACCTGGCATTAAGGTTAAAAGATGGGTAATGCTTGGAATTATGGGTATTATGCTTATTACCTTTGGCTTAGCTGAAATTATCAATAAAAGCAGATTCTATAGCAAGCAATATTCAGCTTATTATGTTTTTTTAGTAATAAGCGGGGCTTTTATACTTTATATGTCAGTGACTCAGGGAATGAAATCTATTATTGCATTGATAAACAAGGGATATTTAAATGTATCCTTAGATTCAAGAAAACTTGGAAATCTCATATATGAAAAAAGATTACTTGTAAAAGGACCTAAAATTGTTGCAATAGGTGGCGGCACAGGACTTTCTACCATGCTTAGAGGATTAAAATATTATACCTCTAATATAACTGCTATTGTTACAGTGGCGGATGATGGAGGTGGATCAGGAGATTTGAGAGAAGATCTTGGTATGCTTCCACCTGGGGATATAAGAAACTGCATTTTAGCCCTATCAGATACCGAACCTTTAATGGAAGAACTTTTACAATATAGGTTTAAAGATGGCAGGCTTAAAAACCAAAGCTTTGGTAATTTATTTCTTGCAGCTATGGATGGATTATCAAGTAATTTTGAAGAGGCAGTAAGAAAAATGAGCTCTGTATTGGCGGTAACTGGTAAGGTGGTGCCTGTAACCTTAGAAAATGTAACTTTAAAGGCAGAACTAAAAAATGGTGTTATAGTGGAAGGTGAATCAAATATACCTGAAGCTGTAAAACAATATGAAAGTGCCATTGAGAGAATATTTATAAACCCTGAAGATGTAAGCGCATTGAAGGAGGCAATTGAAGCTATAACAGAAGCCGATGCAATAATACTGGGACCGGGAAGCCTTTATACCAGTGTAATTCCAAATCTTTTGGTGAAGGACATATCTTCTGCACTTCAGAAAACAAAAGCCTTGAAGCTATATGTTTCCAATATAATGACACAGCCGGGGGAAACGGATGGATATTCTGTTTCCGATCATATAAAAGCTATATATAAGCATGGAGGAGAAGGCATAGTGGATTATACAGTTATAAATACTGAAAAAATAGATGAAGTGTTTCAGGATAAATATCTTGAAAAGACTTCAGAATTAGTTAATATTGATGAAGATGCATTAAAAAAAATGGGAGTAGGGACAGTTAAAGGAAAATTCATAAAGATTAAGAACGGATATGTTAGACATGATTCAGATAGATTAGCGGATATATTAGTTGAAACAATTATGGATAAAAAATTATTCTATGATAGAAAGAAAATTATTGAATACTTCTATTTATCTGAGAGGTTAAAAGAAAACAAAGCATCTCAAAAAAATAATAAATCAAAAATAAATGGGGAGTAGAATATATATGTCGTTTTCATCCAAGGTAAAAAGCGAGATTTGCAGGTTTACCGATTTTTCAAAAAAAGAAGCTGTAGCAGAATTATCAGCTATAATGAAAGCAAGTGGCACACTTTCATTGATAGGAAATAAAAAAATAAGTTTTAGGATTATTACAGAAAACCCTGCAATAGCAAGACTGATATTTAAGTTGTTAAAAGATCATTTTAATATACATACAAAGCTTATGGTGAAAAGGAGTAATTCTTTAAAGAAGAACAATGTATATATAGTTCATATAAGTGAGGAAATGGGCGTAAGGAATATTTTAAAAGAAGTATGTGTATTAAAGGAATTTAATGGTATTATATCATTAGATTATAGTATTCCAAAGAGAATAGTGGAAGAAGAGGAATGTAAAAAATTATATATTAGAGGGGCCTTTTTAGGCGGAGGGAGCATTAGCAATCCTGAAAAGACCTATCACTTAGAATTCGTTACTCATAATGAAGAATACTCAAAGGAACTTAGTAAGATAATTAATGACTTTGGTTTAAATTCTAAAGTTATACAGAGAAAAAGTAGTTTTGTAGTATATGTAAAAGAGGGAGAGCAAATAGTAGATTTATTGAATATAATTGGTGCTCACAGCAGTCTCTTGGAGCTTGAAAATATAAGAATAATGAAAGAAATGAGAAATAATGTAAATAGACTTGTTAATTGTGAAACTGCCAATCTTAGTAAAACTGTTAATGCAGCAGTGAGGCAGGTGGAAAGCATAAAGCTCATTCAAAGAGAAATTGGACTTTCAAGACTTCCTAAGAATCTCAAGGAGATAGCAGAAATTAGATTGAATTTTCCAGATGAGTCACTTAAGGAATTAGGTCAAATGCTTGATCCACCTGTGGGAAAATCGGGAGTTAATCATAGACTTAGAAGAATTGAAAAAATTGCAGGAGAACTCAGAAGAGAGGGAAGATAAAAATTTATGTCGAAACATCAAGATATTATAAATTACGTGCTTTCACTTAAATCAGGTACTAAAATATCTGTTAGAAGTATAGCAAATGAACTTTCAGTTAGTGAAGGAACTGCTTATAGGGCAATTAAAGAATGCGATTCTATGGGAATTGTTACTACTATACCAAGAGTTGGCACAATTAAGATTGATAAGGTAGAGAAAAAAAGTATTGAGACTTTAACCTATGCAGAAGTTGTAAATATAGTTGAAGGTACAATACTTGGAGGAAAAAATGGTATTTATAAAACTCTGGATAAATTCTTAATAGGTGCAATGACCTATGATGCTGCAAAAAAATATATTAGTCCCGAGTCACTTATAATTGTAGGTAACAGAGAAGATATTCAAAGTCTTGCACTTATGAACAATTGCGCCGTTTTAATAGCAGGAAGCTTTGGATGTACAGAAACCATAAAGCAGCTTGCAAACGAAAAAGAACTTCCAGTAATATCCTCATCCTATGATAGCTTTACTATAGCTACTATGATTAATAAGGCTATATCAGAAAGCCTTATTAAAAAAGATATTATTTTAGTAGAGGACATTATGGAATCAGAAGTAAATTATATGAACGTAGATGATACTGTAGGAAGCTGGAGAGAGCGATTAAGAACTACTAAACGTGATAAATATTTAATACTTGATCGTAATAAGAAAATAGTAGGTGTAATTACTCTTAAGGACATAGATATAGACATAGAAAATGATGAAGTTATAAGCAAGTTTATGAATAAGGATATAATGACTGTTGCTCCAAAAACTACAGTGGCCTATACAGCTCATATTATGGGCTGGGGTGGTGTAGAGTTAGCTCTGGTAATGGAAGATAGGAAATTAGTTGGTATTGTAGATAGAGAAGATGTTATTAAGGCACTGCAGTATGCATTGAGGCAGCCACAGGTAGGAGAAACTCTTGAAGATATTATACTTAAAAATTTTCAATATGAGTATAATGCTATAGGAAAAATGCATTTTAATGGAAAGATAATAGCTGAAATGTTAGATGTTATAGGAACAGCCTCCTGGAGTTCTTTAAATATGCTATTGTCTACTATGGGAATTATGACCTTGAGGCAGAAAAATAATATAAATGTTTCTGTGGACAGTATTACTACTTATTTTATGAAGCCAGTTCAAATGGATAGTGTTATTGATGTATATACTGAAATAATAGATTTGGGAAGAAGTTTTTCTAAAGTACAGGTAGATATGTTTGATTGCAATAAAGAATTAATTTCCAAACTCATGTTATCTGCTAAAGTACTTAAAAAATAAATAAGGAGGAATTTATATTATGTTTACACATATTGTATTTTTTAAATTAAAAGATAGATCTAATATTGAAAAGGGTAAGGAGTTACTTCTTTCGCTGGATGGGAAAATACCATTCTTAAGGGAAATTAAAGTTGGGGAAGATGTAGTTCATTCAGAGAGATCCTATGATATAGCACTAATTACTAAGTTTGATTCTAGAGAAGATATGGATAAATATCAGGTTCATCCAGCACATGTTAATGATGTGGTGAAATATTTAAGGCCTATGCTAGAAGGATCTGCTTCTGTTGATTTTGAAGAGTAGAGGGGAATTTAAATGGAGAAAGAAAGTTCATATAAGGATTTTGTTCATCTCCATGTTCATACGGAGTATAGCCTTTTGGATGGCTCTGGTAAAATAGGTAAGCTCATTTCAAGGGCTAAAGAACTGGGGATGAAAAGTCTAGCCATAACTGATCATGGTGCTATGTATGGAGTAGTTGATTTTTACAAAGCAGCTAAGGAAAAGGGAATAAAGCCAATTATAGGCTGTGAGGTCTATGTGGCAGGAAAATCCATGCATATAAAGACTCCAGATAAGGAAAATGAAACTTATCATCTTGTACTTCTGGTAAAAAATGACGAGGGTTACAAGAACTTAATGCAGATAGTGTCTTCCGCTTCTATTGAAGGCTTTTACTATAAGCCTAGAGTTGATCATGATTTTTTAAGGCAGCACAGCAAAGGGATAATTGCTCTTAGTGCATGCCTAGGTGGAGAAGTACAATCTAAAATATTAAAGAATAATAAGGAAAAAGCAAAAGAAGCAGCGCTTTTTTATAAGGAAATATTCAAAGATGGTTTTTACCTTGAACTTCAATATCATGGAATTGATGAACAGCTTAGGGTGAATGAAGAGTTGGTAAATATGTCAAGAGAACTTGAAATTCCTCTAGTGGCTACAAATGATGTGCATTATATAAATAAGGAAGATTATAAATCTCATGATGTTCTTCTTTGTATACAGACGGGAAAAACTGTGGATGAGGAAAATAGAATGAGGTATGCTTCTGATGAATTCTATCTAAAATCACCAGAGGAAATGTATAATCAGTTTTCCTATGTACAGGAGGCTTTAGAGAATACCTGTAAAATTGCAGAGGAATGTAATTTTGATTATGAATTTCATAAATCCAAATTACCTAATTTCCCATTAGCGGAAGGTACAGATCACTTTGAATACATGAAAGAGCTTTGCTATGATGGATTGAAAAAAAGATATAATCCTATAACAGAGAAATTAACACAAAGACTGGATTATGAACTTGGAATAATAAGAGAAATGGGCTATGTAGATTACTTTCTCATAGTTTGGGACTTTATAAGATTCGCAAGGGAAAATGGTATAATGACAGGACCTGGAAGAGGAAGTGGTGCAGGGTCAATAGTGGCATATACATTGGGAATTACAAAAATAGATCCTATAGAGTATAATCTTATTTTTGAAAGATTTCTAAACCCTGAAAGAGTATCTATGCCGGATATAGATTCTGATTTTTGTTATGAAAGGCGCCAAGAAGTTATAGATTATGTAGTTGAAAAGTATGGGAAAAATAATGTCTCTCAAATTGTTACCTTTGGAACTATGGCAGCTAGAGCTTGTATAAGAGATGTAGGAAGGGCAATGAATTATTCCTATGCAGAAGTGGATAGAATAGCTAAGATGATACCATCCATGCTTAATATAACTATTGACAAGGCACTGGAAATCAATCAGGAACTTAAACAAGTTTATGATGAAGATGAGAAAGTTAAAGTTCTTATTGATGTTGCACGAGATTTAGAGGGGCTGCCAAGGCATACTTCAACTCATGCTGCTGGAGTAGTTATAGCATCACAGCCTTTAGTCAATTATGTACCCCTTCTTAGAAATGAAGATGCTATAGTAAGTCAATTTACTATGGGTACTTTAGAGGAACTTGGACTGCTGAAAATGGATTTTTTAGGACTGAGAACCCTTACAGTTCTAAGAGATGCTATAAATATGATAAGAGATAATAAAGGCAAAAAAATAGATTTAGATGCTATAGATTTTAATGATAAAAAAGTATATAAGATGCTGGGCGATGGGAAAACTGTAGGAGTATTTCAACTTGAATCTCCAGGAATGACAAGTTTTATGAAAGAACTTAAGCCAGACAATTTGGAGGACATAATAGCAGGTATAAGTCTTTATAGACCTGGTCCTATGAATGAGATACCAAGATATATAAAGAATAAGAATAATCCAGAAAAAGTAGAATATATAACGCCTGAACTGGAACCTATATTAAATGTAACTTATGGTTGTATGGTTTATCAGGAGCAGGTAATGCAGATAGTTAGAGATCTTGCAGGATATTCTATGGGTAGAAGTGACCTGGTAAGACGTGCTATGTCTAAGAAAAAACATCACGTAATGGAGCAGGAAAGACATAATTTTATACATGGTATTACAGCAGAGGATGGAACTGTTGAAGTAGAGGGTTGTCTCAGAAAAGGTATCTCAGAAGAAGCAGCAAATAAAATATTTGATTCAATGATGGACTTTGCAAGTTATGCCTTTAATAAATCTCATGCGGCAGCTTACGCTGTAGTGGCCTATGAAACTGCTTATCTTATGAAATATTATCCGACGGAATTTATAGCAGCTATGCTGAACAGTGTTATGGGAAATAATGAAAAGGTGGCTTATTATGTACGGTTTGCTAAAGAAATTAATATAGAGGTTTTGCCTCCAGATATAAATGAAAGCTTTTCAAGATTTACGGTTAAAGGCGATAAAATACGTTTTGGTATGGCAGCAGTTAAAAATGTAGGCGTTAATGTGGTAGAAAGTGTAGTTAATTCGAGAAAAGAAAAGGGATCATTCACTAGCTTAGTTGATTTTTGTAATAAGGTAGATATTGGAGAAGTAAATAAAAGAGCGGTAGAAAGTCTTATAAAGGTAGGGGCCTTTGATTATTTTAAAATATATAGATCCAGACTTTTGGCAGTTTATGAAAAGGTAATGGATGGTATTAGCAATCAAAAAAAGAAAAATATTGATGGTCAAATAAGTTTATTCTCTAATTTTCAAGGAAATAATGAGAATTCTTATAAAGATATGGAAATAAAGTATCCTGATATAAAAGAATTTGAAAAGAAGTATATATTATCTATGGAAAAAGAGATGACAGGTCTGTATATTTCAGGTCATCCTCTAGATGAATATAAGGAAACTTTAGATATATCCGTTAATACCAAGATATCTGATATAATTGTTGAGGAATCCTTAGAGGAAGTGGAAGACTCAGAAAATTATAAGGTAAAAGATGGAGATAGAGTTATTATAGGTGGCATATTGACAGAGGTGACCAGAAAAATCACTAAGAATAATTCTATGATGGCATTTTTTAGAATTGAAGATATGTACGCTGCAATTGAAGTCATAATTTTCCCTAAAGTGTTGGAAAAATTTAATATGCTTATAAAAGAAGATGAAATGTTAATAATAAAGGGTAGGGTAAGTATTAGAGAAGAGGAGCAGCCCAAAATTTTATGTGAAGATATAAAACCTTTAGTAAAAATAAATAATTCTAAAGTATATATTCAAATTGAGCAAGAAAATCAAGTTGTGGATACTATAAAGGAAATAGGGAGCTTTTTATCAGAATTTAGAGGCAGTACGCCTATTTATATATGTACTAAAAAAGAAAGAAGAAAATTTATGCTTCCAAAGGATTTGTGGATAAATGAAGATATAGAAGTATTAGATTTTTTGAGAAAAAAATTCGGAGAAGAAAATCTTAAAGTATGCTGATAAAAGGTTAGTGAATTATAGATATCGTTTTGTAGATTGATACAAAATAACCTAGATAATTTTCAATTTATCATATATTATAATAAATTTTATATTATATTTCTCATAAAGCATTGAAGTTTTTCCTTATTTCTATTAGAATTAAAGACGGAGTAAATAGTTACCCATTAAACAGACACTTTTTAATTCATAATAAATCTTATAAATTGCGTGGGACAAATTGAGTCCATGATGGTCGTAGGAGGTATATGTATGAAAACAATAGCTGTATTGACAAGTGGTGGAGATGCACCTGGAATGAATGCTGCCATAAGGGCAGTAGTAAGAACTGCTCTTGATAAAGGTCTTAAAGTTATGGGAGTTGAAAGAGGATACAGTGGATTGATAAATGGTGAGCTCTTTGAAATGGAAAGAAAAGACGTATCAGATATAATTCAAAGAGGTGGTACTATTTTAAGAACTGCCCGTTGCGCTGAATTCTTAACAGAAGAAGGAAGAAAAAAGGCAGCAGGTGTGTTAAAGGTATTTGGTGTAGATGGATTAGTTGTTATAGGTGGAAATGGATCTTTTATGGGAGCTCAAAAACTTTCAAAGCTTGGAATTTCTACAGTGGGTATTCCTGGGACTATAGATAATGATTTATCTTATACAGATTATACATTAGGCTTTGATACTACTTTAAATACAGTATTAGACGCAATAAATAAATTAAGAGATACCTCTACTTCCCACGAAAGAGTAAGTATAGTTGAAGTAATGGGAAGAGATTGTGGGGACATTGCTCTTTATTCAGGCATAGCTGGAGGAGCAGAAAGAGTTATAATACCTGAAAAAGGTTATGATTTTGATGAATTATGTAAAACTATTCTTGAAGGGAAATTGAAAGGAAAAATGCATAGTCTGATTATAGTTGCAGAAGGAATTGGTGGTTCAGCTGAATTAGCTAAGGAAGTTGAAAATATTACAGGTATTGAAACAAGAGCAACTATTTTAGGACATATACAAAGAGGAGGAAGTCCATCTGCCTTTGATAGAATGCTTGCTTCAAGAATGGGTGTTAGAGCTGTAGAAGTTCTAATTGAAGGAAAGACATCAAGAGTTATAGGAATAAGAGATAATAAAATAACCGATGATGATATAGATGAAGCTTTAGCAATGCCAAGGAAATTTGATGAAAGACTATATGAGATATCAGAGATACTTTCAAGATAGCTTTCATTAAAATATAATATATATATAATATAAAACTAGAATTTTAAAGTATAAGGAGAGTTAAACAATGCAAAAGACTAAAATGATCTTTACCGTAGGACCAGCAAGTGAAACTGAAGAGGTTGTATCTAAATTAATCGAAGCAGGAATGAGTGCATCAAGACATAATTTCTCACATGGTGACCACCCTGAACATAAGATTAGAATGGATCTTATCAAAAAATTAAGAGAAAAATACAATAAGCCAATAGCAATAATACTTGATACAAAAGGTCCAGAAATAAGAACACATAATTTTGATGGTGGAAAACTTGAACTTCAAAAGGGAGCTAAATTCACAGTAATTTGTGGAGAAGAAGTTCTTGGAGATGCAACAAAATGTTCCATTACTTACACAAACTTATATAAAGATGTTGTGCCAGGAAATACTATATTAATTGATGATGGTCTTGTTGGATTAACTGTTGAAGCAGTTGAAGGTACAGATATTCACTGCACAGTAGCTAATACAGGACTTGTAGGAAGTCACAAAGGTGTTAATGTACCTAATGTTTCAATAAAACTTCCAGCTATGACAGACAAGGATAAATCTGATCTTATATTTGGATGTGAACAAGAAGTTGATGCAGTAGCAGCTTCATTTATAAGAAAAGCAGATGATGTAATTGCAATAAGAAAAGTACTTCAAGAAAATGGTGGAAGCCATATACAAATCTTCTCAAAAATAGAAAACCAAGAGGGTGTAGATAATATAGATGAAATTATCGAAGCTTCTGATGGAATAATGGTAGCAAGAGGAGACATGGGAGTTGAAATTCCTATAGAATTAGTTCCATTAACTCAAAAAATGATTATTGGAAAATGTAATAAATTAGGCAAACCAGTTATCACTGCAACTCAAATGCTTGACTCAATGATAAGAAACCCAAGACCTACAAGAGCAGAAGCATCAGATATAGCAAATGCAATATTTGATGGTACAGATGCTATAATGTTAAGTGGTGAAAGTGCTAATGGATCATATCCAGTAGAAGCTGCACAAACTATGGCTAGAATTGCTCAAGCAGCAGAAAAACAATTAAACTACAAAGAAATACTTGCAAAGAGAAAAGAAAATTCAGTTAAAAATATAGCAAATGCAATAAGCCTTGCTGCTAGCGAAACAGCTGCAGAACTTAATGCAGCTGCAATAGTTACTGCTACTCAAACTGGAAATACAGCAAGAATGGTTGCAAAATATAGATCAGAAGCTCCTGTAATTGCAGTAACACCAAAAGAAAAAGTTGCTAGATCTCTTGCATTAAGCTGGGGAGTATCTCCAATAGTAGCTGAAAAAGTTGAATCAACAGATGAATTAATAGTTAGATCTGTAGAAGCAGCTAAAGAATACAACTATGTTAAAGATGGAGATTTAGTTGTAGTAGCAGCAGGGGTACCTGTTCAAAATACAGGAAGCACAAATCTTTTAAAAGTTCATGTAGTTGGATCTGAAAAATAATTATTAGCTTTTGTTTAGTGGGAGTTTCTACTTCCACTGACTTTAAATGAATTATCCAGATACATATTTAAATATATTATTAAAAAGAAGAACATTATTAATTTTAAAATTGATAGTGTTCTTTTTTTCTTTAATGTATCTTATTTGGAAAATCATAGGGAGATAGTAAATAAAAATTTACAATATGAATAATATTACATATTGTGGTTAAAATAATAAGATGTTAAAATATATTGGAGTATCGAAAATTTGGCAACTGATTCTTTTTGCACCTTTTTAAGGTGCGCTTTTTTTATTTTTTGAATATTTTTATTCTAATGTGAAAAGATAAGCTTATCTGATGACTAAGGCATTGATATAATTTGCTAGATTGTGAATAACATAAGTAAGAAAAATATTCATTGGAAATAGATTTTAGGATCATGGAGAAATGTGATGGTAGGAGTGATATTATTATGGCGAAATTAATATGCAGTGCTGTAAATTGCTTAAATAACATTGATGGATTATGTACAGCTAGGATTATACATATAGAAGGTAAAGATATAAATTCAAATAATAAAAACTATTGTGAGACTTTTTCAGACAGAACACTGAGAAGTGCATTAGCAAGTATGCTTAATATGAATATAATAGGCGAAGTAAGACAGATTTTCAACAAAAATTCTATAGTAATGAGTCCAAAAGTAACTTGTGAAATACATAAATGCGGATATAATTTTCGTGGGGAATGTGTTGCTTTAAATGTGCAGATATATGGAACAAACTGTCACAGTAAGCAATGTACTGAGTGTGAAACTTTTATTGAAGGTAATTTTTAAAATTATATTTAAGTATTTAGAAATAGATGATAGAATTAAATTAAATCATTTGCAAATGATTTAATTTAAACTAAGGGGATGAATAAGGATGGCTGTTGATGTGTTTATTAATTTTAATGGAAATTGCCGTGAAGCAGTAGAGTTTTACGCAGAGGTTTTTGAAACAGAAAAACCACAAATTATGTCCTTTGGAGATACACCACCTGACCCAAAATTTCCTATTCCAGATGAAGCAAAAAGCTTAGTTATGTATACAACTCTTAATATTGATGGAAGTAATGTTATGTTTTCTGATGTTTTCCCTGGTATGCCTTTCACTGCAGGAAACAATATAAGTCTTACAATAAGCAGTAAGAACATAGACGAAATAAAATCTTTATTTAATAAGCTGAAAGAAGGCGGTACTGTAGGTATGGAACTTCAAGAAACATTTTGGAGTAAATGTTATGGTAGTGTAACAGATAAGTTTGGAATTGACTGGCAACTTAACTATAATGATGGACAAGCTACTGCATAATTTTATCCCATGACGACCATGTTTAATACTCCCATCGCACTCTGTGAAAGCGGCCAAATACAAAATAAATTGCTTTTCTATCAAAGTGGGAGATAAGGTCTGCTACGTCCCTGGATAACGATTTACCCTGAAGCACAACGATTTCTAAGTATCGAAAATACCGATACTTAGAAATCTGTTTATGAAAAGTTTTTAAAGTTAAAAAGGATATGGAACTTTTATTAAAAAAGATTCTATATCCTTTTTTATAGTATGATAATAATTTTAAGATTTTTATAAATTATAAGTTAAGTATTTTATTTATAACACGAAAATAAAGATAAATAAGAATATTTTAACAATATCTAAAAAAATTTGGCTTAATATGTTGAATTTTACCTTAATAAATGTAATAATATAAAAAATAATACTATTTATACACAAATATGAAAATTTATAATGAAAATAGCACACTTACTGAAAGGTGAGGTCGCAAAGCCATGAGTCTAAAGAAGATTATGTTTTCTATGATTGTCAGGTTGCCAAAATATGGTTATAACAATAATTTGTATTCTTGTTTGTAATTTGGTGCCTATAATTTATGGGCACCTTTTAATTTAGCATTTTTTTAAAGATATTATAAGAAATTATTATAGTATAAATTAAAAGTAGATTAATGGAGGGAAGTTATGTTTAAAACAAAAATATCAATTATTGGCACTGGACTTGTAGGTTCATCTATAGCACATACTTTAATGTTAAGTTCATTAGTAACAGATATTGTATTAGTGGATATGAACATGGAAAAGGCTGAGGGTGAAGCCATGGATTTAAATCATTGTATGCCCTCTATAATGCCTATAAAAGTAAAGGCGGGAAAATACTGTGATTGTGCTGACTCTAAGATTATTATTATAACTGCTGGAACTGTTCAAAAACCAGGAGAATCAAGATTAAATCTTACTCAGCGTAATGCAGATATAATGAAATCTATAATAAACGAGATTAAAGATTATTGCAAAGATTCAATTATTTTAATAGTTAGCAATCCAGTAGATATTTTAACTTTTGTAGCAAATAAGTTGATTGGAGTTGAATCAAAAAAGATAATAGGTTCTGGAACAATTTTAGATACTTCTAGATTTAAATTTTTAATAAGTGAATACATTAATGTAGACAGCAGAGATATATGCGCCTATATAATTGGTGAGCATGGAGATAGTTCTGTACCTGTATGGAGTGCAGTAAATATTTTAGGTGTAGATATGGAAAGGTTTTTGAGTAAAGATCACAAAATTGAAAAAATAAGAGATATAATACATAAAGAAGTAGTAGATTCTGCATATAAAATAATAGAAAAAAAAGGTTCAACTTATTATGGAATAGCTGTGGCAGTAAGAACCATAGTAGAAACAGTTGTTAGAAATCAGAATTCAGTGCGTACAGTATCAACTTATTTAACAGGTCAGTATGGAATTAATGATGTATGTATATCACTTCCAACCATCATAAATTCTTCAGGCATAGAAAAAGTAATAGATATTCCTTTAGATACAAATGAAATAAAAAAACTTCAAGTATCTGCTAATTCATTAAAAAGCATTATTTCAGATTTAAGTATTTGAATATGCCTTAAGCTTTAATAAAATCGTAAATATTAATAAATTTATAATAAGGGGGGAAATGATTATTTTTCTTACGATTTTAATAATCATAAATAGAGGATGAGTAAAATAGATGATTTATTGATACAAATGGAAAATATTGTTGAGAGGGGTATAAATAAAGACGGTGTAATACATATTTTAAATGTTTTAAAATGTTCTTTTCCTTTTGAAATCATAGAAGAAATTAAATTGTATGGAGATTATTTACCTAGAAATAAGGAGATAGGTTTTTCGGATGAAAAGAGATATTTACATTTTTTATGGGATGTATTGGATAAGTCACCTATGTGTCTTATAGCAAACTTTGCTATTCCATTTAGAGCCATATTAGCAAGTAAATTATTTAAGTCCTGTGGAAATAATTTTATAGCTGAAGAAAATGTTCGTTTTAATGTACCAGATAATATTGAAATGGGTGATGATGTTTTTATAAATAAAGGAACACTTATAGATGGTAAAGGTGGTTTGATAGTTGGAAATTCAGTAGGTATAGGAGAAGGAGTAACAATATTTACTCACTCTCACGCAGAGCATGACCATTCCCTTAGAAGCTATGCGCCTGTAATAATAAAAGATTATGCTAAAATATATTCAAATTCAACTATATTACCAGGTGTAACAATTGGAGAACAGTCTATAGTTGCTGCTTGTTCTTTATTGAATAAAAGCGTTGAATCAAATACATTAGTGGCAGGAATACCGGCAAAAAAGATGAGAGATCGAGAGACTTTTGATAATAATAGGGATGATTTAAAGCATGTATGGCTTTACAATGGTGAATTTCAAAAATATTAGTCAAGAAATTAAAAAAATTTTGAGCTTGATTTAGTATAAATTATACACTTATCTATTATGCAGGTTATAGTTCGAAATTTTAACCTGACTAACTTGGCGTAAGTCTCCCACGCACTCTGTGAAAGTGATTCACACCAAATTAAAATTTGGGTTCTCTACTTTTCTTCAAGTGGGAGTTCAACGCCAAGTAAGCCATGCATTTGCAGTTCTAAAATTCAGATGGGGTAAAAGAATCCCCACCTGAATTAAGAACTTGCTTCAATAGTAAAAAAACAAAAGCATAGGAAATGAGTAAAATATAGAAGTGTTCTATATTTTATTCATTTATATAAGGAGATCAAAATTTATGAAAATGTCTTTTAAAACTAAATTAATTGCTGTAATTTTGCCATTGGTTATAGCAGGATTATTGATACTAACTTCAGTAGCATATGTTCAGTTTAGAAAAGTAATGGAAACTGAATTAGTCAATTCAATGTCACTTAGAACAAATGAAGCTACAAATCATATTAATACTTGGTTAACAGGAAGACTTGCAGAGGTTCAGGAGACTGTTCAAAATCCTATGATAAAACGCATTTTGGATACTAATCCTACTCTTGATCTTAAAAGTAATAGTGATTCAATAAAACTTGTGGATGAGTTAAATTTAGCGCGTTGGAAATTTGTCAATACTACATATACTAATCAATATGCAGCTTTACATATTTTAAATTCTTTAGAACCAAATGAGTGGAGTGATCCTAATAGTTTAAGTAAACTTACAGCAAGATATTATAATGCTAAAGATGGACAATTTAGAACTGACCCTTGGGCTAAAGCGGCTGCAGAGGAAGCTGCGGAAAGATATTCCAAGACCAATGGTATACCCTATGATGCTATATTCAAACCTACATATTCTCAAGCCTATGGAAGAAATGTGGTAATGATGGTTGCATGGCAAAAAAATGACCAGGGCAAAGTTGTAGCAGGGGCTGGTGCAAGTTTGGCAATAGAGGCTGTGCAGCAGATAGTCGATAATGAAAAATATGGCAAAAAAGGCTATGGAATATTATTGGCCAATGATGGAACTTTTATTGTACATCCAAACAAAGATTGGGCAATGAAAGAAAAAATCAGTACAGTTAATGATGCTGAGCTTAACAAACTTGGTAAACTTGTTGCTGCTAATAAATCGGGTACATTTAGTTTTGGTGAAGGCAAAGACAAAAAAATGGCTTTTTATGCAAGAGCACCTATAGCTGGGTGGACATCCATTAATGTAGTATATGAGGATGAACTTTTTGCTGGAGCAAATCAATTGCTTATAATTATGTTAATAATAGCTTTTATAGCTACTGCTATTTTATCATTAGCTATTTACTTTGCTGCCAGTCATCTTATCAAACCGTTAATTCATCTTAACAAGTTTGCTGAAGTGGTGTCCACTGGAGATTTGAGCGGCTCTATAGAAATTAAATCCAAGGACGAAATTGGAAGTCTGGCTAGGGCTTTTAACCATACTATTGAAGCCTTGAGAAATATAGTGGGAGATATAAGTACGGAAGCCACAAAAGTTAATAATCTTTCCAGTAATCTTGCTATTTCCTGCGATGATAGCAGTAAAGTCACAGAGGAAGTTGCAAAGGCAATACAAGTTGTGGCGGAAAATACTACTGAACAATCAAGGCAGGTAGGTTTATCCGTTGAAAAGACCATTGAAATGGAGGAAGCAAGCAAAGCGGTTACTGATAAATGTAACTATATGATTCAAACTGCTGAGCAATCCCATAATATAAGTGCTGTAGCTTTCGAAGCTGTAGATAAAGCAGTATACAGTATGAAAATAATTGTTGAAAATAACGAAAAGAACCTAAATGAGAGTAAATTATTACTTTCAAAATCATCAGAAATTGGTAAAATTGTTGAGGTTATTACCAATATTGCCAGTCAGACTAATTTACTTGCTCTTAATGCTGCTATTGAAGCAGCCCGTGCAGGAGAGCAGGGACGTGGTTTTGCTGTAGTTGCAGATGAAGTTAGAACACTTGCTGAACAGTCAGCTGTTGCTGCTAATCAGATATCCAAGCTCATCAGTGGAATACAAGGCCAAATTGCATCCATAACTGACAGTATGAATGCTGGATCTGAGGAAATTACTAGTGGTATGGAAACTGCATCACAAGCAGGTACTCATTTTGAGGATATTGAAAAAGCTATAAGCAATATTTTCTCTGTTGTACGTGATGTAAATTCTGCTACAGAAATAATGATTGAAACTGCTCAAGGTACTGTTTCAGAAATGAAAACTACCTCTTCTATATCTGAGCAAACAGCGGCTGCTACAGAAGAGGTATCAGCTGCAGCAGAAGAGCAGGCTGTTACCATGGATGAGATTGGTAACACAGCTAATCAACTGTCAAAGCTTTCCCATAGACTTAATGAACTAGTATTAAAGTTTAAGATTTCTGAATAATATCCTTAAATGTAAGTTTACAAAATAAGTATTAAAGTAGATTTTATATAATGAAATATTAAAAAACTATTGAAAGAGTTCTCTCTAAAATGTATTTAATAACATTAGAGGAGCTCTTTTAATTTATCCGATGACTACCATCCGTAATACTCCCATCTTCTATCAAAGTGGGAGATAACGACTGCTACGTCCCTGGATAACGATTTACCCTAAAGGACAACGATTTCTAAGCATCGAAAATACCGATACTAAGAACTCTGTTTATCTTTAAATTGATATTTGTAGTTTATGTAATGCAATTATGATATAATTGACTAGAAATTTTATTGAATTTTAGTAGATAGCCATCGTATAAAATCTTGTATTCTCTTTAGAAAGGTGAAAATAATAGATGAAAAACAGTGTACCTATAGTTAAAAATGAAAATTATATAATTGATATAGAGGCTCTAGGTTATGAGGGAGCAGGAATAGGAAGGGTAGACAATTTTACTGTATTTGTTAAGGGAGCTTTAGAAGGTGAGAAGGTTGAGGCTAAAATTATAAAAGTAAACAAGAATTTTGCCTTTGGAAAGCTTATAAATATAATAAAGCCATCAGAATATAGAGAAGAACCTGTATGTAAAATATACAATAGATGTGGAGGTTGTCAGCTTCAACATTTAAATTATAAGGAACAGCTAAATTTTAAGAAAAAAAGAGTGGAAGATTGTATTGAGAGAATTGGGAATTTAAAGATTAATAAAACTAGTGTTAGTGCTTCTGATAAAGATCATCTAAAGGAAGATAAAAATTTTTTGAATAAATATGACCATGAAAATGGAATTATTGTTCATAATACTATAGGTATGGATAATCCCTATAGATACAGAAATAAAGTTCAATTGCCTGTGGGCAGGATAAAGGATCAGTTCCTGGTTGGTTTTTATTCTCCAAGAAGTCATGACATAATAGATATGAAAGAATGCTATATTCAACACGAAGTTGGAGATAAAGTGGTAGCACTTATAAAACAATGGCTTAAGAAGCATAATATTCCTGTATATGATGAAAAAACAGGCGTAGGTTTAGTAAGGCACATAATGGTGAGAAAAGCCTTTAAAACTGGAGAGACTATGATTGTGCTTGTAACTTGTAAAGATGAACTGCCTCATAGGGAAGAATTTATTGAGCTTATGAGAGAAAATATAAAAGATTTAAAGAGCATAGTTCAAAATATAAATCCTAAAAACACAAATGTAATATTAGGTGAAAAGTGTAAAACTTTATGGGGTAAGGATACCATAGTAGATACTATTGGAGAATTTAAATTTAATATATCACCATTATCATTTTTTCAGGTAAACCCTGTGCAAACAGAAGTTCTATATAATAAAGCTTTGGAGTACGCTGATTTACAGGGAAATGAAATTGTCTTTGATGCCTATTGTGGAACAGGAACTATATCTTTGTTTTTATCACAAAAAGCTAAAAAAGTATATGGAGTGGAAATCATATTTGAAGCCATAGAAAATGCAAAGATAAATGCAAGTCAAAATAATATAGATAATGTAGAATTCATGGTAGGTGAAGCAGAAAAAGTTATTCCCGAAATTATAAATAGCGGTGTAAAAGCTGATGTAGTAGTAGTTGATCCACCCCGTAAAGGTTGTGAAAAGTCTCTTTTAGAGGCAATAGCAAAAATGGAACCTGAAAAAATAGTTTATGTGTCCTGTGATCCTGGGACTCTGGCAAGAGATCTTTCAATATTGGATAATTTGGGATATAGGACTTTAGAGGTGCAGCCAGTGGATATGTTTCCGGAGACGGCGCATGTGGAGTGCGTGGTCTTGATTTCACGTGTAGAAAATAAGTAAGACGTCAGCAGTTCAGTAAATTCAATAGTTTTAGAGTTTAGACCATCTGCTGGAGTTGATCTGGTAGGTGGTTTTATTTTGGCTTTTAAGGGGAAAATGGGAAAAACAGTCCTAGTATCTGAATATATAAAACTTTTCTTTGAGCATTTCTATTAAAATATAATGTTTAGTTATCAAGCTTTAATTTCTGTAAGAACAGTTGTTTTTGCTCAAGCTTTCAAAACAAAAGCAATCTAAAAAAGCCTAGGTCAGTATTTCAAAACTAACTCTAGGCTTTTTCTATTAAAGCTGTCTATATTTATCTATAGAATCTAAATCTTTATTAAGAGTTTCTTTTTTGTTTATCGAAAGGCATATTGCAACAGTATTTATATAATTTGAAGCATGGTTTATTCTTAAAATAGAATTTGTATAGGAAAATAACTATAATATAGCAGTCACCACTAAAATACCGAAGATTTATATCATTCCGCCATTAACATAAATGGTTTGACCATTGATCCATCTAGCTGGACCTGCTAAAAATGAAACTACTTCTGCAATATCTTCAGGTGTTCCTAAACGCTCAATAGGGTTCATCTTAGCCATGCGGTCAATTGTTTCAGCATCCTTACCTTCAAAAAACAGTTCTGTTGCTGTTGGTCCAGGAGCTACTGCATTTACAGTAATATCTCTGCCACGAAGTTCTTTTGCGAGTACAAGACTGATTGCATCAACAGCTCCTTTACTAGCAGTATAGGCAGCATAAGTAGGTAATGCGAGTTTCTTTACTGAAGTTGAAAGATTAATAATAGCACCTCCAGATCTTACGCGACGGGCAGCTTGTTGGTCAACAACAAAGGTACCACGGATGTTTGTACGAATTATTTGATCAAGTTTATTAAGATCGAAATTAGCAATTGTATTAAGCCCCATAATACCAGCTGAGTTAACTACAACATCTACACCGCCAAAGTCTTTCTCTGTCATATCAAAAAGTTTGCTGACCGCCACTTCGTCGCTAATATCTGTCTTAACAGCAATTGCTTTTCCTCCTTTTTCTACTATAGATTCCACAGTTTTATCAGCTTCAGAAGCATTGTTTGCATATGCTATAACTACTGTTTGTCCGTCAGATGCGAGACGTTCTGAGATTGCACGTCCAATTCCACGTGATCCTCCTGTAACAATTGCAATTCTTTCTTTTTTAGTTGTATTCATAATAAAATCCTCCTTTAATATATTCAGCTTGTAGTCGCTTTTATTAAATATCTTGTATCTAAGATAATTATATATATATGGTGCATCATCTAGGTAGCCTATTTTTATTTAGTTATTGCCTAATCCTACAAGCTATAATATAATTTATACATCAATTTAATCTAAGGAAGGAGTTAGAAATGGATAAAAAATTAGTGAATGACAAAATTACAACTTATCAAGAAGAATTGGTTTCAATGATTAATGGAATTGTTAGAGAAGATGGATTACATACTACAGCAATACCTACTTTGCAGTTATTTCGAGCATCTAATATTTCTGAGCCTTTACATACCATTTATGAACCATCCCTATTAGTAATTGCTCAGGGATCAAAAATTGTAACATTGGCTGACGAAAATTATCAGTATGATTCGACATCATATTTGGTTGCATCTGTCCACCTTCCTATTACCGGTCAAATAATTCAAGCAAGTCCTGAGGAACCATATTTCTGCGTTCAAATAAATTTTAATACTGAGCAAATACTTGATATTATTAAGGAATCAGATGATGTATGGAATGGTAAGAAAGATTCAGGACGTGGAATAGTTGTAAATAAAATAAATTCTGATTTGTTTGATGCTGTGTTAAGACTTGTTCGTCTCTTACACACACCTAAGGATATTCCAGTCCTTTCACCTTTAATAATCCGTGAAATTCTTTATAGAATTCTCCAGGATAGTCAGGGAAATTTAATTAAGCAATTTGCAATGATTGGAAGTCATGCACACTGCATTGCAAAAGTCATTCAGTTTATAAATAGTAATTTTTCAAAACCACTAAGAATTGAAGATTTAGCCAAAAAAGTTAACATGAGTACATCATCATTGCATAATCAGTTTAAAAAAGTAACGGCAATGAGTCCTTTGCAATATCAAAAGCTTATAAGGTTACAAGAAGCTAGACGTTTGTTATTTACTGAATCATCTGAAGCTGCAAATATTGGTTTTCAAGTGGGTTATGAAAGCCCATCTCAATTTAGCAGGGAATATGCACGCATGTTTGGATTGCCTCCTATAAGCGATATAAATCGCCTTCGAAATTCATTATATTCTTAAGGGTAACAGTGACTTGTAAAATATGCAACCATGGGTTTTGGTAAATGTATTTTTGAAACAGGTTGTTATGCAAAGAGGAATTCCTTTTGATGTTAAGCTTCTTTCCATAAAATCTGCAGCACTTTTAGACTTAGCTGAACTAGAACTTAATGAAGAATTAGAAAAAGGATATACTTAATAGAAAAAACATAGCTAAGCCCTAAAATATAAGTTGAATCTGGGAAAACAATCGTATAAAAAGGAGACAAGGCTATGTTAAACAACTTTAAAGGTTTGTTTTTTATTTTGAATTTTCAGGATAATATTACGGATTCATAAAAGTAAATTCTAACGGATTTCTATCCACTAGTCTTGGATAGGTGTATTTTGGATATCCTACCATAACGACACCAGTTATCTTTTTGTTTTTAGGAATATTAAATAATTTAAGTAGTGGGGAATTGTCTTTAAGTGCAACCCTTTCAAATACTCCAGCCCAACATGAACCCAATCCAAGAGTTGGCGCATATAGTTCCATGTATGCTAATGAAAAAATAGAATTTTCTCTTCCTCGTAGAAAATCTGCATCAGTAGTTGCTAGGACAAGGCAAGGTGCTCCTCGTAAAATAGTATCACTTCCTTCTTCACGATAAGGTTTAATAAATTGACTTAATGATTTATCACTTCCTAATTCCTTAGCAGTAAGTTCAATCGCTTTATCAAGTATTTTCCTATCATCTATTATAATATAGGATACGCCTTGTAGATTATGTCCTGAAGGAGCAAAATGGGCAATATTAACAAGGTCTATTAATTTTTCTCTTGGAACAGGAGTTTCTTTATAAGAGCGAATAGAACGTCTTGAACGAAGAAAGTTTTGTGCCTCTTCAGGACTCAATTTTGGAAATTTTTTTGAGCTGACTTGATTGGATAATGGTGTTTTTATGTTATCCATAGCTTCCTTTGGACAAACAGCTACACAATGACCGCAGGCAATACAGTTTTCAGGATAAACTTCTTCAGGACCATTCTCTCCAAGTCTAAATACTTGTTCGGGGCACTCATTTACACAAAATCCACACTTAACACATTTCTCTTGATCTACAGTTATTAAATTCATTTTTATTCTCCTCGTCTTTACTTTATAATATAAAATCCATAGAAATATATTTTTATAAAATTATTATATAATTAAATGATTCTTTTAAATAGAAGATAAATTATCATAGGATAAATAATCATATGCTTAGTACTATTTAAATAACGTTCTAAAACCACTTTAAAAATTACTGATGTTTTCATTTTTATGGGTAAATACATTTGGTGATTTATTCAAGCGTCTTCCATTTAAAAGTTTATTAGTAATTAAATAATAACTATATGCTAATAAAAGCACAACACAACTTACAATCATAATTCCCATCACCCCAAATAAATGATATACATAGGTGCCAAGCCATGATCCAAGTGATCCTCCTAAATAGTATCCAACCATATAAAGTGAGTTTAGTCTGCTATGATTTTGTGGATTAAGTTTATAAAGACGTCCTTGATTTAATGACATATTCATTCTTGAGCCAACATCCAAAGTAAATGTTATAAGAATAAGAATTATAAACTTAGACCAGCCTATACCTAAGACTAAAAAAGATATAAACATAATAGATAGTGCCAAAATGTTCCATAGACCTACTTTTTTACTATTTGTTAATTTACCTGTAAATCCAGCGGCTAATGCACCTGCTACACCTAAAAATCCAAAGACTCCGACCATGGCACTACCATAATGATAGGGAGGATTTTCTAAAATAAAGGATAATGAAACCCAAAAAATATTGAAGGCACAAAATGCAGCAGCACCAAAAACTATTGTTTCTCTTAATACCTTTTCTCTTTTTAATAACGGTGGTAAAGACAATATAATCTTTTTATATGAGTTTTCCTTTTCTATATTATCATTTGGAAGCGCATAGTATAAGTATACTGCAAAAATTAACAAGACTATTGCTGCAATTTCATGAACTGATTTCCAACCCAATAATTGCCCAATGACTCCGCCAAATACCCTGCCTAATAGAACCCCCAGGAATACTCCGGTTAGCAAGTGACCAACTATTACACCTCGTTTTTCTGATGGCATATTTGATGAAACAAATGGTATTATAAGCTGTGCAGAAACAGTGGAAAGACCCATTAAAAATCCTATAATTACTATTAGATTAAACGAAGACACTAAAGTCATTAAATATAATAACACAGCTGAACAAATGATACTTAAAATGATTAGCATTTTTCTACTATACCTATCTCCTAACGGTACAATAAGCAATAGTCCTATTGTGTAACCTATCTGTATCGCTGTAATCAGTACACCAGACAATGAAGCAGACACAGAAAAACTTTTAGAAATATTAGTTAGTAAAACTTGGTCATAATACAAGTTAGCTACTCCAATTGCACATATAATAGTCAATACTATTAATAATTGTTTTGAAAAATTATTATTTTTTGAATCTCTATTCATTTTTACATCATCCTTCCTATAAGTTATGAATTTAGTATATAATTGAATTATCCATTTAAATAGAGATTAGATTATCCTAGGATAAATAATCATATATTTAGAACTACTTAAATAACTCTCTAAAATAACTTCATAAATTTTTCATTAATAATTAAATTATATATTGGAGGATGGCTATGACTAAAAGCAAGGAACTTGGATTATTTTTAAAAAAGAAGAGAGCAACACTAAGTCCTAATCAATTTGGACTTGAATCAAATAAAAGAAGAAGAGTTGAAGGTTTAAAAAGAGAGGAAGTTGCAGATTTAGCAGGGGTAAGTATTGATTGGTATGTACGTATTGAACAAGGGCAGAATGTTAATCCTTCAATAGATGTATTAAATTCTTTAAGCAGAGTCTTACAGCTAAATAATGAAGAAAAAAGATACTTATTTAATTTGTCTGATAAAAAATTACATGTTGAAGACAGTAATAACATTACTATTTCTGAAGCATTGCAAAAATTTTTAGATGCTCAAAATCCTAATATGGCCTATGTTACTGATAGCAGTTGGAACATGATTGCATGGAATAAAGCTGCCCTAAAAGTTTATGGTAATTATGAAGAAATGAATGAGAAAGAAAGAAATACTATATGGAGAGCCTTTAATGATGATTATCTAAAGAAACTATTAGATAATTGGGAGGGACATTCTAAGCTGCGTGTTGAACAGTTAAGAGCAAATTATAGCTATTATGAAAATGATAATAAAATAAAAGAGATTATAAATGAACTGGATAAAAAAAATCCACTCTTCCATAAATGGTGGAATGAACAAGAAATAATGGGGACACCAGAGGGGCAAAAACTTTTACATCATCCTATAGTAGGAAACTTATATGTAAGTTATATTTCATTTAAATCTACAGAAGCAGAGGGCGTAAATATTACTATTCAAATGCCTGTTGATGATCATACAAAAAATAAATTACAGCAACTTATGTTGGTATAAACTAATTTTGTTTGAAGCTTACTATAATATAGGTTAACTTATTATAATTTATGAGATATAAATGTAATTGTTAAAGATGACAACTATTATATTTAAAGTAGTAGATTTTAAATGTCATGCTTCGTCTCTACCACGTTGAGGTTGTGTTGATACACGAGAAATAGCCTGATATCAAAGGCTTTACGGATTTTTAGAAAATTTTATAGTGTGTTATATGTTCCCTCAGACTGATAGTTTGGGGGGATTTTTGTTTAGGAGGGATCTAACTTTTACGCAGAACTATGGACATTGCGAAATTGTTTGATTTTGTATATTTCCATAGAATAAAAAAATAAAATTTTATCTCCCTATTAAGTTTTCATTCCTTGAAAATTGACTTTCCTTCACTTTAATTATAGCATATAAAAAATTGGAAATATAGACTGTTTGTTCTTGCTTGCTAGTGTGAAAGATTTTATTATTTGAATAGTAGAAGTTAAAATAGTACGATAATATATAAGATTTTGAAAACTTAATTACGAGGAGGCTTCATTATGGGAAATGAAAAAAAGGAGTTGACACCAGAACAACGTGAAGAACTACTCAGAACATTGAAAGCCCGTTTTGAGAAAAACATGAACCGCCATAAAGATCTTGAATGGGCTAAAGTAGAAGCAAAGCTGGAAGCTAATACTGAAAAACTGTGGTCACTCAATGAAATGGAAAGAACCGGCGGTGAACCAGATGTTGTTTGTCATGATAATAAGACGGGCAAATATATTTTTTACGATTGTTCAGCGGAAAGTCCTAAAGGCCGCAGAAGTGTTTGTTACGATCGTGAAGCGTTGGAGTCAAGGAAAGAACATAAACCGGAAAATAACGCTATTGATATGGCGGCTGGCATGGGCATTGAGCTTTTAACGGAAGAACAATATCGAGAGCTGCAGAAACTTGGAAATTTCGATATGAAAACATCGAGCTGGGTGAAAACACCTTCTGAGATTAGAAAGCTCGGTGGTGCCATCTTTGCTGATTTTCGCTACGGCAATGTCTTTGTGTATCATAACGGTGCGGAGTCTTACTATGGTGCCAGGGGATTCCGTGGATCGCTCAGGGTCTAAATTTTCCACAGACAACAGAAAAAAGCTGATAATCGATTTGATTAAATTAACAACGCAATATTTTATAATAATTTGATGGAATAAGAAATGCTTTAATACCAGCGAATATTGCTGAGAGAAAATAATCTATAAAACAACACTGGTGAAAATTTAATTTAAACTTTTCACCAGTGTGATATACTTTTTGTATTTTTTCGCCATCACCAAAATGTCGTTCAGAGTATTTTTTTACATTATATAAAAAATACATGTTATTTCCTCAATGGGGTTAAAAGGAAGTCCAATATTACTTTTTGGTTTTAGTTCTATATGGTCTGAAGAAGGCTCGAATTTCTTCAGCTAGAAGTTCAGGTTCTTCCATGGCAGTAAAATGTCCTCCACTAGGCATTGTAGTCCAACGTGTGATATTCAGATTGCGCTCAGCCCATTCTTTAGGTGGTAACAATATATCAGCCGGGAAAAGAGCTATACCTGTTGGTACCTCTATATGCCCCATTGATGGCAAAGAATGCATGTTTTCATAATATATACGCGATGATGATCCTATGGAATTTGTAACCCAATAGATCATTATATTAGTTAGTAATTCATCCTCGCTAAATCTTTGCTGTAAGTCACCATTACAATCGCTCCATGCACGAAATTTTTCAATAATCCAAGCAGCCAAACCTACTGGTGAGTCAGAAAGTCCATATGACAGAGTTTGAGGCTTTGTGGATTGAATAGACATATAACCTCCCTCGTTAGAAATCCATAGAGGGGCACTTTTCTTATAGTTTAATTCTTCTTCTGAAAGTTCTTCATTCTGTGAAATCATGAGATCTCTAATGATACCAATATCGGTAAGGTGGATTCCCATTAGAAGTTCGGGATGGTTTAATGCCAGATATCTTGTAACACCTGAACCAACATCCCCGCCTGCAGCAGCGAACTTACTATAGCCAAGTTTTTCGGTCATTAGTTTTGCCCAGAGCTCAGAAACTCGATAATTATTGACACCACTATGTTTAGGACGGCTAGAGAAGCCAAATCCCGGTATAGAAGGAACGATTACATCAAAAGAGTCTGCCGCATCGCCGCCGTGATAGGCAGGATCAGTAAGAAGATGAATAATCTTTTGGTAGCGTATGTAACTATCAGGCCATCCATGAGTAAGAATAATTGGTATAGGACTAGGCCCATTACCACGCTCATGTACGAAGTGAATATCTATCCCATCCACATTACAGCGAAACTGAGAAAAGCGGTTTAACTCGGTTTCTTGTGCACGCCAGTCAAATTGTTCCCGCCAATACGAAACCAGCGATTGTAAATAATTTATATCAGTACCTTGTTCCCAAGTTGAGCCGTCTAACTGATCAGACCAGCGGACATGTTCTAGCCTGTATTTCAAATCATCAAGTGCCTCATCAGATACTTGGATATTGAAGGGTTGAATAGACATAATGATTCTCCTTTCAATAAGTTATAGCAAAATTTGTTAACCATAACTTTTCTTCAGTAATTATTAACAGTATATCATTTAAAAATTATGATACAATGTTATAAATGAAGCTTTAAACTATACTATTTGTTAGTGGAGGAATATTTATGCCCCAAATGGACCGTCATAAGAATAGAACTGTATATATTGAATTTATTGCAGATGAAAGTTTTAGTAATCTCCCATATAAGGAGAGATTCACTATAATTTTTATTACAAGTGGAAGTATGAATTTACAAATGAATGACTATCCCATTAAAATTGTTGCTCCAAGTATTCTTTGTTTGTCTATGGAGGATACCATACAAGTTTTCGAAAAGCAAAATGTATCTTCACAGTCATTTTGTTTCCATCCTGATTTTTTTAATACAGCTCATTTTTCTCAATCCCAGGGCTATCTGTCAACCAGTTTAAGAATAGAAACAGGTCTTTCGCTTTTTAAAAAAGATAATATTCATAATGGGGTATATACAGTAACTGAGAAATCCTATTCCAAATTATATGAGTGGTTCTTTGTTATAGGAACAGAAGTATATGCACAGAGCGATTCACTTTGGGTGTGCAGAATAAAAAAATACCTAATACAAATATTAGGGTTACTTGAAGAGTTGAACCACCATAGCGAACAATCACCTGTCAATTTAGTTTTGGAATATATACACACAAACTATTCTGATAAAATAAGTTTAGAAGACTTAACAAGATGCGCTCATTTGAATCGCGTGTCACTAAATAAAAAGGTTCAGGATTTATGTGGATGTACAGCTATGGAATACCTATCCTCATATCGTCTAAAGGTTGCAGAGAATCTTCTGACGCATACAGGTATGAGCTTGAACGAAATTGCGCGTGCTGCCGGGTTTGAGTATGACACGTACTTTATAAAACAATTTACTGCTAAAAGAGGCATGACTCCAACTGAATTTCGAAATAGCTCACGGGAGTTTGGAAATTACCAATAATAAATTTCAAATTTGCAAAGAAAATTAGTTTTGGTAAATATTGGTGATTTAGGAGATTTTGAAGCCTTTTCTAATAGGCAACATGTATTGAAGCCATTAATTAATGAAAATGAGTTGCTAGATTGAAATCATGCCAGAACACATACCAAAGCAGAAAAGATATATATATAAAGTATGGATTTTGCATTAGGAAAAATATCATATGATAAATTCGTATCTCAAGTCATACAAATCAACAATGATTAAACCTTATAATTATGAAATAACTATTAATATAATTTTGAAGAACATAAAGGAGATGTTTTTTTGATACCATTACTAATTTTAGGTTTATTAAAACAAAACCCAGGTTCTTACGGATACGAATTATTAGCTTTAATGGAAGAGAGACACTATAAATATATAGTGAATTTCACTAAAGGGTCATTCTATTATAATCTTCAACAATTAGAAGAAAAACAATATATTAAAAAAGTTGACCAATTAGACAATACTAGAGAGACGCGTAATTATATCATAACTGAACTAGGGGATAAAGAATTTGAAAAATTGATGTATAAGTATGGCTCTAAGACTGAGTATGTAAATTTATCTTTTTATGCAGCAATGCTATTTGCTAATGAATATAAAAGCGAGGAACTAAAAAAACTAATAGAAATACAAATCGAACAAACTAATCAGAAAGTTTTTTTATTAGAACAATCTCTTGAATATAATGAGACTATCCCCACTTATTTTAAAAAAATGTTGGAAAATTCACTTTCTCATCACTTAGTAAATGTTCAATGGTTTGAAGGACTGTTAAAAGATCTAAGAAATGAAAATTAATCACGGCCCCCGCTCTCTAAAGAGCCCCCCGGGGTATAAGTGCAATAATTCTGCGTTTCAGTATCATTATTTTGCCTAGACACATGTGGAGTGCTGTGTGTTGTTAAAAAAGCTAAGAAATAAAAGGATGACTCTGAAAACCTATAAAAGATTTTCGGAGTTCTAGACCCTTTAAAAAATTTTGTGTAAACTGAGTAAGAAGGACAAGGATACATAGCTCAATGCACCGAATTTAGGCACTGCTCTACGCCATACTTAGAAATCAACCTAAATCTCTTTTTAGAGCATTTACTTTACAAGTTTTAATGCATTCTCCACATTGCACGCACTCATTATGATTCCATTTGTTGTTTTTAACCATGTCAGCAACATTTAGTCCCATGATGCAAGAATCATTGCATTTACGACAACCAGTACATTTGTTGATGTCTGGCGAAATCTTGAGTCGTGGAAGTTTAAATATTTTTGATATCTGAATGCCGATATAATTTAGAATATACATAGGACAAAAATACCGACACCACACGCGTTTCCCAAATACAGCACAGATCAGGACTATCGAACCTGTTATTATGTAGTACAGAATTATACCGTGCATACTGTCCACAGTTACCTTAGTATCCTCCATATGATAGAATATTATTACATCCTTAAATCCGTATTGAATGATTGGTAATAAGATTAAAATTAAAAATATAGTTCCTGTTATATATTTTAGATTAAACGCTTTGGAGTTCATAAGTCTTGGGTTTATCCCTTTATCTGGGAGTTGATCCTGTAATGCACCAAAAGGACATATGTAACCGCACCATGCGGCACCGAAAAATATAGCTGAAATAGTCATAAGAGCAAAAACAATATGCATAACTGAAAAGGTATTTTCAAATCCAGCCTGAACAAGTAATACCGGAGAAAAATAATTGAGAGTGATGGGTAATAAAAAAAATGTAATGAAACTTGTAAATTTTCTCATGTTCATATAGAATGTTCCTTTCAAATTAAAAATTAAGCGCTTGATATAAGTAAACTATAGAAATGCGTTAATATACAATAAGTAAAATACCTTATTTAAGATAAAAAACAGAGATAGGGGATATTCCCTATATGCTTTTTAGGCTGATTTTGATTGAATCCATATGGAAGGAATATTATAATATAATAAAGCAACTGATTTTTAAGGTGAAAGGAGATTACATGAAAGATATAGTAATTTTATTCAGCATTATTTCACTTTTTATAGGTGTTGCATCTATTTCAATTTCGGTTTTTATAAATCAAAACTATAATAAAAGGTCTCTAGAATTATTTATTGGATTGAATATATCTTTCTTTTTTATTCAAAGTTCAATATTTTTGAACACATATGTAGCACGAATGAAAGACGTGGAAAGCTTTATTATCATCTTATCAAGGATTTTTGATATTACAGGAACCTCTTTAAGCAGTTTTTTTGGATTGTTTTTAATAAATTCATTGCTAGGAAAAGAAATATCAAATACAAAAAAGATAATTATTTTATTTGTTTCTGCCTTCCAATTAATAGCTATTACAATTTATTATTTGAGCAATGCAATATATCTAGGTTATACTGTTAGAGCTTCAATAATACTTGTAATCGTCTATGAATTATTAATAACAATATTAAGTTATAAACAAATAGGAAATAAGGATTTTAAAAAAGCTGTTAATGTATTTACAATAATTACATTAATCTTCTTACCATTTTTTATTTTTGAATCTTTTCGAGTGTATATTCCGGTACTTGAAGATGTTATTTTACTTAAAATATTGTCATTGCCTTCTTACTTTCTGGTGATAAATATATGTTCACTTGGTTTTGCAAATAGATATTTCAATTCGCCAGCGTTTATTGAAGATGACAAATTAACGGAATTCTTTATAAAAAAGTATTCTATTACAGAAAAAGAAATTGAAGTAATTGAAATGCTTCTTGCCGGACTTACATATAAACAAATTGCAGAAAACCTTTATATAGCCAATAAAACTGTGGATAACCATATACAGAACATATATAAAAAGCTTGAAGTAACAAGTAAGATTCAGCTTTTTAATCTCGTCCGTTCAAAAGAAAAATAAAAGGAAATAATTAAAAGTAGGAGTAATCAGTCGTTGCAAAGTATGAACTAAATGTAAAGAAGATTATTCTAATACTCAGCTCTTGATTGTATTATCAAAGGCAAGTTAGTAATTTAGTAAGGTGTAAGCCGGCAATATACATATATTATTCTGACATCAATGGAGTACTAGGCTTTATGGTCATCATTGTTGTCTACTCAAGGCACGTGGAATCATAATCCTGTTGCAGAAGAAAAACAGTTGAAAAGCAGTTAGAGTGTACGATAATTGAATGGATTGAGGTAGAATTTTGACGTGAGAGTGATGACTTTCACGTCTTTTCTTTTTGAAAAATGTATGATTTCCCCATTTGTACAGATGAGTATGATTTGTTAAAAGGTAATTTCAGAGTTTGTCTTTATCTGATTCCGGTTTTGAGAAAAATTTATAATGACAGCAAATCAGAAACGGATTTACGACTGATTGCATTTCAAATAATAGTTGCAGTGCAAAGTGTGTATTTAAGGCAGGAAGCGTTTCATATCTTGACTGGCATAGATATTGATATAAAAAGAGAGAGAGATAATCTAATAAATTCAATTGTAAATAATCTGATAAGGTAAATGGGAGGAATTGAAATGAAAAATTTTACAGTTATTGTTGCAGTTGCGGCGCTGCTACTGTTGCTATCTACACTTCTTTGTGGATTGTGGATAAAGGCAAAAGGACTCACGGATGTAAGTTCGTTGAATTTTCATATGTATATCGGAATTGCAACAGTAATATCAAGCGTTATAGCAATTATTCTGCTATTGGTTCAGTTGTTGAAACATTAAATAGCTAAGGGGGAGTGAACGTTGAAATTACTTGCAATAATAGGTAGTCCAAGAACAAATGGAAATACATATAAGACTGTTAATCAAATAGAAAGAGAATTGAAGAAAAAAAATGATGAAATTGAATTTGAGTATATTCAATTAAGCCGGATCAGACTTGAACTCTGTAAGGGATGCTATGTATGCATCGAAAAAGGGGAAGAGAAATGTCCGTTAAAGGACGATAGAGAAAGCCTGGAAATGAAAATGAAGCAGGCTGATGCAGTTATATTTGCTTCGCCGTTATATACATACAATGTATCATGGATAATGAAGAACTTTCTGGACCGCTTTGCTTACCGTTGCCACCGACCGGATTATCACGGAAAAAAAGCAATGGTGGTAGTGTCGACGGGAGCACTCGGTCTTGGCTTTGTTGCTTCGTTTTTGTCTTTTATGCTTGGCACAATGGGATTTATAACTTGTGCAAAAGTAGGAGTAACCTTTGCTCCACCCCATGAAAAAAACGAGAAGAAATTGAAGAAGGAAACGAATAAATTAATTAGGCAAACTGAGGTGTTCTATAAAAAATTAATTGATACAAAGCCTATAAAGCCATCACTTGTAAAACTTTTAACATTTAAAATGCAACAAAAAGCATTTTCAAAAGCACCTCAAAACTTAGCTGATTTTAAATTCTGGAAGGACAAAGGTTGGTTGGAGAAAACAGAAGATTATTATTATAAAGTTCATGTAGGAAAAGTTAATAAAATAATGGTATCCCTTATTTCCAAATTCAAAGCTTAAGAAATTAGATTTTGTAAAGATAAAAATTTGAAGTTAGCTAGTTCGAACAAGTTTATAGAATGATTTTCCACTTAAAATGAATATTTTGGAAAAATTTAAAACAACCTCTTGACAACTGGAAAATAATATGTCATTATATAGCTGACAGACAGTCGGTCTATAAAAAGGAGACGTGAAAATGAGAGTTGTAAAAGAAGCCGAGGAACGCAGGAACGAAATACTTGACGCGGTGGATGAGCTTTTCGGTCAGAAGGGCTTTGACGGTACAAGTACAAACGACATTCTCGAAAAGGTTGGAATTGCAAGGGGAACGCTGTATTATCACTTCAAGTCGAAGGAGGATATTATGGACGCGTTGATTGAGCGTTATAATGTCCGTCTTTTAGGTGCGGCGCAGGAAATTGCCGGAGATAAGAGCATACCCGTAAACGAGCGCATTATCGGCGTTGTAATGGCACTGAACATAAGTGGCGGAAACGGAAAGGAAATTATAGAGCACATTCACAAGCCGCAGAACGCGCTTATGCATCAGAAAATACAAAAGGTCATAATCAACGGCGTTACACCGATACTGACGGGAATAATCCGCGAGGGCATTGAGCAGGGACTGTTCAGCACGCCGTTCCCGTATGAATGCATGGAAATGATTATGGCATATACGAATACCGTTTTTGATGATGATATGGTTAAAATGACGAACGACGAGCGTGCTTCACGCATACAGGCGTTTGTTTTCAACGTAGAAAGGCTGCTCGGTGCCGAAAGCGGAAGTCTTATGTACGTTATGCAGATGTTTGGCAGCGAAAATTGAGATAGCAATGAATAATTGGGGAAAATCCTTCGGAAAATTTCTTCTTCTGTGGTCGGGAGAGCTTATTTCAGCGATAGGAAGCGGGCTTGCCTCATTGGAGCTTGTTCAGACCACCAAACAAACCAAATCGTAAAATAATTTTGAAGCGAATTAAAAGTTATAGAGAGGAGGTTAGATGTAGTGAATGAAGTGAAAAAAGAAGATAAATTAAAAAAATTCCTGATTATCTGGCTGGGGGGGTTCTTGCAGACCGATTTGATAGAAGACTGCTGATGATATTGGGAGATACTGTAGCAGCGTTTGGGCTGATTGTTATGCTGGTGCTTATGAACACAGGACATATTCAGGTGTGGCAAATCTGCCTTTGTGTGGGATTTGGTTCCGTATTTTTAGCTTTGCTAGATCCGGCATATAAAGCAACAATTACGGATTTACTGACAGAGGATGAATATACAAAAGCAAGTGGAATGGTGTCGATCGCATCCTCTTCCAAGTTTTTGATTTCACCGATTATTGGTGGTTTAGTTCTGGCAGTTTCCGGTATGAAAATGATATTTACCATTGATATTCTGACTTTTGTTGTAACGGTTGTTATAATCTTTTACGTAAGAAAATCTCTTGAGGCAAAGTCACAGTTTAAGAAAGAAATGAATTTTTTTAAGGACTTAAAAGAAGGATGGCTGATTATTCTTGAATCCAAAGGAGTCATGCTGTTAGTTGTACTTGTTTCCATTTTAATGTTTTATATGGGAATTATTCAGGTGCTGTCAAAACCGATGGTCTTGTCCTTTACCAGTGAGAAAACAACAGGAATTCTGCAGACACTCGTTGCCTGCGGTATGCTGGTGTCCAGTATCATGATTGGCAGTGGAATCTTAAAGAGCAAATATGTAAATGTCATGGTGGCAAGCTTTATTGTGTCTGGTATTACTATGATAGGAATGGGTGCAACAACAAGCATTACGGTCATTATTATTTCTGGATTTTTATTCTTTGCTTCGCTGCCATATGCGACTACAAGTATTGATGTTCTCATAAGAAAATCCATTGATAATGAGAAACAGGGTAGAGCATGGGGACTTATTTCTTTGATTTCACAGCTGGGATATGTAGTTGCTTATGGTTTGGCAGGTGTTCTTGCAGATTATGTATTTAATCCGGCACTGGTAGAAGGTGGTGTGCTGGCGGATACTGTTGGAAAAATTATAGGAACTGGTGAAACAAGAGGAATCGGATTCTTAGTAATTCTTGCCGGACTGGGTCTCATAATTACGGCGCTACTTGTATCTAAATCAAAGGGTATCCGTGAAATGGAAACACAGAAAGAAGCAGAAGGTAGTTTGGGGCAGAACAATATTTTAAATGATGAGAGTTTTCGAAGCAAAGACATATAGTCGGAAGGAGAAAAAATAATGTTTTTGAAAATTGTAAAGAATGATTTCAGCAGGAAGAAAATCATAACTGTGACAGTATTTGTATTTATAGCCATGGCAGTTATTTTGGCAGCTAGTGCAACAAATATCATTGCAAATCTGATTCAGTCGATGTCGGAACTGCAGAAACGTGCAGTCCCATCTGACATTACGCAGATGCATTCCGGAAAATATGACCAGACAGAAATCGATAAATTTACAGAAAAACAGCGTGAGAATATAGCGATGCAGGAGACGATGGTTCTTTTGGATGCTGATGGAAGTAATATCCATTTTGGCAAAAATAAAACGATGGCTGGAACGGTACAGCAGATTTCATTTGTTGTACAGAATAAGAAATTTGATTTTATATTGGATCTGAATAATAAAAAGCTGGATGTAAAGAAAGGTGAAGTGGCGGTTCCCATCTATTTCATGGAAGAATATCACTTAAAAATAGGTGATACGATTACGGTGAAAAGTGGAGGGTATCAGAAAGAGTTTGTCATTTCAGATTATGCAAGAGATTATGAGATGAACTCTTCCCTTACTTCTTCGAAACGGTTTGTTATTAATCAGGCGGACTATGATGAAATGCTTAAAGAGCAGGCAGGGAAACTGGAATATCTTATAGAATTTAAACTGAATAAAAACGGGGATTCTCAGGCTGTTCAGACTGCATATATCGAAGCAGGTCTTCCGGCAAACGGTCCTACAGTGGGCGGAAAGATATTTGTGTTGTTTAATGCCATGTCAGATGCGACAGTTGCGATGGTAATTATACTTATTAGTATTCTGCTGATTATTATAGCGACCTTAAGTATCAGACTTACGTTTCTGGCAACGATTGATGAAGATTTAAGAGAAATCGGTGTTATGAAAGCAATGGGAATATCCAAAAAGGATATAAATAAGGTATATATTAACAAATACAGAGCCATGTCAGTGCTAGCTGGTATAATAGGCTATCTGCTTTCCTTTATAGTGGTAAATCTGTTTAACGGTAATATGAGACTTTATATATCTTCGGATTTATCAGGAAACTTAAAATATGTACTATCTCTTATAGCTCCATTATTTGTATATTTCATGATTGTGATGTACTGCAAGAAAGTACTGAAAAGAATCGATAAGATTTCTGCGGTGGAAGCATTACGTTCAGATATCATGGAGCGTGGAAAGAACCGAAAATACAGTTTTCCACTGCTTAAGAACAAATTCTTCAGCACCAATATTTACATGGGACTTAGGGATGTATGGAAGCGTTTCAAATTATACAGGTTACTGATTTTTATTTTTGTCGTATGTACGTTTATTGTAATTCTTCCGTTAAATATGTATAACACCATGAATTCACCGGAATTTTCCACATACATGGGAATAGGAAAAAGCGACATGAGAATCGATCTTCGAAGGACAGATACGATTACAGAAGATTTTAAAAAGCTACAGGAAGGGCTGAAGAATGATTCGGATATTAAAAAGTATGCGGCCTACATCACATGTTCTTACCAGGTCAAAAATGCGAAAGGTTCATGGGACTATATTAATATTGAAACCGGAGATTTTTCTGTATTTCCATTAAATTATCTGGAAGGGAGAGCACCGAAGGGTGAAGGGGAAATCTCACTTTCCTATGCAAATGCGTCAAGAGACGGATTAAACAAGAAAGTGGGAGATGAAGTAGTAGTAAAGGTTGCTGGGAAAGAAAAGACTATGAGAGTATGTGGTATTTATCAAGATATTACAAATGGTGGAAAAACAGCAAAGGCGGATACTAGTCTTGGTTTAAATGAAGATGCCGTTCTTTGGTATATCGTGTACATGGATGTGGCTCCAGGAGTTGATATTAGAAAGAAAATAGACTACTATCACAATACCTATGATTCTGCGCAGGTAAATGATATCAAAGAATATACACAACAGACTCTTGGAAATATCATTGATCAGATGAGCACAATTGTTATAGGCGGAATCGCAATTGCAGTAATAATTGTTGTATTGATAACTGCATTATTTCTTAAGATGTTATTGTCAAAGGATATGTCCCAGATTGCAATCATGCGAAGTGTGGGATTAACTTCTAAAAATGTTAAACATCAATATATGGCAGGAACTTTGATGGTACTGATATTGGGAATCATACTTGGAGTGCTGGCTTCTGATTATTTAGGGGAGCTTCTTGTAAGTATGGCAATGTCCTCAATGGGAGCTGCAAGAATTCAATTTGTTCATGTTGCATGGCAGACTTGGCTGCTATGTCCGTTAGCACTGATTGTAGTAGTTGGATTTACTATATCTGTGTGTTGTAAGGTAACAGTAGAAGATGATTTATCTGTAGTTTTAAGAAGTTAGAACTGTTGAAAAAGGTCCAGGCAGGAGGCGTATCTATTAATATGCTTCAAATACTTTCAAAACCAAATTTGTTTATTGGGACTCTAGGGTTTTCTAATAAATATAGTAAAAGGAGAATAATTATGATTTCATCATTTAATAAAAAATCAATTGCAGGCACTGTTATAGCTTTGAGTCTAGTATTTATGGTTGGCTGTTCAAGTACAGCAAAGACTCTAAGTGGTAATTCAAATAGCACTAATGCTATTGCAAATAAAACTAACTCAAATGCTTCTTCCACTAACAATGTGACAAATACAGCTAGTACAAATAAATTAGAATCAGATAAAATAAACAAACCTAATAAACAAGAAAATGTGGCTAAACAAAATAGCACTACTACAAATAATAGTAATAGTACACCAGTAAGCAATAATAATAAGCCAAGTCAAGCTTCTACCAAAAACTATGGTGATATTTCCTTGACCATTAAAAATTATATTCTTAATGGTCAAGGAAATAAATCAGAAGCATTAAAATATAAATGGAGTCCAACATTCCTAAATCGAGTTGATATTGAAAGTTTATATAAGCAATATATAGCTAATGGAGGTCATGCTGACGACTTAGAGAGCTTTGCCAACTATATGACTCTAAACGCACCCATTCCCAGTGACTGGAAAGATCTATTTGAAAAAGATTTATATGATAAATATGGGGTAAAAGTTGTTAGATTAGAACATCTGAATGATGATTTATACCAAGCATATATTGAAAAAGATGGTTCCGAAATACCTTATGTTGTAGTTTCATCAAGAACCGGTTATTTTCATGGATAGTTATTTAAGTATAAAAAAAATTATGATGAAGGTGTTAAATAAGTAAAATCAATCGGTGTGTAGATGTATACACTAGATATATTTTGGAGGAATATATGAACAATATTTTAGAAGCAAGAAGTATAAACAAAAAAGTAGAATTAGGGAAAGATAATGAGCTTCATATCTTAAAGGATGTAAACTTGGAGATAGAAAAAGGTGAATTCGTATCGGTCATGGGGCCATCCGGAAGCGGGAAGTCAACACTGCTATATAATGTAAGTGGTATGGATAGAATTACTTCTGGTAGTGTGAAATTTAAAGGCCGTGAAATCGGCGGACTAAAAGAAGAAGAAATGGCGAAGATTCGACTGAATAACATGGGATTTATCTTTCAGGATATTAATCTTTTAAAGAATCTGTCAGTGATTGACAATGTTATGTTTCCTGCTCTTGTATCAAAAGATGCGGATAAAAATGCGGTAAATCAAAAAGCAAAAAAACTATTGGAAATGACAGGAATTGAAAAGCTTGCAGATAATAATATCACCCAGGCATCTGGTGGACAGTTGCAGAGAGCCGGCATCTGCAGAGCATTGATAAATGATCCGGATATCATATTTGGAGACGAACCGACCGGAGCATTAGATTCCAAATCGGCAGCAGAGATTATGTCAATTCTTGCAGAGATTAATAAAAAAGGGACAACCGTAATGCTCGTTACGCATGATGTAAAGGTGGCAGCAAAAACCGAAAGAATATTGTATATGGTAGATGGAAATATTGTTACACAGAAGAAAATGCGTAAATACGATGCGCAGCATGACGATATTAAGGAAAGAGAAGAAAGCATTATGAAATGGTTAGTGGAAAATAGATTCTAATTTTTCATTTTAGACAGCAATTTAATGTTTGCGTAAAAGTATAACTCACAATATTTTCACGACCCCCTTGAACTAAAGGGGGTACACTTTTACGCAAAACCAATGTCTACGCGTATTTGTATCATTTAATTGCTCAAACACATGTTGAATGCGTAGTGAAGATAGAGAAGAAATAGCCTGATATCAAAGACTTAGAAGGATTTTAAGAAAATTTGATAGTGTGTTATATGTTCCCTTAACTTCAACATCGTTATTATTTGTCCGTTGTATCTTTTTCTGCATCCATATTTAAAAATTTCATAGCCAGTTCTTCACGTAATCCGGGAACATTTGTTGTCCCATTTTCTTTCGATATTCTGTAAAATTCACATTTGTAATTGATTCGATTCAAAGCATTTTGTAGGAGTGAAATCTGCTTTTCGGTCTTTTCCTTCTGACGAACGAATAGTTCATATCGCTGGTCAATGGTAGAATCGCCTTCCTCACACCATTCAAAAAACTGTTTGATGTTCTTAAGTGGCATTCCTGTATTCTTTAAACATTCTATCATTTTCAGGCATTCAACATCGGTATCATCGAATACTCGGATATTTCCAGGCGTTCTATTGACAAGGGGAAGAAGTCCTTCTTTGTCATAGTAACGCAGGGTTGATATGGATATGTTTAGCATTCCTGAAATATCACCAATGGAATAAGTCATAAATTACCTCCAATAAATTTAAATTTAGTATTGACCTAAAGTTAGGTTTAGGTATTAGAATATATTTATCATAAGATATAAAAGAAACTTATGCAAGACTAAAGTGTATTTTGACTCAATAAAATTAGAAAAGGAGTATTTGACATGAATTTTATGAAGTATTCGCCAACGAGATTACTATTTGGTTCAGGACAATTAAATCATTGTGTGACCCATGTCCGCTGTCGCAAGAAGATTGTGTAAAAATTTATGAAAAATCATATAAGTAAGAAAAAAGAAGAAGGAGAAAGAAATATGGACGTAAAAAAATTGGAAAAGGTATCTGACTTTTTACTAGGAGAAGAAAATACTGCTTATGCATCCTATTTTATTGGAAAAAGCTATTTAAGTGTTTTAAATACTAAAGAAGCAGTTATCTGTAATGTTACATTTGAACCAGGATGCCGTAATAACTGGCATATTCATCATGGCAGTGGACAGATATTGATTTGTGTCGGTGGTCATGGCTGGTATCAGGAGATGGGCAAAGAACCACAGCTTTTAAAGAGTGGAGATGTGGTATATATTGCTCCCGAAATCAAGCACTGGCACGGTGCTGTAGCAGATGAGGCTTTTGCGCATCTAGCCTTATCTGTTCCAGTAGAAGGTGGTTCCAATGAATGGTGTGAACCAGTGACAGATGAAGAATATGAGAAATTAAGATAAGTTTGCATGGTCAGACAGGATGAGAATTCTGTCTGATAGAAAGGAGATAGTTATGAAAAAGCAGACAGCAGGAAGAGATGCACTTGAAACATTTGCACCTAAATTTGCAGAATTAAATGATGATGTTTTATTTGGTGAGGTTTGGTCACGAGAGGATAAATTATCGCTCAGGGATCGCAGTGTAATTACGGTAACTGCATTAATGACAAAAGGGATTTTTGATAACTCTTTAAAATACCATATGACAAATGCAAAGAATAACGGTGTGACTGCAGAAGAAATTGCTGAGGCTATCACACATCTGGCATTTTATGTGGGATGGCCAAATGCATGGGCAGCATTTGCACTGGCAAAGGAAGTTTGGGAGGAATAGATTGTATGGGGAAAAAGTTGATTGTATATTATTCATATACAAATAATACGAAGAAAATTGCAAAGCAGATTCAGAAGGCTACTGACGCAGATATCTGTGAAATTGAAACAGCAAAGCCTTATACAGGTGATTATAATTCGGTGGTTGACCAAGGGAAACAGGAAGTAGACCATGGGTTTAAACCGGAAATAAAACCTCTTCCAGTAAATTTGGGAGATTATGATACGATTATTATAGGCACTCCTGTGTGGTGGTATACTTATGCCCCAGCAGTTGCAACTTTTTTATCTGAATACGATTTGTCAGGCAAGACGATAATTCCATTTGCAACGAATGGAGGATGGATTGGACATACATTAAAGGATATCGAAAAGGGTTGTAAGAATGCCATTGTTACAAATGCTATTGATATTAGATTTGATAGGGATAAAATGTTAATTTCTGAAATAAATCTTAAGAAATGGATTGATTGTTTGTAAGCATTTTGTCTTTAAAATTAGAGAAAATAGAATATTAGTTAAACGATTATATTTGAACTTGTATTATTTAGTATACCTTTACAAACGCTATGGATTTGAAGAAAATCTTCGTTTGTGGAGGTGCCTTTTAATTTATATGTTTATTTATTAAAATTTTAATAATGTTATTATCATACCACAGGGTTTTAGAGAACTTTAATTAAAGTTCGTTCATACATAAAGTGGAAATAACTACTGAGGTAAATGGTTATGAGGTATGTAAAATATGATTTTCAATGATTACTTTATTTCAATAAAATAAAGGTATATAATTAAGGTAGGGTTCTATTTAAAAAGTATTGAAAGGAGGCATAACCTGAAAATAACAGGTTAATTACGGTGAAGACAGAAAATATATTTAGATTAACAGTGGATGATATATTTAAAGAATTGAATACTTCAATTAAAGGTCTTACAAATAGTGAGGCAAGATTAAGAATTCAGAAATATGGCTACAATGAAATAAAAGAAGTAAAAAAATCATCACTTATATCCAGGTTTTTGGCTAATTTTACGCATCTATTAGCAATACTGCTTTGGATTGCTAGTATATTATCATTTATTGGAGGTATGCCTCAGCTTGGATGGTCAATAGTATTGGTAATAATAATAAATGCGTTATTTAGCTTTTGGCAGGAATTTAAAGCTGAACAGGCAACAGAAAGCCTTAAAAAGATGCTTCCACCCTATGTGAAGGTAATTAGGGATGGTCATCAGCAGCAAATGCTTGCTAAGGAATTGGTACCTGGCGACTTAATTTACTTGGAGGAAGGTGATCATGTACCTGCCGATGCAAGACTTATCGAGGCATTTGAAATGAAGGCTATAAATGCTGCTTTAACTGGTGAATCGGAACCTGTAAGAAGAAGCTCAGATATTGTTCTGGAAAGCGAAGTAACTCTACTGCAGTCACCTAATATAGTTTTCATGGGGACAAATGTAGCATCTGGTACAGGCACTGCAGTTGTTTATGCAACAGGTATGGAAACGCAGTTTGGGAAAATTGCGTCACTGACACAAAACATAAAAGCAGAACAAAGCCCGCTGCAAAAACAGTTGACAAGAGTTGCTAAAGTCATAGCATATCTTTCAGTTGTAATGGGAGTGTTTTTCTTTCTGCTTGGATTAATAATGGGAAGATCATTAGTGGACACATTTATGTTTGCAATAGGTATAATTACTGCAAATGTACCTGAGGGATTGCTTCCTACTGTGACACTGGCACTTGCAATAGGTGTGCAGAGAATGGCAAAGAGACATGCTCTAGTAAAGAAGTTGTCAAGTGTTGAAACACTTGGTGGTGCAACGGTAATATGTACCGATAAAACAGGTACATTGACTCAGAATGAGATGACAGTTAGAGAAATATGGACACCTAATGATTATTATACAGTAAGTGGTGTAGGATATGAGCCAAAGGGAGATTTTTTAATAGAAGGGAAGAAGGTTGATGAAAAAAGCTTTCCTGATGAATTGTCACTGCTTCTAAAGATAGGGTTGATTTGTAATAACAGCAGAATAGTAAAACCGTCTAGTGATAACCCTTCATGGAACATAATTGGTGACCCAACGGAAGGTTCCCTTGTTGTATTGGCAGGAAAAGCCGGATTCACTAGAGAAGATGTCCTTAGAGAATATCCAATAATTTCTCAGCTGCCTTTTGATTCAAGACGCAAAAGAATGAGTTCTGTGCATGATGCAGGAAAAGAGGTTTATGTATTTACAAAGGGTGCGCCAAAAGAGACTATTTCAGCTTGTAGTTATATATTCAAGGGAAAAGATAGAATCGAAAAATTAGAGAAAGAAGACATTGAAAAAATTATAGAACAAAATGATAAATTTGCCCGGGCAGGTTTAAGGGTTTTGGCAATGGCTTATAAAAGGATATATAAAAAGGATGAAGATTATAAAGTTGACAATGTTGAAAACGATTTGATATTTGTGGGGCTTACAGCTATGATGGATCCACCAAGAACTGAAGTGGAAAAAGCGGTTAAACATGCTCAAAAAGCAGGAATAAAAATAATAATGATTACAGGAGACTATGGTTTAACAGCAGAATCTATAGCAAGGAAAATAGGAATTATAAAAGGCCTTCATCCAAGAATAATTACAGGAAATGAGCTTGATAAAATATCAGATATAGATTTAAAAAATGAATTAAAGGACAACGAAATTATTTTTGCCAGGGTTGCACCTGAACATAAGATGAAGGTTGTATCAGCTCTTAAAGAAATGGGTGAGGTAGTTGCTGTCACTGGTGATGGAGTAAATGATTCCCCGGCACTTAAGAGGGCCGATATAGGTATAGCAATGGGAAAATCAGGCACAGATGTTGCAAGGGAAGTTTCAACAATGGTATTAACAGATGATAATTTTGCAAGTATAGTAAATGCTATAGAAGAAGGAAGAGCAGTATATGATAATGTTAGAAAGTTCATAACTTATATATTTGCGCATTTAACTCCTGAAGCTATACCATATATACTGTTTTCGCTGTTTAATATACCACTTCCTATAACAGTAATGCAAATACTAGCAATTGATCTTGGAACTGAAACATTACCAGCTCTTGCCCTGGGTGTTGAACTTCCAGAACCTGGAGTTATGGACAGGCCTCCAAAATCCCCAAAGGAAAAACTCTTGAATTTTTCATTATTCTTTAGAGGGTATATTTTACTTGGATTAATAAATTCAGCAGCAGTTCTATCAGGATATTTCTGGGTATTGCATAATGGTGGATGGCACTGGGGACAGATTTTAACGCCTGATAATCCACTTTCAAGAGAAGCAGCTACTATGAGTTTTTTGGGAATTGTAATTATGCAGGTGGCAAATGTGTTTGCTTGTCGTACAGAAGTTGCATCAATGTTTAGTATAGGAATATTAACTAATAAACTTTTGAATATAGGTGTAATTTTTGAGTTAGCCTTAACTGCTGCTTTAATATACACACCATTTTTGCACAATATATTTGATACGTATCCGGTACCTTTTACCTATTGGTTGTTTTATATAGCTTTTATACCAATTTTAATTGGAGCAGAAGAAATAAGAAAGCTGTTTTTACGTAAAAAATTAGAAAATATAAAAAGATAGAAGGAGGTGGCAGGCTCTATTTTGAGCCGGTATTTATGAATATAATTGTTGCTGGCTGCGGAGTACTCGGAGCTCAGTTAGCCCAATTGTTGGATTCTGATGGTTATAATGTGACAGTGATCGATAAGGACATAAAAGCATTCAAAAAACTTAAATCAGCATTTAAAGGTAATTTTATAGAAGGTATAGCTTTTGATAAAAATACTCTTTTGAATGCAGGGATAGAAAGTGCAGATGCCCTGGCATCTACAACAAATGGAGACAACACGAATATTGTTACAGCTTTAATTGCAAAGAAGAAATTCAAAGTCCCTATAATAATAGCTAGAATATATGATCCAATAAGAGCTGAGATATATAAAAAGATGGGTATAAACACTGTATCACCTATATTATGGAGTTCTAACAAGATGAAAGATATTATAAGTCATCCGGATTTGCTTAGAATATCAACCTTTGGTAATGGTGAAGTTGAAATTTTAGAAACTGAAGCTTCAATATTTTTAGAAGGACGGTATGTAAAGGATGTAACTATAGCATCAGAACTAAATATAGTAAGCATTGTAAGAAATGGAAGAGCCATAATTCCAACAATGAATACATCATTTTTAAAGGATGATAAAATTTTCCTTGCAGTAACTGCTTTGGGGAAAGCAAAAATGAAACAAATGATGGTTATTTAATAAAAAATTTTTTAACAGGAGGTGAAGGTACCTGAGGAAACTGTATTAATTTTCATAGAGTTTCAAAAATATCAGGTCATGCATATGTCTATTATTATTGTTGGTGGAGGTCGCATCGGTTCCTTTCTTGCTGGTTTAATGGAAGAAAAAAATGAAAAAGTAATAGTCATTGAAAAAGAAGAATCAGAAATTGAAAAACTTAAAAAAGATTTAAAACATTCTATAATAATAAACGGCAATGGGTGTGATCCAGATGTGTTAAAAAATGCAGGAATACTTGAAGCTGAAATTGTTGTTGCTTGTACTGGACATGATGAAGACAACCTGATAATATGCCAGCTTGCTAAGTTTGAATTTGATGTTTTAAAAGTTGTGTCAAGAATAAAAAATCCAAAAAATGAATGGATTTTTACAAAAGACATGGGTGTGGATGCTGCTGTAAGCGGTGCCAGAATAATTGCAAGATTAATTGAGGAGGAAGCTGAGGTAAGCAACATTACCACAATATTAAATCTTGCACAAGGAGAAATATCCCTTGTAAAAAGTATTATAGAGAGAAATGCAAAAGCCACACATAAAAAAATAAAAGAATTGGATTTGCCAAAGGACTGTATAATAATGACAATAGTCAGAGACAATAAGGTCTTAGTACCAAGCGGAGAATCTTTATTATTGCCGGGTGATGAAGTGTTAAGTGTTGTTGCAGACGGCTCCAGAGAAGGCCTTGAGGATATGTTCGATGACCCAAAATAGGTTTAGAGATTTGGCATAGTTTTCAGACTTTTGACTATTAAAATATAGTTAAACGGTAAAGTAGATAATTTAATCTACTTTACCGTTTAATCTTATCTTAGTATTGGAATACTACCTTCTGCACCTTTTTTAAGGTGAGCGTCTAAATACTCTGCTCTTATTGAGTTTAAACCATCTTTTAGTGCTGCAATCATTTCATCTTTCTTTTCTGGCAACATACCATGAACTGGTATTACATTAGATGTATGAAGACCAAAGAAATACGTATTATCTAGGTTAAGTCCACCTAGCATCTCAATTTCCTCTTCAATATTTTGACGCAAGGTATTTTCTTTAAAAAGCCCTTTATTTAATTCTTCATCAAGTGGGCTGCCAGGATCAACATGTAAAGTAGCAATAAAGATGAGCTTTGGATTAATTTCATTTAGTAATTTACTATTTGCAATTGCATTTCCATGTGTTTTTTCACTACCAGCTCCTCCGATTATAATATTTACACTAAAGTCTATACCGGCATTTGTTAAACGCTTTAACTGTGCTTTCGCTTCATCAATAGTAAACCCCTTATTAAAGTGTTCAACGACTTCTGGCATACCAGATTCTAAGCCAATATTAAGGTCATTAATCTTTAAAGCTCTTAATTCTTTAAGCTCATCATCTGTTTTATTTATTATGTTTTTAACTGAGGCATACATAGCTATAGTCTCAACGTTAGGTAAAATTTCATTTATTTTTTTTGCAATTAATTTAAGTTTATCTGCACTTAAAGTAAATGGATCAGCATTTACTAAGAATATACGATTTACTTCAGGATAAGCTTTTCTAGCTTCTAATAAATCTTTTTCAATTTGTTCCATAGTTTCTATTTGAAAAGGAACATTGTTATACATGGTACAAAAGCTGCATTTATTATGGCTGCATCCTGCAGTAACTTGTAGTAATAATGAGTTTGCTTCAAATGGTGGACGATAAACTGGTCCAGTATATTTCATTTTCATCTCTCCTCTTTTTATTCGTAGATCTTATTACTATAAGTTTACTACGACGCAACTATTTAAGGTAGTACGCACTTTGGAGTAAGTTATGGAAATTATAAATATTTATTCGGTGTGATAATAAAAAAAGTGGCTGTATCAAATTATATATTAATTTGATACAGCCACTTTACAGAATAATTAATTTTTTATTACTGTCAAAAGCATTTTAAATTTTTCACAAGCTTGGAGTGCATGTGGAATATTGGAAGGCATTACTATAGTTTCCTCTTCTTTAACAGTGAAAATATTATCTCCTATTGTAATTTCAGCTGTACCATCCAGTACCTGAACCATAGCATCTCCTGGAGTTACATGTGAACTAATGCCTTCATTTTTGTCCAGCGAAAATAAAGTAATATTTACAGATGGTGTTTGTGCAAGAGTTCTGCTTATAACTTGGCCTTCCTGATATGACACTAAATCCTTTAAATTGAGTATATTGGAAAATTCTATATTTTTTATTAAGTTATTCATTATATTTCACCTCTTTAATATTCTTTAACCTGACTAACTTGGCGTAAGTCTCCCATTTCTTCAAGTGGGAGTTCAACGCCAAGTAAGCCATGCATTTGCAGTTCTAAAATTCAGATGGGGTAAAAGAATCCCCACCTGAATTAAGAACTTGCTTCAATCATAGTATAGATCTTTTGTTAATAAAAATATGTATCGTATGTTACCAACTTTCATTATAATTTGTTTCACTAAATTGTTAATTTTATTTTACCTAAATAAAATACTAAATTAAACAAATTAATATATCATAAGCACATACTATATTATCAATAAAGGAGCAAAAGTCTATGAAGGACAATATTGAAATCAAAATTATTGATGATTTAATATTCAATATTAATAACGGTGATTATAGTAGTGATGATAAATTGCCCTCAGAAAATGCTTTGGCAGATATCTATGGAGTTCCAAGGATAGTGGTAAGAAAAGCTTATGAAAGATTGGAAGAAATGGGCTATATCTATTCAAAGCAAGGTAAAGGCAGCTTTTTAAGAAATAGGCATGAGCCTATTGATTTAGTTTTATCTGGTGATGAAAGCTTTAGTGAAAAAATGATTAAGAAAGGCTATGATTTCTTTTCTAAGAATATATTCTTTAAAAGAATTGAATATAATGAAAAGATTTTTAAAGAATTGGGTGTAAGCCAAGGTGATAAAGTATATAAAATAGGAAGATTGAGAATTATAAGTGATATACCAATGGCATTGCATATTTCTTATGTATCATCAGCTACTTTACATGATATAGAAAAGTCAGGTGATAGTATATCTTCCATGTTTGAATACTATAGAAGTAATGGATACAAGGAATTTATGTCTAAGAAAAGTATTTTAAGTGTTTCCTTCCCAGGGGAAGAAGAACGTAATATATTAAAATGCTCCAGTTTAGTTCCTTTATTAGTGTTAGAAACTAATTCCGCTGATGCTAAAACAGGAAAGATACTGGAATATACAAAAATAATATATAGATGTGATTATTTTAAATATATAATTTAGAAACATAAAAATAAATAATGAGACGGAAGAAAAGCAGGTAAAACAAATTTTGTTTTACCTGCTTTTCTTTAAAGTGGGAGTAAACAGTGGATGTTTCCATGGATAACGATTTAGGTTAAAGGACAACGATTTCCAAGTATCTAAATACATATAATAAGAGCTCAGCTAGTAAGCATGAGAGGTCATAAACAAAAACTACAACCGATACCAAAAACTCTGTTTATCAATAACAATGTTAAATCACAATATTATTATTTAACATGCCTTAACAAGGGATTTACAATTTAGAACTTGGTAACAAGATATAATAAAAATTGTCTAAGGAGGGTTTTAAAAATGAGAAGAAGAAGGCGAACTGAAATTTTAATTAAGGGATCTAGTGAAATAGCAAAAAATATGTTTGAAGAAATAGATAAGAATTATGAGATAAAAACCATAGAAGAGCCAGATAGTGCTCTTGTAATGATAAAAATGCGAGAAAGCTCTAAGAATTCATTATTTTATCTTGGAGAAGTGCTTGTTACTGAGGCAAAGGTACAAATTAATGAAGGCTTTGGTATAGGCATTGTAAGAGGAAATAAACCTGAGTTTGCCTATTGGCTTGCAGTTATTGATGCTGCTTACAATTTAGGATTAAAGGAAACAGGTAACTGGGAAAAAATCTTAGTTGAAGAAGAGACAAGGATAAAAGCTGAAGAGGCTTTAAATGATAGTAAGATTTTAAAAACTAAGGTTAATTTTGAAAGTATGAAAGTGTAATTTTAGATAAAATATTTGAAAATAAGGCATGTAAAATAAATAGTAAGTAAAAGATGTCTAGCTTAGGGAGGAATAAGTATGGAAATTCATATGGTTCATGATATACAGGCAGCCTATAGAAAATTATTAAATTGTATGTCAAGACCTGGAGTTATTGAAAGCATAGAAGATGAGAGCAGTAAAATCCATATTGATATAAAAGTTTTAAATTCTACATTAGTCTTAATGCTTATTTTATTGGATTCAGAGGTGAGTTTTAAGATTGTTTCCAAATATGAGACTGAAATTTCAAAGTTTGTTCAGCGATTAACTTATGCTAAGGCTGAAAGTGTGGAAAAAGCTGATTTTATATTTGTATTAAAGAATTCAGACAAGATTATGCTGGAGGAAGCATTAATCTATGCTAAAGAGGGAGATTTAATAAATCCTCATAAATCAGCTACTGTGCTTATTGAGACCAATAAGATAAGCAATGAAAAAAAGTTTTCATTAAAGGGACCAGGTGTAAAGGATGAAAATTACATAGATGTGGGGCTAAATGAAATATGGTTGGAAAAATTACATGAAAAAAATATAGAATTTCCAATGGGAATAGATATAGTTTTTACAGATGTAAATTCAAATTTAACATGTTTACCAAGAACCACAAGGGTTTTAAGGAAGGTGAATTAATGTGGGTTATGTTGCTGTAAAGGGTGGAACTAAGGCTATAGAGGAATCTATTAAGAGGTTAAAATATAAAAGATTAAAAGGCGGCGAGATTTTAAAGGTTAATGAGATACAGTCAGGAATGAGAGGACTTATTGATCAAATAATGTCAGAAAGCAGTTTGTATTCTGAAGAATTGGCGGCCCTTGCAATTAAACAGTCGGAGGGTAATTCTGAGGAAGCAGTATTTTTATTGAGAGCTTACAGATCTACTTTACCAAGGAAACATTATACAAGAACAGTTGAATCTATCCATATGTCAGTGGAAAGAAGAATTTCAGCAAGCTTTAAAGATGTACTAGGAGGACAAATTCTGGGAGCAGCCTATGATTATACTCACAGACTTATGGATTTTGAACTTGCAGATGAATCTAAAGAAGAGGCCTTAAGCTGGTTAAGGAAATTTCAGAGTGATGCAGCACAGCAGGAAAGTGAAAATGGGCTTAGAAATCTTCCTAAGGTTATGGATTTTTTAAGAGAAGAGGGACTTATTAGAGCTTATGAAAAAGATGATAAAGACCCAATTGACATAACTAAAAAAAGTATAGAATTCCCAACAGAGAGAAGTGAAAGATTACAGATTTTAACAAGGGGACAGACGGGAGCTGTTGTCTCATTAGGTTATGCAGCCTTAAGAGGTTATGGGTCACTTCATCCTACTGTAGGGGAATTGAGAGTAGGAAATTTATCACTATATATTAGTGATCCCCTTGAGGACACCTGTGAGGAAGAGGATGATTTTTATATTGGCGATATTGAGGTTACAGAAGTAGAAATGTTTATACCAAAAACTGTAGATGGGAAAAAGGGTGAGAAAAGTCTTGAGTTTGGAATAGGCTACGGTATCTGTTATGGACAAAATGAAACAAAGGCCATGGCTATGGCTATACTTGATCAATGTTTGGAAACTAAAGATGAAAAATATCCTACTCATAATGAAGAATTTGTACTTATGCATATAGATAGTGTTGAATCTTCAGGTTTTATGTCTCATTTAAAATTACCCCACTACGTAACCTTTCAATCAAAATTAGATAGCGTTCGTAAGACCAGGAAAGGAAAAGGTGCAATGAATGAAGATAAATTATAATTTTGCTTTCTTTGATGAAAGCTCTAAGAAGGAAATTAGGAGAGCTTCTTTAAAGGCTGTTGCAATCCCCGGGTATCAGGTACCCTTTGCATCAAGAGAAATGCCCATTGCAAGAGGCTGGGGTACAGGAGGACTTCAATTAACACTATCCTTAATTGGAAAAGAAGATATATTAAAGGTTATAGATCAAGGGTCCGATGAATCTGTAAACGCAGTAAATATAAAAAAACTTATACAAAATACTACTGGTGTAAAAATTACAGAAAAAACAGAAGAGGCTACTATAATTCAATCAAGACATAGAATTCCAGAAGTAAAGCTTGAAAGTAATCAGATACTGGTTTTGCAGGTTCCAATTCCAGAACCACTTAGGGCCGTTGAACCTAGTGAATATAAAACAAAAAGACTTCATGCTGAAAATGAGTATAGTGGTGTTTGGCTAATGCTTTTTGAACAAATTATGAAATATGGAGATATGTCAACTGGGGCTGATCATCCTGTATTTGTCAATGGAAGATATGTGATGTCACCAAGTCCTATTCCACGTTTTGATAATAAAAAAATGAATTATTCTGAAGCTTTAATTCTTTTGGGAGCAGGCAGAGAGAAAAAAATATATGCTGTGCCGCCTTATACGGAAATAAAATCCTTACATTTTGAGGATTATGCCTTTAAAACAGAAAATTTTGAGGGAAAGAGTTGCAGAATATGTGGCGCTGCTAATGTATACCTTGATGAATTCATAGATGAAAAAACTGGTGAAAAATATTATCAGTGTAATGATACAAGTTATTGTCTTGAAAGAATGAATAACGAAGAGAAAATCAATAATGGATATTAATGATTATGGTGGTGATTTGAAATGATATTTATGGAAGAGCCAATACTAAGGATTAAAAACTTAAATAAACAATTTGGCAGCGGCTGTGAAAAATGCAGTGAATCAAGAGACAAGCTGGAAAAGAATTTTTGTCCTGAGTGCGGTACTGTATATGCATGCCAGGATATTTCTTTCGATTTATATCAAGGAGAGATACTTGGAGTTGTAGGGGAAAGTGGCAGCGGCAAGTCTACCATGATGGAATGCCTATATTTTGATAAAGAAGTTACTTCTGGAGAGGCATATATAGGTAATTACAAAGAAGGAAAAGCTAATATATTTTTAGAATCCTCCCAGCAGAAAAGATTTATAAAGAATAATGTATTGGGAAAAGTTTATCAGAGTCCAGTACAGGGACTGAGAATGAATTTCTCATCTATAGGTAATATTGCTGAAAAATTAATTTCAGCCGGCCATAGAAATGTGGGTGACATGGAGGAAAGGGGTAAAAATCTTTTGGAAAAGGTTAATATTCCACTTTTTAGAATGAAGGAAGCTCCTAAAAACTTTTCTGGTGGAATGCAGCAAAGAGTTCAAATTGCTAAAGCTCTATCAAATAATCCACCAATTTTATTGCTGGATGAAGTTACTACAGGCTTAGATTTATCTGTACAGGCCAATGTACTTGATTTAATTAAAGAAATTCAAAGAGAACTTGGAATAAGTATGATTGTAGTATCCCATGATCTAGGTGTTATAAGAATGTTGGCAGATAGGACCATTGTTATGCTCAATGGAAAAATCATTGAAAGAGGACTAACAGATCAGATACTTGAAGATCCACAGTCTGCATACACACAACAATTGGTATATTCACTTTTATAGTAATTATCTCATATATAGTTGCTGCAGCAATTATATTTTCATAGCTTTTAGATACATTTATATGCTGTGAGGATATAAATTTCAACTTAAATTGACAATTTCAGAAGTATTTGAAGATAAAAGCTACATTTTGCAAATATAATTTATCCAATGATTAGTTGCCTTAATATTTTATTGAACTAGATGTAAGTGGAACAAATACAAAATAATTACTGATATCAAAAAGGAGGGATTGCCAGTGTACTTAATTACAAATGGGAGAATAGTAACTGAAAATGAAATATTAGAAGGTTATGATCTATTAATTGAAGATGATTCAATTAAAGAAATAAAGAAACAGGGACAGATTAGAAGCAATTATTTTAAAGAAGTAATTGATGCTAAGAATGGCTATGTGGCACCAGGATTTATTGATATACATTCCGATTATGTTGAGACTATGGCTGCGCCAAGACCAACATCAATAATGGATTTTTCAATAAGCTTAAGAGAAGAAGAAAAAATTTTAATTAATCAGGGAATAACAACCATGTTTCATTCTATTACTATGGATGAGAATCAACTTAAAAATGTTCCCATAAGAAATCCTGAAAATGTGAGAGAAATGATTAATGCTATTAATGTATTGCATAAAAATAAACCTCTTATAAGGCATAATTTTCATGCAAGAATTGAAATAGATAATGTTAATCAAATTGACAATATAAAAAAATATATTAAGGATGGTAAAGTTAATTTGATTTCTTTTATGGATCATACTCCGGGTCAGGGTCAATACAGAAGCTTGGAAGTATACAGAAAAACATTGAGAGGTTACAGACATATATCTGATGAGGAAATTGAAACAATAATTGATAGTAGGGAGACTAAGGAAAAAATAACTGATGAAACTATAAAGGAAATTGCAGCTTTAGCAATGGAAAATAATATTTCCATTGCTTCTCATGATGATGATAGTGTGGAAAAATTAGAAGTTGTTAAAAATTATGGCGCAAGTATAAGCGAATTTCCTATAACTTTAGATGTGGCAAAATCCGCTAAGAAAATGGGGATGTATACCATTGCAGGAGCTCCAAATGTATTATTAGGTGGCTCTCATTCAGGTAATTTATGTGCAGCAGAGGGTATAAAAAATAATTATATTGACATACTCTGCAGTGATTATTATCCAGCAGCTATGCTTCATGCAGTATTTTTACTCAATGAAAAGCATGGTCTTGATATAAATAAAATGTTTAATCTGGTTACGATAAATCCAGCAAGGGCAGTAAATATGGATAAAATTATAGGATCCATAGAGGAAGGTAAGAAGGCCGATATAATTATAATAGAAAAATTAGATGATCAATTCCCAGTGATTACATCAGTGTTTGTTGATGGAAAATTAACCTCAAGGACTAATTACTGCATATGAATACTGAAGATAAAGTATTGTCAATAGAGCCATTAATAGGTGAGAACTGTAAAATTGTAAATTCAAAACTGGGTGAATTTACAGAGGTGGGCATTTTTAATTTCTACGAAAATGTTACTCTTAGTGATTACTCTTATACAGGTCAGTTTTGTTTTCTGCAAAACGTTGAGGTAGGTAAATTTACTAATATTGCTGCCATGGTAAGAATAGGGCCTACAAATCATCCTATGGAAAGGCCTAGCTTACATCATTTTACCTATAGAAGGAAGATGTATGGTTTTGATGATAAAGATGATAAAGAATTTTTTGAAAATAGAAAAAGCCATAAAGTATATATTGGAAATGATGCTTGGATAGGCCATAATGCAATTATTATGCCCGGTGTAACCATAGGAAATGGAGCTATAGTTGGAAGTGGAGCCATAGTGACAAAGGATGTGGCGCCTTATACTATAGTTGCAGGTGTACCGGCAAAAATAATTAGAAAGAGGTTTAATGATGATATCATCTATAAACTGGAAAGTATTAAATGGTGGAATTGGTGTCATAAAAAGATAAAGGAAAATTTCAATGACTTTCTATTGAATATAGATGATTTTGTGGAAAAGCATTATGAAAGCAGGTGATAGTGTGGAGCAGCTATTAAAAATAGAAAATTTATATAAGACTTTTACTATTCATAATTTAGGAAAGCATATAAAAGCATCCCAAAATATTAATATATCTTTGAACAAAGGCCAATTCATAGGAATTACAGGTAAAAGCGGCAGTGGAAAATCAACTATACTGAAATGCATTTATAGAACTTACACAACTGATGAAGGTAATATATGGTATGAATCTAAAAAGTTTGGATTGATTAATATTTTAGATATATCAGAAAGACAAATGCTATATTTGAGAAAATATGAAATTGGCTATGTGTCACAATTTCTTAATAGCATGCCAAGAACTACGGCTAAGGAAATTGTTGAACATTCTGTTTTAGAGATGGGCTATAGTAAAGAATATGCTTCACAGGAAGCAGAAAAAATGCTTGGACATTTTGAATTTAATAGAGAACTGTGGGACAGCTATCCAAACAATTTTTCAGGTGGAGAAAAATTACGTCTAAATATAGCAAGGGCAATGGTTAAGCATCCAAGATTACTACTTTTGGATGAGCCAACTGCAAGTTTAGACAATTATTCTAAGAAAAAGGTAAAGGAGCTTATAGAACAGTTAAAAATTGAAGGAACTACAATGATTGGAATATTTCATGATATTGACTTCATGGAAGGACTTTGTGATAAGAAATATAACATGCAGGCGGGGGAATTCATATGAAAGTGGATCTTCATGTTCATACAGATATTTCTGATGGGTCCTTTGGATTGGAAGAAGTTATAGATATGGCTATAAAAAATGGCGTTACTCATCTTGGCATTACTAATCATGATACCGTTAAAGGCCTAAAAGAAGCAGTTGAGAAGGGTAAAAGTGCAGGAATAAAGATAATTCCTGGTATTGAAATATCTTCCTGTGATCCTGAAAGTAACAAGAAAATTCATATTTTAGGATTTAATTTTGATTTAAAAGGAATAAATATTAGAAAAGTTTGCGATCAAACTCTACAGAATAGGCATAAAAATTCATTATGGCAAATTAGGCAGCTTATAAAAAACAGGTATGTAATGGATGTGGCTAATATATATGCCAGGGCTGAAAATAGTGAGGTCATCTATAAACAGCATATTATGGCAGAACTAGTAGATAAAAAATATACTGATAAAATATATTCAGATTTATACAGAAAGCTGTTTAAGGGCAGTGGAATATGTGCAAGAGATATAGAATATGCTGATGCCTACGAAGCAGTAAAAGCTATTAAAAAAGATGGAGGTATTGCAATATTAGCACATCCAGGACAATTGGATTCCTATAATTTTATTGAAAAGCTTGTGGAAGCAGGATTAGATGGCATTGAAATGTATCATGAAGATCACCATGAAGAAGATCATAAAAAGGTTGCTGAATATTGCAGAAAATATAATTTAATAGCTACTGGAGGCAGTGATTTTCATGGAGACTATGGCACAGATATAAATATTGGACAAATATTAAGTCCTAAGGAATTTTTGCATGTATTTGATTCTGAAATAATTGGTTTGGGATAACCATATTAAAACAAATGCTGGAATATATAGATTAATAAGAAAATTTAAAATAAACATTACATTCATATAATGATTAATTAACATGAACACTGTATCATCTATCTTGACAATAAATGTATAGCATTGAAAAAAACGAACTAATAACCTGTCTTAATCTAAAATAACAAAAATTTTTTCAAATTTGAAAGGGGTAAATTAATGAAAAAACTTCTATTAGTTATTACAAATCTTATTATTGCAGTTGCAGTATTAGCAGGATGTTCAGGGTCAGGTGCTTCAAATCAATCTGGGGATAATGTAAAGCCATATGACACTATCACTATAGTATGGTATCCAAACGAATCCGCAGCCGACTACAAGGATGCTCGTGATGAAATAGGTAAAATTATTGCAGATGCTACTGGTAAAAAAGTTGAACAACAAACTACAACAGATTATTCAATTGCCATAGAAGCTATAGCTAGTGGTAAAGGACAAATAGCCTTCATGGGTGGACAAGGTTATGTAGAAGCCCACACTAAAAATGCTAAAATATTACCATTAGTTGTAAATTCTGGTGCATCAGGTACTTTAGATGATGCTATATATTATAGCTGGCTGTCAGTTAATAAGGGCGATGAAAGCCAATACCAAAAGGATGGTAAGTATACTCTAGATAATATTCAGGGAAAGAAAATGTCTTATGTATCCAATAGTTCAACTTCAGGTTTTAAAGTACCTACTACAAATATAGTAAGTTATTTTTCAAAGACTGATAAATGGAAGAATATAAAGGTTGATGATTTGTCAGAAGGTGGAAGTAATAAGTTCTTTAAAGAAGTATTATTTGGTCAGTCACACCAGGGCTCAGCAGCAAATCTTTTAAATAAAAAAGCAGATGTAGCTGCTTTCTGTGATACAGCATTAGCACCATATGTTGATGTTGAAACTGGAAAAGCTAATACTGTAGGTGCAGTTTACAAGGTAAAGGCTGATGCTGCTGATCCATTTACTAATTTAAGAGGTAAGGAATATGTAATTATTAGTTCTACACCAGTATTAAATGGACCATTTGCTGTAAATACAGGAGCACTTAATAAGGAAGATATTGATAAGATACAAACTGCTTTAACTTCAGATACTACAACAAATGATTCTAAAATATACTATAAAAAAGGTTCAAAAGGACTAGTTGAAAAGACTAAAAATGAACATTTTTTAAAGGTTGATGATTCTTGGTACAATCCAATAAGAGAACTTTCAAAATAGTTTGTACTTATAATAAATAACTAAAAACTTAAGGAAGGGAAGTTAGCTATGAATATCTTAGAAGTAACTGGTTTGTCCAAAGAATACAAGGGCGGTACCAAAGCACTGACAGATGTTAACTTCTCTGTAAAGGAAGGAGAGTTTGTTTCCATTATAGGTCCATCAGGAGCTGGGAAATCTACTCTCCTTCGATGTATCAATAAAATGATTGATGCAACAGAGGGGGAAATTAAGTTTGATGGTGTTAGTGTAAAAAGTTTAAATAAGAAAGAACTAAGAAAGCATAGGACAAAAATAGGAATGATATTTCAGCACTATAATCTTGTTAATAGATTAAGTGTAGTTGAAAATATTCTTCATGGTAGATTAGGCTACAAGTCAACCATATCCGGAGTACTTGGAATATACAATGAAGAAGAGAAAAAACAGGCCTTTCAAATAATAAATAAATTGGGCCTCAATGAACAAGCTTATAAAAGATGTGATGAATTAAGTGGTGGTCAAAAACAGAGGGTAGGAGTTGCAAGAGCGTTAATTCAAAATCCTAAAGCACTTCTTTGTGATGAACCTATTTCTTCACTAGATCCTAATTCCGCTAGAATAATTATGGATCATTTAAAAGGAATAAATAAAGAGATGGGCATAACTTGTATATTCAATTTACATCAGGTTGATGTAGCTGTGAAATATTCTGACAAAATTATAGGAGTAAATGGTGGCAGAGTAATATTTGATGGTAAACCAGAGGAGCTTACAAAGGACAAGATACATGAGATATATGGTTCTGAAGTGGGCGAATTAATCACTGATTAAGGCATTTGAAAATAAAATTGACTAAATTATTTTTTGAAGATGCATAAGGAGGTTAAGCATGGAGATTGATATATTTAGAAAGCGTAGAGGGCAGTTTACAGCAGCTTTGATAGTTATAGTTATTGTGACTTTTATTGCTATGACTATAACACGTTATGATCCAATATTGGGTTTTACATCTATTCCAAATGCAATCATTTGGGCGGCTTCTAATTTTTATCCCAATGAAAAATCATTATCTAAATTACCAACTATAATAGCAAAGATGAAAGAAACAGTTTTTCTATCTATAGCAGCTACAACTACTGCCGGTATACTTGCATTGTTGTTTAGTTTGCTTGGATCTAAGACTACAAAAATAAATAATTTTATAGGTACTATTACGAGAATAATAGCTTCTGCTTTTAGAAATATCCCAGATACTGTTTGGGCAATGGTGCTGCTGCTTTCCTTTGGGCAAAATGCATTAACGGGATATTTTGCATTATTTTTTGCAACCTTTGGAATTTTGACAAGAGCCTTTATTGAGACCATAGATGAGGTCAGCAGTGATTCTGTAGATGCTCTGGAGTCAACAGGAGCAACTTATTTTCAAATAGTATCACAGGGAATTATCCCATCCAGCATACCTCAAATAGTAAGCTGGATACTGTTTATGATCGAAACAAATATAAGAAGTTCAACTCTCATAGGATTACTTACTGGTACGGGAATTGGATATACTTTCAGCATGTACTATAAGAGTATGGATTATAATTCTGCAAGTCTTGCAGTGGTATTTATAATACTATCGGTAATAATAATTGAACTTATATCAAATTATGTTAGAAGGGTGATTTTATAATGGAAATATCAAATTCACCAAAAATCAATACTACCACTGACTTAGAAAAACATATTAACAGAACAAAAACTGGAAAAATTGAAATTAAGTCTTCAGGACATTCTCAAAAGGTAATAAATGCAACCTTAATTGCTTTAGCTATACTGACAATATATGGATTTGTAACTTTTGATTACAAAGATTTAAACTTTGGCAGTGCCGTAGTGCAAACTTTGCAGAATGTAAAAGTTATGTTTTTGCAGCCTAAACTTACTCATTTTACATTGATTCAGGGCCTTAAGGATGTGGTTATAACTCTGGCACTTGCATTTTTAACTACGTTATTCGGAGGTGTTCTGGCACTTTTTTTTGGACTATTTGCAGCAAGAAATTTATCAAATGCCTATGTATCAAATATTATAAGAACTTTTGTTGCATTCATTAGAGCTATACCTTCAGTTTTATGGGTACTAATATTTGCTGTAGCAGCAGGCCTTGGAAGCGTTGCTGCAGTTATAGGCTTAACCTTCCATTCAGTTGCGTATTTAGTGAAGGCCTATTCTGAATCCTATGAGGAAATTGATGAAGGTGTTATAGAGGCACTAAAGGCAAGTGGCGCAAATTGGTGGCAGATTGTTTTTCAGGCAATTTTTCCTTCAACGGTTACCTACCTTATTGCCTGGACATTTATGAGATTTGAAATCAATTTTACTAATGCTGTAGCTATGGGAGCAGCCGCTGGAGCCGGTGGTATAGGATATGAACTGTTTATGGCAGGAGCCTTTTATTATAACATAAGAGAAGTTGGGGTTATCTCATATTTAATTATAGCTTTCGCTATCGTTTTGGAATTCCTTTCAAATAGATTAAAAAATAGACAGTTCTAATTTTAAGAAGTTTAATAAAAAATAATTATTTTTAGAAGCAATATATTTAAGCTTATGAATTATGATTTTTATAAGTTTAGATATATTGCTATTTTATTGCTAAGAATTTAAATATTGTTTTCTTAAAAATATTTGTAAATTCACAATATATATTGACAGTAAAAAGTATAAACAATATAATTATATTTAACATATATGTTTACTTTGGTTTCGCATTATATAGAGTTTAATATAGCTATGAATGTGTATATAATTAAGATAACACTTTATCAATACAATATCTGTAATTTATTGCATTATAAATATTTTTAAATTTGGCGGTAGAATTGGTTATAACAAATCCAATATACGGCGTTTTTTTATATGTATTAATCTTTAGCAATAGATTCTAATTTCATGGGAAATGAGAATAATAAAATTTATGGGAGGGTTTAAAAGTGAGTAGTATTAAAAAGAAAATCGGTTTAATTGTTATTGTTTTAATTATTATTAGTATTTATCCTATTTATAAAACGGTTTTGGGTAGTAAGAATTCAACTTCGGCAACAAATGGAAAGTATGTCAAGGTTTCAGCAGTAGATTTTGATAAAACTGTATATAATCTGGCTGTAGGAAATACATATACTTTAAATGAGGTTATATCACCTAATAATGCAACAAATAAGTCAGTCACCTGGTCATCATCGGATAAAAATATAGTAAAAGTAGAGGATGGGGTAATCACTGGAGTAGGCGTTGGAACTGCAAAGATTACAGCAACTTCTGTAGATGGAGGAAAGACATCTACTTCTACTGTAACTGTATCCAATCGTGATGCTAATGACAGCATAATTACATTTAAAGATAAAAATTTAGAAAGTAATATAAGGTATAGTATTCATAAACCAACAGGTGATCTATATAAAAGTGACGTTAAAAATATTACAACATTAGCAGCAAGTGGACAAGATATAAGTGATATAAGTGGAATAGAAAATCTAGTTAATCTACAAACACTTAATCTGGGAAATAATCAAATAAACAATATTACTCCACTAAAAGGATTAACTAACTTACAAACACTTTATTTAGATCACAATAATATAAGTGATATAAGTTCGTTGGAATCACTGAGTAAATTGCAGATACTTGGGTTAAAAAGCAACCAAATAATTGATATAAATGCACTAAAATCATTAACTAATCTTCAGACTCTTGCTTTAAATTTTAATAAGGTCAGTGATATAGGGGCACTAAGTGGGTTAACTAATCTATATAGTGTTGATTTACAATCCAATAAAATAAGTGATATAAGTCCACTAAAAAAATCAACTAATTTACATTATTTATACGCAGAATCTAATGAAATAAGTGATGTAAGTACATTAAAGGAACTTACTAATTTGCAGAATCTCAGTCTTCAATCTAATAAGATAAGTGATATCAGTAGTGTAAGTGGATTAAGTAAATTAAATAATCTTGTTCTGGCAGATAATCAGATAAGTGATATAAGCTCACTAAGTAATTTGAATAACCTGCAATTTGATCTTCAGCTGCAATCCAATAAAATAAGTGATATAAGTCCATTAAAAGGATTAACTAGATTGCAGAATATCACTTTAAGTTCCAATAAAATAAGTAATTTGAGTGCCTTAACAGAATTAACTGATTTACAGCTTCTTGAATTAAAAAACAATCAAATAAGTGATATAGGTCCATTGAAAAAAATGTCTCGTCTACAGTATCTTTTCTTACAAGGTAATAAAATTAGTGCTGAAGATCAGAAAGCATTAAAGAAAGCTTTACTTCAGCTTAAAAATATTTATTTTTAAGAATGGAATTTTCAGTAAATCGTAAAAAATCTTCAGTAGTAAAGTTATTTACTGCTGAGGATTTTTATTTTTGCATTTCACAAAACCATAATGCTATCCACAAATATAGAGCTGATAAAAGTAACCGCAATTATTTAGGATCATGATAGAATCCTATTAATAAAAAGAATAAATATAGTAAAAAATACAAATATTTAATATATATTAAAGTAAATAGGGGTGATCAAATGCTTTTAGAAATACCTAAGATTGAAAACATTCAGTTTCATGGAGGAACTGCAAAGATTAAATTTGATGAGTTTAATAAAAAAATTAAAATTGTAAGTTTTGAAGGAGAGGTTAGAAGTTTAGTTGATAGATTGATGAATCTATCAAACAAGAATAAAGTAGGGAAAATTTTTTATGTTTCATCTAAAGATAAAATTGAGGAGTTTAAAGCTGAAGGATTTATCATGGAAGCAAAGGTTTATAATTTTTTAAATGGGAAACCTGGTTATTTTTTATCTAAGTTCATTACAGTCGAGCGAAAGATGAGTATGGTTATTCCAGAAGAGGAAGAGGTTTTGATCAAATCAAGGGAGTATGCAGATGAAAATTACAAATATGATAAATATAATCAATATTTCATCAGAAATGCATGTAAAGAAGATGCAAAGCAATTGGCAGAACTCTATGATAGTGTTTTTGAAACCTACCCATCACCCATGAATAATCCAGACTATATTAAATTTGTAATGGATCATGATGTGTTTTTTAAAATAGCAGTTTATGAAAATAAAATTATTAGTGCAGCATCTGCTGATATGGATCCTACTAACCTAAATGTTGAAATGACTGATTGTGCAACTGATAGATCCCATAGAGGTAAGGGGCTGGTAGGACGATTGATTTTTGAACTTGAGAAAGAGTTAAAGAATAAACAGTATAAAGTACTTTATAGTATGGCAAGATCTATTTCTACAGGTATGAATATTGTCTTTTCTAAACATGATTATGAGTATAGCGGAAGGTTAGTAAATCATTGTCACATATGCGGAAAGTTTGAAGACATGAATATTTGGGTTAAGATATTATAGCAGGCCAAGAGATTAAGGGGATTTTTTATGAGGTTCTTAAATAACATAAAATCAGAGAAACTGGGAGTAGTTCCTCTGATTCTTTTCAATTAATAAAATATTTTCAAAAGCCTGTTTACAAGTATTTTTTTTATATAACGTGAATAGGCTAACTTAAGTGAGATGTTGATAGATAATTAAATATATGATAAACTTGCAACAAAATATCCACTAAAAGTATCAATGAATCTTACTCAGTGGGAGTTTGTATTCCAACTGAGTTTAGATGAATTATCCAGGGACGTGCCGGTGTTATCTCCACCTTTAGAAAAGCAGAGAACCAAAATCTTAGATTTTGTGTGAATCGCTTTCGCTGTGTGCGGTGGAGTGTTACAGCGGCTAGTCATCGGATAAAAAGTGGGGTTAAAGGTGAAATTAATATAAATTAATTTACTAAAAAAATTTAACATTGAGGTGTTATCTATGGGTACATATGAGGATAATGCTGCCAAAGAATTAATGAATTGGCAGAAAGAGATGATGAAAAAGTCTGGTTTTATAGAAAATTTAACTAAGAACACCCAAAGTAAGATAAATAATATCATTCCTGAGAAGGTTCATATTGTAATAACAGAAGCAATAAAGAATATGGTAAAGGCAGTGATTCTTGGTTCGGAGTATACTACCTCTTTACCAGTGAGAGATAGGCTTCTTGAAGATAGAGAAAATATGGTTCGAGAGAAAATTAATTTTTATAAAAAAGCAGCGGCTGTTAGCGGCGCAGGTACTGGAGGCGGAGGTTTTCTGATAAGCCTTGCAGATTTTCCAATACTTTTAAGTTTTAAAATGAAGTTTTTGTTTCAATGTGCAAGTTTATATGGATTTGATGTAAAAGATTATAGAGAGAGATTATATATACTCTATGTGTTTCAACTCGCTTTTTCCAGTCAAGAAAAGAGGAATGAAACCTTTAAGATTGTTAAGGATTGGAGTAATTATTCAAAGACACTGCCTATGGATAAAGAAGCTTTTAATTGGAGAGAGTTTCAACAAGAATATAGAGATTACATGGATATTGCCAAGCTGCTTCAGATGGTTCCTGGCATCGGGGCTGTGGTGGGGGCATATGCAAATTATAAGCTTATGGATCAGCTTGGAAAAACTTCAATGAATGGATACAGATTAAGAATTTTTAAATTTAATTGATAATTAACTTCTGTGTTAGAATAAGAAAAAATACAGGGTGCTTTCTAGGTAATATTTTATAGTTACTTTACATTGTTTTATCTAAAACTTAACATAAATCTGCGTTAAAAAATCACTCTTATAGCATAGTATTATATTAGAGATATTCTATAAAAATAAATTGGAAAATAGCTAATATTGAACGGGTTTTATATATTAGATTTTTTCAGATTTAGAATCTAGTTTTTCTATTATTTAATAGATGCAGAAAGCAGGTAGAGTGAATGGGGAGTATAGCTAATATAGATAACGCATTTTCATTAATTAAGGGGAGAATTCCCGGACAGGTGATAATTCAATACACAGATAGCTGTAATGGAAAATGTCCACAATGTGGAATGAGAGTCACAGAGCAGTTTAAACGTTCAAAATTTTCCGAAGAAGAGGTGAAAAAAATAATAGATTCTGCTTCAAAGCAAGGAGTTCAAGCCTTGTCCTTTACTGGGGGAGAGCCTTTTTTATATGAGAAAGAAATATTAAATTTAATAAAATATGCAGGTGATTGTAATATAGAATACATAAGAACTGGAACTAATGGATTTATATTTAGGGATTCTGACAGTTTAGATTTTCAGGATAAAATTAAAAGATTGGCAGAAAGCCTTTCTAAGACTAAGCTTCGAAATTTTTGGATAAGCATAGATTCTGCAGAGCCTGAAACCCATGAAAGAATGCGAGGGCTTACGGGAGTAATTAAAGGTATAGAAAAGGCACTGCCGATTTTTCATGAGTTTGGTATATATCCTGCTGCAAATCTTGGTATAAATCGTAACACTGGAGGAATTGGTAAGATTCCAAGCAAGATGAGTGATAAGAACGAATTTTATACTGATTTTAGAAATGCTTTTAAAGAGTTTTATCATTTTGTAATAAATCTTGGATTTACAATGGTAAATGCATGTTATCCTATGAGTGTGGATAATGACTCAGAAACAGATTTACAGGCAACTTATGGTGCTACATCTACAGATAATATTATAGCTTTTTCAAAGGAAGAAAAAATACAGGTATTCAAAGCATTACTTGATACTATTCCAGAATTTAGATCTAAAATCAGATTATTTACTCCTTTGGTCTCATTATATTCACTTATAAAGCAATATGAAGGTAATGGTGAACATTGTTTACCATGTAGAGGTGGAATAGATTTCTTTTTTGTTAGTGCAAAAGATGGTAATACCTATCCTTGTGGGTATAGAGGTACGGATAATATGGGTAAATTCTATAATCTTAATGTTAAATCAATAAAGGAAAAGCCATTTTGTAAAAAATGTGATTGGGAATGTTTTAGGGATCCGTCTGAACTAATAGGATACTTAATAAATTCTATTAACAATCCTTTGAAATTTGTAATTAAAAATGAAAAGGATAAAAGGTATAGAGAATTGTGGAAAAAAGATATAAATTATTATAGAGCTTGTGATTTTTTTGATGGGAGGAAAGCTCCTCAGCAAGAAAAACTAAAAAAATTTCAGGTGTAAGCATAAATTAACTCATATTAGTGCCTAAAATAGCAGAAAGTCAGCATTGCTGGCTTTCTTTACGTATGTAAAAATAATTATTTTACAAACAAAGACAATTTATTATAGTATATAGAGTATAATTATAAATATAAAAATATATAGGAACTTATCAATGAATCTTACTCAGTGGGAGTTTGTATTCCCACTGAGTTTAGATGAATTATCCAGGGACGTGCCAGTGTTATCTCCACCTTTAGAAGGTGGAGTGTTACAGTGGCTAGTCATCGGATAAATAGTTTAAAATATTGCAATAAAGGAGTTAATGATAATGAAAATTTTAGCATATAGTCATAGACCGGACGAAACTGAATATTTTAAAGAATTCAGTAAAAAGTATAACGTGGAGGTTGTGCTATGTGAAGAAGCACCAACTATGGAAAATGCAGATCTGGCCAAGGGATTTGACTGCATTAGTATTATAACAACTATAATTCCAGCTGAATTGGTAGAAAAATTTTATAAAATTGGTGTGAAATTTATATCCACCAGAACCATAGGGTATGATCATATAGATCTTAAAAAGGCAAAGGAATTAGGAGTTCATATAGGGAATGTAACCTATTCACCAAACAGCGTGGCAAATTATACCGTTATGATGATTCTTATGGCAATAAGAAAAATAAAACTTATAATGGAAGGCAGTAATGTACAGGATTATTCTTTAAAAGGTGTTCAAGGAAAAGAATTGCAAAACTTAACGGTAGGAGTTATTGGTACAGGAAGAATTGGGCAGACGGTGATTAGACATCTAAGCGGGTTTGATTGCAAAGTATTAGCTTATGACCTGTATGAAAATGAAAAAATAAAGCAATATGTTAACTATGTAGCCTTACAAGAGATTTTTGAGAATAGTGATATTATTACTATGCATGTACCTGCAACAGAAGATAATTATCATCTGATTAATAATAAATCTATATCAAATATGAAAAATGGTGTGTTTATCATTAATACAGCTCGTGGATCTCTTATTAATACTGGTGATTTAATTGAAGCTATTGAACAGAAAAAAATCGGTGGTGCAGCTTTAGACGTTATTGAACAGGAATCAAGTATCTATTATAATGACTTAAAAGGTGAAGTGTTAAACAACAGAGAATTGGCAATTCTAAAATCTTATCCTAATATAATTGTAACACCACACACAGCGTTTTATACTGATCAAGCTGTAAGTGACATGGTAGAACATTCCATTTTAAGCTGTGTTTTGTTCATGGAAGGTAAAGAAAATCCATGGGAAGTTGTGCAATAAAATGTTTTATGGAATTAGGTTGAAATAAAAAAATAAAATAAAAATAGTATAAATTACATTTATAAAAATAAATATGTATGGATAGGAATATTAAAGGAGATATGATATATCCATGCAAGATTTAAATGCAGATTCCATAAGCTTTTTGGATAAAGTTAGAAGTGACAAGGGAATAGATGATCTGAAAGATTTTTTTGATCAACTGACTAAAAAGGATATGAGAGAAGCTACAAATTTTATTAATGACAAAAATTTGCAGTTTCCTACCTTATTTGTTCTTAGAGATGATATTGAGAAAAACAATTTGGTAAATAGTCTTACTGAGAAGAATAAAATAACTCTATTAATAGTAAAGGAAATATTAACAGATAAAAAAGATAATCTGGCATCAGAGCATCTATCCTTTGACTACGTACAAATGATTCACCTTGTTTTAAAGTGGATATTGGAAACAGGTTCTAAAAGTGATGGTATGAATGATGACTATGACAGAGTACTGGATATTACATCCATACTTTTGACAAAAATGTATAAAGACAAAACTATGCTTAATATTATAGCAAATATGATTTTTGAAAGATATAAAAAAGGATTATTGGTACATGATTTAGTATGGGCCTTTTTTCAAGTAGGAGATCCTCAGACCTTAATGATCCTTGGTGAAAGACTATTGTCTTCTGTGGAAGCGGATGTTAAAATAGCAACCAGGCTGTTGAATTTCATACCAGAAATAGGCACTAACATTAGTAAGGAAAGAAAATATACGACTTTTCTAAATTGGATGAAAGAAAACAGTACGTTTTTAGAATACACGGGAGAAAGTTTTCAGCAGACAACAAATCCTAGACCTTACAAGGTGGTTTTAGAGGGAAAGTATTTGTGTAAAAATATATGTTGTGAAACTGGGAAAGCCTTAAGCATTCCATCTAGAGAGGAAAATCAGCTATTAAATGAGTTTAGAAAATTGGATCATGACACAAAGATATTGCTATCAAATTTTTCATTGAGAATACATCATAAAAATATATATTTATGGGATGTATGGCTCCACTATTCTTTAGAGAATCAGATAAAGATTGCTAAGATAGGAGGAGTACAATGATTAAGATTTCAGGTGATAATTTCAACATAAATACAATAATAGATCAATATAAAAATAACAGTACTGAAAGATATGTCCTAGAAAAGCTTTCTTCAAGTAATGAGGTTTATAATTATGGTTCAGTAGATGAATTAAAATTTGAACTTACCTTAAGAAGAAATATTGTAAATGCAGCTATAGATCTAGATAAAAGTAATTTTGATTTTGCCGTTTTCCGTAAATCAAAATGTAATCCAGATTACTGGGAAAGGACACCACAAGGCGGTTTTTTATTGAAGAATGGAGTGAATGCCTCCAGTGCTATAAATGATATTTATAAGAATAGCCATAAGTACGCCACAGAATGTGCTACAGCCATGGTTATAGTGTATTATAAAGCTGTTCTTGATTCCTTTGGGGCAAGACTTTTTGATGCTACCTTTTCAAATATATATTTAATGAACTGGCATTATATGGATAGAAATCTTGGATTGGATATCAGTGATGATATAGCAGATTTTTTGCCAGGAGACTGCAGATATTTTAAAAATCCACAGGTAAATCCTTTGACTCCAGAGTGGCAGGGGGAGAATGTAATTGACCTTGGAAATGGTAAGTATTATGGACATGGAATAGGCATAAGGACTGCAGATGGAATAATTAAAGCTTTAAATGAGGAAAGATTCATGGGAGCAAGACAGTCAGCTTATTTGCTGAATTCTGCTACACGACCTGACTTTAAACATTTGGCATATATTTATCTTAAGTCCTCTTCTAGGTCATTGGAATCAGCGAGAAGAAGAGAACATAGACATCATTAGAAATATGAAAATATCCTAGAGTATTTAAATTTTATCCGATGACTACCATCCGTAATACTCTCATCGCACACAGCGAAAGCGATTCACACAAAATCCAAGATTTTGGTTCTCTGCTTTTCTATCAAAGTGGGAGATAACGGCTGCTACGTCCCTGGATAACGATTTACCCTAAAGGACAACGATTTCTAAGTATCGAAAATACCGATACTAAGAACTCTGTTAGTAAGTTTCAGGTGGAGAAAAAAACTCCACCTGAAACAAAGAACTCTGTTTATAAGACTTGTAAGCCAAAGTCAGGAAACAACGTAAGGGAAATATCTTGTATCATACTTAAATTAGAAAAGTATGGGTGACATATTGATAGTTTTCAGAATAATATATTATGAAAGTATGATATGGAAGGAACTATAAATGATATATTTTAGCTATCCATCTGAGGACAGTTATTTACTTAACTCACAGTACATTTGTTCTGAAGATTATAGTCGTAATTGGAACGGAAATAATGGTTCACAGGATGGTGTTCAATTACAGCAGCAAAATCTTATGCCAGATAAGTTTAGTATAGATTATCCTGTTATTCCAAATGCTAATAACAAAGGAAATATAGCTAAGATTAATAATGGCATTTTGGATGAGGTAAATGGACTATTTTAAGCCCTATAGCAAGATTTTTGAATGAGGCCTGAGGAAAAATAAATACAATTTATATTAATGTAGCATCAATTCTTCCTAAAAATTAACTTTAATTTTATATTTATTAGATTTTATAACCCTAAAGTACTATCAAAGTTATTTAGCTTAAATAGCTTGGTAGTACTTTTAATATTTTAATATAAAATTATAGTTTTTTATTGCTATTATAAATTTTATTGTTATATAATTAATTTGTATATTAACTAAAATTATTATAACTAGGAGTTATTTTATGAATATGGATTTAGAACTTTATAGAATTTTTTATACGGTAGCCTGCTGTAAAAATATTTCTCAAGCTGCTGATATATTGTATATAAGCCAGCCAGCTGTAAGCAAATCTATAAAAAAGCTTGAAAGTGCTGCTGGAATCACATTATTTTCTAGAAATTCAAGAGGAGTAAAGCTTACAGAAGAGGGAAACATATTTTTTACATATATAGAGAGGGCAATGCAGGAAATTAATACAGGAGAAAAGATATTATCAAAGTTAAAAAAAAGAGAACAGGGGATTATTAAATTGGGAGTAAGCACTACTCTCTGCCAATACTTTCTTATCCCTAGACTTAAACAATTTATAAGTAAATATCCGGATATACAAATTAAAATTATTAATAAAACAACCTTTGATACTTTAAAACTTGTAGATGAAGGAGAAATTGATTTTGGAATTATAAGTTATCCTTTTGATTGCAGCAACTATAATTTTATAGAGCTGGATACTATACAGGATGTTTTTGTAGCTGGAAAGGATTATATTAAGGAGGAAGAAGTCACTAGTTTGAATAAAGTTATTGAAAAATATAATCTTATGCTGCTTGAACCTGGTAATATAACTCGTAAATATATAGATAAATATTTTTGCGACAATAACATAGTTGTAAAACCTGAAATAGAAATAAGCAGCATGGACTTTCTAATTGAATTTGCTAAAATTGGTTTGGGAATCACTGTGGTAATAAAAAATTTTATTGAGGAAGAACTTCGATCTGGACAATTGGTGGAAATTCCTATTAAACCAGCTATACCTGAAAGAACTATAGGTGTTGTTTCTCATAAAAAACTACCCTTGTCTATTGCTGCAAGAACCTTTGTGGATTTCTGTTTAAAATAGATTTTAACTAATTTTTATTCGGAGGATTATTAATGAATATTCAAATTTTCGGTGTAAAAAAATGCTTTGATACTAAGAAGGCTGAAAGGTACTTTAAAGAAAGAAAAATAAAGTATCAGTTTATAGATTTAAATGAAAAAGCTTTAAGTAAAAGGGAATTACAAAGTGTAAGGGCTTCTGTGGATATTAATGAATTGATTAATATAAAGGCTAAAGAATACAAAAGTCTAAATGTAGAGCAGATAAGAAATAATAATGTAAAAGAGGAGATTCTTCTTAATAATCCTAAATTATATAAAACTCCAATAGTACGTAATGGAAAACAAGCTACAGTGGGTTATGTACCGGGAGTATGGAGAACTTGGGAATAGGAGAGTAATATGGATTTTAAATTTTTTAAAGTAGAGACCTTTATACCAAAAGAATATGTGGAGAAGTTAAGAGAAAGCTTGAATAATATAGGTGCACTAGCTATAGGTGGTAATTATGACAATTGTATGGCCGTATCTAAAGTTACAGGTTATTGGCGGCCTTTAAAGGGGGCTAATCCATTTAACGGTGAAGAAGGAAAGTTATCAAAGGCGGAAGAGTGTAAAATTGAATTTTCTTGTAAGAGTGAATTTTTAAAAGAAGCTGTAGAAGTAATAAAGAGGGTGCATCCTTATGAAGTACCAGTTATAAATGTAGTTCCAAATTTTCTAGAATAAATGGATAATTTATTCTTATTAATAATTTTTGCTAGTTTTGGAGTTAAAGTTGAATATCAAAGACGTATATTAAACTATGGAATATTTGGTGCAATTATATTAAGATTAATATTTATTATATTAGGGGTGGCTATAGTAGATAAGTTTTACTGGATATTTGTATTGTACTTATTATAGTACATCAATCTGATTGTCAATTCATCAATATAGTTATATTATTTTAGTTTTTAGCTGAGTAATATATAAATGCATATATTTTATTTATAGTATTAATTTGATATAATTAATACAAAATGTATTTTTATTAGTATTTTAGTATAATTATGTATTTAACTTTATGCTATCAAAAATGCAATAGATCATTATAAATAATTAATTTATAATTTTCATAGTATTATTTTAATAATAAAATTATATATTTTAAAATTACCATTTTCATAAATGTCTATTAAGTTTATAATATATAGTTGTTGCAATTAAAAATTCAAATTAATATTAGTGAAGTAAGTCTATATAATAAAGAATATAATAATTTATTCAATGGATAACAGCTGCAGCATGGCCTCTTTCAAAGGGATTCATAACAGCGATACATCCATGGATAATTAATCTAAGCTTAGTGTGTGCATGCTCTCACTAAGAAAGATTTATTGATAGTATTATTTGACATAACATAGGAAGTACAGGGGGGTTTTAAGTGTTTAGCGGAAATAACAATATTAATATTCACAAAGCTGATATTTTAAGTCAAGCATTACCATATATCCAAAAGTATAGTGGAAAGACTGTAGTAATAAAATATGGTGGAAATGCAATGATAAATGAAAATTTGAAAAATACAGTTATTAGAGATATAGTTCTTTTAAACTGTGTAGGAATTAAAGTAGTAGTTGTCCATGGTGGTGGGCCTAAAATTAATGAGTATTTGGGAAAAATAGGTAAAAAAAGTGAATTTGTAAATGGACTTAGAGTTACGGATAGTGAAACTATGGAAGTAGTACAGATGGTACTTGGAGGAAAGGTAAATAAAGATATAGTATCATTAATTGATAAAAATGGTGGTAAAGCAGTGGGATTGTGTGGAATGGATGCTAATCTTTTAAAAGCAAAAAAAGTAGAACTAAAAAATGGAATTGATATTGGATATGTAGGAGAAATAGTTGATGTAAATGATTCTATTATACAGCATTGCTTAAATGGAGGCTATATACCAGTTATTTCTACAGTGGCTTTGGGTCAGGAAGATGGAAAACCTTATAATGTAAATGCAGATTTAGCTGCTGCAAAGATAAGTACTAAGTTGAAAGCAGAAAAATTTATTTTAATTACTGATGTGCCGGGAGTACTAATGAACCCAAAGGATGAAGATACACTTATTTCAGAATTAAAGGTTGAAGATATACCTCAATTAATTAATGATAAAATTATTTCTGGTGGAATGATTCCTAAAATTGATTGTTGTGTAGAAGCAGTTAAAGGTGGAGTTAAAAGAACCCATATAATAGATGGCAGAGTACCTCATTCACTTCTGTTAGAGATATTTTCTCATGAGGGTATAGGAACCATGATATCTTAAATATAATAGAAAATAATAAGTAAATATTTTTACTTGTTTCATAGCAGCTGATTATTGGTTGAAAATAAAAAAGTATCAAAAACATCTTATTCAAATTTGAATAGGATGTTTTTTTATTGTTGTAATATTTTGAAAATATATTCAATATAATGAATAAAATAGAATTGTAGAGATACAAAGTAAGGAAAAAGGAGCAGAAGTTGTTGAAGAGGCAGAAATGGAACCTTTTATTGAATCAGTATCTTCAATTGTTTCTGGTAAAAAAGTAGCTCTATTTGGCTCTTATGGATGGGGAGACGGAGAATGGATGAGAAATTGGACGGCTCAAATGGATGATTTTGGTGCTAACTTAGTAAATGATGGATTAATTATACAGGAAGCGACAGAAGGAAGTTCGAAAGAAGATTGCAAAAATTTTGGTATAGAATTATTGAATAGTTAATATACTAACATAAATGATAATGGAGGCTATTAGAAGATGGAAAAAGTAATTGACAATTTTATTGATTATATTGATTATACTAATGAAAAAGAATATATGATGAACCTAATAACATATGCAATATCTCCAACAATAGCAGGGTACAAACCATCTTCTATAATTACTATATCAAATAATAATAGGGGCATGTTCAATTTATGGTGTAAATATGGTGGGGAATATTTAGAGAATATAAATTTAAGTGTATTTGAAATTATGAGAAAAGAGGATTTAATAATTTTATTATTCTATAACAATAAATTGTTATCAGAAACACTATCATGTGAAGATAATATGAATTTATTATTGAAATTTGGATATTCAAGTAGTATGTCCATAAACCAATGCTTAGAATTATTGAAATATAGATATAGAAATATAGTTTGTCCACATGAAATAGGGATTTTTTTAGGTATACCTGTAAAAGACGTTGAGGAATTTATAAACTGTAGTGGTAAACAGTGCGTGCTTTGTGGATATTGGAAGGTCTATCATGATAGAGAGAAAGCATTGGAAATTTTTGAGAATTATGATAGGACAAAAGATAATATGGTAAAGCTTTTGAAGAAAAAAGTTAAACCAATAGCAATGATTCAAATGTTATCTTCAAATTGTCAATATAAAAATTAAAGAGTTAGATGTACGAAGATAGTATAAAAAATAAACTTCAACAGTTTTAATATTGAAGTTTATTTTTATCTTAAATTATTCATTTTTTGATCTGCTTAGGTATATTGTGTTCAGGAGGACAACAGCTTTTATTACAGTTTCCACAACCACAGTCTCCACAAGATTTTTTCTTTATATTTTTAACGAATAAGAATAGGGCTCCACCTATTATAATAATGGCTATAATTATTTCTATTAAGTTTCCCATAAAATCACCTTCTTATTGTAATTATCCATGAAATTTATAATATTTAAATGAGGTAAACAGAGTTATAACTATATTATAGTATATTACATGAACAAACTACCTATTCTGTATATTATGAAAGATACAATCCAAGCTAGAGAAATTTGATATAATATTGAAAATATAGTCATTTTGCTCCCATACTCTTTTTTCATAGTTCCTAAAGCTGAAATACAAGGTGGATATAATAGTACAAAAACCAGAAATGCATAGGCAGTAACCGGAGTAAATAGTTTAGGAAGTAAGTCTGATAAATTTGCTCCATATAGCACTCCCATAGTACTTACTACTACTTCTTTTGCAGCTAGACCACTAATTAATGCAACTGAATTTTGCCAGTTTCCAAAGCCTAAAGGCTTAAATATAGGTGCTATTATATGACCTAAATCAGCAAGAAAGCTGTATTGTATATCTACTTTTCCTGCAAAACTGAAATTTGATAATAACCATATTATTACGGAAATTGAGAATATTATTGTTCCTGCTTTTTTTACAAAACCTTTGCCTTTTTCCCAGGTGTGAAGTAAAAGATTTTTTAATTCTGGAACTTTATATTCAGGAAGTTCTATTATTAAAGGCTCTTCATCCTTCTTAAATAAAGTACTTTTGAACAATATACCTATTAAAAATGCAATTATAATTCCAAGCAAATACAGTGAACCAATTACAAGTCCTTGATGTTTTGGGAAAAAAGCAGCTGTAAGCAATGCATAAATAGGCAATCTTGCATTACAGGACATAAGGGGGATTAGTAATGCAGTGAGTTTTCTATCTTTTTCACTCTCAAGAGTTCTTGCAGACATTATAGCTGGAACGCTGCATCCAAAACCAATAATTACAGGTATAAAAGCTTTACCTGATAGTCCCATCTTTCTCATTATGTTATCCATTAAAAAAGCAGTTCTTGCCATGTATCCGCTATCTTCCAAAATAGATACACAAAAGAACAATGTAAGTATTATTGGAAGAAATACTATAACGGAGCCAACCCCGCCTACTATTCCATCCACTATTAATGAACTAAACCAGGGACTGGAAGAAGCTAATGCAGAATGAAGCAGTGGAATTAAAGAATCATTTACTAAACTATCAAGCAAGTCCTGAAGTGGTTGTCCAACCCAAGAAAATGTAATCTTAAAAATTAAACATATAATTCCTATAAAAATTGGGTAAGCTAAAACCTTATTTAAAAATATACTATCTATTTTTTCCGTAGCAGACTTATTTGCTTGTGATGATTGCTTTGTACATTTACTTAGCACAGTTTCTATATAGTTATAGGTTTCTTTTTCAGAATTAAAATTATAATTATTTTCATCAATATTTGAAAAATCGCCGTTTTTTAATAAATCTATAACTTTATCTATATCTTTATGCTTTGAGGCAACTACAGGTACTACTGTTACATTAAGCTCTTTTGCTAATTTTTCATAGTCTATACAAAAGCCTTTTTTTTCAGCTACATCAATCATATTTAAAACTAATATTATGGGTTTTTTAAATTCCTTTAATTGCATTGTAAGATATAAATTTCTATCTAGATTAGAAGCATCTACTATATTTACAATTGCATCTACATTACCGTTTAATAAAAAGTTCTTTGAAACTTTTTCTTCATTAGAGTAGGTATCCATGGCGTATATACCAGGTAAATCAACTATCTTGATGGATTCGTTTAAAAATCCTTCCTTTTTTTCAACAGTTACGCCAGCCCAATTACCCACGTATTGGTTTGAACCAGTAAGAAAATTAAATAATGTAGTTTTACCTACATTAGGATTACCAACAAGTGCGGCAGTTAACATTTTAAGCCTCCCCTAAAAAGATGTTTTTTGCATCATTTTTTCTAATTGCTACATTGAAACCTCTAACATTTATTACAAGGGGATCACCAAAAGGAGCGGAGGTTTTCATTTTCACTTCAGTACCTTCAATAAAGCCTAAAGCAAATAATCTTTTTGCTAGTCTTTCATCTCCGGTTATACTTTTTATAATTCCTCTTTCACCAGGTTTTAAATCGAATAAACTCATATCAACAACTCCTCTAAATGAAAATCATTATCAATTATAAATACATATTATCATTATTTTAAATTGTTGTCAATGGTAAATGGGAATAAAAATCATTTAGAATAAATAAAGTTAATAATTCTCATATACTATTGACAATTCAAATTTTATATTCTATTATTTGAGTTAGTTTAATAATAAAATTAAAGACGAAGAAGAGGAATAGTAGAAATATAAGTTCTTTAAAAGAGAGGGAATGCTAGCTGAAAAATTCCTTAAAGAACCATTTTGAACCTGCCTTTGAGTTCTGCACTTGTAGGTTGCAGCGGGTAATTACCGTTAAAAATAAGAGTGAGTAGTTTTAATTAATTTATTAATTAGGGTGGTACCGCCGATATAGTCTCGGTCCCTTTTAGGGATTTGGGGCTTTTTTTATTTAGTTTAACAAATAGATACTAAAATATTATGAAATAGATTTAATTCAGGAGGAGAAAATTTATGTCAAAAAATAACAATAGTAAAAGAGTTGAACAAATTACTTCCATGGATGTGGATTTTGCACAGTGGTATACAGATATTGTTAAAAAAGCAGAACTTGCAGATTATTCCAGTGTTAGAGGCTGTGTTATTCTTAGACCATATGCTTACGCTATTTGGGAGAATATACAGAAATATTTAGATGGCAAGTTCAAAGAAAAAGGTCATGAGAATGTATATATGCCACTACTTATTCCAGAAAGTCTACTCCAAAAGGAAAAAGATCATGTAGAGGGCTTTGCACCAGAAGTAGCTTGGGTTACAAAGGGTGGAAATGATGAACTTACAGAAAAATTATGTGTACGTCCAACTTCAGAAACATTATTTTGTGAACACTATGCTAAAATAGTTCAGTCCTATAAGGACTTACCAAAATTATATAATCAGTGGTGTTCTGTTGTAAGATGGGAAAAGACTACAAGACCTTTTTTAAGAACATCTGAATTCCTATGGCAGGAAGGACATACAATACACACTACAAAGGAGGAAGCAGAAGCAGAGACTATACAAATGCTTAATATCTATGCAGAATTCTGTGAAAAAATGCTGGCTATACCAGTAGTTAAAGGTAGAAAAACAGAAAAGGAAAAATTTGCAGGAGCAGAGGCTACTTATACAATTGAGTCATTAATGCATGACGGTAAAGCACTTCAATCAGGGACATCACATTTCTTTGGTCAAAACTTTGCAAAGGCCTTTGGAATACAGTTTGCTGATAAAAGCGAAAAGTTAGAGTATGTAAATCAAACTTCATGGGGAATGAGTACACGTATAATTGGAGGAATTATTATGGTGCACGGTGATGATGAAGGCTTAAAGATGCCTCCAAGAATAGCACCAACTCAGGTAGTAATAATACCAGTAGCTCAGCATAAGGCTGGCGTTATTGAAAAGGCAACTGAATTAAAAGATAGAATATCTAAAGTAGCCAGAGTTAAAATGGATATTAGTGATAAGACACCAGGCTGGAAATTCAGCGAATATGAAATGAAGGGTATTCCAGTAAGACTGGAAGTTGGACCTAAGGATATAGAAAAGAATCAAGTAGTACTTGTAAGAAGAGATACTAAGGAAAAAATATTTGTACTAATGGATGAATTAGAAACAAAAATACCAGAACTTTTAGAGGATATACACAATTCTATGCTAGCAGCTGCGAGAAAAGCCAGAGAAGAGAAAACCAGCATAGCAGCTACTATGGAAGAATTCAATGATATAGTTGAAAATAAAACTGGTTTTGTTAAGGCTATGTGGTGTGGCGATAAGGAATGTGAAGATAAAATAAAAGAAGTTACAGGGGCAACTTCAAGATGTATACCTTTTGAGCAAGAAGAAATTTCAGATACTTGTGTATGCTGCGGTAAAAAGGCTAAGCACATGGTATATTGGGGAAGAGCATATTAATAATCTGATTTATTTAGCGAGACTTTAAAGTCTCGCTAAGTTTTTATTAAGTAAAATATTTTTTATTAAGCTTATGCTTATATAAAATATGATAAAATATAAAAAGGATATATGATTAAATTTAAGTAAAAATCTAGTATGTTAAGCAAAGTATAGAAGAAGGGGGAAAGTGCTGCCAAAATGAGGCTAGTACTTATGAAAGATTATGGATGAAATTAGTACATGGTTAATGGAACAGAAGATTAGCAGGGTTATTGAAAACTTAGAAAAAAATAATATGGAAGGTTATTATGCCAGAGACGAAAAGGAAGTACTGGATATAGTCAAGACGCTTGTAAATAAAGGTGAATCCGTTTCTGTGGGTGGTTCTATGACACTTTTTGAAACTGGAATTATTGATTATTTACGTAATGGTGATTTTAAATTTTTAGATAGATATGAGCCGGGCTTAACTCGCGAAGAGATTGTCGATATTTTTAAAAAAAGTTTTTTAACTGATACTTACTTTGTGAGTAGTAACGCTATAACGGAAAACGGTGAACTCTATAACGTAGATGGCAATGGAAATAGAGTTGCGGCAATGCTGTATGGCCCGGAAAAAGTTATTGTAATAGTGGGTAAAAATAAAATTGTGAAAAATGTTGATGAGGCAATTCAAAGGAATAGAGAATATGCGGCACCTGCAAATTCAAAGAGACTAGACAAAAAAACTCCCTGTGCAAGGGTTGGACACTGCATGGATTGTAAGAGTGAAGACAGAATTTGTAATGAATACACTCTTATAAGAAGACAGGGTACAAAAGGAAGAATAAAAGTAATAATTGTGGGAAAAGAATTAGGTTATTAGATTATGAGGAACATTGATATTGTTACTTATTCACTGCTTGGACAATATGCAGATTCCAATGAATATTATGTAGATGTGGCAGCTTTTACAAATGAAGTTATATTAAATGGAGAGCCAATTATGAATTCAGCTATACTGAATTTTAAAAATTACATTAAAGAAAATAATATAGAAAGTCTAAGGAGTAACGAAGAATATCTGTTGGAGCTTTTGACTTTAGCTATACTTTGGCAGCTATACAGTGATGATGCTTTTGAATTATCTGAATTACCTAAAAATATAATTAGGAAATTAGTAGAGATTAGAAAGCAAGGAGGAAATATTAAAGCTGGAGCAGATTTTATAAGAGGTATACTTTCTACTATTTTTTTATCTCCAAATAGTAACTATGAATCCACCATAAATTTATCTTCAAAAAATTTTAAAAAGTTTATAACCTGGTTATCAGCCTCTGGAGAGTTTGACGAAGAAGTAAAGAGATTTAATAACTGGGAAAAGTATTTCTCTACTTTGGCATTGAAAAAATTAGAAGAGATTTTTCTTGCAACTGCTGCTTATGCATTGTGGTTTAATGCAAGAAGCGAAGTTGTACTGGGAAAGTATACACGCAATGTAAACTTATTTCTTAAGAATGAATATCCTAAACATAAATTTAAGGAGGATATTATTCTATGTGGGAGACAAAGGGTAGAGTATCATTTAAATATGGTAGGAGCAGAAATAATGAACAGAGCTTTTAGAGACGATTTTTTCAAAACTAGAATAAAAAAGCTGCTTCTTCCCATATGTATGAGATATAATAATGAAAAAAATTGCAAAGCTAAACATACGGAAGAAGGTTATGTTTGTGGAAGCTGTACTGCTGAATGCAGAGTTAGTAAGCTCACTGAAATGGGTAAAAAGTACGGATTTGAGATCTTAATAATATCACATGGTTCTTCTGCTTTTAGAGAGGAAAAGGTTAAATATGGAGAAATTGGTATTGTTGGAGTTGCTTGTGTTCTTAATCTAATGAGTGGTGGCTGGAAAGCAAGGAATTTAAATTTAGTACCACAATGTGTAATTTTAGATTATTGTGGCTGCAAGAATCATTGGAGTAATGAGGGAATTGTAACAGATATCAACGTTAATCAATTAAAAGAAATATTAGATGTTAAGTAATAGCATTGAGAAACTTTAAAATAATTAGAATAGTCAATGGATTTCAATTAAAAAATTAAAAATCTATTGACTATTTTTATACTACCTAGATTTATAATTATTTTAAGATGTTAATATTAAATATCATAAAATAACAATAATTTTAC
>NZ_JBDNRK010000008.1:0-111893 GCF_047718555.1 Clostridium sp. | reverse complement strand
CCATACAAATTATAATATCGTATTTATATCATTAAATAAAGTTTTATTTTTACTTGTTAAGAGTTATTTTAAATCACTTAGCTAAGTTTTCTCCACAGTAAAGCACACCCCCTCCTTCTATCGTCAATTTTCTCATATTTACTATGGATATTAATTAATCTATTATGTTGAATATAAATTGCACAATATGTTAAGCTATATTAAAGAAAATAAATTGAACTTTTTTCATTAAGAAATGGAGTGAAAATAATGGTGAATTCTTTTATAAAAGTATCTGCTGCCTGCCCAAAAACTAGAGTATCAGATATAGACTTTAATATAGCGAATATAAAGAACTGTGTAGTAGAAGCTTTAAAAGATAATTCAAAACTTGTGATATTTCCTGAACTATCTATAACTTCTTACACCTGTGGAGATCTATTTTATCAACAAAAACTTATTAATAAATCCTATAATGCTCTTGAGAAACTTTGTCTTTTCTCAAAGGAAAAAGATATATTAATAGTAGTGGGTTCAATTTTAATTTACAACTATTGTACATATAATTGTGCTTTTACAATATTTAATGGCAAAATATTAGGTATTGTACCTAAAAGTTATATACCTAATTATACAGAATTCTATGAAAAAAGATGGTTTACTGAAGGTTTAGGTATAATAGATGAATACATAGACTTACCTTTTCAGAGCACTATACCCTTCGGCACAAATTTAATTTTTAGTTCAGGTAAACTAAAGCTGGGACTAGAAATTTGCGAAGATCTTTGGGTTACCATTCCTCCAAGTTCTTATTTAAGCCTTTGTGGTGCTAATATAATTGGAAATCTATCTGCCTCAAATGAAGTTGTAAGTAAGGCAGATTACAGAAAAAGTCTAGTATCAAATCAAAGTGCCAGATGTATGGGAGCCTATGTTTATGCTTCAAGCGGAGTTTATGAGTCATCCACAGACTTACTCTTTAGCGGTGACCTCATTATTGGCGAAAATGGTTTAATAGTCAAAGCTAATGAGAGATTTCAAAGAGAAAATCAAGTTATAACTTCTATTATAGATTTTGATAAACTAGATATGGAGAGAATAAAAAATGTAAGTTTTAGCGATAATATGAAAATTTGCCCATTCAAAAGTAAAATTATTAACTTTAATTTTAAGAATACATACATAGGTGAATTTAACAGAGCTATTGATAAGCATCCTTTTGTACCTGCTAATGAGTCAGCTCGCCAGATTAGATGTAAAGAGATATTTAATATTCAAACTGCTGCCCTTGCAAAGAGAATTGAACACACTGGTCTAAAAAAAGCAGTAATTGGGATATCTGGTGGTTTAGATTCAACTTTGGCATTACTAGTAATTATAAAAACCTTTGATATGCTAAAATTACCAAGAAAGAATATTCTCACCATAACAATGCCAGGCTTTGGTACTACTGATAGAACTTATAACAATGCAATTAATCTATGCAAAAATTCAGATACTGACCTCAGAGAAATAAACATAGTTGATGCATGCCTTTTACATTTTAAAGATATAGGCCATAATCCTGAAAACCATGATGTTACATATGAAAATGTTCAGGCAAGAGAGAGAACGCAAATATTAATGGACATTGCCAACAAAGAAGCCGGACTTCTAATTGGTACTGGAGATTTATCAGAACTTGCCTTGGGCTGGTGCACTTATAATGGTGACCACATGTCCATGTATTCGGTAAATTGCTCTATACCTAAAACTTTAGTAAGATATCTAGTTAAATATGTGGCTGAAAAAGAGGTAGATGACATTACATCAAAAATTCTACTAGACATACTAAATACACCTGTAAGCCCAGAACTTTTACCAAAGGATAAAGAAGGCAATATAACACAAAAAACAGAAGATCTAGTTGGTCCTTACGAGCTTCATGACTTCTTTTTATATTATTTTATACGACAAGGAGCATCTCCTGAAAAAATATTATATCTTTCCAAAATTGCTTTTAAAGATACCTATACCGAAGAAACTATAGAAAAATGGTTTGAGAAATTTATCACACGATTTTTCACACAACAGTTTAAACGTTCTGCAGTTCCCGATGGACCAAAGGTGGGAACTGTGAGTTTATCTCCAAGAGGTGACTGGAGAATGCCTTCTGATGCAAGCTTTAATTTATGGATAGATGACTTTAATATATAATATTAGAAGATGGCGAACTAGCTTGAAGGTCTCTGTCCATTAAACAGTGAAAGCTTTTGTGGCTGTAAAATCTCCAGAATCATGGGATTTTACAGCCACAAAAAGTTAAAGATTTCACTTCGTGAAAGGTGAAAGATTCAACGTCGCTTCACTGATTGAAAGTTATAGATTTGGCTAAAGCCAAAAGTGTTAGAAAGCTTTTTTCGCAGCGCAGCGAAGAAAAAGCATCTTTTAAAAATTAATTATATCTTAGTTAGTTTACTACTTGTAAATATCTACAATAAGGCCTTGAATATCATCAATAGTAGCTGCTATATCTAGATTTTCTTTTTCTTCTCCTAAAACAGCTTTTGTTATATTCTCTAATTTTTCATCTATTACTTCCACTGTTATATAATATTGTGTTTGCCAAAAACTAGCTTCATTCTTAACTTTATAAATACAGTCCAATACACTTTTTAAATACTCTTTAATTAAATTTTTATATGCCTTAACATCAGCATAGCACTTACTTATTATAAGCCTATTTCCTCTTTTTTTTATATCATCTAGAAGTTTTTTCATCTCTTCTTCATTTCTTCTATCTCTTTCAAAATTAAAGTTTTGAGAAAAATCTTTTTTAAAATCTATCTTCTTTCTTTCCTGTGATATGGCAGTACTATTTCTAATCCTTGATACCTCCATTTAATCATCCCCATAAAAAATATATTATTTTAAATTATAACACGATTTTATTTATCTTTATATAAAAATCTGCTTATGGAAAAATAAATGTAAATTAGAATAACTTTTATAATTTTTATTTGACATATAGCAATAAATTTTATATAATTTTTGTATAATTTAACATTGAACGTAAGGGAGTAGCTAGCAGATTTTATCTGCTGCAAAGTCAACACCCGATGAATTTTTTCATCTGGCTTTGTATTAAATAGTAAGACTTATGTGTAATCCATATTCTGATTATACATAAGTCTTTTTGTTTGCAAATTATAATTTTTTAAATAACTAATTATACATGTACTTATAGGTTATACTAACTAAAATAAATATTTTGATACTATTTAATACTTATTGTCTGCTTATATATTTGTTAATCAATAATATACAAATTACTCCAGTGGCATGAAAAATACTACTTTCAGTGTTTATTTTTTAATTATGGAAAGGAGATCAAGTTATGTGGTTTAATAAAACTACCGAAGAAGTCATTAAAGAATTAAATGTAGACCCTAAGGAAGGCTTACCTGCTGAAGAAGCTAAAAAAAGATTAGAAAAATATGGGGAAAATAAGCTCTCATCTAAAGCTAAGAAAACTATGTTTCAAATTTTTATTTCTCAACTAAAAGATCCTATGATATTTATATTATTAATAGCAGCTTTAATATCAGTATTTATGAGAGAAATAAGTGATGCCATAATAATTTTAGTTGTAATATTTATAAATGGCATTGTTGGTACCATTCAGGAATTTAAATCCGAAAAAGCCATGGAAGCTTTAAAACAATTATCTACACCTAAGGCTGTAGTAAAAAGAGATGGAGATCTTAAAGAAATCCCTTCAGAAGAAGTTGTTCCAGGAGATGTTATTATTCTAGATGCTGGTAGATATACACCTGCTGATTTAAGACTAATTGAAAGTGCAAATTTAAAAATAGAAGAATCTGCTCTTACAGGTGAATCGGTACCTTCAAGTAAGGATGCAACCATGAGCTTTAATACTAGTGATGTCCCTTTAGGCGACCAAAAGAATATGGCTTTTGCATCAACTTTAGCCACTTATGGAAGAGGTATAGGTATAGTCACTGCTACTGGTATGGATACTCAAATTGGTAAAATAGCTAAAATGCTGGATGAATCTGAAAATGAAATGACTCCTCTACAAAAAAAGCTTGCTGAACTAAGTAAAATTTTAGGTATTGCCGCTGTAGCAATCTGTGCATTGATCTTTGTAATTTCCGTCATTCAGAAAAGAGATTTATTTGAAATGTTCCTTACTGCTATAAGTCTTGCTGTAGCAGCAATACCAGAAGGATTGCCTGCTATTGTATCTATAGTACTTGCTATGGGTGTCCAGAGAATGGTAAAACAGCATGCCATTATAAGAAAGCTTCCCGCAGTTGAAACTTTAGGTGCCGTAAACATAATATGTTCAGATAAAACAGGAACACTTACCCAAAACAAAATGACAGTTACAAAATTTTATACAGCTGATTCTGATTCACTAAAAAATATTGATGATCTGAACATAAATAATGTAAGCAATAAATTACTACTTAATAACCTTATGCTTTGTAATGATGCTACTTATACAGAAAATTCCCAAACTGGAGATCCAACGGAAGTAGCCCTTTTAGAAATTGGTGTAAAGTTTAATATATTTAAAAATGAGCTGGAGGCCTCTTCTACAAGAGTTAACGAAGTACCTTTTGATTCTGACAGAAAACTTATGTCTACTATGAATAGACATGATAAAAATTATATTGTTTACACAAAAGGTGCTACTGATAATCTGCTTAAGATATCAAATAAAATAAATATTAATGGTACAATAAAAGATTTTACAGAAGATTTGAAAGCTAAAATAATGAATGTCTCTAATGCTATGTCTGATGATGCTTTAAGAGTGCTTGGAGCTGCATATAAAGAATTAGATAATGATACTATATCTTTAGACAATATTGAAAAAGATTTAGTTTTCATAGGTCTAGTGGGAATGATTGATCCTCCTAGATTAGAGGTTAAAGATTCTATATCTACTTGTAAACATTCTGGTATTAAAACTATAATGATAACTGGTGATCATAAAAATACTGCTTTTGCCATAGCTAAAGAGCTAGGCATAGCTGAAACTGAAAATGAAACAATTTCAGGAACAGAGCTGGATAAATTAAGTCAGGATGAATTAAATAGTAGAATTGATTCTCTAAGAGTTTTTGCAAGAGTTTCACCAGAACACAAGGTTAATATTGTAAAAGCTTTTAAAACTAAAGGAAATATAGTATCTATGACAGGTGATGGAGTAAATGATGCTCCTTCTTTAAAAATAGCAGATATAGGTGTAGCTATGGGAATTACAGGTACCGATGTATCAAAAGGTGCTTCTGACATGATTTTAACTGATGATAATTTTTCGACTATAGTTGCTGCTATAAAGGAAGGACGAAATATATTTAATAATATAAAAAAATCAATAATATTTCTTCTCTCCTGTAATTTAGGTGAAATTATAACTTTGTTTGTAGCCATACTTTTAAACTGGGATACTCCACTTAGACCAATTCATATATTATGGGTAAATTTAATTACAGACACATTACCTGCATTATCTTTAGGTGTAGATCCTGGTGACGAGAATGTTATGGATAATCCTCCTAGAAATACAAAGGAAAGCTTATTTTCAGGAGGTTCAAGCATATTTTTAATATTAAACGGAATATTGATAGGAACTTTAACTTTAATAGCCTTCAGATATGGAGAAAAAATATATGGAACTGAAGGAGTACATGCTCAAACTATGGCTTTTGTAGTTTTAAGCGTTTCACAGCTTTTTCACTCTTTTAATATGAGACATCCAGAAAAATCAATATTTAAAACAGGTATCTTTAGTAATAAATATCTAGTTGGTTCTGTAATTATAGGCATACTGCTGCAATATATAGTTATAACAGTACCTTTTCTATCAAATATATTTAACTTGTTCAATTTAACCCTCTTTGATTGGACTTTTGTCATTGCAATTTCTATACTAACTTTAATAATAAATGAAATTGCAAAAATTTTCATAAGAGCAAGTAAAAATAAAAAAGCATAGTGTAAAATGATCCAGGTTGTTAACTAATTATTTAAGATTACTGTATAAAAAATCCATTGTCCCGCAATACACATTTATGCATTACGGGACAATTTTTTAATTCATTGATAATTTTTACTGATCTCTATATATTCCTGGGCATTTAATTTTATGCTTTCTTTTTCCTCATCTGTAAGATTTCTTATAACCTTGGCAGGCCTCCCCATGCATAGTACTCCATCAGGTATTTTTTTGTTTTTTGTAATTAAACTACCTGCTCCTACTATTGTAAATTCTCCTATTTCAGCATTATCTAGTATTGTAGAACCCATACCAATCAATGAATTATTTCCAATCTTACAACCATGAAGTATTGCTCCGTGACCTACTGTAACAAAATCACCAATTTCAAGAGGATTTTCTTCTTTACTTATATGAAGTATAGAATTATCCTGGATATTGGTTCCCTCTCCAATAGTTATTTTATTCATATCTCCTCTTATTACTACCCCAAACCAAATACTACAGTTTTTTTCAATAGATACATTACCTATAACATCTGCACTTTTTGCAACAAAAACATTTTCATGTATTTTAGGCTCATAATTTTTAAAATTATATATCATAAAATCACCATCCTTATATCCAAAACCTATGCTATGTAATAAAAAGGATATTTTAAATTATTATCCTTCACAAAACAATACTGAAATCAATAATTTAAAATATCCCTAAATATTACATCCTATTCTTTACTATCCAATAACATTTGTATTCTTGGGGTACATCGTCTCCCTTTACAACCGCCAGAACCTGCCCCAGTTAACTTTTGTACTTCTTCTACAGTTTTAGCTCCATTCCTAATGGCGCCTTTTATAACAGCTCTAGGTATACTCTTGCAAATACAAGTCTTAGTAAGTTTATCCATAATCTCCTTACTTGCATTATTTTCCATAAACTGTCACCTCCCATATGACAGATAAACCTTAAGTAATTTTAGATATTACATTAAAATTCAGCTTTAAATTTTCCATTATTAACAAATAACACCTAAAATAGTTTATCTATATATTATTATACCATAATTGAAATTAAATATTTAAACTTTTTCTTCTTTCTTCTATGATAGCTTCCAGTTCATCAGCAGCCTTAATAACATCCTCTTGAACTATTAGCTTTCCGCCAGTAATATTAACTAAATCTTCTTTAAGTACTTTTGTAACTGTAGAACTTCCATCTATAAATGGAGAAATTGCTACGTGCAGTGGAAGACCTAAAGTTAAACCAAAGGCTGCATCTGCTAAAGCCTGTTCTTCAAGCCATTGCGGTGCTGAAAGTACTAGTGGAAGCTGTGGTATATCAATATTTAATACTTTTGCAAGCTCTACAGCTACCATCTCAAGTCTGCCTATAGCAAGACAAGGTCCAAAATTAAGTACAGGTGGAATACCAAGTGCCTTGCATACTTCCTTAAGACTATCTCCTGCAAGTTCTGCAGCCTTTGGTGACATAAGCCCTACATTTTCAAGTCCACCTGAAGAACAACCAGCAGATAAAACTATAATATTTCTCTTTATTAATTCTTTAGTAAGTTCTACAGTGAATACATCATGTCCTTTTGCAGTAAGATTAGAACACCCTACAACTCCTGCTACACCCTTTATTTTGCCCTCTGCTATAAGTTTTATAAGTGGTTCAAAGGTTCCACCTAAAAACTCCTTTAAAGATCCTTCACTTACTCCTGTAATTACATCATCATGACCGTGATCCTTTGGAATATCTATGTTTATTGATCCTCTTCTCTCTTTATAGCTATTTAATGCTTCTTCTATCAATGTGTCGCTTATTTTTTCTGCATCATTTATACTGAATGGAATATAATCTGCATTCTTCTTTTTAGCCACATCATCTATACATATACTTTTAACTTTATATTTTTCGGCTACATCTTCAAGACCTGGTATAGTACAATTAAATTCAGAAACTAAAAGATCAATTCCACCAGTAGCAAGAACAGCCTCACTTGTATAATTATTTCCTGCATGTCCTGGGAATACTTCTGAATAGTGTTCTCCTCTTAATTGTAAATCCTGTCCAACACAAGTACAGCCAACTAATCTAAAACCCTTTGCACCTACTGCTTGAGCCTTCTTTTTTACATCTTCAGCTATAAGCCTATCTTGAAGATGAGCAATATCTGAATGCTGATGACCTGTTACCATAATATTTATATAATCTTCATCTATAACCCTGAAACCAACTTTTGCTGCTCTTATCTTTGGAGCACCAAGAATTACATCATTTAATAAATTTGTAAGCATAAGTCCATAAATACCTGTTGATACTCCAAGTGTTAAGGCATTTAAAAGCATGTCTACAGGATCACTGTTAAGATTTGTTGAAGTTTTAACTACTGCATCAAATACTTCTGACTTTGCTCCACCTGGTAATATTCCATTCTTTTCCCAATTTTCAATTCTTGGCCCATAGGCAAGTTTTTTAACAAGCTCCATCTTTTGAAATTTAGGTTTATATAAATCATTTAATACTGTTTCGGCAACCTTTATAGCCTTTTTATTTAAATCCTCTTCTTCAATGCCAAAAGCTTCTGCTAATTGATTTAGAGTTTCAGGACTCTTTATTTTTAAATCACCTTGGCCTTTAGCTATATTCAATAAATTCCAGGCAGTATTTTCAACTACATGGACATAGCAACCTGAACCAGCTGCAACAGCTCTTAAGAAATTTCTTGCTACTATTGTATCAGCATCGGCTCCACAGACGCCTCTAGGTGATTTAGGTGTTATTCTGCATGGACCATTTGAACACAACTTACAGCAAACACCATCTGTACCAAACTTACATTTATTTTTTTGTTGTTCCACTCTGTTGAAGGATGTTTCCAAATCCTCCTTAGACTCTAAAAATTCACATAACTTACAATCTGCTGATTTACACATTGACATTCCAATTCCTCCTCAAAACCCAAAAATTATTTTATATTTACTATTTATTTTATAATTATAAAAGTATACTTATTTGGTATACTTTTGTGTAAAACAAAACTTATGTTTAGAAATTACCATTTATTTCTTTTCAAATCTTCAAAATTTACTTTTTCTAATTCACTAATCATTTTTGATTGAACATTATATAGAGCAGCATGAATGGCACAGTTGTCACCCTTACCTGCAGAGCAGGTATCTTTATCATATAGACATCTATTTATAGTTATAGGTCCTTCAATAGATTCTATAATATCTCTCAAATTTATATCTATGGGTGCTTTTGCAAGAGAATAGCCACCATTTACCCCTCTGTAAGATTTAATTATTCCACTTTTAATAAGTTTTCTTAAAAGCTTTAATAAAAATCTTAAGGGTATATTTCCAAATTCACATATAGTCTTAGCATCTAAAATATATTTTTCTGAATTTTTTGCCAGTATAAGTACTGCCCTTATTGCATAATCACTTTCTTGAGTGATATTCATTTTCTCACACCTACTTTTAAAAGTATACCTGTTTAGTACAGTTTTAATAATATATAATTTTATTTTATTTGTCAATGGTTTTATGCAAATTATTCCTTGTTTATTAATATTAATTATTAACAATTAATTATTATAATGCATTATAATAGAGATAATTAAATTATTTTCACTAAAATTGAATTACTAAGTATTTGAAAATTATTTAAAATAATAATATAATATACCACATGTAGTGATATGTTTATGCATACAATACTATATATAGAATTATGGCAATTTGGAATAAGTAATAATTATTCCTTTAATATGTCTTAAATGGAGGAAATACATGAACAGCATAAAAAGCATAATTAAAAGAGTTTACACTAAAGAACTGGATATACATAAGGATAAAAGTGTATATGATTTATTTCAATGGAAAAAAGTAGATGTTTTTATGAAAGACTATAAAACAGGCAAAGTTTTAGTTGATATGAAAAATCTTGAATTCCCAATTAATTATTCTCAAAATTCCTGTGACATAATAGCATCAAAATATTTTAGAAAAGCAGGAATTCCCAAGGCTCCCTATTGTGAAAATAGTCTTAAAATGATTGCTCACAGATTAGTAAATTTTTGGTGCAAGGCTTTAAAAGATGAAGGATTAATAGAAACGGAAGAAGAAGAAACCATTTTCTATGATGAAATGGTTTATGCCTTTTTAAATCAAATGTTTGCTCCAAATTCACCTCAATGGTTTAATACAGGCCTTGCTCTTTCCTATAATATTAAAGGTCAGCAGCAGGAAAATTATTATTATGATGAGAATTCAAAAAAAGTTGCTGTTGCAGAAGATAATTATACAAGAACTCAAGCCTCAGCTTGTTTTATAATCTCCATAGCTGATAAACTTCTAGGCTCCCATTCCATATCTGATCAATATGTTACAGAGACAAAATTATTTAAGGGAGGTTCTGGTACTGGAACAAATTTTTCAACTATAAGGGCAAAAGGTGAAAAATTATCTGGTGGCGGCGTTTCTTCTGGTCTTATGAGCTTTTTAAGAGGATTAGATAGAAATGCCGGGGCTATAAAATCCGGCGGTACTACAAGAAGGGCTGCAAAAATGCTCTGCCTTAATATTGATCACCCTGAAATACTGGACTACATTAGCTGGAAAGCAAAAGAAGAAGATAAAGTGAGAGCTCTTGGTAAAATGGGATATGATATGAGTTTTGAAGGCGAGGCTTATGAAACTGTATCAGGTCAAAATGGAAATAACTCTGTGCTATTTTCAGACGAATTTATGAATAAAGTTAAAAACTTAGATAAAAATCCTGATGAAACAATAGAATTGACAGGCAGAACTGATGATTCTGTAAATACAAATGTAAAGGTACAGAATTTATGGAATATATTTAATGAATCTGCCTGGAAATGTGCTGATCCTGCTCCGCTTTTCGGCGACAGATTAAATGCCTGGCATACCTGTCCTGCTGGTGAAGATGGTGTATATAATGCACCTTATAACAGAATTAACTCAACAAATCCCTGTGGAGAATATGCCTTTTTAGACGATACTTCCTGCAATCTTGCTTCTATCAATATATTTAAATTTTATGATATTGATAAAAACTACATTGATTTAGAGGGTTATATCCACGTAATAGGTTTAGTTCAGCTTGTATTGGAAGCTTCTATTCATTGGGGACAATTTCCTACAGAAGATGTAGCTAGAAAAACTTTTATGTTTAGAACTACAGGCCTTGGTATTTCAAATTTAGCATCCTTACTTATGGTTAAAGGCTATCCTTATGATTCTGATAAAGCTAGAACTTTGGCGGCATCTTTAACCGGAATACTTACTGCTCATTCTTACTATGTTTCTTCATTAATGTCTGCTAAAATTGGATGCTTTCAGAAATATGAAATAAATAAGCCTTATATGAAAAGGGTTATAAGGAATCATGCAAGAGCAGCTGGCTTATTAGATACTGATTACGAAAATCTTAACTACAATCCAGTTAGGATAAATCATAAATTATTGCTTGATGAAAATCTGGAAGATATAAGTAATCTGTTAAAAGAAAGCTTTAAAAAAGCTATTGAGTACGGGGAAAAATTTGGATATAGGAATGCTCAAGTTTCAGTAATTGCTCCAACTGGTACTATTTCCTTTGCCATGGATTGTGGTTCTACCTCCATAGAACCCTTCTTTAGCCACGTTATTTATAAAAAACTATCTGGCGGGGGCTATATGACCATAATAAATCCTGTAATAAAAACTTCACTTAAGAATTTAGACTATAGCGAGAATGAAATACAAGATATAATGGACTATATCTTAAGAACGGAAACTGTTAAAGACGGAGATCTTCAATATGAAAAACTAGCAGACGGCAAAATAGAAGGTGCTCCACATTTAAAAAGAGAGCATCTGGCTATATTTGATTGTGCTAATAAATGTGGCAGCGGTAAAAGATATATTTCACCTATGGGACATGTGCTTATGGTAGCCTCAATTATTCCTTTAATTTCCGGCTCTATTTCTAAAACAGTTAATCTTCCTAAGGATGCTGCTGTTGAAGACTTTAAAAATGTAGTTCTTAAATCCTGGGAACTTGGCATCAAGGGAATAACTCTTTATAGAGATTCCTCTAAAGCAAGTCAACCATTAAATACAAGTTTAGATGACAATAGCAATTTAGATTTAGAAAACATGACTTATGATGCTCTTGTAACTAAAGTTAAATCATTACAGTCTAAAAATACATCTTCAAAGGCTAATAGAGTTAAACCTGTAGGAATAAGATATGGAACCACTCATCCAGCTCAAATAGCTGATGTTAAAATTTATACTACGGTTAATAGAAACGAGAATGGAGAAATATGTGAAATTTATATAACAACAGATAGAGAAGGAACTATTATTACAGGACTTTTAAATTCTCTGTCTAAATCAATTTCAGTTATGCTTCAATATCATGTTCCCCCAAAGGATATATCTAGAATGCTTAAAGGACAAAAATATGAGCCTTATGGTTTTGTACAAAAGCATCCATATATAAAATATGTTACATCTATTTCGGACCTTATAAGTAAAGTAATTGATATAGAATTGAACGATTTTTCCAGCTGCCAGGTGGCTCCTGACCAGTATGAAGCAGCAGACAAAAATGAAGCTAATTTAGAAAGAGTTTACGACGCCACTTGCCCAAACTGTTCTTCTACAAGAATGGCAAGAAACGGAACATGTATGGTTTGCATGGATTGCGGAACCACTACAGGCTGCAGCTAAAATTTCAATTAACCATTATTGATAATAGTAGAAATACAACTTTGACCTTTACTAATACAACTTTCAACTTTACTGATACAGCTTTGACCTTTGCCCATACATCTTTCAGCTTTACTAGAAATTGAATATTTATTTATTAATGTTCAAATAAAAAAATATGAAATCACTATTTATAATTTAAAAAATAAATAGTGATTTTTTTCAATGAAGCTTCTGTTTACAAGCAGTGTACCTAAAGAAAAAATGATGCTTACCTTAATGCCTAAAGCTAAAGCAGCTGTTCAAAGAGGTGGAATTAATTTTAAAGGATTATACTATACATCTGAAACTGGAATACGTGAAAATTGGTTTTTAAGGATTTCAAATGTTCCAAAACAAGTAGATATAGCTTATGATCCAAGAAACCTAAACAAGATTTATATTTATGATAAAAAGACAATGCAATTTGAAACCTGTACTATGCTCGAAAAAAGTCTTAAAGATTGCAAAGATATATCCCTTGATGAACTAATAAAAATAAGAAGTACAGAGTCAAGATTAAAAAAATTAAATAATACAGAGAATATCTCAGTGCAAATAAATTCTCATCATCAGATGAAAGATATTATTGATAATGCTGTAAACCAATCAAAAATGGTGGAAAATTCATCAAAAAACAAATTGAAAAATATACCTGTAAATAAAAAGATTGAAAAAACAATTATAAGAAAAGAAGAATACTTTGACCTTGATCCTCAAAAGCGAAGTAATGATGCACCTATTGTAAACTTAGACAAATATAAAAGTAAAGCATCAAATAATTCTAATATTTCAAAAAATGATGATGAAATGACCTATGAAGAGCATGTGCAAAAGCATAATGATGAAATGAATGTTTTACTACAAAATATTATATTTGGAAGACCAGAATAAATAAGACTGAAAGCAGATGAAAACCATGGATAAATATAAACGTAGAATGAATGCTGTATATACCACCCCTTCTTTACCAGATTATGAGGGAAACCCTTTTATTGAAGCTCTACCTCCCCTTCTTGAGCCAACTGAACTATATAGAAAGTTATATTCACCTATTAAATATAGCGATGAAGAAAGAGAATTATCAAAAAGTCAAAGAATACAACTTCTAAGTAGGTTAAAGCAATTTTTTATACCTAACAATGAACATGTTGAACTATATAATAAAATTTACACGGCTCTTACAGATGGTTATAAAGATAAAAACCCATTCAGCCCTGAGAATGTAAGAAGAAAATGTAATATAAGACGAAAATACTTTAATCGTGATGTTGATATTAGTAAATTTTATATAGATGAGGATATTGATGACAATATATATACTACTTCCAGTGGCTTATGTATATTTGGTATTAGCGGCAGCGGAAAGACTGTCTCCACTAATAAAATACTAAATCTCTTTCCGCAATTTGTAAAACATACTGAATATAACGGTCACTCATTAATAGAAAAGCAAATATCTTATATTAAACTAGAATGCCCTACAGATGGAACAATAAAATCTCTATGCAATGCCTTTTTCAATAAACTTGATGAAATTATAGATAATGCTCAATATTTTAAAAATTTTGGTGGAGAAAGACGCGGAACTATGGTTCAGAATATGCCTAATGCTGCTATAAATGAAAACATTGGACTTATTGTGATAGATGAAATCCAGCATCTTGTAAAAACCCAGTCCAAAACCAAAGAATTGCTAGATTTCCTTGTTGAAATAATAAATACAATTCAAGTTCCCATTCTTGTAATTGGAACAAATAAAGCATATCAAGTTCTTCAAGATAATATTAGAGAACCTAGAAGGATAGGTGGTAATGGATTTATACTTTGGGATAGAATAACTGATAAAAACGAATGGCAAACCTTTATGACAGCCCTATGGCAATATCAATGGACTAAAGAAAAAGTACCTTTATCGGATAAACTGATTGATTTATTCTATGAACACTCTCAAGGTATTATGGACTTTGCAATTAAACTTTTTACATTTACTCAAGCCAATGCAATTTATAATGGTCACGAAAAAATAGATGAGCATACAATTAATGAAACTACAAAAAAAGACCTTGCTCTTACTAAAAAAATGAGAGAAGCAATCAGAAGTGGTGATATTGAATTAATGGCTCAATATGAGGATATTTTGATACCTAATGAGGCAGAGAGATTATATATATTGAGTATGATTTTCTAAACATTGTTCTGGATTTAAGAGTGGCGTTATTCTTGAATTTTTACTATAGCACTCTTTACATATCACGTTATTCACCTACTTTATATACTTTTTTTCTTCGCATTTACCTACAAATCAATACTAATTATTTATAAAAAAATCATACCATATTATGGACAAAAAAGTAAATTGCAATATATTCTTTAGTATCATAACATTACAGTTATGTGGCTACTATCTTTAAAATAGAAAAACAATATATACACCAATTTGAAAACTTCATTCAAGATGATATAATATACAGTATATTACTTATATTTAATTTTTATATGTTATTTATAAAAATACATGCTATTACAACTAATTATAATTTCTTATACCAATGTTTTATATTTCTAGATAATGGGGAGTGATTTGTATATGAATGAAAGTGATTATATAATGAAATTAATAAAATCAAGTACACAACTATTGGTTACCATTTTTTCAGGGAAAAATGCTATGGATAGTTTGGTTAATGAACAAAATGGTAATGTAACAATTTCGGAAAATGATTTATTATCAATTATGCTCAATAATTATATAAATGCTGGGAAAATTAATGAAGCTGAAAATATGATATTTGAACATATCGAAATATGTAAATCACCCTTCAATCTACAAATAGCTTTATCATTTTATAAAAAACTAAATTTATGGAGTGATGATAAACTTGCTAAATGTAACTTTTCAAGAAATGAAATAGTAGAAGGCTTAAGAGATGTAAAAAAATATATGAATAAAATTAGTTTAGTAAAAGTTAAGTGTTTGTAATAATCATAAAAAAGGCAATGATGCCTTTTTAGTTATTGAATAAAATATATCGATACTATAAAGTAGTTATATTTTGATTTTTTTATCCAGATAAAAAGTTATTAGATTTATGTTTTTATTGAGTAAATCCATGCTTTTTTGACATATATGATACAATTAGTGCGAAAATTAACAATATAAACAGTACCTTTGTAAATGAAGCAGCACCAACATTTTTAAGAAGTATTCCTCCTGCCAAACTGCCACCTGCTATAGCTAAGTTCCATACAGTGGTGCTTATTGACATAGCTATATCCACGCCTTCATCTACAACGGTCTCAGCAAGTGCTGTACTTAACAATGTTGATGAACCACCAAATGTTAATCCCCAAATAGCAGTACATATATATATAACCATAAAATTATTACTAGCCATGCCAAATACAATTGAATCCAATGCAAAAACAGCTATACTAATTAAAACTAACATACGTAACCAACGATCAATCAATAAACCTACGAGCCATATACTTACAAAGGCTGAAATACCAAAAATAAGTAATGCCAAATCAATATGATTGCTCATACCCAATGATGTAAGAAATGGGACTATATATGTATAAATAATATTATGAGCCAGTATCCAAGTCATAATAACAAACAGTATAGGGCGTACTCCTGTAGTAGTAAATATACTTAAGACAGATATGGAAGATTTAGTGGCCTGTCCTGGGTAATCAGGTACTTTTAAAATTACCCATACTATCAATGTAAGATTAAGCATTGCCATGAATCCAAATATATAGCGCCATCCAATAATATTGCCTAAAAAGGTTCCCAGAGGTACACCAAAAGTTAAGGCAATTGGTATACCTATCATTGCTATAGCTAGACCTCGTCCTTTAAGCTGATCTGAGACCATGCGTCGAGCATATCCAGGAATCATTCCCCATGAAACACCAGCAGATACTCCTGCAAGGAAGCGTGCAATTAGTGTCAATATATAATTAGATGATAATGCTGTGATACTGTTAAAAATAAGGAAACCACAAATAGATATAAGAAGAAGTGGGCGACGTCTCCACCTTTGAGTGACAACAACTAATGGAATAGCGGCTACTAATGAGCCAATAGCATATAAGGTAACCAACTGACCTGCAAGAGTTTCTGATACTTTGAGCCCTTTGCTTATCTGTGGTAACAAACCTGCTGGAAGTGTTTCTGTCATAATGGCTGTAAATCCTGTCATAGCCAGGGCAAGTAATCCTGGCATTGGAAGATAATTAGAATGATTAGAGTTAATTCTATTAGATTTTATATTATTTTTCATTTTGCAGCTCCCTTTATATTATGTCTATCTTCAAATTTATTACTAAAATAATAATTTAACTGTATTTAAATAAAATTATTCGTTTCTTTCTTTTAAAACTTCTTTTAAAATATTTGTTCCATTTATAGCTTTTGGGAAACCTGAATAAACAGTAGTTAAAAGCATAATTTCTTTAATTTCATCAGCTGTTAATCCTATATTAAGTCCTGCATTAATATGAAATTTTAATTGTGGCTGAGCAGTACCTAAAGCCGCTAAAGCTGAAATTGTAGAAATTTCCCTATATTTTTTATTTAAATTATTTCTTGCTGTAATATCTGCTTGACCACATACTATAAATTTAACTAAGTCCGGTGAAAAATCATTATAAGTTTCTTCAAGAAAATTTACCTGCTTACTGTCTAATTCAGAAAGTTCTTTTACACCAACTTCATATCTTTCCATAGGCGAAATTTTATTTGTTGGTTCATCGCCTATACAATCTTTTATTCCTTGCTTTTCACGTTCCTTTAACACATTCTTTAACGCGTTCATTGCATTTATACATGCTGGAAAACCAGAGTATGCAGACATTTGAAGTATTATTTCTTTAATTTCATTAATTGTACAACCAACATTTAATGCTCCATTTATGTGAACCTTTAATTGGGGCTCAGCATTTCCCATTGCTGTTAATGCCGCAGCTACAGCCATTTCTTTTGATTTTAGATCCAATATATTTCTTGAGTATATATCACCCCAAACGTACTCAATCATATACTTAACTAAGTCTGGAAATATATCATTCAAACTATTTTCTACATCTTTACCAGCACTCCCATCTACCTCACGCAATTTTATATATCCTCGTTTTAATCTATCTTCCATTAATCTTTTCCTCCATTTCAGTATAAATCTTAATTTTTTTTGCAACATAATCTCGTGATTTTAATAACTCTTTAATTTTATCTTCAATTAATGCTAAATGTTCTTTCATAATATTTTTTCTTTCTGTAATAGTTGAATCTCCCATCTTTCTTAATTGAGCGTATTCTTTCATTTTCTCTATAGTCATTCCAGTTTCTCTAAGTCTATTTATAACTTGAAGCCATTTTATATCTTCTTCACTATAAATTCTTTTTCCAGATGAGTTTCTTTTTATACTTGTGATTAATCCTATACTTTCATAGTACCTGAGAGTATGTGTTTTTAATTTTATTAATTTTGACACTTCGCTTATTTCAAATTCTGCCATAGCAATACCTCCCTTATTTAAAAACATACCACTTAAAGTATACTTTAAGTCAAGTTATAATTTAAAATTTAATTAAGGAATATGAAAATAAATAGTAAGTCAAAGATGCGACGGATATTTTGAAATCTACAAGGAAACAGGTTCTGAGGATAGTGAGCTATCTGAGGGTTCTGTTGACGCAGTAGGATTTAAAATAGCCTAGCATACTGACTAGTTATTTATTTGAATGTGCCTAATACTAATGTTTAGATCTGATTCAGGGTATTGCTTTAAAACGGTGTTATTAATACTACTATGAAAGATTCAGTTATAAAAAATGATATGAACTTATCAAAAATAAAAACTTAAATTATGAGACCTTGGCCTATGACTAATTTACTTGATCTGCTTAAGAAAGCAGATTTAAAACTATAAATAAACTCCAGATTAACAACCACAAAAAATCAAACCACCAATTAGTTATATATTATATATAAACTAATTGGTGGTTAAGCAACACCTAATTCATTTAAATTTTCTGATATTATTTGAATATTCATCACCTTTTTTTGATTTTTATATGCTTCTCGCATTATAAAATCTATTATTTTTATTGAACACATTTGATTTAATAATTAACATCTGTTAAATTATATTTATACAACTTGTGAACTACTCCGACATATAGAAGTAAGAGATTTCTACTTCCAAGCGTTCGTACTCTAAGACTCTTTATAGGCTTGAAATCCCCTTGCCCCGAGGATACTGTACTATAATCATCTGTACATAAGCCTTGAATTAAATATAATTTTTAAGATAAATTTCACTAAATCTTGTGTTCCAATATAGCTTAGCCTCTAGTATATCTAGTAAGCTAATTATATTTCATTTCCATATTCTCAATCTTTTAAACTGTACTAACATTATTATATAGTCATACTTTAAATCAAATACTTAATATTTGTATTCTGTATTTTCTATATCCTAACGCTTTTAAAAATTTTTTTACTTACTCTTTTTATGAATTAGGGGTACGGCAACGATTCGTGCAAAAAAGACCTCCTAGAATATTACAATAGTAATTAATACTAAAGAGTAATACCAGCAGTTCTATAACCAGGGGATAAGTAGGAATAAAAAAAGGCAGTACTGCCTTTTTTAGTTGATGAACAATATAAGAAAAGTGGGAATAAATTGGGATAATGGGAACATATCTGCAACCAGGGGCAATCATATTTCCCTATTTAAAAAAATATTTATATATAACAAATTTCTACAAATTATACATAAAATATAGTGTATTCTATCTATAGAATGATTTGTTTAAAAATTACAGAGGGAGATGTTATTATGATGTTAAAAAAGAAAATTACTAATTTAGTATCAGCTTCAATGTTAATCTTCATTTTGTTATTTACTTCAACAGTATATGTATATGCTGACACTCCACTTATTGGAGGAAAATGGCCAACTGGTTTAATTGGCTATTCAAACGACGGAACTAATTCCTATTATCAAAATGTTTGGAGTACTGCGGCGTCAAACTGGAACAACTCAACGCATGTTGCACTAGGAACGTCATCGAGTACAGCATTTCATTGTAGTAATACATATAATTCTGGTGTTGGCTGGGATGGTATTACGTATTATTCTATAGATTCCTCAGGATATTTTACAGCAGTAAACGCTTATGTAAATACTTATTATACTGGTCAAGATAGATATACTGACTATATAGTTAATGGTATATCTACTCATGAAATGGGACATTCCATTGGACTAGGACATAATAGTTCAACATCTTCTGTAATGTATCCTTATACCTTTTACAGTGATGGATCTTTAGCTCGTACATACAATACTCCTCAGTCTCCTGATATAAATACTATAAATAGTATTTATGGTCCAATAATAGCGGGTAGTAGTACAAGCAGCTCATTAGGTGAAGCAAATATGGTTATCAAAGAAAAGGGAAATCCTAAGTATGATAAGTTTATAGTAGCTGATCCTACCTGGGCTATAAAATATGTTACTACTAATGACATGGCCAAAGCTGCAGATTTAGTTGTAGAGGGACAAGTTATTAAAGAACATGGAACTAAATTTGCAACTAAGGGAGATTATAAAAATTATCATTTAGATTCTGATTTGAAAATAGATAAAGTATTAAAAGGTGATTCCGCTATAACTAATAACCAAATTACAGTAAGTCAATTAGGTGGACAAGATGACGAAGTACAGATACTTTCAAAAGATGTAACTCCTCTTAAAAAAAATAATAAAGTTATTCTTTTCTTAAAAAAAGGTCCTGCAAATAGCTATTACTTAATTAATGAGGATGAAAGTATTTTCCTGAAAGATGAGACATCAGGAAATTATAAAAATTTAAATTCAGACATATCAAAAGAAAATTTGTTAAAGAAAATTAGTGTAAAATAATTGTTATAAATAGTAAAGGAACATTCTTTATTAGTAAAGATGTTCCTTTACTATTTATTTAATTAATTGTGCATTAGATGCTTTAACAAATTTATTTTTCTCAATTTCAACTGCAATTGCATCTTTTGTGTTAATATTAGGAATCTTGTATAATCCAGTTCCAACTTTAAAGTAATTTGAAAAATTATTTGGATCAAAATCTTTTTCATTAGTTGAGTAATGTTTAACTTCTCCTAGTTTACTATCGACTTTTTCAATTTGTTCAGATGTAACAACATAATTTATTTTATTTAGAGTAATCATTTTTTCATAAGCCCAGCTATCTGTACTTACGCTATTCTTGGTGGAATGTAGTTTTTCACATCCGTTACCTAATATAAGTATTATTAAAAGTATTGATATTTGTAAAAACTTTTTCAAGATAAATCACCCTTTCCATCTAGGTATCTTATATTAAATTTATCATTCTTTTTATTATTCTATACAAATTTAATAGTGAAAAGAATGATATCGGATATAAGACCGGTATCTGTGATATTAAGTGCAAAGTAATTTCAATAAATCTGATGATGATTTTACATTTGAAATTTTTAATTTATGGCTATTAAAAATCTATTATATATATATAATTACATATAATATAATTTTAGGAAATAGTTTTTTACAAAAATAATTAATTTATATATAGGGGTAATACCAGCAGCTGTAACCAGGGGCAAAGTAGGAATAAAAAAAGCCGCACTACCTTTTGAGCTAGTACGTCTAATCCTACAATTGCGATGTAAGTATATAGATAATAATATCATTTTTACCATGATTTAAAATAAATTCTTATATATTAATGTGTATATAAACTATCCTAAATTAGATTGTAAATAAACTTCTTTCTTCTGATCCTCGGTAATTCCTATATACCTTAAAGTTTGAGATTTTGAGGAGTGATTGAATATATCCATAAGCAATTCTAAAGATGTACCATTTTGATATGCATGATACCCAAAGGTCTTTCGCAAAGTATGTGTTCCAATTTCTCCTGATATTATGATATTAGTATTTTCATCTCTTTCAATAAGACCTATGGATTCAGCTGCGTTATTTAATATTCTGTATGCCTGCTGCCTAGTTATATGTGAATTAGCACCTTTGCGACTTCTAAATACATAACAATTTAGGTCTGATTCAGGATATGCCTTTAGATAAGTCTGTATCAATTTAACAACTATATCCCCAATATAAAATTTTTTAGTTTTACCGGTTTTCTTTTCAGTAATTGTTACATAATTTTTTACATTTTTCATATTAGGTTTTAATAAATCTGAAAGCTTCAATGTTAATATATCACTGATTCTCAATCCAACATTTATACCAAGTATAAAAAGTAATTCATTTCTAGTTGATTGACTCTTTAAAATAGCTCTCATATTTTTAATTGTTTTAATATCTCTTATTGGTTCTACTGAGTTCATTTTTATTTCTCCTTGAATCATATTGTATAAATTACATTAAAGATAATGTTACACATTAATATTATATTTTATAATTATGTAACATTCAATAACACTATATTTATATAATCTCTTTTAATCCCCATTGTTGAGCCATTCTGAATGTTACAAAACTCTGTTGTGTAACATTCAAAAATAATATATATTTAAGATAATGATACTAAAAATACAAAAGATTAAAAGGAGGTATTTTTTTGCCAGACATATCAGAAACAGCATATCCAAGACTAAAAAGTAATATTACTCAAAAAGATTTGAATAAAATATTTTCTCCAATGCTCCAAGAAATAAATTTTGTTGATTCAATAACTCAAAGTGATACCTCAAAACTTTGGGTTACTGTAATGTTAAAAGTTTTTGGCCGACTAGGTTATTTTCCATTTATATCACAAATTCCTGCAGTGATTGTAAATCATATATCCTCTGTTTTAGATGTAGGTGTAAATCAAGAAGAACTTTTAAAATATGATAATACAAATAGTAGAAAAAGACACATGAACAATATTCGAAGATACCTAAATATTAATCGCTTTGATGAAACAGGGAAAGCGTTAGTTATTAACACAATTACAGAAGTTGCCAAAGTAAAAGATGATGTGTGTGACTTAATAAATATATCGGTTGAAGAACTAGTTCGTCATAACTTTGAACTTCCTGCTTTTAATACATTAGTACGGCTAGTAAATAATATTAAGGTAAAAATCTATAATGACTATTATAATGAAATTTATAACCTTATAGGTGAAAACGAACGTAATAATCTAGATAAATTATTTGAGGTTGATTTTGAAAAAAATTTTACAGAATGGAATTATATTAAAGTAGAACCAGGAAAGCCAACTGTCAACAATATAAAGGAAATGATAAATCGTATTGAATGGTTATCTAAAAAAAATGTGTGTGCTTTAGCTTTAAAGAAAATTCCAGATATTAAGATACAGCAATTTGCAAATGAAGCAAGGACGTTAGATTCAGCCAGATTAAAATCTATGGAATCAAAAAAGAGGTATGCACTTGTAGTTTCATTACTATTTGTGCAATCAAATACAGTTGTAGATGACTTAGTAGAAATGTTTATTAAAAAAATGATGAATATTAATAGAAAAGCTAAACAAGAACTTGAAAAATCCCAACTTGAAAGTATAAAAAAGTCAGACGAATTAATATCTAAACTCAAAGATATTGTTATAGCTTATAAGACGAATGAAAATCCTAACCAACGATTAGCTGCTATTGACACAATAATAGGTGATGATGCTGAAAATGTTTTAAATAATTGTGAAGCACATCTAGCAACATTATCAAATAATAACTTTCCTTTTATGTGGAAATTTTATAAATCTCATAGGCTAGCTTTTATTAATATACTCAAAACCGTAAAAATTTATTCGACTACTCAAAATACATCCTTAGAGAAATCAATTAATTTTATTGTAAATAATAAAATAGCAAATAGAGATTTTATAGATATAATTAAAATTGCAAATAAAGGGAAGGAAAATGAACAACGGATAGAGCTTTTAGATATTACATGGATACCTGATTCATGGTGGAAGTTTGTTACCGGACAAAATAAAAAATCATCCTGTACAGAAAAAATTAATAGAAGACATTTTGAATTATGTTTATTTTCTCAAATTATGATTGACTTAAAGTCTGGAGATTTGTATGTGGAGGGAAGTAATAATTTCTCTGATTATCGTAATCAGTTAATTAGCTGGGAAGAATATAATAATTCTATTGACTTATATAGTGAACAAGTTGGACTTCCTTTAAAAAGTGATGAATTTATAAAATATACAAAAAATTGGTTACAATCTGAAATTAATAAAACAGATAAATCCTTTCCAACGAATCAATACCTAGAAATTAAAAATGGAGAGCCAATTTTACATAAATTAAAGAAGAAAAAAGAACCTAGTAAATTAAAATTTTTAGAAACATATATTGCTGATCACCTAGTCTCTAAAAATATATTAGATATGCTTGCTGACACAGAATATTGGTTGAATTGGACTAGATTTTTTAGACCTGCTTCAGGATATGAAGGGAAAATAGAAAATCCTATTGAAAGGTATTTGACCACAACCTTTTGCTATGGATGCAACCTAGGACCAACTCAAACAGCAAGTTCTCTTGACAACTTAAATCGAAAGCAAGTAGCGTGGATTAATCAAAGACATATTGATGAAGATAAACTAAATTCAGCTATTAAATTAGTTGTAAATTCATATAATTGGTTTACGCTTCCTAAGTATTGGGGATCTGGCAATAGAGTCGCTGCTGATGGCACAAAGTGGGATATATATGAAGAAAATCTTTTATCTGAGTACCATATACGCTATGGTGGTTATGGTGGAATTGGATATTATCATGTTTCAGATACATACATAGCATTATTTAGTCATTTTATTCCATGTGGTGTATGGGAAGCAGTATATATACTTGATGGTCTTTTAAAAAATGAATCAGATATTAGACCTGACACTATTCACGCTGATACCCAAGGCCAAAATTCTCCTGTATTTGCATTTTCGTATCTTCTTGGGATTAATCTTATGCCCCGTATTAGAAATTGGAAGGATTTAAAATTTTACCGTCCAGATTCGACTAAAGTTTATAAACATATAAACGATTTATTTTCTGATACTATAGATTGGGAGCTTATAAAAACATTTTTACCCGATATGTTGAGAGTTATTCTTTCAATAAAAGCCGGTAAAATTACTGCATCTGCAATTTTGCGTAGACTTAGTAATTATAGTAGAAAGAATAAATTGTATCTTGCATTTCGAGAGTTAGGAAGAGTTATACGTACTGGTTTTTTAATGCAATGTCTTCGTGATGAAGATTTAAGATCAACAATTCAATCAACAACAAATAAAAGCGAAGCATTTAACGGATTTGCAAAATGGATTTCTTTTGGTGGAAATGAAATAAAAGAAAATAATAGACTTGAGCAGCGTAAAATCATTAAATATAATCATCTCATAGCAAATTGTTTAATATTTTACAACGTCTATTCAATCAGCTTAATTTTAAATGAATATGTAGATGAAGGTTATGAACTTACAGAGAGTATGCTATCATCCTTAAGTCCATATATTACGCAACATATAAATAGGTTTGGAAAATATGAATTAGATATAGATAGAAAGCCAGAAGAAATAAATTATAATGTCCTTCATATATAGCTCAATAACTAAAAGTAAGGCTAGAATTATAAACTTCCTTATAATTGTCTTACTTTTAGTTGTAATATTCTAGGAGGTCTTTTTTACACGAATCGTTGCCATACCCCAATTAGGGTTGCTAGAAGAAGTCTTTTTATATCTTCTTCATGCTTTTATTGTAATGTAAACGTTTGTATTTGTCAACTCTTTTTATATTTATTTAGCAAAATATTTTTCATAGAATACTAATGTCATATTGCTATTTATAATTTGCATTTTTCCAGTTTTTTCATAACCCAATTTCTCATATAAATAACAATTTCCTTTTTCCTGTAGTATAGTACTTAATTCCCACTTTATTGCATCATAATATATCTGTTCAATAATTTGAAAAACTTTTTGTGCAATCCCTTTTTCTTGGTACTCTGGTAAGATAAAAATAGGGCTTACACGATAGACTTTATCATCTTTTTTTATTATTCTAATCCCACCAACAACAATGCCATCACTTTTGACAATATAGTAATCTGTAGATGGCTGATTGATTCTACCAAACACTTTTTCTATTGGTTCATTTGCAGGATTTATTTCAAAATCTTTATATCTTTCCAATAATGGCATGAATGCTTTAATTTGCATGTGATGAATAGTCTTTGCATCTTTTAATTTGGCTTTGATTAAAGATATATCCATAAAAAACTTCCTCCGAACATAATTCAAATGATCCTTGATTCACACCGGAATATTATCTTAAATTAAGTGTAATAATCATTACTTAATTTAAGATAATAGAAAATTGTAAAATAAAAAATTATTTTATTATAGTTATTTTATTCTCTTTCCTCGCAGGAGATTTAGGAGCTTCAGAAGCAGCATATCCTATAGCAATAGAGTTTATTGGATTATATCCTTCTGGTATTTTAAGTTCTTTTTTTAGCTCTATATTTTCACCATTTCCAAATATAAATGGCATACTACCTATCCAACAAGTAGCTAGTCCAAGAGATTTTGCTGCAATTAGCATATTTTCAGTAGCTGCACAAGTATCAGCTTGAGGATTAGATGCATTCATATTACCAGATATAATTATAGCTGTAGGAGCATTATAAAATGCTTTATATTTATCATTGTTTGCCATACTTCTTAACTGGACAATATGTGATTTAGCTAAAGCAGCTTTTGCAACTTGAGTAAATTTTTGAAGTACTTTACTATTTTGTATAACAGTAAAGTGCCAAGACTGCTCATTTAAGGCACTTGGTGCATACAATCCAGCTTCTAAAACAGCTTGTAATTCTTGATCTTTAATTTGTTCATTCTTAAAAACTCTTACACTTCTTCTTTCCTTTATAATTTTAAGTGTTTCATTCATATAATTATTCCTCCAAATGAATATATTTAATGCACAATATCTTACAAATACGTCATATCTACTCCTAATAAAATAAATCAAGCATGTAAAGTACCCTGATAAAATTCTTAACTATTAATCTTCTCATTATAGACATTATGTAATTTAAATCTATGAATAAATAATTCAACAAATATCTATAATTATCCTTCAAAATTTGTTGAAAAAAGTAAAAAGCCCCGATATATTACTCTCTAAGCATATTAACTATTATTTAATTCATTTAGGGCTGTTCCAACATTATCCTAAATGTACATAAAGAAATGCAATCAAATGTTAAATAAAAGGATTTTATAGTGCGCATATTAGCTATCCAAGATTTTATATTTCATAATATAAATTAATTATGCATATTTATTCAATATATTAATGTTTCAGTACACATCATAATTGTATGTAAAAAAATCACCTATACTCTCAGTACAGGTGGAGTTGTATTTTTAACATTTATTAGGTTACTAAATTTCAACGTTTATAAAGAATTTCAGTATACAACTTAATTGTAGTTATACAACTAATAATTTGATTAATTTTATAATAAATTAAAATTTCAAGTATATAATTTAAGTATTTGTAGATAAGCAAAAATTTATGACTATACATATAATATACGGTAAACTTTTTATCGGAGGAATATATATGTATAGTAACTACAATGAATACTACTATGACAATATTTATTACAATAACTTTACAAGGGCTTCAGTACCCACCTATGCTATTGCCTATGTCAAGGGTGGTACTAAATATCCTGACATAACCGGTACGGTGATTTTTAAGGATGTTCCTGCTGGCTGTGAAGTATATGTTAATATAAAGAACTTACCACCTTATAAACCAGCAGAAGGCAATAACCCTCAAATAGGTCCCTTTGGTTTTCATATACATCAGAATAGCTGTGGAAATCCAGGGACTACAGATAATCCTTTTCCACAAACTGGTGAGCATTGGAATCCAACCAATCAGCCACATGGAAACCATGCTGGAGACTTTCCTGTATTATTTTCCAACAATAATTCTATAACTAAAATGAGCTTTTTTACAAGTAAATTTAAAGTTAGAGATATTATTAATAGATCTGTAGTTATTCATGAAAGTCCAGATGATTATAGAACTCAACCCTCTGGTAATTCCGGCAAAAAAATTGCCTGTGGAACTATAACAGCAAGATTCTAATAAATAACAAAACGAGAGCTAATTTTGCAAGCTCTCGTTTTATTATTATTTATCTTTATCTTTATTTTTCACCCTATTAGGTTTAGCTTTAGGCCTTATGACTACATCGTCTTTTTTATTATATTTTGATGATGATGACCTTCTTCCAAATCCCAAAAGATCGAAAAAAGTAAACAATGCTATAACAAACAACCCCATACAAATATAGTATTGCCAGCTTGTTTCACCGAATTTATTTCCTGCATATCCGTTTAGTGCTCCTAACAATACAGTAATTACCACCACTACCCATTTTGCCCATTTTACTGTTCTTAGCTTATCAAATACAAATACTTTGAGCATATTGTAAGCTGTCAGTAATATGACGATTAATATGATAACCGGAATCATTATGTTCCAAGAAAAACCTTTCATTTCCATACCTCCCTGTAAACTTTTAATATGTAGACTTATTCCTAGGTTTGTTAAGTCTTAAAATAAGATCTTTCATATAATTATACTATAATTCTACATACTTTCCACTGTATTTATTCCCAATAAATACAGACCATTTTTTATTACCTGAGAAGTTGCTTCCACAAGCTTTAATCTTGCATTTTTAATTTCATCATCTTCTACCGTTGCTATCTTGTGAAGATTGTAAAATTTATTGAATGCCTTTGCAATATCTATAATATGTCTTGTTAAAATTGAAGGCTCCAATTTATCTATAGCATCAAAAATAGCTTTTTGAAAGCTTTCTAAATACTTTATAAGCTCAAATTCTTCAGCAGTATTTAGCTTACAATAGTTTATTTCACCCTGGGCAGTTCCAAGTTTTCTCAATATGCTTTTTCCCCTCGCATAAGTATACTGAATATAAGGGCCAGTTTCACCATCAAAGCTGAGCATTTCTTTCCAGTCAAAAACTATATCCTTCTCTCTGCCGTTTTTAAGATAAGTAAATATCATTGCTCCTACTCCAACTTTCTTAGCAACTTCCTCCTTATCATTGAGTTCAGGATTTTTCTCATTTATAATCTCTAAAGTTTTTGATATGGATTCATTTAATAAATCTTCTAGGAAAATCACCTCACCTTTTCTGGTAGATAGCTTTTTATCTGCAAATTTTACAAGTCCAAAGCTTACATGATTGCAATTTTTTGCCCAATCATAACCCATAAGTTCCAATGTCTTAAACACCTGCTTAAAATGAAGCCTTTGCTCTCCTCCAACTACATAAATACTCTTATAAAAATCATAGGTATTCTTCCTATATTCTGCTGCTGCTAAATCACGGGTAGCATAAATTGTAGCTCCATCTGACTTTTTAATTATACAAGGAGGCATATTAAATTCCTCAAGCATTACAACCTTTGCACCATTGCTGTCTACAAGTAATCCCTTTTTATCTATTTCCTCTACTACTGCATCCATTTTATCATTATAAAAGCTTTCCCCTGCATAGGAGTCGAATTTTACATTTAATAAATCATACACATTCTGGAATTCTTTAAGACTTAGTTCCCTAAACTTTTCCCAAAGTTCAGTCTCTTCTTTCTCACCATCTTCTAATTTCTTAAAATACATTCTAGCCTCATCCTCAAGACTTGAATCCTTATCTGCTTCTTCATGAAATTTAACATATATTCTTAGTAGTTCTTTTATTGGCTCTTTTTCCAATTGCTCTTTATTGCACCATCTTTTATAGGCACATATTAATTTGCCAAACTGAGTTCCCCAATCTCCCAGATGATTTATTCCTATACATTTATAACCTTCAAAGGACAAAATTCTATATAATGAATTTCCTATGGCTGTGCTGAAAAGATGCCCTACATGAAAAGGCTTTGCAATATTAGGTGAAGAAAAATCTATAGTAATATTTTTACCCTTTCCAATTTCGGATGAACCATAGGAATCTTTTTCAATTAATATTTTTTCAACTGTATTTTTTATAAAAACTCCTTTGTCAACAAAGAAATTTAAATATGGTCCTAGATTTTCTATCTTTTCAAAGCCGTCCTTATCTATATTTCTTGCAATATCTTCTGCAATCATATTTGGTGCCTTTCTCAAAGTTTTTGCCAGAGAAAAGCATGGAAAAGCATAGTCTCCCATCTCAGATTTAGGTGGTATTTCTATTAATCTTTCAATAGTTTCTAATTCTAATTCTACAGTCTTTTTAATTTTTTCTGCAATTATTTTCTTATAATCCATAAATACTCTCCTTTTTATCAATGAATGTTACTTTAGTGAAAATTTATAAGCTCATCAAGTTTAGATGAATTATATCCTTATAAAAATTTATTAAAAAATAAAAAACCGCCTATGCAAAAAATTGCAGAGACGGATAATCCGCGGTACCACTCTGATTGACATTGGGCATCTACATAAATAACACATCAAATATACCAGCTGTTATTTATTTTTATTTGATGATTCCTCAGTCCACTCAATGCTTTAACGCAGCAAAAACGACTTTCATCAAGAAAAATATATTTCCCCTTTGAAGTTTTTCCAAGGTTCTCTTCACACGGACATATATATCCATAAGCTACTAATTAATATATGCTTTAATAAAAAACCACTGAACTTCCACCCTCTTCAGCTCGCTAAAAATTTTCTATTAGCTACTCTCCTCTTCAACAAATCCATACTTAGGCATATGAAAATAAATAGTAAGTCAAAGATGCGACGGATATTTTGAATCATACAAGGAAACAGGTTCTGAGGATAGTGAACTATCTGAGGGTTCTGTTGACGTAGTAGGATTCAAAATAGACTAGCATACTGACTAGTTATTTATTTGAATGTGCCTTATATAATAGTTTATACTAAATTATAGTATTTAACCTATATCTATGTCAATATAAATTTACTCATTAAAACTTACCTTTCAATGATGTTACAGGGGTGAATTTCTGCTGACTTTCTTGTTTTTTAGCCTTTTTGACCTGTTTTATAGCCTTCTTTGAAAAATATTCCTGACTATTTATCATTTCATCGCCCTCATTACAAGTTACTCTAGAATAAGTTCCATCATTATTTAAAATTCTTGCCTTTACGTTATCAGATAAATAAACATTTAAAAATTGTTTTATTCTATGCTTATTTTCCTCATCCTCTATTGGAAATAATATTTCTACTCTCCTATCTAAATTTCTATTCATCCAATCAGCACTAGATAAATATATTTCTTCATTTGAATCATTAGAAAAATAAAAAATTCTACTATGCTCTAGGAATCTTCCAACTATACTTATTACTGTTATATTTTCACTTACACCTTTAAGTCCTGGTCTAAGACAGCATATTCCCCTTACAATAAGCTGAATTTTAACTCCAGCTCTGGACGCATCATATAATGCTTCTATTATCTGCTTATCTACAAGTGAATTGATTTTAGCTATAATATTTGCTTTTTTACCGTTTTTGGCATTATCCTCTTCTCTCTTTATAAGAGAAATAAATTTTTTTCTTAGCCCAGAAGGTGCTATATACAGCTTATTCATTTCACTTATCATAGAATATCCTGAAAGCATATTAAATAAAGCAGAAGCATCCTCACCCACATATGTATTGGCGGTAAATAACCCTATGTCAGTATAAAAATTAGCAGTTACGTCATTATAATTACCTGTTCCCATGTGCACATATCTTTTAATCCCATCATCTTCATTTCTAACTATTAAAAGGATTTTCCCATGAGTTTTAAGTCCCAGAAGGCCATATATAACATGACAACCTGCCTTTTCAAGCTTCCTTGCCCATATTATATTGTTTTCTTCATCAAATCTGGCCTTTAATTCTACTAATACCGTTACTTGTTTTCCATTTTCCGCCGCTTCCATTAGTGCTTTTACTATAGGGGAATTTCCGCTCACCCTGTAAAGTGTCTGCTTTATAGCCAGCACCTTAGGATCTCTAGCTGCCATCTTAACTAAATCCACAACGCATTTAAATGTCTGATAAGGATGATGCACCAAGATATCATTTTTTGATATGGCATCAAATATATTTTCTCTTACAATAAATTCTGGTACAGGTACAGAATTAAAATTAGGATATTTTAAATTATCATAACCTTCAATAGAACCTAGCTTTGATAAAAATGTGAGATCAATTGGCCCTTTTATATCATATATTTCCCCAAAGGAAGCCTCCAATTCCTCATTTAGAAGTTCAATAAGTCTGTTATCCATATCATGCTCTATCTCTATACGAATAGCTTCTCCCCATTTTCTATTCTTTACAGACTGCTGAATAGCTTCTAGCAAATCTTCTGCTCCTTCCTCATCAATACTGAGGTCTGCATTTCTTGTAATTCTATAGCACCCTATAGCCTTTATATTGTGGCCCATGAAAATATCATTTATGTGCATTTTTATAATATCTTCAAGAAGAATAAAACATTTATCATCATTACACTTAGGTAATTCTACTATCCTTCCAAGAACAGAAGGAACCTGCACTGTGGCAAAAATATTCTCTTCTTCTTCCTTGCCATCAATAAAAAGTGCTATATTTAAACTCTTATTGAGGATAAGTGGAAAAGGCCTGCTGCTATCAACTACCATTGGCGTAAGAACGGGATATATTTTTGAATGAAAATAAACATTTATAAATTTTGTCTGATCACTATTTATATCTTCTGGCTTTAATATAACAATATGCTCATTTTTTAATTCATTTTCAAGATTTTTATATATGTCATATTGCTCATGTACCATTTTATGAACTTTTTCAGTTATCTTTTTAACCTGCTCACTGGAGCTAAGTCCTGCAAAGTCCACTTTATCAAAATTTGCCTGTACCTGTTCTATTAAGGAGGCCACTCTTATCATAAAAAATTCATCTAAATTTGAGTTTACAATTGACAAAAATTTAAGTCTTTCTAGCAGCGGATTAGTTTTATCTGCAGCCTCTTCTAGAACTCTTTTATTAAATTCCAGCCAACTGAGTTCTCTGTTAATAAAATTTTCATATTTGCTATCCATACTACACCTTTCCTTTAGCTATATAAAATAATAATTAAAAATACCTTATTCCAAAATTTTTAATTTTTAATTTTTATTATAGGTTTTACTCCCATTACTTCTTCAAAAAATTCACCATTATTTTTAAAACTCCACATTTCAAGAGTACAATCCTTATAAGTATCCAATTGAAAATATACAGTTCTGTCTTCCACTGTTATGTATATATTATTATCAATTTTATTTTTCTTTGATATATTTAAAGCTTCTGCAAGTTTTAAAATAGCTGCCAATTTGGATACAATTATTTTATCAGTAAAATTTAAAGTTTTATAATTTTCATGAGAAAGTGATGGTATCTCCTCACCATGATATCTTACCACATTTGCCACAATATTTAAATTTTTATCAGATAATCCAAGTATTTCTTCATAGTAAATAATATTATAGCAATAAAAACCATCTTCATTTAAGTTTACATATTTCCCTACATCATGAAGTATGGCTGCTATTTCTAAGAATAATCTTTCCCTATCTCCCAATCTATGAAATCTTTTGGTTTTATCAAATATTTCAAGAGACAAATTCTTTACTCTTTCTGAATGTTTTTTATCTATGCCGTATTTTCTGCCTATATACCAAACGGAACTTATAATATCATGATCAAACATCCTTTTCTTGCTGGGATCAAGTTTTTTACTCAGCATATCTATTAACATTCCATGTCTTAAAGAAATTTTTGGTACATTTACTCCTTCAGCTAAAGTCATATTTAAAAATGTTTCTACAATTATTGTGGAAGGCAGCAGAAGTTTAGCTTCCCCCATTGTTATATCAAATTCTTCACATATTCTTTTTGTGGTCATATTTTTTATCTTATTTAAAAAATCCAAAAGTGACTCCCTTGAAATATATCTTTTTTCTTCATTAGAATACATTTTTAAAAGAAATTTAAAACTTCCACCTAATCCAACAAAATTTTTAACTTTATAACCTTCTAAATAATTTCTTAGGGTGTAAATTCTACTTTCTACAAATTCAGTCATGACCTCTGAAAAATTTAAGGTTTTATTTTCAAGTCCCCCTAAGATTTCTCTCAGCCTAAGAGAACCTATCTTTATATATTCAGTAAATTTAAGACTTCCTTCATTGTATATAGAAACTTCAATACCACCTGAACCTATGTTAAGAATCATTGCACCTTCATTGTATATTTCCTTTGAGTTTTCTATTTTGTCTCTTAAAGCTTTAAATACTAAAAATCTTTCCTGAGATGTGTTTATTACCTCAATTAGTATTCCAGTTCTTACTCTTATTTGTTCTAATACATACTCTCTATTTTCAGCTTCTCTTATCCCGCTGGTAGAAACTGCCCAATAATACTTAACACCATAGTCCTTCATAAGCTTTACAAAGCCATCCAATATTGAACAAGTCTCATAAATTGCCTCTACACCTATTCTTTTCTTGGTAAAAGTATCTCTCCCCAAAGACGTATTTTTTTGCAAATCATCTAATATATTAATACTACCATCACTGCTGATTTCAGCAATTATCATTCTGAAAAAATTAGCTCCAAGATCTAAAGCCGCAACGGTTTCCCTATGAGTACTTTCCATTTGCTTGTATCCTCCCTAATTACATAAAACAACATAATTAATTAAATTTATTATTAGTTTATCCCAAATAGTAAAAAAATTTATATTGAATATAATTATTTTATGAAATAATATATATTATAGCAGAGAAAGATTATATATATATTAAAATATATGAATTTATTTATATAAGGAGTGACTTTATGAACAAAAGGATAGGTATAATCGACATAGGATCTAATTCAGTACGCCTTTTGCTTGCAGATATAGGTGATAAAAATTCTATACGCATAATAAATGAACTTAAAGAATACTTAAGACTTGGAGATGGACTTGATGAAAATAAAATATTGTCAGAGGAAAAAATTGAGCTGACCTTAAAAACACTAACCACCTATAAAAATATATGCACTGCTTTTGAAGTTTCAGAAATAACAGCAGTGGCAACAGAGGCCATAAGAAGCGCTAAAAATCAAAGAGAATTTTTAGATAAAATAGAAAACAGTATAGGACTAAAAATAACTGTTTTAACTGGTACAGAAGAAGCTTATTATGACTATTTCAGTACTATAAACAGTATGAATGTAGATAATGCTCTTATAGTGGATATTGGTGGAGCAAGTACTGAGCTTATACTTGTAAAACACAGAAAACTTATACATAGTATTAGTATTCCCTTTGGAGCAATAAATTTAATTAAAAAATTTGAAATTAACGATGTACTTGAAGATGATAAAGAAAATATACTTAAAAATTTTTTACTAAAACAATTTAATGATTTAGAGTGGCTAAAGGAAGCTAAAGGCTACACTCTAATAGGTATTGGTGGAAGTATACGAACACTAGGTAAAATCCATAGAAAATCTATTAACTATCCTCTAAACCTAATGCATAATTATCACATGAAAGACACAGATATTATATCCATTTATAATTTAGTAAAGAGTAAAAACAATGTTCAAAGGAAAAAGATCAAAGGTTTATCCAGTGATAGAGCCGATATTTTTGTAGGTGCTGCCGCTGCCATTTCAACTTTAATAGAATTCTGTTCTATTGAAGATATAATTATAAGCAGAAATGGCATAAGAGAGGGCTTACTGTATAGTCATATATGCAAAGATAATACTCCCATAAAGGATGTACTTGATTTTTCTATCAATACTTTATTGATAAATCATAATAGCAATTTCAGGCATGCTGAGCACATATATCATTTGATGAATTCTTTATATAGTGAACTTAAACCATTAATAAAAAGTGCCTGCAGCCTACATAATATTATAAAAACCTCTGCCATGCTGCACCACATTGGCTCCAATATAACTTACTATTTTCACTATAAACATTCTCTATATATGATACTCAATTCACAGATCAATGGACTTTCCCATAGGGAGTTAGTAATGAGTGCCTGCATAGCAGCAAGCCATAGAGATGATAGTTTTCCAATTAATTATTCTGAATACAAAACTATAATTACTAAGGAAGATTTGGAAACCATAAGGCAATTAGGATTGTTATTAAGACTTGCAGAAAATCTAGATAAAAGTATGATTTCAATAGTAAAAGATGTTAAATGCATTATAGATGAGGATACTGTAATAATAAAAACTATTTCTGATGCCATGCCTACTCTTGAAATTAAAGAAGCTTTAACTGCTACTGATGAATTTAAAGAAGTATTTGACAAAAAATTATATATTGTCTAACTTTAGCTCAAGAAATTATTAGTAATCCTTAATTTTATTTATATAAATACCTTTATAAACATCAATCCCTTATTAGGATTACTTGTCTAATCCTAATAAGGGATTTTGTAATACGTTTTGTTAATTAAATATCTGAATTTATTCAATAGTTTTATTATATAATCATATGTTTTTAATTATTACTATAATTAACTTTTAAGATAAATAATTTATTTTTATTACATTAAATTATTTATTTATAATATAATTCTATATATAAATGTTTATATAATATAAAGCCATTGGAGGAAAATTATGGATCACTATATTTTAATTATCAGTGGAATAATAAAAATAACTTTATTAGATATTGTATTAAGCGGAGACAATATAGGTATAATAGCACTAGCTACAAAAGATTTACCTTTAAAGCTTGCAAAAAAGGCTTCTTTCATAGGAGTTATTTTTGCAATTGTATTAAGAATAATATTTTCTTGCTTCATTACATACATTTTAATGATTGAAGGACTCCCAATTAAATTAGTTGGAGGTATCATTCTCATAATAATAACCTTTGATTTTATTAAACCAAAACATAATAATACACTAAAGCAAAAAAGTGTACATGGTTTTTGGCGTGCTATTTACAGTATTGTCCTTGCAGATTTAACTATGAGTATTGATAATGTACTAGCTATAGCAGGCAGTGCAAACGGCAATATATTTTTGATTGTCTTCGGTCTTCTTATAAATATTCCAATAATATTTTTAGGAAGCGTATATGTAGCAAACATTATGAAAAAACATCCTTTTGTAATATACATAGGTGGTGCCATACTTGCCCACACTGCTTTTGATATGTTTTTACATGATGAATTAATGCTTCAAATAATCCCAGAATTTTTTGTATTATATATCCCTTATGCTGCAGCAATTATTATTACAGCCTATGGATATTATATAACCTCATCAAATAAACATAAATTAAAAAAGATAGCTTAAATTTAACAGAAGAAGTCTCACTAAAAAACTTCTTCTACTTAGTTTTATTTTGTTAAATTGTAATTTTAATATATTTCATGATAATATTCACAAGTAAATGTAATGCTTTAATAGTCTAATTCGTTAAATATTAGTATAATTGTTGTGAAAATTATATATAAATTTTATCCATTTATACTAATTGATTATATTATTAACTATATCATATAAACTTTTCCCATTAACATCGGCATCACTATTAAATCTACCTATCTTTCCAGTTTTACAGCCAGCTCTCTTTCCAGCTTCTATATCTGTATCTCTGTCACCTATCATATAACTTTCTTTAAGATTAATGTTATATCTTTCTGCTAATTCCAATATCATTTTAGGTGATGGCTTTCTACACCCACTATCTAAATGGTAGTCTGGGCAAAATTTTATCTCTCTAATATTACAATAAGGTTTTAACATTTCAATCATTTTCTCGTGAATTCTATTAAGTTGTTCAACAGTAATATGTCCAATCTCAATTCCTCCCTGATTTGTCACTACAAATATTTCAAATTCATTTTTCTGTGCCTTGCTTAAAGCTTCTTTCACTCCTTTATATAATTTAAAATCTTCAGGTTTATTTATAGGTTTTTCGTTTTCATTTATAACTCCGTCTCTGTCTAAAAATAAAGCTTTATTCAATATATTCACACCTCTTTACATCTAAAAAACTATTATTTTATCCGATGACTAGCATCCATAATACTCCCATCGCACACAGCGAAAGCGATTCACACAAAATCCAAGATTTTGGTTCTCTGCTTTTCTATCAAAGTGGGAGATAACGGATGCTACGTCCCTGGATAACGATTTACCCTAAAGGACAACGATTTCTAAGTATCGAAAATACCGATACTAAGAACTCTGTTAGTAAGTTTCAGATGGAGAAAAAAACTCCACCTGAAACAAAGAACTCTGTTTATGCAGTATACAGTTACTATACTCTATGATATTATTCTCTAAAATAGTGACTATTATGATACTATACCATTAATAAATATTTTATAAGATATGTACTCAAGTATAAATTATGCTGTAACAGCTGGAATATTAGAGCTTTTTAAATAAAAAATAGCATCATAAAAAATATTAGCAATATGTGTTATAATTGCAAATATAAACTATAATCTTAAATATACAAATATAATAGGAAAGGATACTTATTATGAAATTCAATAGAATAAATCATGTAGCAATAATATGCTCTGACTATAATAAATCTAAAAAATTTTACACAGAAATTCTTGGTTTTACCATAATCCATGAAGCCTATAGGAAAGAAAGAGATTCCTATAAACTAGATTTAAGAGTTGGAAACTTTGATCAACTTGAATTATTTTCTTTTCCCAATGCGCCCAAAAGACCAAGCTATCCTGAAGCCTGCGGTTTAAGACATATTTCTTTTGAGGTAGATAACATAGACGATACAGTTCAATATTTAAAAGATAATCTAATAGTAGCAGAACCCATAAGAATAGATGAATTTACTAATAAAAAATTTACTTTCTTCAGTGATCCTGATGATCTGCCTATAGAGATTTATGAAAAATAAAAAAGCCAGAAACTAAAAACTGGAAAAATTACACCCCAGGAGTGTAATTTTTCCAGTTTTAATCCATATATTTCACTGGATCTTCATATCCCGCTTCTTCAAAAGCCTTAAGTCTTAGTAAACAGCTATCACAATGTCCACAGGCATTTTCATAACCATTATAGCAGGTCCAAGTCAAAGAGTAATCTACCCCTAATTCCATTCCCAGCTTTATTTCTTCAGCTTTTGTCATATTCATAAATGGAGCATGTATTTTTATAGGCTTATTATCTTCAACTGCACATACTGTGCCTTTATTTATTGCATTTTCCATAGCATCTATAAATTCTTTTCTGCAATCTACATATCCGGAATAATCTACCTGGCTTACTCCTATAAATATATCCTGTGCTCCCACAGCTTCAGCATAGGAAGCTGCATAGGATAAAAATATCATATTTCTTGCTGGTACATAAGTAACAGGAATATCTTGCCTATTCTCATCTCCCTCTGGAACTTGTATATGAGAATCAGTAAGTGCTGAACCTCCCCATGCATTCATATTTGTATCCACAATAATATGTTCTTTTATATCTGCCTTTTCTGCAACCTTTTTTGCAGACTCTATTTCCTTTTTATGTCTCTGCCCATAATTAAAAGAAATAGCATAAACTTCAAAGCCCTGTGATTTTGCCAAATATAAAGCTGTGGTCGAATCTAAACCACCTGATAATAGAACAACTGCTTTTTTCATTTTATCCCTCTTTTACTTCATAAAATCTTAATTTATTATATGTAACAACTATTGTTAGTCCAATGTTCTCATTTTTTGAATTCTTATTTGCATCTCTCAATTCTTAACTATCAATTAATACAAATTGAATATTTACATTAACTTTTCAAATAGCTTCCATACCTCTGGATATTTCTTTTTAATATTAACTATTTTAAATTCATTGCTATTTACAAAGGCTTGGGTAGTTCCTCCCTTTGCCAAAAGCTTTTTATCATTATTTCTAAACACATCATAATTAAAAACTACCTTTACCCCACTTATTTCAATAACAGAGGTCTTTATTAAAATCTCATCACCATATTTTGCCCCTTCTAGGTATTTACAATGAGTTTCAACTAAAGGCATCATTATTCCCATATCCTCAAGTTCTTTGTATGTAATATTTAATTTTTCTATATACTCATCTCTTGCTACTTCAAACCATATATAATATCTGGAATTATGTACAATTCCCATTTTATCTGTTTCAGCATACCTGACTTTAAGTATTGTATCATTAATAAACAAAAAACACACCTCCTAAAAATATTATTATATAAATAAATTTTTTATAAATCTATTTTATAATTTATTCAATACGACATGTGAAAACAAACAGCAAGCAAAAAAATAGTGCACATATTATTTACCATGCCTTAATATGTTTCAAAATCATCCTATTTGTAAAAGCTATAATGTAACTTTATACTTATAAATTCATTAAGCTATAAATATACTAATAATAAGCTTAACTGATATCAATAGTATACCATAAAATATTTTTATTCAAAATTATATATTGACAAGGAGATTTTATTATGCAAAAAACAAAGATGATTTTTACTATTGGTCCAGCCAGTGATACAGAAGAAACTCTAGAAAAACTTATAAATATTGGTATGAATGTAACAAGGCTTAACTTTTCTCATGGCACTCATGAAAGTCATAAAGAAAAGATGGATATTATTAAAAAGCTTAGAGAGAAGCTCAATAAACCAGTTGCCATCATGCTGGATATTAAAGGCCCTAAAATACGAACCCATAATTTTGAAAATGATAGAGTGTTAATAGAAAAAGGTAATAAATTCGTGTTTATATGCGGTGAAGAACTTCTTGGAAATAAGGAAAGATGCTCTGTTTCCTATGAGCAACTATATAAAGATGTGAAAACAGGTGGAATGTTACTTGTAGACGATGGACTATTAGAATTAAAAATAGATTCTGTTGAAGGTAAAGAAATTCACTGTACAGCCCTTAATACAGGCTACATTGGAAGCCACAAGGGTATAAATGTGCCCAATGTGTCCATAGGTCTTCCTGCTGTTACTGAAAAGGATAAAGCCGACCTAATATTTGGTTGTGAACAGGAAGTAGATATAGTAGCTGCTTCTTTCATAAGAAAGGCTGAAGATGTATTAGATGTGAGAAGAATACTTAATGAAAATGGTGGAGAAAAAATTCAAATAATACCTAAAATCGAAACCCAGGAAGGAGTAGATAACATTGATGAAATAATTAAAGCTGCTGATGGAATTATGATTGCAAGGGGAGATATGGGTGTTGAAATTCTACTTCAAAGAGTACCTATTATACAAAAAATGATAATACAAAAATGTAATAAAGCTGGTAAGCCTGTTATAACCGCAACTCAAATGCTGGATTCAATGATAAGAAATCCAAGACCAACCAGAGCTGAGGCATCAGATATAGCAAATGCCATATTTGATGGAACAGATGCCATAATGTTAAGTGGTGAAAGTGCAAGTGGCGATTATCCACTAGAGGCCGCTGCTACTATGTCTAACATAGCTAAGGAAGCTGAAGCAAATATAGATTACTCTGATGCCTTAAATAAGAGAAGAGAAAGTAGTATAAGCAATGTATCAAATGCTATAAGCCTAGCTACCTGTACTACTGCCCAAGAACTTAAAGTTGCTGCAATCATAACCTCAACTCAAACTGGCCATACCGCTAGAATGGTATCCAAATATAGACCTGAATGTCCAATCGTTGCAGTTACACCAAGTGAAAAAGTTGCCAGAGCTCTTTCCTTAAATTTTGGGGTTAAGGCAATAGTATCCAACAAATTAATTTCTACAGATGAATTAATTGAAGATGCTGTAAAGAAATCTCTAGAGGCTAATTATATAAAAAAAGGTGATTTGGTTATAATTGCTGCTGGAATACCTGCCGGTACTACAGGTACAACAAATATGATGAAAATCCAGCAAATTTAAAATAACAAAAATGGACTGTCTCCAAAGGAATAAATATTCATTTAATTTGAGAACGGCCTCATTTGTTTAATAAAAATCAGATTTTAATAATTATTCTTAATAGTAGAATAGTTAAGAAGCTGTCTCGCTATGCATAATATGCATTGTGAGACAGCCCATTTTTCTTTAATTTACATTAATAAATATTACTTATTTTTATACGTTCTATTTATGTTTCTTAGTTTTTTCCTGTCTATTTTTTTCGTAGTCACTTTCAGACTCTAGAATGTTTTTATCGTTCTTTTTATCAGAATTGCCTCTTTTAGACATATGTAGCACCCCTTTCTCAACTATATAGTTTCCAATAGGAGTGAATATTATACCAATTATTATCCAAAAACAAAAATATCATGAATTCTTTTTGTAATGCTTATAAATAAAGATTATCAATATTATAATTACTAAAACTATAGCTATTAAAATAAAATATCTTCTTATATAGAAATGAAATCTATTCCATCCGCTGCCTAAGGTTTTTCCAAGTGTTATAAATGTAAAACTCCATAAAATTCCACCTATATATGCATTAATAGCAAACTTTTTAAAGGATATTTTAGTAATACCTGCAAAATATCCCGTTACGTGCCGTACACCCGGTATAAAATAAGAAAAAATTAAAAGCTTACTGCCATATGCTTCATTCTTTTTAATTATCTAGTTTTTGCTATTAATATCAATGAATCTTACTCAGTGGGAATTTGTACTCCCACTGAGTTTAGATGAATTATCCAGGAACGTGTCGCTGTTATCTTCACCTTGTAAAAGTTGGAGTATTACAGCGACTAGTTATCGGATAAATATTTGACCTGAATAAAAATTTATAATATCTTATATGTATGACTTAAAATATACTAAAATTAAAAATGGGGAGGCTTGTCACAATGATAGAAATTCTAGATGTTAGTAAAAGCTACAACAAAACAAACAAAGCCGTAGATAGTTTAAATCTAACTATCAATGATGGAGAAATTTTTGGATTTTTAGGCCATAACGGTGCTGGAAAAACTACAACTATAAAAATGCTTACAGGAATTCTAAAAAAAGATTCTGGATATATTGGTATAAATGGTATAGACATAACTGAAAAACCTCTTGAAGCAAAAAAACAATTTGGATATGTTCCAGATAGTCCTGATATATTTTTGAGACTTAAGGGCATAGAATATTTAAATTTTATGGCAGACATGTATGATGTAAGCAATGAATTGAGAAAAGAAAGAATCCAAAGTTTAAGTGAAAGATTTGAGATGACCACAGCCCTTGGAGATAAAATACAGAGTTATTCTCATGGTATGAGACAAAAAATAGTAATAATGGGCGTACTTGTACATAGTCCTTCTACCTGGATTCTTGATGAACCAATGACCGGCCTAGATCCAAAATCATCCTTTACCCTAAAGCAGATGATGAGAGAACATGCTGATAGTGGTAAAACCGTATTTTTCTCAACTCATGTACTAGAAGTAGCTGAAAAGCTATGCGATAGAGTTGGAATAATAAATAAAGGGAAATTATTATTTTGTGGAACCTTAAATGAAATGAGAGAGCATTTTAAATCTAACGAATCCTTAGAGAAAATGTTTTTGGAGATGACTGAACATGAGTAAATTATTTATTTTAACTAAAATTCTAATAAAAAATAATGATAATCCCTTTGAATCTGGATTCAATAAGAAAAGAAAGTTCGGAATGATAATACTACTAATATTATGTTTTCTTCCCCTAGCTTTGGGATTTGCGGCTTCTACAATTTCATCCTATGATACTCTTGCAAAGCTTAATCTTCAAGGTATGCTGTTAACTTCTACTCTAGCTTTTTCCTGCATTGTAATGCTAGTATTCGGTTTTTTTTACATCATGAGTATATTTTACTTCAGCAAAGATATAGATACTTTACTTCCGCTGCCTTTAAAACCCTATGAAATATTATGTGCCAAACTTATTGTCATTATATTATTTGAATATTTTGTAGAAATTGTTACATTAGTACCCACTCTTATAGGATTTTGCTATAAGGCAGGTAATGCCCTTTTTATTATTTATGGAGTAGTTGTATTTTTAACATTGCCAATAATACCTATTGTAATTTGTTCACTAATCATTATGATTATAATGTCCTTTACAGGTTTATTTAAGGACAAAGATAGATTCAAATTTTTATCTGGGATATTTGCTATAGTACTAGCAGTACTTGTAAATGTATATATAAGAAAAATAAGTGGCCCCAGTGCAATGATTACTTCTCTTAAAGATAACAGCGGTGCCATTAATAATGCTGCTAAAGCTTTTCCCTCTGCTAAATTAGCAGCTCTTAGTCTTCTAAATTCAACGAGTATTTCTGGATTATTAAATTTACTTATATTTTTAGTAATTTCAATTATAGTTCTTATTATATTTGTTATAGCTGCACAGAGCTTATATTTTAAAGGTGCTATTGGAATTTCAGAAAGTAGTTCAAAGGGTAAAAAATTATCTGATAAGGAATTCAGTAAATCTTCAATACAAAATTCTAAATTAAAGTCCTATGTAATAAAAGAATTAAAATTACTACTTAGAACTCCTGCCTATTTACAAAATTGTATAATTGGAGGCGTAATTTTTCCACCAATAATGCTTTTAATAATACTATTTAGCAATGGCAGCATGTCTAAAAACTTTAATTTACCTATGAATAATACATTTTTATCCATAGCCACAAGCATTTTACTGATTGCAACAAGTTTTAACATGATATGTTCTACGGCTATCTCCAGAGAAGGTGAAGGATTTTTTATAATGAAATACTTACCAATCTCCTATAGGGAACAAATTCTAGGCAAAGTACTTTTAGGCATAATAATAAGTATTATAACCGATATTCTGATGTTAATAGTTGGTACTATAGTATTCAAAATCAATTTTACAATGATAATTATGTTAGCTATTATATCTATGGTAGGAATAATTTTTTATTCTTTTTTAGGAATATTTGTGGATTTAAAATTTCCTAAACTTGACTGGGATAATGAAGCAAAGGCAGTAAAACAAAATTTTAATGGTTTTATTGTAATGCTTGCTTTAATGTTAACCTCTGCACTTACAATAATTCTTTCTATTATATTAAATCTAAATTTAATTATAACTTTTATAATACTCCTTATTTTATATTCTATATTAAGTTTTTTAACATATAAATTAGCCCTAACCAAAGGTGTTGAGCTTTTAGACTAAAAATGCTTAGAAACAATAAATATATTCTATATGAAATATATTTTTAAAATAAAGAATAAGTGGAAATGAACTAATATCTCCACTTATTCTTTATCAATTTTTATTTAAAATTTTATGCCTTTTTATATCTGCCTCATATATGTGTATATTACTTAACTCTTTCTTTGCCTCTTCTCTAAGATTATTCCAAGACTCCGGTACATTATTTCCAGTAGAGAAATCTATCATATTTTTATCTTTCAATTCACTTTTTACATCATTTAATGAGGGACAATTTTCAAATAATTTTGGAGCAAAAGCTATACATGCATCTAAAGTTGAATTGGGATCATCTCTATCTATTGGAATTACAGATCTTATATTTCCAAGTCGTTTTATTTTTTCTTCATCATATTTTGCCTCATACCACCTTTTCTCACCTTCACCTTGCAGAATTTCTACATATATGTCTTCCAATCCATCCTTGCTTTCATGACCTATTAAAAGTATTTTAGAATATGCAGCCATAATTATTCTCCTCCTAAGATATATCACATTAATTATTATTTAATTAAAAAATACTAATAATAAATAATTGAAATTATATATAACAAAAAGTAGACAAAAATCATTAAAATAAACTTCTTTAATTTGATTATTATAATTAGTTTGTACAACATTTATCTTTTTATTTTTATATATTTAATTAAAATTATGAAAATTTTTCCTGAACTATACAGCATTACATAACATAAGTTATTCATTATATGAGCATATTATTAATGTGAAAGGAAGTGTTTTTTATATGCCTACAGGTAAAACAAAGCAAAATATTGTTAATAAAAAAAATAATTTCTATCATATACCTGATGTTTCTAATTTAAAGAAAAAAGAAAAAAATGTTAGTATAAAAGAACTAAATGCTGTGTTAAAGGGTGAGTACATGGCTATTGATTCCTATGAAAAGTATATAAAAAATATAGATGATTCCAACACAAAAGCTGAATTTCAAAAAATACAAAAAGAACACAAAAGAAATGCCATTAAATTATCTGAAAGAATCCAAACTCTAGGAGGAGTTCCTGTATCCAGTGTAGGTGTAACAGGTAGAGTTGTAGAAACTATATCCAGTGTGAAAAATATAGGCACAAAAAAACCTTTAGATTATGTAAAAAAGGCACAGCATGGAGAAGACATGGGTATAAAGCTTGTTTCTAAAATTGTAGAAGGTGACCTAGACGAGGACAGTTCAAAATTAGTGGACTCTATGCTGAATGAAGATAGAAATCATATTAATACACTTTCTGGAATAATAACAACTTTTGAACAGCATTAATTTAATAAGCTGTCCAAATATTTTGGACAGCCTTTCTTCTTATGATTTTTCTTTTAATGTTTTATGAAATATTTAAATTCACAATTTGTAACTTTGGCAAGATCCTCAGTGGAAATTTCAATTTGTGTACCTATCTTTCCACCACTTACAATTATTTTATTAATATCCAAAGCGCTAATATTAACAAAAGTTTTATAATCCTTTTTCATTCCTATAGGTGAACAGCCACCTCGTATGTATCTCGTTAATTTCATTATATCTTTAACTGCTATCATTTTAATACTTTTTTCTCCTGCACACACTGCCGCTTTCTTTAAGTCTATTTCAGCTTCAACAGGAGTAACAAATACATATATATTATTACTGCTTCCCTGAAGTACTAAAGTTTTATAAACAACTTTAGGATCTTCCCCAAGTTTATTGGTTACTGAAATTCCATCTATTTTACCATCTGAGCTATCATAAGTAATAATATTATATTCAATTTTTTTTCTATCTAAAATGCGCATAGCATTAGTTTTAATATGCGACATAATTTCCTCCTAATATGAATGTGACGTTTTTAAATCTGCAAAATCAACTTATATTGAGATAATCTTTACTATGACTAAAACCTGTTTCCTTACATAATTCAAAATATACGTCACAGCTTTGACTTACTATCTATTTTCATATTCCTAATTACTGGACTAGATATCTAAGAAGTTTGCCAGTAAAAAGCAACATTTTTATACTTGCAACATATTCTAGTTAGTGGCTTAGATACTTAAAAAATAATTAAAAAATATTGACACATATACGTTAATCTTATTTACAATATCTTAGGGGGTGTATATTATGAACCATAAACATAAAGGACATAATAATCTTACTCGTTCTCAACTTCCGCAGGATTACTATCCAAAATATTACATGCATAGAAATGATCCTGCAAACGGAAAAACCTTAACTGCCACTTCTCAGCCACTAAATTCAGAAAATTATAAAATACACGAATATCTAAATATTCCAGTGCTAAGCGGAGACTTTAATCCTAATGTTATAAATTACATTAATAATAATGTGAAGAATGACATTTTAGAATTTAAAAGTCAAATGGAAACAGCTGCAGATGAAAATGCAAAAGCTATGCAGCAGGCAGGTAAACCAGTAGTTCCATTTCAAATTTCAAACAACTATTTAGTAACTTATAACAAAAATAACCTTTTAAGTATTTCTTTAATCTATCAGCAATATATAAATGGAAGAAATAGTTATATAAGAACATCCTATAATTATAATCTTCAAAATGCTAGATCTATGCCTTTAGGAGATCTATTTAAACCTGGTTCAAATTATATATCAGTATTAAACAGTAAGATAAGGTCAATTTTACAGAGAAATCCTCAAGACTATTATCCTAATACCGCCAGCAATTTTAAAGGCATAACTGAAGATCAACCTTACTATTTGGATAATAATGATCTTGTATTGTTTTTTGGTTTCAACGAAATTGCTCCAGTTGCTTCCGGAATACCTTTAATAAAAATTCCCTTTTCAGAATTAAGTGATATATTAAACCCTCAGCTTTTAAGAAGTATTTAATTTATTACCATTCTGACGGTTTACAAATAATCTCTCTTATTTTAGTTTTCAATATATCCGCCCCATGGGCCGGCCTTATTATTATTGCTGTATCAGCTCCGTGTCCAGTACCTGATATGGCAATAATATCTTCACCATTCTGATCTATCACAATATATTTCTATGGCCTCACTTAAAAATTCAGCTAAGCCTTCCTTTCGTTGGTTAATTTTATCTCTGAAATTTTCGTCTTCTATATATAATTTTCCAAGAGCTCTAAACATATTTAAATTACAATTGTAAAAGCTGTCACTATAATACTCTCTTAATTCCCCAATAGCTTGTTGAACTTTTTCATGTGCAGGTGATTTATCCATTAAAATAATTATATCTTCATATATATAATTTAATCTTTCTCTAAGGCCCTTCCAATCTTCTTTAGTATATTTAGATACTTTTTTGTAGATCTCCTTATAAACACTATTCATGTATTTTTTCTTTGCAGCTTTACTCTGTTCTTTATTATAGATCTCCATATATGCCTTATCAAATAATACAAATATATCATCTTTTTTCATACCATACCACCAACCACCACTTATTTAAATAAACCTCTCAAAGAATAATATCACATTTTATCCGATGACTACCATCCGTAATACTCCCATCGCACTCTGTGAAAGTGATTCGCACAAAATTAAAAATTTTGGCTCTCTACTTTTCTATCAAAGTGGGAGATAACGGATGCTACGTCCCTGGATAACGATTTACCCTAAAGGACAACGATTTCTAAGTATCGAAAATACCGATACTAAGAACTCTGTTAGTAAGTTTCAGATGGAGAAAAAACTCCATCTGAAACAAAGAACTCTGTTTATAATATTTCTAGCAACTCATCTAATGAATTTATATTATAATCACTGGTAACATTGAGTTTTTTATCCCATCGTTTTATTAAAACAGAAGTAATACCCATTTTTTTAGCACTTATAACATCTTCATCAGAATTTCCCACAAATATTATATCCTTATTGGGAATATTGCAATAGGACAATGCCTTATTTATTATAATATCGCATGGTTTATAAGATCTAACATCACTGGATATTATAAATTCCTGAAAATAATTATATATATTCAAAGCCTTCAATTCTTTAATTAATATATCTGAATCAGAATTACTAAATACAATTAATTTTATTTTCCTTTTTCTCAGTATATTTAAAACTCCAATAACATCTTCATAAAGATAAGATTGATTAATATATAGTTCTTCATAATAGTGATGGGCTAAATTACTTAAATCTTCTATATTTAATTTCAAAGCTGCTTTTTTAAGTGATATTTCCAACATATCCTTCACACTCAAAAATCCATCTTCCTGTACATTGCAATATAGCTGATCATAGTTTTCACTTATTACTTTAGCAATTGTATCCCCTTGAGAATTTTTATATTTGCTGGCTATATATGAAAACAAATTTGGAGCACCTACTAAAGTTCCACCTATGTCAAAAAATATTATTTTATCTTGATTTTCCATACCTTTCATATTGCATCATCTCCATTATTGAAGTCTGTTCAGTATTATTACTATGTATAATTTCAAATCTTATTATATATATTTAATCATAAATGAGATATTATTATCAATACATAAAATATTTCATTATTTTTTCCCAAAAGCAGCCATAATTATTTCATCATAATATTTACCTTCTTTAAATATTTCATTTTTTAGAACACCTTCTACTTCAAAGCCGCATTTTTCATAACACTTCTTAGCTCTTTCATTAAATGAAAAAGTGTGCAATCTTATTTTACTTATATTCATATTCTCAAAAATAAATTTCATAAGCACTTTCATAGCATCTGTTCCATATCCTTTTCCCCAATAATCCTTGTCTCCTATCATTATTCCCACAACTGCTACACGAGTTAACCAATTCACCTTTTGAATACCACAGCCTCCTATATATTTGCATGTCTTTATATCCTCTATAGCAAAATTATATTCACCGCTTTCGCTGCCCTTTTGAGATTTTACCCAAGCTTCCTCTTCCCATAAACTCATTGGAAAAGGAATGTTAGTGACTAAAAACTTTTTAAGCTCCTTATCATTGACAAAATCCATTGCCAGCTTAATATCCTCTTCTTTGTAAGCCCTTAAACAAACTTTTTCTCCATAGTACATATCTCATTCCTCTTTTCATTTTAAACTTTTCTGTTATGATATTATACAAATAGACTATCATATAACATAGTTAATAAAAAGTATTTCAATTATTATTTGAAGCAAGTTCTTAATTCAGGTGGGGATTCTTTTACCCCATCTGAATTTTAGAACTGCAAATGCATGGCTTACTTGGCGTTGAACTCCCACTTGAAGAAGTGGGAAACTTACGCCAAGTTAGTCAGGTTAAACATTACTAAATATTAGAGGTGCAAATTGTGGAAAAATATTTTGATAAAGTATACAAAATTGTGGCCAAAATACCAAGAGGACAAATTGCTACTTATGGATTAATAGCAGCATTACTTGGAAATCCAAGAAATGCCCGTATAGTTGGTTATGCTATGAGAGCTGCTCCAAAGGATCTCAAACTCCCCTGCCACAGAGTTGTAAATAAAACTGGAACATTAGCAGCAGATTATATATTTGGAGATAAAAAAATACAAAGAACTATGCTGGAAAACGAAGGCATAACCTTTAATAATATTGGACGTATTAACGTAGAAAAGCACTTATGGGATGGTAAATAAAAATTTATATATATTTAAATGCCAAAAAATTAGAGTCATATATTTATGACTCTAATTTTTAAGTTATATACTAATTTATAAATTTATCTTAGCTTAGGTAGTTATCTAAGCTTTATATTTATTTAAACTAACTATTTTCCATTACTAATATAAAAATTATTATTCTCTTTCAACTATTAATGCAGTACCCTGGCCTCCACCTATACATAGTGTAGCTAGCCCTCTCTTAGCATCTCTTTTTTTCATAGCGTGCAATAGTGTAACCAAAATTCTTGCTCCTGAAGCTCCTATAGGATGTCCTAGTGCTGTTGCTCCTCCATTTACATTTACTTTATTCATATCAACTTTTAAGTCTCTTGTTACCGCTATACTTTGGGCTGCAAAAGCCTCATTTGCTTCTAATAAATCCAAATCCTCTACTTCTAAATTTATTTTATCTAAAGCAGCCTTTGTTGCATAAAATGCACCATATCCCATTATCTTAGGATCTACTCCAGCTGAAGCATAAGAAGAAATTTTAGCTAATGGTTTTATGCCTAGTTCCTTTGCTTTATCAGCGCTCATTATAACTAAAGCTGCTGCTCCATCATTTAATCCAGATGCATTTCCAGCAGTAACTGTTCCATCCTTTTTAAAACATGGTTTTAACTTTGATAATGCTTCTAGGTTACTGCCAAATCTTGGCTGTTCATCTGTATCAAATACAAATTCACCTTTTCTTGTTTTTACTACTATAGGTACTATTTCCTCTTTGAACTCTCCATTTTTTATAGCCTTTTCAGCTTTATTCTGTGATTCAACTGAAAATTCATCCTGCTCTTCTCTTGTTATTGACCACTTTTCTGATATGTTTTCAGCAGTTATTCCCATGTGATAGTCATTAAATGCATCCCATACTCCATCCTTAATCATTTCATCAACAAACTGCCCATTACCCATTTTGTATCCAAATCTAGCATTATCAACTAAATAAGGCGCTCTTGACATATTCTCCATACCACCTGCTACAATTATATCAGCATCTCCAGCTTTGATTATTTGAGCTGCTAAACTAACAGTTCTTAAGCCTGATCCACACACTTTATTAAGAGTAAAAGCTGGAACTTCTATAGGTAATCCTGCCTTTATCGCTGCCTGTCTTGCTGGATTCTGTCCTAAACCTGCCTGAAGAACATTTCCTAAAATAACTTCATCGATCTCCTCTGGCTTTATTCCTGATCTTTTCACTGCTTCTTTTACTGCTGCTGCTCCCAAATCCACTGCTGGTACATCCTTAAGGCTTTTGCCAAAGGCTCCTATAGCTGTTCTAACTGCACTAACTATTACAACTTCTTTCATTTAAATCTCCTCCTAATTTTTGATTTTAGATGTACTATATATTTAATAAATGTTAATGAACATTTTTAAATAGTTAATTTTATCACAATCTTTTCTATTCTACATGAAACCCATTTTTCATATAGAAGCTTTACTATATGAAATAATAATCTATTAAAATATGACTATCTAATTTTGATATTTAAGCGTCTTAACGCATCTTTATCTATCCTTCCATTCATAGCTAGCTGAGGGTCAAGACTTTCACAAGTGGATAATTCCCTATAAGCCATAACTATTATAGATTTTGCTTTAGGAAAAAAGCTTTCAATTTTAGGTGAATTAGGACTAATATAATCTTTTACTGATGCTAAAATTTAACTGAATCAAATTCATTTATATACTTTGTTTTTATAATAGACTGGTTGGTTTATAATTTGTAAAAATATATTATAGATTAATTAGTTAAAAATTTAACATTTATTTGCATAAAAAATGTATTACAAATTATTATACAATTCAATTTCCAATAAATCTTTCAACATAAAGTCAATTACATTTTTATCTTTAGTTATTCTATAGTAAACTGTATATCCTTCATATATAGAGAAAGCTTTTCTCGCAATACTATCCAATTTATCCTCTGATACTCCAGAAACTTTCAAAGAATTTTTAAAAACCTCAATTAATTCCTTAATTGAATATGCATACATATCGGATAAATCTTCTTCTATAAATGCTATTTCTAATCCTAATATGGCTATGGGACACCCAAAGAACTTACCAAGTGATGTAGAATTCCTTATATCTAATACTAATTTATTTATAAATACATCCCAAGTATTATTTGATAATGGCTTAAGCCAATTCTGTACTATAATTTTATAATAATATTTAGATACTTCTACTGCAAGATCTTTCTTACTTGAAAAATGAAAATAAAAGGATCCTTTTGATACTCCAGCTTCGGTCAATATATCATTTATACCTGTGTTTGAATATCCTTTTTGCAAAAATAATTTAGCAGCTATTTCTATTAAATGTTTTTTTGAATTTTCACCTTTGATACCTTTATTCAAAAGTATTCCTCCCATAAACAGAGTTCTTTGTTTCAAGTGGAGTTTTTTTCTCCATCTGAAACTTAGAAATCGTTATCCAGGGACGTGGCATCCGTTATCTCCCACTTTGATAGAAGATGGGAGTATTACGGATGGTAGTCATCGGATAAAATTAACGGTTTACTATTAACTCTGCTTTAATAATAAACCGTTCGGTATGTTTTGTCAATAAAATATATAAGAATATTTACAAATAAAATATCAACAAGGCCTTATTCAATTGAAAACATGCTGATATTTTTTATAGTAACCATTAACATTTTTTATTTATTAAAATTTACCTTTATATTGACTAGTTCGCCCTTTGTTCCAATTCTTATAGGTGGTCCCCAGGTTCCATAACCTGAAGAAACTATTAAATTAAAACTACCCTTGTTAAGATAGCCATAGTCATCTTCAAATACAAGTTTTGTAATAAGATTATTAGGAAAAAATTGACCATTATGGGTATGTCCTGAAAGTTGTAAATCTATCTTTTCTTCTTGAGCTTCTTCTAATTCTATAGGTCTATGATTTAATACTATAATTGGAAGTGATTTGTCTACATTTTTCAATATTTCTTTTAAGGATTTTGTCTGATGTTTTGTCACAGATATACTTGCTGGATCATCTCTTCCTATCACATAAAAGCTGTCATCAATTTTCTCTGCTGTATCCTGTAATATTTTCACATTACTACATTTAAAATATGAAAAAGTTTCTGCTAAATTTGCTTCGATATATTCATGATTTCCAGTGATTGCATATACTCCATATTTAGATTTTATATTTTTTGAAGCATGTGCAAGATATTGTTTGGATTTACTATTAGTATTTTCATCTACCATATCACCACAAAAGAAAACTATATCAGGATTTAAACTATTTATTGAACTAATCATATTATCAATACCTTTTTCTTTTACACCTATGCCAACATGGACATCCGAAACCATAACAATATTAAGCGAGTCAATTTTACCAGAATTTTTATTTATATTGACATTGTAATTAGTAACAACAGGATGTGTTGCCTCCCATACTCCAAAGGAAATAAGAATAAAAACTACTATGAAAACTAGAACTCCATTATCATATATTTTATTTAAATAATTTATAGCTTCTCCTTTTAAACCTATTTTCCCAGAAATAAATTTTATAAGATCAGTAATTGGAAATAATATCATCAAATAAAAAAAGGCAGCAAGGTAGACTGCTCCAACTAATTTAAATATTGAAGTCAATAAATTATTTACTGACAAAAAACTTCTGGATATAATATTTAAAATATAAGAAAGCGACAAAATCCAAAATATTATCCAATATACTATTATTTTAGATTTATCATTTTTATATAAAAAAATATTTATGCCTTTTCCAGCAATATAATAACAAGCCGTTATATATAGTAAAAGAAAAATTAGTATCAATGAAACTGTTGCTATTGATTTTAATACTTTCATTTAAACACCTCTTAAAAATTCACTTATATTTATATGTATTATTTAAATAGCTCATATAGCATACATCATATCAACAAATTTGATAATTTTTCAAACATTTACTTTGTATTACTTTAAATTATATTACTTTATAATTTAATCCTCAATGTACTAATAAGTAAAATTTTCAATAGAAAAAGTTACCCAGACATTAAATCTTTATATCTGTGGCAACTTTCATAAATACTAAATATTAATGCACTATACTTAGAAATCGTTATACAGAGACATAGCAACTCTTTACTCCAACTTTCACAGAGTGGGCTTCAAGTATTAGAATGGATAGTCATGGGATAAATAAAAAGGCGATGCTTTAAATACTGCTCATTTTAAAACATCGCCTAAATATCTATTAACTTTACATAAATACAAAAATTAGCAACCCGGACAAACTGTACAAGGACTTTCAGGTACTTTGATAGGTTTTAATTCAAGACCTTCTCCTTTATTTTCACTATTAGATAATATTGTAAATCCTTCAAATTCTTCTAATGCTTCTTTATCAATAATGAAAGTAATATCTTTAACTTGTTCTGAAACATCATTTTCACCTTTAACCCCATAATCAAGATTAAAAGTTACTTCTTTACAGTTTCTTCCTAAATAAGTTATTCTTAAATTAAAATCCTGTACATTGGTATTTACTAAAAAGCTTTTGAATTCTTCATAAGCTTCATCACTAACTTGCATAAAACTCATATCATGCACCTCCAAATAAATAGAATTTAAACCAGTAAATGTAATGCATTCAAAATATTATAATTAAATAATATTTTGTTTATCTATCTGGTAATTATAATAGCATATCTTTAACTATTTATCAATTGTATTTTGATATTTTTCTAATTTTATATTAAACAACATTTTACTTTTTAGCCGTAACTTAAGAAAATTGATATACACATGTTAACAGATTAATGCTCTACTTCATATAATAAGTTATATATTATAATTTTTATTAGGGGGTATTCCTTTGGCAAATTTAAATTCTGAAAAATCTTCCGCAGCCTACAATAACGAAACTTATTCAGATTATAACATAGAAAAAGACTACAGAGAATCTCAAACTAATTCCTATATTAGATTTTTTAACGCTTCACCTAATTCTCCAGCTTTAGATATTTATGTAAACAACACTTTACTTGTACAAAATTTACCCTATAAAGAATTTTCACTTTATTTTCCTGCTACCACCGGAAACTATAACATTAAAATTTTTCCTACTGGGCAGAATATAAATCCTCTTCTTGATGCTGACCTTTATGTAGCACCAAATACTATTTCTAATTTAGCCATTATTGGAAATGCTCCAAACTTAAGTTTATACACTATTCCAGAGCCTGTAACTGCACAAAATTTTGGAAGGCCTTGTGTTAGATTCGTTCACCTTTCACCAGATGCCCCTGCTGTTGATTTAAATTTATCCATTGGTACGAAAGTTTTTAGCAATATTACTTATAAAAAAATTACTGATTATGCTTGCCTTCCTTCTGGAACATATACTTTCACAATAAATGCCACCGGATCAAATAATACATTATTAACTATTCCTAATGTTCAGCTTTTACCGAATACTTATTATACTATTTATGTCTTAGGCTCTACAGAAGCTTCTGTCCCTTTAAGTGCTGTGGTTACAGCAGAGCAACGACAATAAAGAGGAGATTTTTAATCCTCCTCTTTTTTTAATTTACAATATTTATTTTATTAATTCAGGCTTTTATATTCTTAAGATCATCAATAAGCTTCTCTAATGTCTCAAAATCCTTTATGCCAATGAACTATACCAATCTCCAAACTTCTTTAAACAGCTGTCCTCTTTTGTCTTATCATATATTATGAAATCCTCTTCATCGAACTCTGCTAAAGTTTTATCAAATTCTTCTGGTTTAAATATATACCATAAATCAGACCATTTATTTTCATTATCCTGTCCTTTTATACTTTCTGAAAGTGTTCCTGATGATTTACTTTCAAAAAACTTTATATCTACTCCATCATAATAAGCTAAACATGATCTAAATTCACAGTATCTATTGCCAACGCCTTCCATTAGTTTCAATAGACCTTTTATTCCTATAGTGTCTAACATGGGATTAACATATGCCCTAGGAAAACCATTTAGTTCTTCAATAAAAAATCCTGCATCTAATGCTATACATGGTTTATTCACTATTTTATATCCTTGTATAACTTTTTGTTTAGCTATTTCCTTTATGTCATCACTTCTTGGTTCTATGAGTTCAGCATCATAAGATAAAACTTTTATGTTTTTTAACTCTTTCTCTGCTGAAGCAATTTTACCTTTATTTGTTGTCACAAAGATAATTTCCTTCATTTTATCCACCACCCTTTTTAAATAAGATATTAGTGTATAAGTATATTTTATATTAAATTTATAAATAATTCAAAAGCTAAGAATGAAATTATAGAAAGTATAGAAAAAGATAATCAATACATGCAGACTTATTGCGCTTGTATTGATTATCCCGTATAAATTTAAATTAAGGTATCTTAAAATAAATAACAATTCAAAGATACAACGTCTATTTTGAATTCAACAAGAAAACATGTCACCATGATAGTGATTCATCTATCAGATGGTTTTGTTAACGCAGCAGTATTAAAAATAAACTAACATACCGGATTAATTATTTTTTTAAGCTGCCTAATATATAATAGCATTTAATATCAATGCTCCTGCAAGGCCTACAAAAGACAAAATTGTATCCATTAAGGTAAAGGATGCAAAGGTTTCTGGTACACTTAAATTGAAAAATTCTTTAAACATCCAAAAGCCAGTATCGTTTACATGAGGGAAAATTAAACTTCCCGCCCCTGTAGCCAATACCATTAATTCCGGACTTACATGACTTACTTGAATTATAGGCATCATAATTCCAGCTGCTGTAATAGCTGCTACAGTAGCAGACCCTTGAGCAATTCTTATAAGTGATGCAATTAACCAAGCTAAAAATATTGGAGAAATGTTGCTTCCCTGTATAAGCGTAACTATATATTTTCCTACGCCGCTATCTATGAGTATTTGCTTAAAAGCGCCTCCACCAGCTATTATAAATACAATCATTGCTATAGCACCTAAAGCCGATCCTGCTGTTTTTTCAATTTCCTTCATATTTTTTCCTCTGTTTATGCCGAAAATAAAAAATCCTATAAGTAATGCTATCAATAGAGCTATAACTGGATCTCCTATGAATTCAAATAAAGTTTGTAGACTAGATTTTTTAGTTAAAATCATCTTGCCAATTGTAGCCAAAGTCATAAGTATTACTGGAATCAATGCTGTAATCACACTTACAACAAAACTTGGCATTTCTTCTTCTTTAAACATTTTTTTATTAAACAAATCCTTAGGAATTTCGTGGTCAAATTTTTTTAAGAACCTAGCAAGAAAAGGACCCCCTAATAGAGCCGCAGGAATTGCTACTATTATTCCGTATAGCAAAGTCAAGCCTATATCTGCTTTATATATAACAGCAATAGTTGTGGCTCCCGGATGTGGTGGTAAAAATCCATGGGTAGCAGATAGTGCCGCTGCTGCAGATATTCCTATAGTAAGTGGTGGTACCTTGGCATATATTGCAATTGTAAAAATAATAGGTAATAGTAAAACAATTCCCACTTCATAAAATAATGCAATTCCCACAATAAAACTTGTTAATACAATGGCAATTTGAACATGTTTCTCACCAAATTTATCAATTAAGGTAATAGCTATTCTCTGTGCCGCTCCGCAGTCTGCCATGAGTTTTCCAAATATGGCTCCAAATCCAAGAATTAATCCTAGATAACCTAACGTACTTCCCACACCATTTTCAATAGATTTAGTTATACTTAATATTGACATACCTTCCATATACCCTACTATCAGTGCAGTTATAATTAATGAAACAAAAGCATTTACCTTGAAAAACATTATTAACACCAATAATATTGCAATTCCTATGCAAACTATAATTAACGGCATATAAAGTTCCCCCTTTAAAATTATATTAGATATGATAGCTCTATAAAAAAATCTTTTATTGTCAATGAGTCTTATTTAATTGTGATTTGTACTTCCATTAAATTTAGATGAATTATCCATTGGCGTACCCACTTTTTACTCCAACTTTGAATCAGACATGAGTATTAAAGGAGGGGCAGCCATAGGATAAATTTTTTTAATTACAAGCAAGAGATGAAACCAAAGCTATTTTAAAATAGCATTAATTTTTAGATATTTTTCAGGATGATCTGAAAGTTCCTCCACTGCTCTTGGTACTTCATCTATAGATACTACTTTACTAATTATAGGCTTAACATCCACAGTTCCATCAGAAATTAACTTTAATGCCTCTTCAAATTCCCCTGCACTGGTTCTAGCTCCTCTAATATCAAGTTCCTTTTTAGTTATTAAATCTGTTGGAATACTTGTTTCTTTTTTAGGCCATCCTGTAAGTGCTATTCTTCCCGCATAGGATACATAATCAATTGAATTTCTTATGGCTGAATTAGCACCTGAAGCTTCAATTACCACTTCTGCCATTCTTCCATTTGTAATCTTTCTTATCCTTTCTTCTGCATTTTCCGTTAAAGTATTAATAATATTTTTTATTCCCAATTTAGCTGCAAATTCTAATCTCTCATCCACAATATCTATAACTATTGGAACTGCTCCGTAGGCTATAGCCGATAATGCAATTAATATTCCTATTGCACCTGCTCCATTTATAACCACATGTTCTCCTTCTTTTACTTTAGTTCTATGAATTGCATGTAACGCTATAGTTAATGGCTCTGCCATAGGAATTTGGTCCCAGGGAATATTATCAGGAACTTTAACCAATAGTTCTGATGGATGGGTAAATAATTCTGTCATTCCTCCATCTATGTGAACACCTAATACTTTTAAATCTTCGCAACAATTCGTTCTCCCTAAACTACAAGGATAACATTTACCGCAGTAAATATACGGATCTATAATAACTCTATCTCCTTTTTTTATTCCCTTACTGTTATTCCCTATCTCCAGCACTTCTCCTGCTATTTCATGTCCTATTATCCTTGGGTAGGATACCAGTGGATTAGTTCCCCTATAGGCCCCAATATCTGAGCCACATATTCCTAATGCCCTAACCTTTATTAATGCTTCATTTTCCTTTCTAACCGGCTCTCCAACCTCTTTAATTCTTATATTCTTTGGCGATTCTAGATAAACCGTTTTCATATAATATTCAACTCCTTTTTTAATATATTAGTAAGTTCTGATAATCAATGTAAACATTTTCTATTGTATACTTGTATACTAGCATATGTACAAAAAAACATCAAGAAATATTGGTACCTTTTATCCTGATGTTTATATCAATGCATTATAGTTTATTCCCTTATTACTATATTCTAATTAACTATTTAAAATAACTCTTATATTCGAAATCTTTATTAAAAATCTCTTCCCATCCTTTTTTTGGTTCCTTAAGATGTTTAGTCACCAGAGCTTCAACAGATTTTATATCTTTATTTTTTATGATTTCAATAAATTTTTCATGCTGTTTAATAGTATTTGCATTGGAATATTTAATTTCTGATATTAATCTCAATCTATCATAATGAGTACTTATTCTCAATATTCCTTTCCAAACTTCTGATCTTTTAACACCTGAAAATATTATATTATGAAATTGTACATCTAATTTATGAAAATCTATCTCACATTCTGTTTTTCCAGAAATATATTTTTGCGATATCAAGCATTTTTCAAGTTCCGCCAATTTATCCTCCGGAAAATATTTACAAGCCAGTTTCATTACTTCTATTTCTAAATAATACCTCATAAAGAATGCCTCTTCAATAAGATTTTTATCTATCAATGAAACATAGGTTCCAATTTGAGGCTTTACTTCGACGAGATGTTCTTCTTTTAATTTCATCAAAATTTCTCTAATAGGGGTTCTTGAAATATTTAATTGTTGTGCTAATATAGTTTCGCTAATGTTTTCACCTGGTTTAAGTTCTAAGGACATAATATTATTTTTTAAAATTCTATATGCATATTCCCTTCCACTTTCTCCATCTAATCTATCTAATAGATTCATAATCGCGCTCCTTTTTGTCTCACTTATTACTATTCTCTAATTATTAATAATCTAAAAATAGATTTTCTCTTTAAGGTTTACAACAAAAGCTCAAATCTCACTTTTAATGAATTTTGAGCTTTTATCCCAAAAATTTATTCTACTATTACTGCTGTACCAGAAGCAGTTACCATAATCATATTTCCACCTTGCCCTAATACTTCATAGTCAATATCTACCCCAATAACAGCATTAGCTCCAACAGCTGCTGCTCTATTCTCCATTTCTCTCAAGGCTTCTTCCCTTGCCTGTATAAGTTCTCCTTCGTAAGACTTAGAACGTCCTCCGAAAAAATTTGTAAGTCCTGCTGCAATATCTTTAATTACATCTACACCTGAGATTACTTCTCCAAAAATGATCCCCTTATATTGGATAATTTTCTTACCTTCTATACTATTAGTAGTAGTTACAATCATTTTAATTCCCCCATAAAAACTATTTTTATTTTAAAAATTCATGTTATAAGTTTAACATATACACACCCTACTATCAAAAGTATAATATTAAAACACCTTTAAAATTTATATCTTCATATGTGTAAACTGTACTTTTTATTTACATCTTATCATAAAATAATAACATAATTAATCTTATGGAGAAATTATGAATAATAAAATAAATTCCAACTATTCTCGAGTTAATGCTGTAAATTATGCTATAAAGTATGCAGAGCATCCCAATCCTTCGTACAAATATTTTCCTGTGCAATATGATAATGGCGGTGATTGTACAAATTTCACTTCCCAGTGTCTATTTGCAGGAGGAGCACCTATGGTTTTTTCAAGTAGAAATATATGGTGGTATAATAGTAAAGGTTGGTCTGTTTCCTGGGCTACAGCACATTCTCTCTATTGGTACTTAAAAGTAAGCGGAAATGATAACTTGTACGGTGTTAAAGGAAGAGAAGTTTCCTCTATTTCCTCATTGGAAATAGGAGATTTAATATTTTATAGAAATGGCAATGATAAACTAACTCATTCTGCAATTATAACCTCCTTTAATAAGAATATGCCTTTAATATCACAGCATAGTCCTGAGGTTTTAAATATACCTTATATAAAACCCTGGGCAAGCAAAATGCACTTTATAAAAATATCACTATAATTTAAATAATTTTGAGGATAAAATAATATACAAGTTTCTAATCATTATTTTCATCTTTTACCTGTCAAATAATATACTGCTAATTGAGTTCTATGCTCTAAATTTCCCTTTTCAAGTATAGTACTTATATGATTTTTTACTGTACCTTCCCCTATAAATAATTTTGCAGCTATCTCTTTATTTGACAATCCTTGTGCTACCTCCTGAATAATCTCCAGCTCTCTTTCAGTAAAAATACTGTCATCAAAGCCTACGCTCATATTATTACTTCTCTGAGTTATCTTTTCAAAAACCTTCTCATCTAAAACATTCACGCCATTATAAAGAGATTTTATCATCTGTTTAAGCTTTTCTGGTGTATGGTTTTTTATTAAATATCCCTTTGCACCATTTTGTATGGCCTTTTCTACCAAATCATAATCATCAAAAGTAGTTAATACCAATACTTTTCCTAGAGATTTTTTCACTATTTCCCTTGTAGCTTCTATTCCATCTACTTCTGGCATTTGAAGATCCATCAATATAATATCAACTTTATTTTTCAAAGAAAGAGCTATAGCTTCTTTTCCATTTTTAGCGCATCCAACCACCTGAAAATCCTCATCCATATCTAATATTATTCTTAGACCATCTCTTACAAAATCACTGTCATCTGCAATTACAATTTTTATCTTATCCACCAATACTCTCTCCTTAATTTAAATAATTAATAACAAAGTAAGTCCATCAATGGCTATCCACTACAATACTACATATATAAAAATAGAATAGCGGTAGCACATTCAAGATAATTTTTCTATACTTAATAGCATATAAACTCTAACTAAATAGTATTTATTGATTAAATCTGCTTGATGGGTAAAAGCATATTTATCTCAAAACCAAGATTTGATGTTATAAAAATATTACCATTAGCTGCTTCTATTCTCTCCTTCATACCCGTCAGCCCCATTCCTTCTTTAATATTATTACAGCCTCTCCCATCATCCTCTATTGAACAGCGAACCAATTTATTGAGAATAGTTATATTTATTCTTATATTTTTACACCCTGAATATTTCAAAGCATTTGAAAAAGCCTCTATGGAATTATTTAACATAATTTCCCATATATACTCTGAAACCTCATTAATTTTTCCACGACAAACAAGCTTTGCATTTATATCATAATTTTCCTTAAAATTTTCACATAGTTTTCTCAGTTGAATCAAAGATAATTGGCCCTTATTAGGCTTTTCTTTTCTTAGAATTGCTCTAATTTCATCTAAACTTTTTCTTAGATTATCTATTACTGCCTGAATAATTTTATTACTATCTGCTGGCTTATCCTTAATTAAAAGTTTACATGCCTCCAGTTGATAAACAGATCCATTTATGCTATGTCCTATTTTATCATGCAACGCCTGGGATAGTCTGCTTCTTTCTTCAAGAGATTTATTTTCAAGGGCTAATGTAAATTTTTCTATATCATTTTTATGTCTCATTCTTTGCTTTTCTATAGATGTTTTTAAACTTTCTTCAGTATTTGAAAAATCAGTTAATAATGCTTTATATGTATTTATTATGTAATAATGCTGAAAGTACATAATATTGCAGCATAAGCAGGCTATAAAATATATTATTCTATTATCCTTATCTAAAACAATTAGAAAGGTAAGTAAATACAGATATGGTGGCAAACCAAAATAAGCTATAAAATCCAATACTACAATGGGAATAAGTATTGAATAAAAGACTTGAAAATAAAAGATTAATGTTATACAAACAGCTAAGCATAGAATCAATAGAATTATACTCTTTTTATCAAGGAGCTCATAAAATAATGCTGCTGCAGTAAATATAAACAATATGCTTATCTCTAAAATACTTCTTTCATATGTGATTGTTACATTTGCAGTTATAAAATATATAATTAATGAAAATATGTAAATTAACTTTGCAATTGGAAAATAATATTCCATTATCTTTTCCTTCATATAATAACCTCTGTGAATAAATATTATATTTTAGATTAATTATATCACAAAATCAGAATAAAAAATTAAGTGACTCTTATGAACATAAAGAAGAATCCTTTATTTAAGAGATTCTTCTTATTTCTTAATCTTTCTAATCACTATTTAACTTTAAACCTAAAAACCCTATAGATAAAAACAATGCCATATATGCAATAACAATCATTCCAAATACTGCACCCCAATAATTAGTCCCTAGAAGTATCTGCTCCGCCGTTTTAACTACCCATCTCTGCGGCATAATTAATGCAATATTTTGCATCCATTTAGGAGTTATATCCAGTGGGAAATATAAGCCTGACATTAGTGCAGTAATTGTAGTTATAAAAAAAGTTAAATAGTTTGAATTACTTAAGCTTTCAAAAATAGCTCCTAAAGCTATACTCAAGGTATTAAATATTAAACCTAATCCCAGTATTAATATGGAAATTTCAAATAGATTCATGCCTGTATCAACTCTTACAAATAGTTTTATACTAACAGCAATCATGGCAATCTGTACTATAAGAGCAGCTATAGCTACATAAACCTTTACCATTCCGTAATTAAAGATATTACTCTTAGTAAGCATTATTCTCTTCAATACTCTATTGTTTTTTTCCTCAATGAATATAGACGCTATAAAGTTTCCACTAAACATTAAGGTAATTGACATAATAGCTACAAGATAACCAAAATTAGAAATCTGTGATTTTTCTGCAGAATTTAAGGCTCTTTCCCCTTTAGCAACAGAAATTAATTTCTCTTCTGTTTTATCCTGAGATGCTTTTTTCATCAGCTGTTGAAAAACCATTTTATCACCCTTTGCCACCGTTGAATACAAATTAAATCTTGACAATATCATATTAATATTATTCTCTAGAAGCTTTACTCTTTCATCAGTTCCTGTAGTGAATACATTTATTAAATTTTCATTATTACCTTTTATTACATCATCTGAAAAATCTGAAGGAATATATATAAATCCATTGGTAGGAGTTCTATTGGCTATATTTACTGCTTTTTCTTTGGCAGAATTCAAATCTTTTGTTGAATCTTCATACACAGTTATTTTAAAGGAACTATTACTTTTTAATAAATTTATTAATTCATTGGACATTTCACTTTTAGAGTTATCAAATACCGTTACACTTGTTTTAAATACTGCAGTTTCTGAGTTATCCTTTTCAAGAGGTATTTTCAATATTAAAGCTGAAGCTAATGGTATTAATAAAAACAAGAATATAGATGCTTTATTTCTAAACAGCAGCTTTAGATTTGATTTCAGCATTACCAAAAATCCACTCATATGGCTTTCCTCCCTTTTGCTGTAGTTACTACTCCTATAATTATTGCTAGAATTGAAATAGTTAAAAGTAATATAATACAACTATCTGTATAGTCGCTATATCCTTTTGTTGAAAGCTCTACTAATGTTCTATTTATATAATATATTGGTGACAGCTTAGCAAGATTATCACTGACAAAGTTATACATATAGGTTTGAAAGGACCCTCCTACGAATCCAAAAAAGAATGCAAATAAAAATATTACTACATTTGCTAAAGCTTGACTTTTAATTATTAAAGCAATTAATATCCCTAGAGCTGAAGATGTTATAATCTCCAAAATTAATATTCCTGCTGAAACTAGAGGTGAATTACCCCAATCTACATCCATTAAAATTGTTGAAGCTATTGTTGCTATACCTATTTGAATAGATACCACAAGCACTGAAGGGATTAGCTTCCCAAAGAATAATGTTAAGGAACTAGCATTTGTAAGTCCAATTCTATTTGTAACTCCATATTTTCTCTCATTATTTACTATGACAGATACCATCAACATCCCAAACCAAATAACATAAACAATTTCTGTTATACCATAATATACTATTGAACTTGGCATTGGATCAACATTTAGAGTTTCCAGCTTCACAAAATTTTTATTCTCCTCTGTATTTTCATTGTTCATTTTAGCTGGAATTTTATTTTCAACTAAATAACTCATTAGCGCCTTATTTCCATCATATAAATACATAGCACTACCCATACTGTTTTCAAATATTGTTGTATTAATATTAAAGGTATCTTTTTTATAAATTATATATTTGTCATCATTGATATCTACATAAGCTGCTACACTTCCGTCTTTAATTTCTTCTATAGCTTTTTCCTTTGTCATTTTAAATAGGGTAATTTTATTTTCTTGAAAAGCTTTTATAAAGTTTGAGAAACTTTTCTCTATATTACTGCCAGCCTCAATGCTGTAACCTACAGTAAAAGGCTTTATAGTATAATTTTTATTCATTTCCTGTGAAAAGGCACTGGATAATATGGCAATTAATAAAATTGGCAAGAATATCAAAAACAAAATAGACATTTTATCTCTGAGCATGAGTTTAAAATTATTTTTAACTAAGGTTAATAACATTATTAACCAACCTCCTCACCAAAGTCTCTAAGTTTTTTACCAGTAAGAGTTAAAAACACCTCTTCTAATGACATATTCCTATCATCCTTTGATACTAAGGATACAAGCTCTTCCTTTGTTCCTAGTGCAATTATTTTTCCATTATCCATAATTGCTATCCTGCTACATATAGCCTCAACTTCCTCCATATAGTGACTGGTATATATAACTGTTGCTCCCTGAGAATTTATATATTTTATTTTTTCCAAAATATAATTTCTGGATTGAGGGTCTATGCCAACAGTAGGCTCATCAAATATGAGAAGTTTTGGTTTATGACTTAAGGCACAGGCAATATTTAGCCTTCTTTTCATTCCTCCAGAGAAATTTTTAGCGAAGCCATTTCTATGTTCAGATAGTCCAACAAACTCCAAAGATTCTTCCACTGCATTTTTTAATTTATTACCTTTCAATCCGTAAAGTCCAGCAAAAAGCTCTACATTTTCCCAAGCTTTAAGATTTCCATGTATAGCAAGCTCCTGTGGAATATATCCCAGCTTCTCCTTTATTTTATTCATTTCTTTTTTATTATCATAATTGAATACAGTAATTTTGCCTGTAGTTGGTTTTACCAGAGAACAAATCATATTCATAGTAGTACTTTTCCCCGCTCCATTAGGCCCTAGAAGTCCAAATATTTCACCTTCATTTATCTCCATTGATATATGGTCAACTACTGTTTTATTGTCATATTTTTTGCTTACCTTATCTAAATTTAATATTGGCAATGCCATATTAACCACCTCCATGGTTAAATATTAACATTTTCTTTTTTTATTTTTAAGTGCAAAAAGATATAAATAGGTATTACTAAAGTAATACCTATTTATGCATCTTCAAAAAATAATCAAGTTAGTACATTAGTATATTTGACTTGTTATCTATTTTCAAATGCCTTATAAACAGAATTCTTGGTACCAGGTGGAGTTTTTGTTTATGACCTCTGAAACTTACTAACAGAGTTCTTAGTATCGATATTTTCGATGCTTAGAAATCGTTGTCCTTTAGGGTAAATCGTTATCCAGGGACGTAGCCACTCTTTACTCCCACTTTGAAGAGATGGGAGTAAAGAGTGGGTAGTCATCGGATAAAAATTATTTCTATATTTAATTGTACTTATATATTATTGTTCATCTTTTAATTTCAATACTTCTTCCTTAGACAATCCTGTCTTTGATACTATTGTATCTATATCTAGTACATCCAACAAACTTTTAGCTACATTTTTTATACCTTCTTCTATACCTTCTTCCCTAGCGGTATACAATTGCTCCTGTTTATCTATAGAGTCTTTCAGGTCATTCTCATATAATTCTCTTTCATCTTCATCTAGACACATTATATCTAATACTTCTACTGCCCTTTTGATATTTTTATCTTCTTCTAATTCTTTTGGTATTCTATTTCTGCTATATTTATAAGCATTATTTAAAAAGGTAATCCATCTATCTAAGGTAGTTTTTATATCCCTTATGTCCTTATCAAATTTCTTAAGCTCTATAAAATGTAACTCTAATATATCTGAAAACTCTTTTCCTGTTTTTGAATTATAAAGCTTATATTTATTATGATAATCTTCTCCTTCAATATAGTTAAAATCTAATACATTTATCCCTATAGTCTTATTTAATGCTCCATATCTTCCCTTTTCCTGAAGTTGATCTGAGTATACTTTAGCCCAGTAGTACAAAGATCTTTTATCATAAAAGATCTGCGGTGCTACTTGAATTTCTATATCATACCACTTACCCTTTTCATCTACTGCTTTAATATCCAGTATTGACATCTTTCCATGAATATAATTAGATATGTTATAAGGATTTTTTATAGTTATATCCTTTATTTGTTCTTGCTCTGATAATACTGAATTTATAAAAGATATTAATAGTTCTTTATTCTCTTCACTCCCAAAGAGCTTCTTAAATGCAAAATCTACTTTTGGATTTATTTTACACATTATAATCACTCTCCCTGTAAGGCATCTGAAAATAAATAACAAGTCAAAGATACGACGGATATTTTGAATCGTACAAGGAAACAGGTTCCGCAGATAGTGAGCTATCTAAGGGTTCTGTTGACGTAGTAGGATTCAAAATAGACTAGTATACTGACTTATTTATTTTTTGAAGATGCCTAAATATCATATTCTCATTATAACTTAATATCCTTTATTATAGTCTACATTTAAAAAATATTTCTTAAATAAATTCATTGTATTCTATTTATAGGTATTATCCTTTATTTTAACTATTTCTATAGAATAAAGAACTTGGGATTTTATTCCCAAGTTCTTTATTGTTAATTTACAATTGTATTTAAATTAGATTTACCTAGCTTATTATGAGAAAGCCTTGACTAACTTTATTCTCAATGCCCTCTCAATAGCACCCACTAATATAACTGTTATAATTCCATCAACAAAATGATGTGCAACTGTTCCTATACCAACTACATACAATGCATTGACTGCTGTAAAACCAAATGGGATTACTATTAATGCTTCAAGAATTGCGTGAATTGGTGCCGTAAATACTATAACCTTTTTAAAGGATACACCTTTCCTTATTAAAAGGGCTCCAGCTAGTCCTACAAAGGTATGAGTAAAAGCTCTTGCAGCTATTACTGCCGGTGCTGTAATTAAGAAACCTAGTGCAGAACCAATGCCTACAACTACAGCTACTTCAGGAGCTATGAGCATTGCCAAGAACATTGGTACATGAGAAGCAAGGGTAGCTGAAAAAGGTGGTATTTGAATTTTTAAAAATGGACCAAATACTATTGGAATTATGATTGCTAATGCGGTTAATAAACCCGTAACCGTCAATTTTCTAACATTATTTTTCATTATTATACACCTCGTATATACTATTGTATATACAGAAGTATACATGAAAAGTTCATAATTGTAAATAGGAGTTAATATACCACTTAAAAATAAAATATATTCTCCACATCATTCTCATCAAAAATTACATATTTTGTTTTCCTGTGAATTTTACTTTCTGCTTCATATTTCAATATATCTATATCAAATTTTTCTATGTGAAAATTCTGTTCTTTAGAAAATACATTATCTTTTTTTAATTTATTTCTAATTTCCTTCTCCACAATTTTATCAATATCTCTATTTAAAAATGTGGGAAGCCATTTTTTCTTATTAAATTTTAAATAATCGAATTTTATTATTTCACTTATATCGCTATTATCTTCTTCTAGCTCTTCCTCATTATATTCTAGAAATACTTTATAATAATCGGAAGAAGATATATTTCTATCAAAATATCCTTTTTCCCTAAAAAAGTTTCCAAGAGAAAAATAAAAGTCAAAAGGCTTTTCAAACTTAGCTACAAAATATTTTAGTATATTAATAAATTTTCCAGAGTTATAGTATTTATCCACCATAGCTTCCACTCTTTTTAGTTTCAATATTTCTTCATAGCTTAAGCTATCTGTCTTAAATATTTCATAAGGTGCATAGGGTGAATACACCATCCCCCATTGTTCAGCTTCATATCTCATAGCAGAACCCTTTAACAGTTTTAAAAATCCCAGTTGGATTTCTTCTGGCCTTATTGAATAAAGGTCATTAAAAGACTTCCTAAATCTTTCATAGTTTTCTCCTGGGAGCCCTGCAATCAGATCTAAATGCTGCTTTATATTTCTATTTTTCTGAAGCTTTAAAACCTTTTCCTTTATATCTTTAAATTTAATATTTCTATTTATATTTTTTAATATATCCTCATTTGTGGTCTGCACTCCTATTTCCAGCTGTATCCTGCCTTTAGGTGCAGTTTTTAAAAGTTCTATCTCTTCATCCTTTAATATGTCTGCGGATATTTCAAAGTGAAAGGTTGCATCTGTATTGGCATTAATTAGAAATTTCCATATTTCCATTGAAAATTTATGGTTACAATTAAAGGTTCTATCCACAAATTTTATAAGTTTTACTCCTTTATCTATAAAAAATTGCAGTTCTCTCTTTACCCTATCTACATTTAGAAATCTCACCCCATTACTGATAGAAGATAGGCAGTATTTGCAATTAAACGGACATCCTCTGGAACTTTCATAATAAACTATTTTATTTTTTAAGTCGTCATCTTCCCTATAGGGAAATACAACTTCATTAAAATTCATAAGTGATCTTTCTCCACCATATATAATTTTATTATCTATTTTTTGATACAAGCCTTTGATATTTGAGGCTTCGTGATAATCCCTTTTACTTATTCTCCACTGTACAAATTCCCTATATATAGCCTCTCCTTCACCTTCAATAAGATAATCTCCCGGATTATGAAGCAGAAAGTTTTCAGCATCATAGGATACTTCTGGTCCACCAAATAATATCTCTATTTTACTATTTAAGGTTTTTATTAAATTTGCAAGCTTTTTTACATATTCTATATTCCATATATAGCAAGAAAAGGCCACAATATCTGGATTTTCAGTTATTATATTTTCAAACACCTTTTCAATCCTATCATTAATAGAAAACTCTTTCACTTTACATTTATAATCCATATCTCTAGTGTATTCTTTTAAATACCTTACGGCTAAATTGCTATGTATATATTTAGAATTAATTGCCGTTAATAATATCTTCAATTAAAAAACTCCCTTTCTTTTGCGCCTTTATATAGTATATATTATCAGAGCATTTTAAATCAATTATATTAAAATAAGATTGCAAAAGCCTACCAGTATTTTTGCAGGAAGCATCTATCAATGGATTTCTGGCATTTATTGGTACTACTTTATATTTTCTATTTGGAACAAATACCTTAAGCTTCATAGAAATACTTTTGAATCTAGGTTTATCTACATCCCATAAATATAATATTCCATCTTTTCTTATATACTCAGAAATTTCTTTAAAAAAATTCAACTTAGATCTTTTGGTTTTAAATTCTAACAATGAAAAAAATACCACACAGCTGTCATAATAATTTTTTTCTATTCTATTTTTATCTACATTTCCATTTATGTAATCAATAGTTATATTATCATCTATATTTTTACATAGATCATAAACGATACCATTATTTTCAAAACCTATATCAAGTACATTGCCTGTAAATACTTCTTTTTCCAAATTAATAAATATCTCCTTACTCATTAAACTCACACCCTTTAAATACGTATTTAATAATAAATTCTACAAAAAATAAATAATTCCTCCAATTAATGGAAGAACTATTTATTTTCTCTTTAAAATTATTTACTGATTTACTCCAGTGAAATTATATTGTTTATGCACAGTTCATTGTAAAAATCTATCATAAGCCCAGCAGTAGTCATTTCAGCTTCGACAATAATAACGTTAGTAATACTTCTATATCTTTTTTCTATATCAAGTGTACTCTGAAATTTAATATAAGTTTTATTTGACATTAAAGCATTAGCCTTAATATATTTATCTATAGAATCATACCTTTTACTTTCCCTTCCCTCTTGAAAACTATAGCCGCTTACCACCTTTTTTAAAATCCACATTTCAAAAGCTCTGTGACTTTTTAAAAGGTTATTATTTACATGTTGTGGCACAGTAGTATCCTGAATCAAATGACAAGCTGCTCCAAAATAAAATAATGCTTTTGACCTATCACCAGCTTTAGCATAATTTATTGACATCTTATAGTATTTCTTACATTCTGTTAAGGCGTTTGAAAATCCATATAGACCTTTTTCCTGTGAAAAATGATAAAAATGATTTGTACTCTTAAAATCCTGATCAGCCCAAGTCACTCCCTCATTTAACTCTTTTAAATATTTCATAAAGAATCTGTAAATTTCATCATTTCCCTCATGCTTAATAATTTCAATTGCCTTTATATTTATATATTTATGAACAGTACAATAAGTCTTTACTAATAATTTTTTTATAGGATTTACAGTGGCCATAACACCTCTAAGGGCTTTACCATAATTCCTTTCAATTGCTCTCTCCATATTCAATCCCCTATTTCCTATTTTTAGTCATTCTAAATTATTATTTCTTTTTAGATGCCTTATTTACTTTTCCCATTAATAATACTCCAATTATCCCTATTAATACAACTGCTATTAATACATATATAATATAACTGTGTAAAATTTTCCTCTCCATAGTTCCTTTATTGGCTACAGATATCAAATATCCTTCTTTTGAATCCAATACAATAAGTCCACTATTAGTAAACTTCATGCTTCTTACATGAGAGTTTTTTGAAAAATCCATGAGCTTTGTACATATATTTTTATTATTTATAAAGTATATTGAATTATCTTTGCTATCATAGAAATATATATCATCCTTTTCATTAAGTAATCCCTTTGAATCCACTACAAGAGCACCTAATGAAGAAAGTGATTTATGCTGATACAAAGGTGCTGGAGGATTAGTAGTTGGATGCTTATCTAAAATAAAATCAACCCTTGTATTGTTTAAACCCTTAAATTTAGGAGAATCAACAGGATCTCCACCACTATAGTCTGGCCATCCATACCATTTTCCCTTTTCTATTGAGTATATATAATCAGAATCTCCCTTTATAGGTCTAAGACCTCTATCTTCCATTCCACCTACATCTGCAATTAGTTTTCCCTCACTATTAAAATCCATTCCACTTATATTTCTTATTCCATAAGCATAAGTTTCAGAGGCCTTTGTTTTCAAATTGCATATAATAACAGAGGCATTTCCCGGAAAATGCTCAGGAACAATTTGTCCTTTAAAACTATTGGTGTTGCTTGGCTCAAAAGCTCCAGTTTTATTTTTGCCAAAATTTTGTCCTTTAAGTGTTATGGATTTAGGTGTTATGTCATGATAAAAGGGATTATCTTTAATCCATGCATTGTCACTACCTACTACACCGGAATTAGTTGCAGCACCTATAGATGCATATAAATAACCATTATATATTTTTATTCCTATATCCTTATAATCACCCAAATTAGGTAAATTATTAATTATTTCTTCTTGATCTCTATTTTGTAAATTATAATAATATATACCATTTTTAGAAGTATAGTAAATCTTCCCATCATAGTATTCTATATTATCTATATTTAAATTGTTATCTTTAAATATATTATAGCTTTTCCCAATACTATTTACAAATTGAATTCTATTACTAAATGCTATGTAAAAATTTCCTTTATCATCTTCAACAAAATCTTTAGCTGAGGTTAGTCCCTTAAATTTTACTGAAGCTTCCTTATCTTCTTCACTTATATTTATTTTATAACTTTTATAAAATTTATTAGCTAGTACACTTACAGAAAAAGTCATAACAATAACTATCACTATAACACCTAATATTTTCTTCATATTCTCCTCCTAAATAAAAAAAGTCCTGGTATCTAATTTATATTAATTAAATACCAGGATATGCATGAAATTCTATTTAGATGTTAATATAATATGTTCTTTTTCAACTTGACAAAGGGCTTCAAATATTTTAGTTACAGTTTTATCTTTAATTTCCCCTTTGTATTTATCATAATAAGTTACAGCATGCTTTTCTCTAATTGCTGCTGCCTCTAAAAGAGCTTTATCCGTATTATATTTATCATAATTTATCTCAGTTAATTTAGGAAATTCACTAAATCCACCTATTCTAAAATGAATTTTTGCATGAAGCATTTCAATTTTACTTAAAGTATTAAAAATTTCTTTTACTTCACTACTATCAGCCATTTCAGAAGCTTTTTTATAAAAATCTCCATTAAAAATTTCAAGCTTAACAGCATGATCTATAATTTTCAGTGCATTTTTATCTAGTAATTTACTATCAACATTATAAGTTTCTCCATTATTACTTAGATAAATTTCACTTACCCCACAAAATGGGCAGTATACTATTCTATCCTCTGTATTTTTTTCTAGAAATGCAGAATTATTAATATAAAAATTTTTTTCATTAATATCCATTCCACAAACCATACATTTTATTCTATTCACCTTTGCACCCCCGCATTTAAGTTTTTCTAAAAAATTATTAGCCTATTTTTTCTATATTCACTTTATATTTTAAAACAAATTTCTCAATAAAACAAAGCTGCTATTTTTTAAGCAGCTTTGTTTTATTTTATCATTTTAAATCTTTTAAAATAAATAACAATTTAAATAAAATATTCTAAAACATTAATTAATCTTTAATAGCCATATTTGTTTATTAAACTATCTATGTCATCAAATATTAAAGTATTATTTATATTTTTTTTATGTACTTTCACTCTATCTCTACTTACCACAAACACTATATTAGGATATTTTTTATCCTTTATCTTTTTTATTTCGTTTCCATATATGTACTCTTCATCTTCTGAAAAATTATACATAAAAATATTTTTAGAGAATATGTCTGCTGCTAAAACCTTTAATTTAATTTTATCTATTACTAATTTAGCATTGCTTCTTTCAAATTTAAATTTTTTTAGTTCTTTTAGCCTTCCATCTATATGAGAACCTTTAAATAAAAAATATTTATCTTCTATATCTTTTCCATCTTCAGATGTAATAAATAAATTATACCTATAGTCATCCTTATTTAAATCCGAATTAATTTTTGCATAATTCTTTAACTTCTCACATTGTTTTACAGCTAATCCTAATTTAAATTTCAAAATTCCCTTTAAAAAAATAGATTTGCTAGTTTCTCTTCTAACTGTATTTAACATTTACCACCTCATCCTTTCAATAAAATAATCGTTCATACTTAAAATTTATTTACTAATTTTTAAATAATTATTTAAAAATATAGTCAATTTGTCATTTTCAAAATCTTAGGTATTATGCCTATAAATTTGTCGATAACTTTCCCCAAGTAATAATTTATCAAAATATGTAACTAAATTCAATAGATTATTAATCTAAATTTAATACAAATTTAATATTATTATAACATATTTCACAATATAGTATTATTTGGGACTGTAATATTTATTTGCTTATATTTTATTGAGGCTGTAGGTGAATATTAAAACTTTAATAAACATAGTATTATATATCAATAATTTTGTGAGGTACATATATGCAATTTGATGATTTTTACAAAGACACCCTTATACTTACAATCTCCAATCTTGCAACAGGTATTTTAAGATTTGTATTTTCTATAATACTGTCTAATAAATTAGGCGCAGAAGGCCTAGGTTTATATTCAATAATAATGCCCATATATGATCTTTTTTGCTGTGTGGTATGCGGTGGAATGATTATTGCAGTATCGAGGAAAGCAGCTATATTTTCAGGAAATAGGGATTACATAAATGTAAACAAGCTTATACGTATAGCTATTATTTTTGACCTACTTTGGTCTGTATTCATTGCAATATTGGTATTTTTTAATTCCAGCTTTGTAGCTTCCTTTTTAATAAAAGACAGCAGAACACTATATTCTATAGAAATAATATGTCCAGCTTTAATTTTTGTAGCTCTATCTTCTATATTTAAGGGATATTTTTATGGAATATCTAAGGCCAAAATACCAGCATACATAGATATATTTGAAAAGGCTATAAGAATTTGTGTGGTCATAGGAATTGTAAATATATTGATGTTAAAAACTATGGTACAAACTATTAGTGCAGTGTACGCAGCTCTAACCTTTGGAGAATTGATAAGCTTTTTAATGCTCTATGCTGCCTACCTAATATATCGCAGAAAACTTAAAACTGTAAATACTCATAGAGAAAACAAAGGACAGCTTTTATTTGATATATTAATTGTAGCTGTTCCCCTTTGTGTAAATGGTTTTCTTGGCTCCATATTAAATACAGCATCAACTTTAGTACTTCCAAGGAGGCTAGTTGCCGCTGGAATCGACTATGATACAGCACTTTCCCTTATAGGAAAATTTACAGGGATGGCACTTAACATAACCTTTTTTCCAATGGTAGTTATTATGGCAATGTCTACTGTACTGGTACCAGATATATCAAAAAATCTTAGTAAAAAAAATTACTATGCTTTAGAAGAAAGAATAAGAGAAGTTTTGAAAATATCTTTTTATCTGGGAATAGCAACAATGATTATATGTCTTTGTATACCAAATAATTTGGGCAAGCTATTTTTCAATAGAGATGATTTAGGCGTATTTATTGTAACCAGTGCTTTGTGCCTGCCTATAACCTATGCTGCCGCCTCTACCTATTCTATACTCAGTGGTCTTGGTAAACAGACAACCATATTAATTAATTCTTTGCTTGTCTCAGTGGAAGAACTGATACTTCTATATATTTTGACAGCTATACCAAGTATAAATATTTATAGCTTTGCCATAACTTTATTTATTACTGGACTTACTTCCTTCATATTAAATATTTATGAAATAAAAAAAGTGTGCCCTATAAGTTTTTCTTCTACAAATGCTCTAATTGACATCATGATGAGTATACTGGTATTTCTGGTGCTTGGAATTATGGATCATATTATGTCCAACTCTATTTTTATATCCAAAAATATATTAATTATAGTTACTGGATTTCTATTGTATTTCTTTTTAACTGTAGTAGTAAAAGAAAAAATATTAGTTTAATTTTATATTTGAAAGTATCCTTTTAGGTATAAATTTTTTCATTCTACTAGGAAAGATATCCAGTTCATCCTTTGTAATACCTTTACTCAATATCATAGCATATAAATATGCCAGTGCTCCTATGGCAATGGCTGCAAGTAAAGACACTGCATTATTTAAATATCCTTTTACAATAAAGTGTAATATGTAACTTAAAATATTATATATTACATAGGTTACCGCAGCCATAAATACGGAAGAGACTATAGGCTTGAATATATAAGACTTAAAATTTATTTTCAATTTTAAAATTTTCTGTATGTATATAATATTTAAAATTATTGGGACTCCAAAACCCACTGCACTGCCTAAAATTGCTCCATAAATACCTATATGGGGCATAGCTACTAAAATATAATTTACAATATACTTCACAATTAGTCCTAAAATTGAATAAAATGTTACAATATAAAGCTTTCCCATACCTTGCAAAATACTAGTTTGAATTAAAACCAACGCCATAAATATCACTATTATTGAGCCAAATATCATAATCCTATATCCGTCTCCTATATGCAAAAGTTCATATATAGGGCTGCTTAGCACCGAAAAGCCTACTGCTGCCGGTATAGTTATAAAAAAATTTATTCTAAATGCAAAATTTATTTTATCTTTTATAAGATTTTTATCCTTAAGGGCTACAGCTTTAGATACCGCAGGCAATACTGCCATGGTTAGTGCTGATATTATGGTTATAGGCATATTAATAAGTGTAAGATATTTTCCATACATTCCATAAAGTCCTTGAGCATAATCCTTTAAATTTCCACCGGCTATAAGTCTACTGGTTATATTAGCGCTATCTATAAGATTCCCTGCATTAGTTATGGCAATACATATAGTTATAGGTATACTGTATTTTATAATTCTTCTTAGTACTTGCTTATTTGTATGTCTTACAATCCTCTTATTATTACCCAAACCTCCATCTATAAAATGTTTATTCTTTTCATAAGCTACTATTAGATAAAGAGCAGAAGCTAATGCTCCCAAAGTAGTTCCAATGGTAGCACCTACAACTCCAGATTCAATTCCGCGACTTATAAGCAAGGCTGCAAATAGCAGTGAAAAAATTGTATTCAATACCTGCTCCAGTACCTGTGATATTGCTGTGGGTTTCATATTGCTTCTTCCCTGAAAATATCCTCTGTAGGCAGAAGCTACAGAAGTAAACAGGATAGCAGGACAAAGGGCAATTACAGAGTATTTAGCTTCAACATAATTCATATGTACAGTAAGTGGACCTGACAATAGAAACATTACAATTGCCATAACTATACCTATGATAAATAGAAGAAATCTTGATATTTTAAAGGCTTTTATAGCACTTCTGTAGTTTCCAACTGCTACAAATTCAGATACAAGTTTTGATATAGCACTTGGTATACCTGTGTTTGTCAATACATATATAAAAACATAAATTTGATATGTAACTTGATAGATAGCATAGGGTCTGTTTCCTCCAATTATCTTTAAGAGAAAAGGCATATAAATTATTGACAAAAGTTTCACTGCCATAGTAGCAGCTGATAAAATGGCAAATCCTTTACCAGTTGATTGTTCTTTCATAAACTTAACCTCTTTAATACACTAAAACTTAAATACATCTGTTTTAACTTTCTTTAATATAGGTGGCAATGATTCTGCTATGGTCTTGTTTTCCATATATGCTAACTTTTCAGGACAATTCTTAAATACAAGCTTATAAGCATATAGGAATTGATAGTCTAAGCCATATTTATTATTAAAAAAACTATTAAGTTTTTTATCTCCATATTTATTGTCTCCAATTATTGGATGATTTAAATGATTTAAATGAGCTCTAAGCTGATGACTTCTTCCTGTAATAAGATCTATTTCTATTAATGAAAAGCTGCCACAGGTTTGAATAGTTTTTACTTCCATAGCTATTTTTTTTGTATTAGGCATTTCACTGTCAAATACTTTAGAAATATTTGCATCTTCATTTTTATATATATATCCTTCATAAATTCCGTCTTTAAGCTTTCCCTTAACTAAGGCTGTATAGTACTTTTTTATTTTTCTTTCCCTTATCATTTCATTTAGAAGCTTTAATGCCTCAAAAGTTTTACCAAATACAACTATACCAGAAGTATTTCTATCTAATCTGTTACAAGGAGCTGGCGTAAATGTAACCTCTTTTTCTGGTTCATAATCACCTTTATCATACAAATAGGACAATACATAGTCTGTAAGAGTAGGTTCTCCACCTTCACTATTGGAATGTACTAAAACTCCCGGCCATTTTTCTAAAAGAAGCATATTTTCATCTTCATAGGTAACTTTAAAATTATTATCTATTCTTACAAATTTCTTTTTTTCAGGCTCTGATGAAATGTAATAAGTTTCTACTATATCTCCTTCTACAAGAGAATATTTTTCTTTTGTCTTTTTACCGTTTACCTTTATATCACCTTTTCTAAAAGCCTTAAATATGGCACTTAGAGGTACATCTTTAAGCCATTTTCTAACAAATTTATCTACTCTTTGCCCCGCCTCATTTGGTCCTATTTCAATTTTCATCTTTTCCTCCATGGTTTAAAAATTACAATTTAGGTATATACATTAATTAATGATATACCTAAATTATAGTTGACAAGATATTATTATACTACTAAGCCATATTAAAATAAATACGATATGATTTATTTTAATACTTTACATATAAAAATAAAAAGTGAAAACACATATTCTATTTTTCTAATTATTTTTTTGAAGATAATTAACTGCTGCTGTGCACTGAATTGCTACACCAATAGGAATGCAGGTTTCATCTACATCAAATAGACTTCCATGAGCAGGATTTACTATTCCCTTTGCTTCATTTCTACAGCCAAGATAATAAAAAGCGGAAGGTCTTTCCAAAGAAAAATATGCAAAACTTTCAACACCCATGCTTGGATTTTGAAGAATATTTATCTTATCTTTTCCAATAACCTCTTCTGCACTTTCCTTCACAACATTAAGTATATCATCATCATTATATAAACATGGATAGCTTTCTTCTATTTTTATTTCACAGCTGCCTCTCATAGACCTTACTATTCCTTCAGTTATTTCCCTTAATCTCTTTTTAACATAAGCTCTGTGTTCTGTTTTCATAGTCCTTATAATTCCACCTATTTTAACCTCTTCTGGAATTATATTTTGTGCAGTACCACCATGAATATAGCCTATAGTTATAACTCCTGCATCTACTGGTGGAAGTTCTCTACTTATTATTGTCTGAAGAGCATTTACTACATTACAAGAAATAACTATAGGATCTACAGTTGTGTCTGGATGGGCGCCATGACCGCCTTTTCCCTTTATTTTTATAGTAAAGGGATTTGAAGCAGCATTAACTACGTCTTTTTTCACACCTATTTGCCCCACTTCAATAGCTTCATCTACGTGAAGCCCAATAACTGCGTCTACCTTTGGATTTTCCAGGGCGCCCTCTGCAATCATTAACCTTGCTCCTCCAGTAGTTTCCTCTGCTGGTTCAAAAAAAAGCTTTATATTTCCACTTAATTCACTTTTCACAGCATTTAATAACTTTGCAGCACCCATAAGTATAGTTGTATGTGCATCATGGCCACAGGCATGCATTTTTCCATTTACCTTTGAAGCATACTCACATTTCTTTTCATCCTGCAGCGGCAGTGCATCCATATCGCCCCTTAAAGCTATAGTCTTACCAGGTTTAGCTCCTTTTATGATAGCACATATACCGGTCTTAGCTACAATTGTATATTCAATTCCCTCACCTTCAAGAAAGGCTTTAATTTTTTCATTTGTTCTAAAAAGTTCATAATCTAATTCAGGATGAGAATGAAAATCTCTTCTCCATGCTATAAGCTGATCTTTTATTTTATTTGCTTCATTTAAAAAGTCCATAATTTACCTCTTTCCCTATAAAAATTTATTTCCACTTTATTTCTATTCTGTCTTCAGATTTTAATTCATCATAAAAACCGGCTTTATTACCATTTAACAGCAGTACAAGTTCTCCCTTTGCTTTACTGAGATCAAATTCAATATAGTTAAATATGTCTACAAATATATATGATCTTTTCCCTTTTAAAGTTACCCTATTATCATTTGCAAAAACCTCTATTGATTTATAAGAATTCTTATCTATCTCCATGGAAGCTTTGTCATAGACCTTTTTACTTTCTTCTACTTTAGCTTCAATATAATTTTCTTCCTCATCTACTGCATAACCTACCGCCGCTTCTGCTTGTGCAGTATTAACTACTTCTCCATAATCAAGTTGATTACTTTTTTCTTCATCCATTATAGTGGTAGATATGTTGTCTCCTTCTTTGATAATATAATCATCCTCAAGCTTTGTAGACTGAATATAACATTCCAAATTTAAATTATTATCAATAAATTTTCTATAGTCTCCAATAGTTCTTGGAAATACAATTTTAATATTATCCCCTTCAGCTATTATATGATCTATATTAACTTTCTGATCATTGGCAAAAAACAATGGTTCAAGGTTTTTAACCTCACTATCTAAATAAAATCCTACAGAATCTAATTTTTTTATATAATCCTTTATATATGCCTTTGCATTATGTCCATTTTGTGCAAAATCTATTTCTATCTTATCATTTTCTCTTATTTCTGACTCTAAACTTGCAAATATTCCATTTAAGTTAATTACAGAACCTTTTGCTATGCTCCCAAAGGCTACACGTTTTGAGCCATTCAAATTAAATCTTACATTCTTTCCATTCTTACCAATTAAAATTTTAGGATTTATACCAGCTTGCATAATAACGTCCATAATAGTGTTCTTTTTAGAGTTGAAGAGACTTACTACACTGTTATTTAAAAATACATCGATAAAATCTCCACCAAATTTTCTCATAGCTACTAAGGCTATACCTAAAACCGTTACCCCTACACTACCTAATTTATTATCATTACATACGCAATCCACAACACTTTCTCTACCCTTAATGGCAATCCTTTGAGATGGTATATTCAGGTTTTTAACAATTAATTCCTTTAGAAGTGGAGTATGTGCCCCCCCTCCAACTAAAAATACTGCATTAGGTGCTTTACCACCATTAAGCTCAAGAAGTTTATTAGATATTTCAACAGATAATTTTTCAACTACAGGCGTTATTATCTTAATTACTTCGTCAAAGGTAATACTATTTTCTAAACTCAATACATCTACGTAGCTTACTTCTTTTTTTTCAATAACTTCTTTTTTTATCTTCTCCGCAGTATTAAAATCTACAAGACAAGCTTGTGCCAATGCTTCAGTAACCTCATCCCCTGCCATAGATACCATGCCATAAGCACTAATAGTTTCATTACTGCTTATGGCAATATCAGACGTACCTGCACCAATATCTATAAGTGCTAAATTTAAAAGTCTTAATTTTTTAGGTACTGCGGCTTCCATTGCAGCTATAGGCTCCAAGGTAAGGTTTAATACAGTCAGCCCTATTTTCTTTGTAACGGCATAAAGACTTTCGACTACTGATCTAGGTAAAAAAGTAGCAATTACTTCTGCTGAAATATTTTGACCCTTATGAGATAAAAGATTAGAGATAGCGTATCCATTAAGATAGTAATTTTTAACACTGTATCCTACACAATAGAGCTTTCCCTGGGTATTCTTATTAACCTCTTCCTCAGCTTGCTTTACTGCCGTAAGCTCAAGGCTCCTTACCAGTTCTTTATCGATTTCCCTATCTTCATCAATTTCCACTTCTGATTTAACCAGAATAGTTTTTAAAAACCTTCCAGCTGCAGCTATAGCCACTTTTTTAAGTTCAAAACCCAATTCCTCTTCCAATTCACTTTTAACTTTATTTACAGCCTTAGCAACTAGGCTTATATCATGTATCTGCCCATCTACCATAGCTCTCTCTTCATGTTCTGTAAATTTTTCAGTTATAATATTAAATTTTTTATCTTTAATAATCCCTACTGTGCCAATCACAGTACGAGTACCAATATCTAAAGAAAATAAAATGTCTTCTGATTTAATACCTGGATATGTCATTATTTATACCCCTTAATAATATAATTTAAAGGCTCATATTCTTTAAGAATATGAGCCTAATAAAATTATATAATACTATTACAAAATATTCAATAAAACTACTCTTTTAGCTTAATTTTTCCCTCTTCTTCAACTACATAGGTCAGTTTACTGATTAAATCATATACATATTTAGCTTTTAATCCTCCATCCTTAAGTATATGTTCCTTGGATAATTCATTATAATAAAGCAATTCACACCAAATATCCAGAAAATCCTGCTTAGTTACAAAATCAGTATTTTCATTTTCAGAAACTATAAAACCACTTTTAAAACTTTTAATTATGTTCAAATCTTTAACTTTACCTTGGTCTATTAATTTAAATACATCCTCCCACATTCTTGTAAAAGCAATCATGAAAATCAACTCTCCCCACTTAATCAATTATTGTAAAACATATCATATAGAAAATTTATGTCCAGGTTTAAAATTTTATAACACATTGATACTTATTTCTCATTAGCTATATAATCAGCAAAAATAAATATCCAAACATTTACAAGCTTACAAAAAAATTATATGTGCTAATTATACCACTTTTTATATAATTAGCACATATAATTTCAATTAATTTGAAGCGCTAGGAAAACTATCATAGTGCTATCTATTAACCTTCCCTGAATAATTCTATTAAAATTACTTCTTTATATAAGTAATTACTCATGATTGATATTTAGGTATAGTCTTAAATATAAAGCCTTTATCCTTTAAATATTTTATAAACTGCGGCAAAGTATCCACTGTAGATTTTTTAGCTGCTGCATCATGCATTAATATCACTACGTGATGCTGTTCGCCAATAGTACTTGTAAATCTACTCATTAGGTATTGTGGAGTCTCCATCCTAGAATGTTCTGCGTCTCCATCTAATGCATTCCAATCAACATAATGATATCCGGCTGCAGCTATAGCCTCTCTAAAACCAGGCTTATTTTTTACTGTACCAGAACCTTCTGGAAATCTAATTAGCCATTTATCATATCCGTCTTCCCCTACAGCTTTTGTCATAGCTGCTGAACATTCATCCAAATCTTTTAAATAGGCCTCAGGATTTTTATATATTATTGCAGGTTCATGAGTATAACTATGCATACCAATGGTATGTCCTTCATTTTTCTCTCTCACTAGGAGTTCAGGATTTCTTTCTGCATTTTTTCCAATTATAAAGAAAGTAGCCTTAACATCTTCTCTTTTTAAGATATCCAGAATTTGGGGAGTATTATTTGGTGATGGACCATCGTCAAAAGTAAGATACGCAACCTTTTGTCCATCATTTACGTTTATTAAGTTTCTCAATTCATCTTTACCTGGCGTTTTTGGCAGTGTGGGCACAGTTTCTTTTTTCACCACCTCAGTATGCTTAATTTCTGCAACTTTAAAGGGTTTACTGGAAGCTACAGGCTTTTTGTTTTTCATTCCAATAAAATATGAAACACTAAACAATATACCTATTGCTATGAATAAAATTAACGAACGTCTAATAATACTCTTTTTACTTTCTTCCATAAGAAAATCTCCTCTATTATTTTTTATTAACTCTTAGTGGATATTATGTATTATAATTCCAATTTTTCCCATACATACTTTGCTAATTAGTTATAAAATACAACTTAATTGTATACACATTTACATAATAATGCTTGTATATATTTTTTTCAATGTTTTTAAAAAATTATTTTTTGTTATATATTTTTTACATTCATCACCTACAATATATTTTATAAGTTGTTACTTTAAACCTATCTCCTATGCCAGTATAATACTTCTTCACTGAGTAATTATATGATAAAAATAAGAAAATATTATTTAAACAGCAGTGAATTGTTTAATGAATTAATTATCCAGTAATTAGTAATTAAAGAAACTATAAAAACTCCCTTATTTCTTAAGACTGAAATAAGGGAGTAAATATTAATTTAAATTTAAAGCTAGTTTAAAATTGTCTTAGGTCTAGAAAATAAATATCTGACAGTAATTATACCTATATAAATAAAGAATCCTATTAGTATATACCTATTGTTTTTAACAAATCCTGTATAAGAGGAAATGCTCCTATTTTATATAGAACTAAAGCTATAACACCCACTACAAGTGCAATTCTTAATATCTTTCCTACTACTTTTAAAATAATAACTATTGCTATTACTCCAACTATTATGTATAAAATATTTACACCCATAAGCATATTTACAATTGCATTTATCACCTATATATCAACTCCTAAAATTTTATTAATCCCCCAAAAACAACACTGATTTATCAAAGAATCTTACTTATTGTTTCTTAGAGTTAATTTATTTTATATAATATCATAACAAGTAAATAATTACACTTACTTTAGGTATATGAAAATATATAGTAAGTTTGAAAATAGCCTAGCCCTAGCACACTAGCTATTTATTTGAATCTGCCTTAGTCAATATGATAATATAAATACCGTAAATTCTAAGAAATTTACGGCATTTATTAAGCTTTACTAAACTGATTATTTACTGACAATTTAGTAATAGGATCACATTGAGACTCTCTCATTGACCTTATATTCAATTTAAAGCTGAAAATTAAAAATATTATATTGTTTTGTCTTCTGAAATAAGTTTAGCATTAAGATAATCTTCTATAACATCTTTAATTTCACTTCTGCTTAAATCAGTTTCCTTGACAATTTCACTTACTAATTTTCCTTCTTTAAATTTTTTAAGTATATCTGATTTTACTTCATCTGTTAAAGTCTTTCCCTGAGTTCCCATAATATCTCCCCTTCCTGAAATTTAATTTTTTAGATTACATTATTAATTGACGATAATTATATCATAATTTATCAAATTTAGTAACATTTTTTTATTAAATATATTATTTTAACTCTAATAAAATATATAAATCATAAAATTTACTATTATCTATAGAACATGTTATAATCGTTATATTACAATTTTGATTATTAATTAAAATTACTGAGAGTGGCGTTAAGTGACCAATTTTTGCAAATAATCAATTTACTTATTGGCAATGTATAGAAAAAATAAGAGCATACTAAGGAGGAAAAAACGTGTTTAGAATAATACATGGAATTATATTTATATTCTTTTTAATATTATTGCTTAGAATTACAGTAGTAGCAATAAAATTTTTACTTTTTATTGGAATTGTAGCATTGATATATAATTTTATTAGAAGAAAGTAGTAATATCTAAAAATCACATAATTATAACATAATTATTTTATATTTCTTCCACATTTTATTGATATTATTTAATCATACCCCATTTAAATATATTTTCACATAAACAGAGTTCTAGATATCAGGTGGAGTTTTTATTCCACCTGATGTCTAGAAATCGTTATCCAGGGACGTAGCCACTCTTTACTCCCACTTTGAAAAAGATAGGAGTATTAGAGTGGGTAGTCATCGGATAAACTTGAAGTTTCTATTCATTGTAGGGAATAACCCTTATGCTTTGGAGTGGCATGAGGGTTATTCCTATTAATGAACCTTATCAATGAGCCTATTATTCCCCAGGATGACAGCATCAAATTTTCTATTTACTCCATCAGAAAATTCAATTTCTATAATTTTGCTATCCAAAAATATTATTTTACCCTCTCCAAAGGACATATGCTTTACCTTGTCGCCTACATTGAAGCCTCCATTACAATCTTCATTACAATCAAGCTCACATTCCTTTATAAATCTTGAAGGTTTTTTATCTTTACCCCTTATATCCCTGCTAAAGCATATCCAGAGATTATCAATAGCTCTTGTTATACCCACGTAAAAAAGTCTCCTCTCTTCCTCTATATTATCCGGCAAGCTATTTTTATGGGGTATATTTTCTTCACAGCAATTTATAATAAATACATTTTTGAACTCCATGCCTTTTACGCCATGTATAGTACTGAGTATGATACCATCCTTTTTAGTCTCTTTTCTATTATTTTTTAATGTCTCCCCTACTTCCTCTACATGAGCCAAAAACGTAATTATAGCATTATATCCCTCTGCCGCTTTTTTAAATTCCTCTATTATATCCTCCAATTCCTGAATTTCAAGCTTATATTTTTTAGCATACTCCACAATATAATCCCTATATCCCAGTTCAATTACTACATATTGTATAGCTAGGCCTAAAGACATTTTATTAAGTTTTTGAATATCTCTCTTTAATTTGTCTATGTTTTTCATCTGATAAACTGGCAAGTCCTCTATGTTTTTCAGTACTTCAAACATATCTTCCTTATACTCATGTTTTCTCAATATATCTAAATTTGACTTTCCAATATATCTAAAGGGTTTATTTATTATCCTTAAAAAGGCCTCTTTATCACTGCTATTAATACTGAGCTTTAAATAAGAAAGTATATCCTTGCATATGAAGTGCTCAAAAAAATTATACTCTTTATCCAAAAGTCTGAAAGGTATATTCTTTCTTATAAAATTATCTATTAAACTTCGACTTTCCACATTAGTTCTGTATAGAATGGCAAAATCCTTAAATTGCAAATTGTTTATAATTTTAAGCTTTATAATATTTTCAGATACATCCTCTGCCTGAGAATTTTCATTTACGTTATTTAATATGCTGATATTTCCCTTTTCATTTTTATTGGCCTTTATGTTCTTTTCATTTCTCATAATATTATTTTTTATGAGATTTTTTGATATGTTAACTACATTACATACGCTTCTGTAATTTATATTCAAATATATCTTTCTACCCTGATTAAATATCTTATGAAAATCTACCATGCAATCTGGTCTTGAGCCTCTAAAACCATATATACACTGGTCCTCATCTCCCACTGCATATAAATTATTATTTTCATTTAAAAGCTTAAGCATTTCTATTTGAAGAGAATCGCAATCCTGAAACTCATCCACCAGCATATATTTAAATAAATTTCTATAGCCCTTTAAAAGCCTTTCATCTTTTTTAAATAATTCCAAACACTTTAGCTGTAAATCATCAAAATCCATAAGGTTTTTTTCAAATTTATAGCTTTCATAAGCATCATAACACTGTTTAAAAATAGATTTTTCAATAGATGGTATAAATTCTTCAAAAGAATATCTGAAATTTTTATATTTAGAGATATCATTTATTATTTCCCTTAATTTATCCTCACTTACTTCATCCATATAGGGTTCAAGAACCTTTTTTACTACTCTATAACCTTCATAGGCTTGTATAATATTTATGGAATCGCAGTGTCTTCTCAAAATTTTATAAAAAAGGCCGTGGAATGTACCAAAAAATGGTTCTCCAATATTATTAAATAAAGCATTATATCTTTGTTTCATATTTAATGCAGCAGCTTTTGTAAAGGTTATAATAATAATATTTTCAGGTTTTACAGCTTTATTTTTTATGAGGTATGCCGTTCTGTTTATTATAACTGTAGTTTTTCCAGAGCCCGGTGCTGCTACAATTAATACATTATTATATTCTGTAGTAACTGCTTCTAATTGATTTTTATCTAAACTATACTTCATCTTTAATTATTACCCCCAAAGTAACATATAATATTACCAATAAAAGCTAAACCGAGTTCTTGGCATAAGATGGAGTTATTATTTCACCATCTCCTTAAAAGCCATTATCTATGTACCCATTCCCCCTTACTCCTATTCTGAAAATATAGGAATATTAAAGTTAGCAGTCTATGATAAACAGCAAAGCTATTGTATAAAAAATGATTAGGTATTACAATAAATATAATTCTATTATAAATTAAATATAATTGTGTTTAGCCTATAATAGAAAATATAAATCTAAAAAATTATTTATTTGAATATACTTATTATACATTATATACAAATTTATATTTATTTAAAAAGATAGGAGAAATTTTTTATGGAACTTACTAAAAATTTTGATGTGAGAAATGAAAGAAATCTCACTATGCTTGTTGACTTCTATGAACTTACCATGGGTAATGGTTACCTTAAAAACGGTGTAGGAGATAAAATAGCTTATTTCGATATGTTTTTCAGAAAAATACCAGATGGCGGTGGATACTGTATTATGGCTGGTGTCACACAGCTAATTGAATACTTATCAAATCTTAAATTTAGTAAAGACGATATAGATTATTTAGAATCCAAGGGCGGATTTTCCGAAGATTTCTTAGATTATCTTAGAAATTTTAAATTTAGCTGTGATGTATGGGCCATACCCGAGGGCAATCCAGTTTTTCCAAATGAGCCCTTAGTTACAGTTAGAGGACCAGCTATACAGGCTCAATTTGTAGAGACTATGATACTCTTAACTATTAATCATCAAACCCTCATAGCTACCAAGGCCAATAGAATATGCAGAGCTGCTGCAGGAAGACCTGTAATGGAATTTGGTTCAAGACGTGCTCAAGGCTATGATGGTGCCATCTACGGATCACGTGCTGCTGTTATTGGAGGATGTAGTGCTACCGCTTGTACAATATCTGAGGAAATGTTTGGAATACCAGCTATAGGAACTATGGCACATTCCTGGGTTCAACTTTTTGATAGTGAATATGAAGCCTTTAAAGCCTGGGCAAAGGCATATCCAGAAAATTGCCTGTTACTAGTAGATACTTACAATGTATTGAAATCAGGACTTCCAAATGCCATAAAGATTTTTGATGAAATTTTAAAACCACTGGGTATAAGACCTAAGGGAATAAGAATAGACAGTGGAGACATAACCTATCTTTCTAAAAAATGCAGAGAAATACTTGATGAAGCTGGTTACAGTGATGCTAAAATAACTATTTCAAATTCTTTAGATGAACACATAATAACAGATGTTTTAGTTCAGGGTGCCTGCATAGACAGTTTTGGAGTAGGAGAGAGATTGATAACTGCAAAATCTGAACCGGTATTCGGAGGAGTATATAAGCTATCTGCTGTAGAGGATAAAAATTCTATTATACCTAGGATAAAAATAAGCGAAAATGAAGAAAAAATTACCAATCCAGGTTTTAAAAAAATATATAGAATATTTGATAAATCTACAGATAAGGCACTAGCGGATTTGATTACATTGCATGATGAGACAATTGATGAAAATAAAAGATTAGAAATATTTAATCCAACTTATACATGGAAAAAGAAAAAATTAAAAAATTATTATGTTAAAGAATTGATGGTTCAAATCTTTAAAAATGGGGAAGCTATTTATGAAAGTCCCAGCGTAAGCGAAATAAAAGAATTTGCTAAAACAGAAACTGATAAGCTTTGGCCTGAGGTTTTAAGACTTGAAAATCCTCACACTTATTATGTGGATTTATCCAATAAGCTGTGGGATTTAAAACAAAGCCTATTACATTCTTATTCAGATATATATGAAGAACAAGGAGAATGAAATGAATATTACCCCTAAAATAGAAATATCGCAGGAGGCATATAAAAATTTACTTAATCTTTTATTAGTGCATAAAGAATATAACTGTGTAAGATTTTCCTATGTGAGTTCCTGCTGTAAAAGTGCTCGGGTTGATATAATTTTAGATGAGCTCAATGAGCATGATTTTATTCAAAAATATAATGATATTCCCATTGCTTATTCTAAAGAAATAGTGGATAAAATCAAAGGTATAAATTTAATATATAAGAATTCTACCTTTATGTTAAAATGTGTACCTTTTGATAATAGTTTAGCCAGCTGCTCTAAAGGTGGATGCACCAACTGCTCTGGCTGCTCTGAAAAATCTAACAATCAGTGTGCTCACAAAGATAAATAATCTATATAATACACTGTATACTGACTAATCATTTATTTGAATGTACCTTAAAGCCTGGATTAAATAAATTGTTAAAATATTTAATCCAGGCTTTAAATTATTGTGTACTATTCATATCTTAAATTTAAACTCTTTTTTCCTTCATTTACTTATTCTCTGGTCTTGGATAAGGAGATTTATTTGTCTTTATAATATAGAGAACAGCTAAAATTACTATAACGGCTATCATAGAAAATCCTATAATTTTTTTCTTTACTGAGCTATCAGGCGCATTTGCTTCCAGGGCCTGATAATTATAAACTACATTATATGGACCAAAATATCCATAATTCTCACTATTATTTTTGTCTACTGCTTTATAATGTATATACCATATACCATTTTTATCAAATTTTAAAGGAGCAGAATATTTGACCCATTTTTCATCAGGATTTACATTTTTATCTTTAGAAATTACATAATAAATTTCTTTAAAGTTTGGATCGTCACTGGTAAGCTTTATTTCATTAGACTTATCATTTAGATTTACATTACCTTTATCCAAGTTAGCTTTAATTAAAAGTAAATTTGAATTTTTAGCTGCTTCCTCAGTATTACTTTGATTATTATTGCTTGATGTAGCTGGTTGCTCAGCTGCATTTTCAGCTTGCTTATCTTCATTTAAAATATTTTCATTAGTATCCTTAGCTTTCGATGTTGAAATACTACTGTTAGTGCTTGTACTGTTTTTGCTAGTTGAGGTACTACTTTGGGTCCTGCTTTTTCCAAAGGTACTAGTGTTAGAACTTGTTGTGGAACTTGTGCTACTTCCAGAAACACTTGTCCTATTTTCTACCGAAGGACTTGGAACCGTGGATTGCGTAGGTGCTGCTGGCGCTACTGGTACATTAGGTTCTGCTGGTGCTGTTGGCTGTGTTGGCTCCACAGTACTAGAGTTATCCTTACTTACAGTTTCACTAGAATTATTTTCATTTGTACTTTCAGAGGTTCCATTACCTGTTGATGAGGCATTATCCGATATATTTCCACTATTGGCCGTTTCCCCCGATGTATTGCCAGTATTTCCCACTGAAGTTTCTGCTGAAGCTGCACTGCTAGAATTATCTCCTGCTTCCAGCAATATTACATTTGTGGTATCCTTTAAGACATACTTATGTATTAAAATGTCTTCAAATTGTTTAAAAGAATTAAAATTACTACCTGCAATATTTATGGTCAATAAAACAGTAAAAATCATTGGCATTAATTTTATTTTTTTCTTCATTGTTAATCCCCTCATATCAATACTTTATCTTATGCTTAGTCATTATTTATGTAGTTATTCATATTTTACATTTTTATATACTAAGTGTCAATTGCTCCAATTTTCTAATATTGCATCCATTACAGTCCAAATTATTATCCAAGTAGTATTTTACCTGATTAATTCATCCGATAACTAGCCACTCTTTACTCCCACCACTTTTCATAAGTGGAAGTAAAGAGTGGCTACAGCCTTCAGATAACGATTTACCCTAAAGGACAACAATTTCTAAGTATCATAAATACTAATATTAAGAGCTCTGTTTAAGTAAAAATAATAAAGGGATAGATTGTGTTAAAATCTATCTTTCCCCTTTTATCACTCCAGGAGTTGTGTTCTTTTTAATATCATCTTCATGGACCTCCTGCGGCTTTGACATCTTCATAGCCTGTTTTCTTGTTTTCTTTTTACCAACTTCATGAGACATAAAATCACTTCCTCTCTATTAATATTTTTACCGATGAAAATGATTTTATTCCTATAAACAGAATTCTTGGCATCAGGTGGAGTTTTTTATTCCATCTGATGCTTAGAATTCGTTATCCAGGGACTTAGCCACTCTTTACTCTCATTTTAAAAAAAGTAGAGAGCAAGTAAATCACTTTTACAGAATGCGATGGGAGTATTAGAGTGGCTAGTCATCGGGAAAAAAATTTTCACATTCTGTATCTTAAAATATACTCACCAAAGTTCCAGCTATCTAAAAAAACTTTAGTACTATTATAGCCTGAATGATACAATTCCATAGTCTTTTTTTTTGATATGGCAAAATCTGTAGCATTTACTCCCATTGTGGGAATATTGATAGTTCTTACTGAATCCTTGTCTGCCACATAAACTTCTTCATCTCTGTCAAAAGCAGTGTTGATTACATCAATAGAATAAGATATCAAATTTTTTTTACTTTCCGCTATATTTTTTTTGAAATGATTTTTTCCAGAATCATTTGTCAGCTTAAATCCAAAAGTCGGCCATTTTGGGGCAGTATCGCTGTCAAATACCCAGATTGGGAAATTACTTATAAGTCCCCCATCTACAATATAATCTATTTTATCATCGTATTCCAGCTTTACAGGTTTAAAGAAAAAGGGAATGCTGCAGCTCATTCTAACTGCTTTTGCAATACTAAATTCTCCTGGATTAATACCATATTTTTTTAAATCATCTGGCAAAATTAAAATGCTTCTCCTAGTAATATCTGCTGCAATAATTTTCAGCATAATGCCTTCTTTTTCAATATCCTTAAATTTAGTCTTTCCCTTTTCCCATAATCTTTCAAACATCCAGTTTTCTATTACCCTGCTGCTATATACACCTAAATCATTAACCAGTTGAAATACATTTCCTACCACAGGAATATCATTTAAAATATTTTTCTTCAAAAGTTTTGTGTAACTCATATTTATCATAATTTCTTTTAATTCTTTTGCTGTATAGCCTGCAGCTAAAAGAGCCGCCACAATTGATCCAGCAGAGGTTCCAGCTAAATTTTGCCATTTATATCCATTCTCTTGAAGACAGTCTGCTGCCCCTACAAAAGCTATACCTTTCACGCCTCCTCCTTGGAATACTGCATCGAACTTCATAATACAATCTCCTTATATAATTAATTTATCAGCGAATTTAAATACTATTTACAATAATGTATAATTTACCATTTTAAAGCATATTCAAATAACAGTCTGTCAGTATATTAGACTATTTTTATTACTATTTCTTTAGTTGAACTTAATTACTTCTGAAATTTAGCATTTATTTTGTTTTCTATTAATGATACAATTTCATACATTATATAAGCCAAAAATGCAAGAACTACTATACTCATCATCACCATGTCAAGCTGAGATATTTGCCCTCCATAAACTATTAAAAAACCTAATCCTTCTTTAGCTACAAGAAATTCTCCCATTATTACTCCTACCCAGGAAAGACCAACACTAATCTTCAATGCTGAAATTATAGTAGGTACAGAGGCAGGAATTATCAAATTGGAGAGTATCTGCCATTTACTTGATCCAAAGGTTTTTAAAAGTTTTATCTTATCCTCATCTACCTGCCTAAAGCCCTCCAAAATACTTATTATAGTAACTACAATAGATATCAAAAGAGCAATTACAATTATAGCTTTTATTCCATTTCCTACCCAGAATATTATAATTGGAGCTAAAGCCACTTTAGGAAGTGCATTTAATACTACTAAGTAAGGGTCTAAAACTCTAGAAACGAAGTTAGACCACCAAAGTAAAACTGCAATGGCTGTTCCAAGCACTGTTCCAATAGTAAAACCCAGTACTGTTTCCATACAAGTTATTCCAATATCCTTAAAAAGTGTTCCTTCATTATATATGGTTATAAGACTCTTAAAAGCTCTTGAAGGTGTACTTATGAGAAAGGGGTCTATCCATTTAAAATCGCCTGCTGCTTCCCACAATGCAAATATTCCAACCAGTATCAACAATCTTGTTATAAAAACCATAACATTCTTTTTTTTCATTTCTTTTATATACTCTATATGTTCACTGCTGCTTGCCTTAATCATTTAAACTCAAGCTCCTTCCAAATGATATCAAAATATTCTCTAAATTTTGGATGATCTCTTCTATTTAAGGGTGTAATTGAATCATCTAAAAAATCTATACTGATATCTTTTTTTATTTTTGCAGGCCTTTTGGAAAAGACTATTACTCTGCCCGACATAGAAATTGCCTCAGAAATGTCATGAGTAACCATTATAGCCGTTTTATTTTCCTGCTTTATTATTTTAAAAATTTCATCGCTGGCTTTTAACCTGCTTTGATAATCTAATGCAGAAAAAGGTTCATCTAAAAGAAGTACTTCTGGATTAAGTGCTAGAGTTCTGATTAACGCTACTCTTTGACGCATACCCCCTGAGAGTTCACTGGGATGATAATTTTTAAATTCTTCCAACTTATAATTTTTAAGCAATTCTTTAAGGTTTCTTTTAGAGTTATCTGTCAATTTATGCTGTATTTTTAAGCCAATACACACATTATCCCACACTGTCAGCCATTCAAAGAGATGATCTCTTTGAAACATATAACCTATTTTTGTTGTTAATCCCTGAAGCTTTTTACCATCCACAAATATATCTCCTCCAGATGGTTTTACAAGTCCACATATTATATTAAGTAAAGTAGATTTTCCACAGCCGGAAGGTCCTACAATGCTTAGAAACTCACCTTTTTTCAAGCTGAAGCTTACATCACTTATTGCCTCTGTTTCACTTTTCATGGAGTGATAATTCATAAATATATGTTTTACATCAATTTTGTTCATTTTTCATCCCCCACATTATACTGATATACTATTATATGAGAAATGTATATATATTGTGTAATTTAAAAACCATTACAAATATAATTCAGATATTTTTAATGACTACAATATATTTTTCACAATTTTTGTAAATGCAAAATAAGTCGTTTATTGCCTTATGTGAAAACAATATTGAAAGCTTAGCAATAGAAATTCATATTCATTACAATTTTTTTATTAAATATATAATGTATTTATAATTTTTTTATTAAATAACGTTTACATCAATAAAAAGTATAAATTCGCACTAGTCAAAATGTTTTTAATATAGTAAAATAAAATAAAATATAAAAACTAAAGGAGTGCATTGAAAAATGGACAAAACAACAAAATTAGAAATTAATGAGCATTATGGAGATAGCGTAGAAGCTCTAGAAGATAATGGATATGAAGAAGTTGAAGATGGTGTATTCTCTAAAAAAGGTAAAAATTACAAAGTCGTTAATGTAGAGAGCTTTAATACTTGGATCTACAATATTACACTAGAAGAAGTTTAAACTGTACTTAAAAAAGTGAAGGAATAAAAAATCCTTCACTTTTATATATTATATCACCTTTTATTATAAACTCACTACTTAATTCAATCTATTAGAATAAGATGAATTAAATGTTTTTTCCATAAAATTCACTGAAAAAAATTGCACCCAGAAGGTGCAATTTTGGGTAATATCATCACTATTAACTTCTATTATAATTAATTAAGCATCCAGATAGTAGAATATCAGTCTCATCCTTAGATAATTTATCAATTTTTAAAGTGATTTTTTCCACTTTATCTCCTATTACATAGGCATCCATTTCTGATAATTTGTCTGAAAGTGCTTTTCTTATATTAGGTACAAATATAAAGTCATCACATTCAAACTTAGGTTCATCATCCATAATAAAAGGAAGTATACCCCAGTTAATCAAATTAGAACGATATCTCTTTGTAGCATATTCCTTTGCAATATTTGCATAACCACCTAAAACTTTCTGACAGCTTGCAGCCTGTTCACGGGCAGAACCATCTCCAGGTTTTATGGCATATATTACACTACCGATTCCTGTATTTTCTAGATTTATATCTTTAAAGCTTTCCTTAATTGTATTAAATACCTTCTCTAAATCCTTATTTTCTTCAAAAGGCTCTTTGCCAGTAATTCTTGCTTCTTCTGACTTATGGATCTGCTTAGCCTTTCCTACATATTCAGGGTCCTTACGTGATAATGTAAACTCTGCAAGTCTTAATGGATTTGAACGATATGCAGAAGTATCTCCGGAAGGTATAAGTTCATCTGTAGTAGTTACAGGATCCTTTATTACAGAGGCAACCTTTAAAATTAAATTATCTGCAAGTGCTGGAACCACAGGCCAATCCTTTATATTAGGTCCAAGTCTAAGTTCTTTTTCAGCATTTGGCTTTTCAAAGGCGCTATATACACGATCATCATATATTTTCTTGTTGAAATAATATTTAGGTATATCATATTTAACATCTTCTATATCTGTAGCTGCTGTCAAGAAACCTTTATTAACTGCTGTAGCTGCAATAGAACGTGCATCCATTAAGGCTACATAGGAAAGCTGTCCTTCATTTGGTTTTGAACCTTCACGATTAGGGAAATTTCTTGTAGTATGTCTTATGCTAAGTGAATTATTTGCAGGAGTATCTCCACCTCCAAAGCATGGTCCACAGAAGGCAGTTTTAAGTACTGCACCAGAATTCATGAGTTTTGATGCTAGTCCATTTTCTACAAGTTCATAATAAACAGGCTGACTTGACGGATAAACGCTAAGTGCAAATTCATCATTTCCAATGGAGTGTCCATCAAGTATACTAGCAGCTTCACAGACATTTTCATAGTTACCGCCGGCACAGCCTGCTATACATCCCTGTTCCACATATAATTTGTTATCAACTATCTTGTCTCTTAAAGAGAATTTTAAATTTTTGTTTCCCACTTGTTTCTGACCCTGTTTTTCTACTTCTCCAAGAATATCATCAAGATTTTGATTTAGCTCTTCAATAGTATATATATTGCTTGGGTGGAAAGGCATTGCAATCATTGGTTTTATTTCTGATAAATCTACGCAAATCATTCCATCATAATACGCAACTTCTCCAGGGTTTAACTCTGCGTATTCATTTTCTCTACAGTGCACTGTTAAATAGTCTTTTACTTTGCTATCAGTTTTCCATACGGAACTAAGACATGTAGTTTCAGTTGACATAACATCAATACCAAGCCTGTATTCTACTGATAGATTATCTACACCAGGTCCCACGAATTCCATTACCTTATTTTTAACAAAACCATTTTTAAATACCTGACCGATTATTGCAAGGGCAACGTCCTGAGGTCCTACACCCTTTTGTGGCTTTCCTGTTAGATATACACCCACAACTTGTGGAGATTGTACATCATAAGTTTTTGAAAGCAGCTGCTTTACAAGCTCTCCTCCACCTTCTCCGATTGCCATAGTACCTAACGCACCATAACGAGTGTGACTGTCAGATCCTAAAATCATTTTACCGCATCCAGCCATCATTTCACGCATATACTGATGAATTACAGCAAAATGGGCAGGTACATATATTCCACCATATTTTTTTGCAGCAGAAAGTCCAAATAAATGATCATCTTCGTTTATAGTACCACCAACAGCACAAAGACTGTTATGACAGTTAGTAAGCACATAAGGTATTGGGAATTTTTCAAGTCCACTGGCACGGGCTGTCTGTATAATACCTACAAACGTAATGTCATGAGAAGCTAATGCATCAAATTTAAGCTTCAAATTTGTATCATCACCAGAAGTGTTATGTTTCTGCATAATTGAATAGGCAATTGTATTCTTTTTTGCATCCTCTAAAGAACATCTACTGCCAAATCTCTCTTTAAGCTTTGCATCAGATTGCCTATTGTTAAAATAGATCTCATTTCCATTTACTAAATATGCACCTTCATCATGTAAAGTAATCATTAGTATTCCTCCTAAAATCTCTAATTTTTATATACTAAAATTATATCCCAAGTAATGTGAAACTATTATTTACAATTCTCCTCTAAATTTAGACATTATATTAGATAATTCTAAATTTTAAATACTTATTAGTATTTTTTATGTTCCAGTGTGCAAAAACTATCTTTAGCAATTCTAAAATATTTAGAACATTTGCAGAAAGACATACAAAACATTTTGGGATATATTTTCATATAAATAAAAAACTTTTCTTTAAGTATACATATGTATTTATTATATATCTTGAATTCCATAATGTACAATAGTATTATTTTATTAAAGGTCATAACTAAAAGTAATGGATGAAAGGATAATTTACTATGGATGAGAAAGATTATGAAGTAATTCTATCGTTATATAATTTAAAAAACATGACTAAAACTTCAAAAAAATTATTTATGACTCAGCCTGCACTTACAAAGCGAATTAAAAAAATAGAAAAAATCCTTGGAATCCAGCTGCTAATTCGTTCCAAGCAAGGGGTAATATTTACTCCTGAAGGTGAAAGCATAGTTCCCTATATAAGGACTATGACAAATACTCTGAAACAAATGCGTCAGCATATAGATTCTAATCACGGCATTATAGGCGGAAGTTTAAGCATTGGAGTATCTTTAAATTATTCTCATTATCGCCTGCCTGAAACTCTGAAAAATTATATGCAGTCATTTCCAAATGTTGATGTAAGCATAATTACTGATCAAAGTAAAAACCTATACAACATGCTTGAAAATGATGATATCTCCATTGCAGTTCTAAGGGGAGAATATAAATGGAACCAAGGGTTAATACATTTATGTACAGAACCCATGTGCCTGGTATGCAGCAATGAAAACTCAAAACGTCCTCTTGATTCCTATCCATACATAGGCAGACACACTGATAGTATTCTTCATGGAAAAATTCAAACTTGGCTTCTTGAAAATGGATTATCCACGGATAATACAAAAATCTGGATTGATAATATTGATACCTGTGTAGAAATGGCAAAGCACGGGCTTGGATGGGCAATACTTCCAAAGATTTGTCTTGAAAACTTTCATGGATACGTGAAAAATCTTTACTTTACAGATGGTACTCCTTTTACCCGCAGTACTTATATTTTGTATAAGGATCTTTACTATTCACTGCCACAGGTTAAATTATTTATAGAATATTTGTTGAATAATGAGAGAAATTATGAAAAATAGATATTCAATGAAAAGTAGTCCACTACGTTTCACCTGATTCTAATAGCTGAACCTCCATCATTTATTATAATGCCCTTATAGTCACCACATTTTTGTTTTTCTACATTAACAACACTATATCCAATTACAGGATAAGTATCAGCCTCTTTTTCCTTTGTAACAAAGTCACCCCCCCACTCATCTTTCCTAACCTCTTTTACATCCATAATAAGTATATATAATCGCCTCTTTTTTACACAGAAATTATAATATCTTCTTGATTTACTCTATTAAACATATAAATTATTATTCTACTACATATTAATCCTAGAATAATACCAGCTAAAACATCTGTAGGATAATGAACATATAAATACAATCTTGAAAAGGCTATTAAAAAAGCTAATGTGAAAATTTCAAGTGTATAATTTTTGAAATACTTTGCTAATACTCCTGCAGCTGCAAATGAAGAAGCAGCATGTCCTGATGGAAAAGAATAAGATAACGGTTTTGAAATCAAAAGATTAACCGCCGGTATATCTGCTGAAGGTCTTGCCCGCTGAACAATATGTTTTAATATCCCATCTCCTAGCATTGTACTTAATAATAAAGCTCCTAAAGTCATAAAACCTATATTCCTGTATTTTTTATTAATCATTAATAAAATAGATATTATAATCCATATGATTTCCCAATTACCTAAAGAAGTTATAATAACCATAGTCCTATCCATTATATGTCCATGCATATTATTCTCTATATACAAGAGAATAGAATTATCAAGATTCTGTATTAATGACATCATCTTCTTTATTGCCTCCATTTTTCTTTTCTCTATCAAATATAACTATTCCTATAATAATAGATATTATTATAGCAGCAATTAAATTTGCTTTCTTAAGATATTCTTTTATAAATATCTTTGATATAATGTTTTTTCATTATGGATACTCAAGATTAAAATTACATTAAATTAAAAGCTATTATAAAAACTAAAATGTTAAACAAAATATATGCAAAAAATTCTTTTAACATTTTTTAAGCTAATTTTAATCTTACATGTATTTAATATAAATATAACAGATTGAAATTGAACTTATGTGTAATAGAATAGTAATTATTTATAATGGCAATCTTATTAATTATGGTGAACAAGTTCAAGTTATAAAGAACAAATATAATTCTTTATAGCACTTCTATATAAAACAAACAGAATGATATTTCCACAATTTTACAAAAGAGAAATTTAGTTTTACGAAAGGATACTTTAAATGAAAAAGAAAAAAACTAAGGTGAAAAAATCAATAATGCATTTATTTCTAAGTATTTTTACATTGCTAATCATTTTCAGTGGATTTATTTATCTTAAATATTGGCCAACTGTTACATATTTATATAAAGATGCAACTATAAAAGTAAATAATTGTTCAGAAGATACTTTTAAAAATAAAGCAAATTCTTTAAATAATATTAATTCATCATATTTACAATCTAATCAAATTCCCACTTATGTAAAAAATGCTTTTGTTGCTATTGAAGATACAAACTTTTATAAACATGGTGGAGTAAGCATAAAAGCTGTTTTTAGAGCCATGTATTCGTTTTTTGCTAATGGTGGAGAAATAACCCAAGGTGGGAGTACTATTACCCAACAATTGGCAAGAAATGTATTTTTAAATTTTGATAAAAGCTATGATAGAAAGTTAGAGGAAATGTTTATTGCCATTAAATTAGAACAAAAGTTCTCAAAAGATCAAATATTAGAGTTTTATATTAATGATATTAATTTTAGTAACGGTGCTTATGGAATTAATCCAGCTGCCAGAAAATTTTTTAACAAAGACTGTCGTCAACTAAATCTCTCACAATTATGCTTATTAGTAGCTATACCTAATAATCCTGAATATTATGATCCAATAAAACATCTGAATAATACTTTACAGCGAAGAAATTTAATATTGGAAAAAATGAAGGAAAACAATTATATAACAGATGAACAATATAACAATGCTATTAATTATAAAATAGTATTAAATCTTAGTAAAAACTAAAAAACTAACTTAAGTCAAAAGTTCATTATCATCATACATTTTTTATGGTCTGCCAATTTAATATCTTGAGTCTTCTGCAGTATTTTTCTAATTATTTATCACATAGCTACAGATGATTCAAAACAATTTAAATTATCATAAGGCCTAATACCATCGTGAGTGTCATAAAATTTAAAGCTTATGTTTTTTACTCCACGTCCATTTTTATATAGTTAATAATTAGAAAATATTTCATTAATCATAACGAACCTATAACCATTACTTTTTAAATAAGGCAAAGCAAATTTTAAAGCATTAATTGTTTTTAATGGAGATTGCTGAGCACCTCTTCCATCATGTAATAATACTATATCTCCAGATTTCACATTGTTAATAAGTTTATTTTTAATATAATCTACAGTTACCCATCTGCTCCAGTCCATAGCATGTATTGACCATAGTACAACTTTCAAATTATTTATTTTAGCATAATAAAACGTTACAGGATTAAACATACCCCAAGGCGGTCTAAAAAATTTAATTTCTAACCCGAGTTCATTCATTATTTTTATTGATTTTAAAAAATCTTCTTCAATTTTGTTAGGAGATCTAAAGATAGCATTTATATGTTTTAAAGAATGAAGTCCAATATAGTGTCCTTCCTCTTCAATACGTTTAATTATTTCTGGATATTTTTGTGCTTTTTCCGCAAGAACAAAAAAAGTACATTTTACATTATTCTGTTTGAGTACATCAAGTAAATCAAGAGTATATCTTGGATCTGGTCCATCATCAAAAGTAAGAGCAACTACTTTTTCTTTCGATGAAACTTTTTTTATTATTTTTTTTGAGAATTTTCTATAATACAAATTAGGTAATATAACATATACTACTATACAAAAAATAAATAAATTCATTTCTCACACGTCTTTCTATCAATGTCCTATTATTTTTTTTAATAACATTAAAAATTGTATCTCTCTAAATTAAATACTTTTTATCTTTCCATAAGGTTCTCTTACTTCATTAAGCCATTACAGGTTTACCCGTTTCAACTATTATGTAGGATGCATAAATACTAGCAGTTGGGGTTGCTAAAAGATACTTTTGATTTCTATTATTCTCTTCTAAAAATAGATACATAGGAAAATATGTATAATAAGTTCATAAGAAAGAATGTTCTATAGAAATGGCAAACACGATAAAATTTTTAATAGAATATAAAATTTAATATTGAATCTTATCATCCTCATCAATAGCTTTGACATCCCTGTGGGTAATCACCAAGTAGCCAACAAGACAAAGGATAATAATTGTTAATCCCAAGCTAACTGCTCCAGTTCCAAGTCCAAGACCGCCGCGATTATAGGGAACCCCTATCCAATCTGCAAATGAGGCACCTAACGGGCGTGTAATTATGTAGGCAAACCAGAATGTAAAAATTTTATTAAAATCAAACAGCCAGTAGGCAAAAGCCGGGATAGCAATCAAGATGGCAAACAGCACACCTGAAAAGAAATACCCTAAGTGCATAGTTGCCGCAGTCATGTCCCCGGCAGCCGTTCCCAGTGCGAATGTGGTCAGTATAGTGGCCCAATAAAAAAGCTCACGACGGCGAGTGTAGATGCTATGCATAGACAGAGTCTTCTCATTCGCATACCAGGTTACAAAGATAATTGCCAATACCACCACAAATAATATAGTTGAAACAATATATGGAATGCCAAACCCAACGTGCAAAACATCAGCAGCCATTGTACCAAAAACACTTACCATAACGACATTTAGCCAGTAGATCCATGCTACATATCGGCGTTCTAAGAACTGCAGTACTAACGAGGCTACTAGACCAATTCCTGCGAGAGCTACCGCAATCACCGGATCTATCTGGTGGGCTAAATAGTCGGATGTTACCTCACCCATTCCAGTAGTTAACACTTTAATAATCCAAAAGTAGACCGTAATTTCTGGAACCTTAGTAAAGACGCGCTGTGTGTTATTCATGGTGTCAGATAAAGGTTTATTCATATGCTATTTCCTCCAATTGCATTCATTAATTTGTACACTGCAAAGTCCACACTAGATTTGGGCGGTATCCAAAAATAACGCAAACTTATTTCTACTCTTGTTAATGAACAATAATAGAAAATTTGAGGTACTTGTATTTGATTTAATATTTCTCTATTGTATTATAAAAGCCCTGATTTTTATAAAATATAATTTCTATGACAATTAAATAAAGCATTTTATCATTAATCGTTGCTATAGTGACATGAAATTTTCTAATGAATCATTTTTATAATGTGGTATTGATATCATTCTAGGATCTATATCTGGTTTAATACTTCCATATCTAAAACCATTAAAATTTATCATGATATTAAAATTTTCTTGGATGACTTTGTTAATATGCTTAGCTATTAACATATGAGTTTGGATAAACATAGACCAACATCTCCTGTCCTATTTTAAATATTCCATAACATTTCATTTAAAAACTTAATCATAGTTTTAGATAAATCTTTTACTTCACTTTAAGTATTTTTCATTATGCAAATATTATTTTTGGCTGCGTATAAGTCTTATAAATTACTACACACAGAAGATATAGCATGGTTATATTTCAGATATTTATCTACTCCATAAAGGTTATAGTACTCATTATCATCCTATATTTTTACTAATATGTTTGTTTTCCTCTTTCTAATTACATCTTTAATTTATTTTAAGAACAACAAAAGTAACGGTATTTCTGCCAGTGCTAAGTCTGAATGTGTTTTTTATCTATAAATGTATGTTGCCAATATACATTTCTATATTGATATTTCTAAATTAAAATTTCATTAAAATTACTGGCTACAATGTAGATATTATTTTAAATATGTATTAATATTCTTTTAACATAGTAAAAACAAGTCGTAGTGTATCTGGTTTAATAGACACATTTTTAACATTCTGTTCTATAAGATTTACATCAGTTCAATAGAAAAATGATTTAATATTTTCAGCCGCTGTTGCATCTATAGCAGGATCTGTATTGGGGATAGTAAATTCTACTGCATTAATGCTTATTACAGGAGGTATCATTATATCACAGCACTTTGTAAAGTCTTTTCATTAACCTTGTTAGCATAACGAGAACCTAAAATTCCACCTAAGACTGCTCCCACAGCTAAGAAGCTACCTAATGTAAGGCTGATATTACCTCTAGCCGCATAACCTACAGCAGAAGAAAAAGCCGTTACAGACATTATAAGAGTAGAAGTACCTATAGCTTTATGAAGTGGAAATGACATTAATATTATTAAAGACATAAGTATCATAACTCCACCACCAGCTCCAAACAGTCCACTTAATATTCCTATACCTAATCCTGTTATTATAACTACTAATATTCTTTGCCATTCTCTTTTAAAATGAATAAATCCTCTTACAGTATCCAATGAATTATTTTTCTTTTTAAAGCTATTATAAAACATCGATAGACCTCCAATAACTAAAAAAATTCCAAAGCTAGAGGATCCATTTTGTTTGCAAATGATGCACCTAATTGAGCTCCAATAACAGAAGCTAAAGCTATCCAAACACCTGATTTAAGGTCTATATTGCCATTCTTGTAGTAAAAATAAGGTACAGTTAAAGAAGCTATAACATCTACAAAAAGGCTTGTACCTATTGCGGTATGAACAGCAACTTTAAAGAACATAGTTAAAATAGGAACTATAATCATAACTCCACTAGCGCCTATAAGACTTGTCATACCGCCAGTGATAACACCTATACCTATTGCTAATAAATAAAATATTAAATTCATAAAAATATGTCTCCTCCGCTGTTTCTAATTATGATTGTGATTCACTTAAAGTAATTTGTACGAAAAATATTTATTAAAAATACTCGTTATATTGTAATATTTTATAGGGCTTACTTAATTTATGCAGAAATTATATTATACTATTCTTTTCAATCCATTATTTTATATGAAAAGAATTAATAAATTAGAGTAAAAGAAAGCCTGCCGCATAAAAAAGTATATTTCAATGTTACCAAAATTTTAATGATAATTTAATGATATTTTAATGAATTCTTGGTAAAACATGAATATCAAATAAGTAATATATTAAAACTAAAGTTAAATATAATGTTGAGGAGAATAAATAATGATGCTTAACAATGAGCTATTAGAAAGTAAGAAAATCAATAAAGAAAATGATATACTCCATAAAAGTTTTGAAATCGGAATATTATTAAAAGGAATTGATTCAATACTACAAATTACAGGTGGAATCTTACTGACATTCTTAAATCCACATAGAATAAGTAGAATAGTTGTTTTATTAACGCAGCATGAATTATCAAAAAATCCAAGAGATACCATTGCAAACTTTATTGTAAAATCAAGTTTAGGATTTAATTTAAGTGTTCAACATTTTGCTGTCTTTTATTTGATCTCTCATGGGATGATAAAATTAGTTCTTGTTATTTTGTTATGGAATAAAAAGATGTTCGCCTATCCACTTACTATATTTTCTTTAGCTCTATTTATTATATATCAAATATATCATTATACAATTAGGCATTCGCTATGGCTTATTGTATTAACAATTTTTGATATTGTAATGATAATATTAACACTTATAGAATACAACCATATTAGGGATAAAATCGTTGAATAATTAACTATTTATTTAATAAAAAAGCCACTTATTCAACATAACTTTAATATAATTTTAATCTTCATGAAATATAATAAAAAAAAAGAGTAGCGATAAAATGATTAGTTTTACAAGTAATATCACTATTGAATAAAACATATCTATGGTAAACATAGATAATATAGATGGAGGAAGATAAGGTAAAGTTATGAATATAATTGTAGCAGGAGGAGATGGATTTTGCGGCTGGCCAACAGCACTCTATCTTTCAAAGCAAGGACATGCTGTAGCCATTGTAGACAATTTAGTGAGAAGGAAGATCGATAAAGAATTAGGTTCTAACTCTTTAACACCAATAGCCTCCTTAGAAAAAAGAGTAGATAAATGGAAATAACTTACAAAAAATAAAATAAAAATCTACATAGGTGATTTAAATCACTATGATTTTTTAAGTGAGGTATTCCGTCAAGTTAATCCAGGGGCCTTCATTCACTTTGCAGAGCAACGTTCCGCACCTTATTCTATGATAGATAGAGAGCATGCAGTTTATACTCAATCTAACAATGTATTAGGAAATCTAAATGTACTATATGCAATCAAGGAATTTGCTCCTGACTGTCATCTAATTAAACTAGGAACCATGGGTGAATATGGGAATCCAAATATCGATATAGAAGAAGGGTTTATTGAAATAGAGCACAAAGGTCGTAAGGATAGATTGCCATATCCTAAGCAGCCAGGATCGTTTTACCATCTATCAAAGGTTCATGACAGTAATAATATTATGTTTGCATGTAAAATTTGGAATATACGTGCTACTGATTTAAATCAAGGTATAGTATATGGGTTACGTACTGAGGAGACCATGATTGATCCGATTTTAAATAATAGATTTGATTATGATGGGGTTTATGGCACAGCCTTAAACAGATTTCTAATTCAAGCAGCAGTTGGATATGATTTGACTGTATATGGTAAAGGAGGACAGACAAGAGCATTTTTAAATATTGAGGATACAGTAAGATGTATAGAAATAGCTGTTAATAATCCTGCTAAAAATTGAACAGGTTAGACATATGGAGAATGGATTAATCTTTCAAAATGAGGATTTGAAAAGCATAAAAAATGCAATAAAGCTGTTAGATGACAAGGAACTGTTACAAACTATGAAAAAGAATGCTCGGCAAGAAGCTGAACAAAATAGCTGGGATAAAGCATCACAACATTTATTGGATTTTTACTATAAAACTATTTATATGCACAATAAGCTTTTTCAAAAAAAGAGTACATTTTAGAATCAAGTATTCTCTTTGAATCGTAATATTACTATTGTTTTTATTTTTGTAGAAATTTCAATTAAATTTTAATAAAGTGCTAACAAGATTTTATATTTATCTATAAATTGAAGTATAGTAAAATATAAAGAATTAATACTATATATCATTGAAATATAGCAGCGCACCATGAAAATTTATTAATCTCAACAAATTTTCATGGTACTCTGTTTCATTATCTATAAATTTATCCAGCAAAACTTGTATCTATATAAACCCTATAATAAATACATCAATAAGATGTACACCTCATTTGAAAATATATCATGAAAGCATTTACTTAATCTCTTTCACAGCCTTCTTAGCAAAGTCAGTATTTACAAGCTTATTAAATGCTGGTCTCTGTTTAATCAAACTGCTTTGATATCCTTGAATTATATCCATAAGTCTGTTTATATCTGCTTCCTGTATTACAGGATTTGGTGCATAGGCATTTACAGCTCTATAGTTTTTAACATTTTGTTCTATAAGTTTTACATCAGTTCCAGGGAAAAATGATTTAATGTTTTCAGCTACCGTTGCATCACTATTGCTATTCACCCATTTCTGCCCTCTATAAATAGCATTTGTGAATTTCTGAATTACATCTGGATTTTTATCCATATAGGATTTTGTTGTAAAATAACAGGTGTAAGGTATAGGTCCTGCAGAAGCTCCAACAGAGGCTTCAATATATCCAGAATTACTCTGTCTTAAAATACTTGCTGTAGGTTCAAAAAGTGCCACGTAGTCACCAGTTCCTGCTTTAAAGGCACCTGCAGTAGCAGTATAGTCTATATTGGTTATTATATTCACATCTTTTTTAGGATCTATACCATGATTTTTAAGCACATATTCCAGTGTCATCTCTGGTACTCCCCCAGGTCTTCCACCAATAATGGTTTTACCTTTAACAGAACTCCAATCAAAATTTTTCTCGTCTTTTCTACCCACTAGGAAAGATCCGTCTCTTTGAGTAAGCTGTGCAAAAACTACAGGATAGTCTTCTTTATTTTGATTTTGAATGTAAATTGACTGTTCCGGTCCACAAAAACCTATGTCTGCACTTCTGCTTATTACCTGCTGCATGGTTTTATCTGCCCCTTGGCCAGTACTAATCTCAATATCAAGTCCTTCTTCTTTAAAATATCCCTGACTTATGGCAGCATACATAGGAGCATAGAATACTGAACGAGCTACTTCATTTAATCGTACTTTTTTAAGGGAAGTTTTATTGCTGCTGCCGCAGCCTGTGAAAATCCCTGCAATTAAAATCATAGATAAAAGCAAAGTACAGAAATAAAATATCTTTTTTTTCATAGCTACCTCCTTGGCACGATAAAGAAATACCCAGTCATTATATTTATTTAATACCTTTGACTTATTAATCTTCTTTAATGCCCAATTTTAAATTCATTGTTATATACTATGAATTTAAGGCAGCTTTTGATACAAAAATTTTTATTAGAATTTAAATATATTAATTTTCAAATCCGGATCCTTGTCTCTTCCAACTTCAGTTTCTATTTCATCTATAAGTATTTCGGAAGTTATACTTACATAGGCACTTTTTACATGTCCTGCATGAGCATTGCACTGTATATCTGCAATAGTTGCATGTAAATGTATATAGATATCCTCATCATCTAGAGTTGTAATATTGCCCATAAGAGATGTAATTTCAAAATCACCTGAAAAATCTCTTAAATTATAGGCTTTCTTTTTAACATCAAATACACCTAATTGTATCTTATCAGTAGCTCCAATTCCGCTTATAAAGGCACATTTTATATTATTGTCTTTAGAGAATTTTTTTAATGTAGAAATAATTTCCTCTCCCTTATCAATTCTCACTATCCACTTATTATCAACTTTCTTGAATTTCAAACTTTATCCCCCCAAAAATATATTAGGCATATGAAAATTAATAGTAAGTCAAAGATGCGACGAATATTTTGAATCCAACAAGGAAGCAGGTTCCGAGGATAGTTGTACTATCTGAGGGTTCTGCTGACGCAGTAGGATTCAAAATAGGATAGCATACTGACTAGTTATTTATTTGAATATGCCTTAATATAATATCAAAAACTTCCGTCCCATTTTTCAGTTCTGGATTTTATAATACTTTTCATCATATTAGACAGTTTTGTAGTAATAATACCTTTATTAAATACTTCATCTACTTTCCTGCACTTTACTTCTATTATACTATCCTTGAGCTGTTCTTTAGTGATGCCATTTTTTTTAGCTAAGTCAAAGGCATTTTCCCCTAAAGCTTTTGATTTTTGAATCTCTTCTTTACTAAAACCTAAATCTTTTTCTAAAACAGTTTCTATAGATAGTATAGGATGAACAAAACCTCCAGCTGATAAATTATGATTTTTAGATAAAACATCTCCTCTGTTACTATAATTCACTTCTCCATAGACAGGAATTATTGTATTTAACATAAGAAATAAAAATAAAATTGTAACTAAACTCTTTTTCACTATTGTTACCTCCCTTGGAATATATTAAATATTATTAGGAAGATAACAAATTTTTATACTTTTTATATCTTTACAGTCTCACCTATATCAATAATTTTTATTGTACTATCATTTATCTTATTTAAGGTATTTTCAGTTTCCCTATCTTCATCCTGAGCTAGAATATAAGTTTTATAATGAATTGGTATCATTATTCCTGAATTCATCATTTTAAACATTTCATAGCTTTGCATAGGTGTACAATGCATTTTTGTAAATTCATCAGGTTTATAGCATCCAACCGGCATTATGGCCGCATCTACAGTGATTCCCTTGTATATATCTGTAAAGGCTGTGTCCCCTGCAAACAATACCTTCTTATCCCTATGCTGTACTATATAAGAATTGCTGTTTCCAAAGCCAAAGCCAGGATATCTTCTTCCTACATGATTTGCCTCTATAGCTCTAATTGTAATAGCTTTATCCTTGTATACCTCACCTGCACTTAAAGTATGCACATTCTTAAAGCCTAACAGCCTGAGCATGCTTTTTATTCCCTTAGGAACAATAATTGTAGCTTTTTTGTTCAGCTTATTCAGTGCTCTATAATTTAAGTGATCCATATGTCCATGACTTATAAGTATATAATCCAGTTTATTAATATTACTTAAATCTATGGATGGATCTACAAGTCGTTTTAGGTGTCCAAGATTTCCCATCACAGGATCTGTTAAAAAAACTTTTCCATACATATTTATAACTGTAGTAGCATGTCCTACCCAATGAATAGAATTTTCTATAATTGGAGCAGCTTTAGGAATTCTCCTTGGAACTCTATATACTCTTAAATTACGTTTATTAAGTTCATACATATAACCAAACATTTTAATAATTCGGGGCTTTTTCATATTTATTACCTCCAAATATCTTCAAAAATAAAAAAGTAAAGGCATTATAAAATACCTTTACTTTATTCTAATATTATCTCTAACAAATTTCAAACTCTGGAAACCATATTTTTATTTCCCTTTCTGCATTTTCCATATTATCTGATGCATGAACCAAATTTTTTGTAGTGTCACTGGCATAAATGCCTCTAATGCTTCCCATAGGTGCAATTTTAGGATCTTTATTCCCATTAATATTTCTCACAATAGTTATTGCATCTCTACCCTCTATCACCATAGCACAGAGTTTATCCTCTGTTATATATTCAATTAATTCATTAAAATATTGTTTTCCCTTGTGCTGGCTATAATGTTCCTCTGCCAATTCTCTATTAATCCTGAGCATTTTCAAAGCAATTATATTGAGATTTTTTTTCTCATAAAAGCCTATAATTTCCCCAATAAGTTTTCTTTTAACTCCATCCGGCTTAATTAATACCAGAGTCCTTTCCATAATACACAACCCCTTACTTTAGGAACATTTAAATAAATAACTAGACTATTTATTTTCATATGCCTTAATAAATGAATCTTCTAAAAATTTAGAGGTTTTTATAAAAATTCATATATGTTTATTAATTTTTTATAGATATCCTACTTTTCTATATTCCTCATCAAAATCTAAGATATCCTCCTCGGGATTTACATAATAATTATAATCCATCCTTCTCACTTTACTGTTAACGTTTCCTTTAATTGATTTAAAAGGACACTCCCCTTTTGTATCCTCAAAATTATAAAATGCACAATTTTCAAAGCACTCTACAATTCCATCATGAGTACTTAAAAATGGACATTTGACCATAATAACAACCCCTCCCATAAATAATGATAATGTTTACATTGATCTTTTTTTCCATTATAGCTTATTATGATAGAAAAATAAATAGTTTTTACTGAAATGATAACAATTAACAGAAATTTAAAAAATATTTTTTACTTTATACCTTTAATTACATTCATAAAGTATGAAAAAATGTTTAAACATTTAAATTAACTCTTTTAAAT
>NZ_JBDNRK010000007.1:0-116748 GCF_047718555.1 Clostridium sp. | reverse complement strand
TCTCCCACTTTGATAGAAGTTGGGAGTATTACGGATGGTAGTCATCGGATAAATTTTAATCTTTAGATTTAATAAGTATTAACAATCCACTTTTAAAAGTAATAGAAACCGTATCATCCAGCAATTCATTTGATACTGTTCTTGGGTCTCCAAATTTCAGATCATAATTATAGAGTTCATATTTTGCCTTAAGAATTGATAAATTATTTACTACATGCCCAAAGGCCTGTAGTGAAAATAATTCCCCTCTTCTTCCCTTAATCTCAAAATCTTTATGATGAAGAGATATTATATTATTTTCATCTATAATACGAGCCTTTATACTATTATTTAAACATTTATACAATAAACCTAAATTAGCTAAAGTGTGATCTAGGCGGCTGCCTGTACATCCAAAAAGCAAAATCTCTTGAGGATTAAGTTTAATAGCCTCCTCTATAGCTGCCTCAGTATCAGTAAAATTTTTTTCTGAAGGATAGGAAATTGTTTTACATCCCACTTTTTGAAAATGATTAAGCACATTACTATGTATTGAATCAAAATCCCCTAAAATGATATTGGGCACTATACTATACTTATGCAATGTATTTGCTCCACTATCTGCACTTATAATATAGGATTCATTATTTAAATAGCTTCTTAAGGTTTGTTCTTTAGGGGGTTTGCCTCCAGAGACAATAATTACTTTCATATCAAATGCCTTCTTTTAAAGTTCTTATATTTTTCTCTATTTCTTTATTTTTAAACACTGCTGAACCTGCTACAATGACATTTGCACCAGCATCTACTACTGCTTTTATATTATCTACATTTATTCCTCCATCCACTTCTATCATAAGAGATGGATTGTATTTCTCAGAAAGCCCTTTAAGTTGATTTATCTTCTCTAATGTATAATTTATAAAACTTTGCCCGCCAAAACCAGGATTAACAGACATTATAAGTACCATATCTACTTCTGCTATAATACATTCCAATACAGATATAGGCGTTGCAGGATTTATGGCAATACCAGCTTTTTTACCAAAACTCTTTATATATTTTATTGTTCTATCCAAATGTATATCACTTTCATAGTGAATAGTTATAATATCTGCACCAGCCACAGCAAAATCCTCTATATATCTAGATGGCTCTTCAATCATTAAATGCACATCAAAATTTAATTTTGATATTTTTCGTATAGCTTTAATAATTGGCATGCCAAAAGATATGTTTGGGACAAATTTTCCGTCCATTACATCAATATGTACCATATCCGCTCCAAATTTTTCTAAAGCAATAACATCCTCTCCAAGCTTTGATAAATCTGCTGATAGTATAGATGGAGATAATTTTATCATTTCCATTCCCTCCTGTTTAAAATTTCTTCAAATGTTTTTAAATAAAATTTGTATCTATTCTCATTTATTTTACCAGCTTCTACAGCTTCTTTTACTGCACATCCTGGCTCTTTATAATGCATACAAGTTGAAAATTTACATTCGTCATAATAATCTTTAAATTCAGGAAAACATTTTTGTAATTCTTCTTTTTTTATAAAACCTATGTCTAAAGAAGAAAAGCCAGGTGAGTCAGCTACATACCCACCCTCTATTTCTAAAAGTTCACAATGCCTTGTAGTATGTTTACCTCTCTTTAATTTTTCACTTATATCTCCTGTTTCCATAGCTGAATGACCTACTACAGAATTTAATATAGTAGATTTACCTACTCCTGAAGGTCCACAAAATACAGTAATATTTTCTTTTAGATGGTTTTTAATATTATCTATGCCCTGACCTAATTTTGCATTCAGATAGATTATTTCATAACCTATGCTTTTTACTAATGAGACAGTAGCTTCTATTTCATGTTCATCAGCCAAATCAATTTTATTAAAACATATTACAGCCTTTAATTTATTGATTTCACAGAGAACTAGAAATTTATTTAATAAGTCCATATTAAAATCAGGATTACGAACAGCAAATACTATAAAAGCTTGAGTTACATTTGCTATAGATGGTCTTATAAGCATTGAAGTTCTAGTACATATTTCCTTAATAAAACCTTTATTATCACTGTCCAGCTCTAGTACAACATTATCTCCTACTAAGGGAGAAAGTTCTTTATGCCTGAACTTTCCCCTTGCCTTACATTCATATATTTCATTAGCTACTTTTACATAATAAAAACCGCCTATACCTTTTACAATTATTCCTTGCATTATGCCTCCTGAGGTTTTAATAGTTATACAATTTTACAAGTACCGTTTATCTTCTAAAAAAATGTAACTTTCATTTTTTACCATTGCCATTTCCATTATTTCCGCCTGCTCCAGTATTTCCACTTGATACATTGTTTCCGCCTGCTCCAGTATTTCCATTTCCTCCAGTATTTCCACTCGTTACATTATTTCCACCTGTTCCAGCAGTTCCTGCCGCAGTATTATTTTGAGTATCTGTTTTATTATCAACTTGATTACTAATGCTATTATTAGACGGTGAAGCATTATTACTAGCATTCTGACCAGCTGAATTATTTAAAGCTGCCGGTGGAGTATATCTATAAACAGTTATAGTTACTTTAGCACCTTGATTCAGCTTAGTTCCTGCCGGTATATCCTGATCTGCTACAATATTATTTTGATTACTATCCTGAGTATCCGTATAACTTACAATGGCTACAAGATTTCTATTGCTTAATTGTGCTACTGCCTTATCCTGTGTCATCCCTTTTACAGAAGGTACATCAGATTGTTTTATTCTTGGTCCTATACTTATAACCATACTAATAGCACTACCTTTGTCTAAAGTAGTACCTGCATTAGGATTAATGCTTATAACCGTATTAACCGGACTGTCGCTATAGTCTTTGCTTGCATCTCCTACAGTATATCCAGCATTTTGAATTACTTCCTTTGCCCTCTCCAAATCCAATCCCCTCACATCAGGCACGGTGGATTGGTCAGGACCTGAACTTATAGTTACTCTTACAGCATCGCCTTTATTAATAGCATCTCCCACATTAGGATAACAGGAGATTACAGTTCCCTTAGGCTGATCATTTTTTTCAGTTCCAGCTATAGTAAATTTAAAACCTTGGCTTTCTACAAGAGTTTTAGCCTTATCTTGCATCATTCCTCTAATATCAGGAACTTTTCCGCTTTTGACTGCAACATTTGCTGCACTTTCACCTAATTTTAAGCCTGCCACCACCACTACAATAGCCACTATGGCAATAATTGTAGCCATTATTAAACTTTTTTTATTCTTTAATACTGGATTTACTCTCTTATGTTCAATTTCTTTATCTGGTTTGCTTTCTTCGTTCTCTTTACTTTCTTCTGGAGTATAAGAATTCTTTTTTATTTCATCCTGCAAATTTTCTTTATTTAAATTATTAGTATTTCCCAAAGGAGTAAATTGTGCAGTGTCCTTAATTGGATCCATCACTCTAGTATAATCATCTTTTAGAGTTTGATTATCAAAATTTGAATTATTATTTAATTTATCTAAATCCTCTATAAGTTCTTTGGCACTTTGATATCTAGACACAGGATTTTTCTCCATGCACTTTAATACAAGATTATTTAAATTATTTGGTATATTAGAATTAATATTCTGTGGAGGTATAACTGGATCCTGAATATGCTTTAATGCAACAGACACTGGACTTTCAGCATCATAGGGAACCTTTCCTGTAAGCATTTCATATATAACTATACCTAGTGAATATATATCCGTTCTTCCATCAACCACTATTCCCTTAGCCTGCTCCGGAGATAAATAATGAGCTGAACCCATTATTTTATTACTATTAGTAATAGTAACCGAATCAGATGCTTTGGCTATTCCAAAGTCAGCAACCTTTACAATACCATCTTCCGTAACTAAGATATTATGTGGTTTTATATCTCTATGTACGATATTGTTTTTATGTGCACAATCAAGAGCTGAAGCAATTTGTCTACTTATATTTACAGCTTTTTTCCAGCTTAAATTTCCCTCTTCATTGATAATCTGTTTTAAAGTTTTACCTTTAATATATTCTAGTACAATGTAATTTATATTATTTTCTGTTCCAACATCATAAGTGTTTACAATATTATTACTTGATAAGCTAGCGGCAGATGATGCTTCTCTCTTAAACTTTTCTACAAATTCCTTATCACTAGCTAATTCATCCTTTAAAACTTTTACTGCAACAAAACGATTTAAAAGATGGCATTTGGCCTTATATACTACTGCTGTTCCACCTTCGCCTATTTTTTCAAGAAGTTCATATCTATTATTCAGTGTAGTCCCTACTAACATTTTCACACTCTCCTTCAAAAATAATAACAGATATATTATCCTTACTGCCCTTCATTTTACTAAGTTCAACCAGTTGACTACAAGCATCCTTATTATTATTTTTTATTATTATATCATATATTTCATGTTTACTTACAACATTTGTCAAGCCATCAGTACACAAAATAACTTTCAAAATGTCCTTTATGTCTATAGCAAATAAATCTACATCTACAGATATATTAGTTCCCAAAGCTCTAGTTATAATATTTTTATTAGGATGATTTACTGCTTCTTCTTCTGTAATACTTCCAGAATCAACCAATTGTTGTACTAGTGAATGATCTTTAGTAATTTTAGTAATATTATTTGGTTTTACAATAAAACAACTGCTATCGCCTACATTTGCAATTAATAACCTATCTTTTATTATTAAACAAGCTGTAATTGTAGTTCCCATTCCTGCCATACTTGAGTTCTCCTGAGACTCATTATAAATATCTATATTTGCAGACTTAATTGCTTCACATAAAATAGTTTCAGGATCATCAAATTCCCTCAAATTTTTTATATAATTAATAGTAGAATCCACTGCAATTTTACTGGCAATTTCTCCTGCATTATGTCCACCCATTCCATCTGCAATTATATAAACCTTCTTCAAATCATCTTCATAAGTTCCTACATAATCTTCATTTAGCTTCCTAGATAATCCTATATCGCTTAAGATACCAAGCATTTTAACACCTCTCTTCCATACTCTTTACATAATTTCTTCTGAGTTGACCACAAGCGGCATTAATATCACTTCCCATTTCTCTTCTTACAGTATTGTTAATACCAAAATCCTTTAGTATATTACTAAAAATGTTTATATTTTCCTTAGATGGCTTCTTAAAGTTATTTTCTGTAACCGTATTAACCGGTATTAAATTTACATGACAAAGAATATTTTTCAGCAGTTTTCCAAGCTTCCTTGCACTATCTTCATTATCATTTATACCCTTTACAAGGGCATATTCAAAGGTTATTCTCCTATTTGTTTTACTTATATAATAAGTGCATGCTTCAATAAGTTCATGAATATTGTACTTATTGGCTATAGGCATAATTTTTCTTCTTTCCTCATCACTGGATGCGTGGAGAGATATTGCCAGGGTTATTTGAAGCTTTAAATCTGCTAAAGCATATATTTTAGGAACAATACCACAGGTAGACAAAGTTATATGCCTTTGACCTATATTTAAGCTATAATCATTATTTATATCATTTATAAATGCAATTACATTTTCATAATTGTCTAAAGGTTCCCCGCTGCCCATAAGTACTACATTGGAAATCCTCTTATGAATTATACTTTGAGTTTTAAGTATTTGAGCTGTAATTTCACCAGCTGTTAAATTTCTTATTATGCCGCCAATAGTAGAAGCGCAAAATTTACATCCCATTTTACAACCTACCTGGGTAGAAACACAAATTGAATTGCCATAAGTATATTCCATTGACACACATTCAATTATACTTCCGTCTTTGTATCTATACAAAAATTTTTTTGTATTGTTATCCTCTGAGTCATAAACTTCAAGCAATTCCGGAATACCTATGTAAAAAAAAGAATTTAATTTATCCTTTGTAGCTTTAGGTATATTGTTCATCTCATAAAAATCCCAAACTTCATTGTAAATCCAACTAAATACTTGTTTTGCTCTAAATTCTTTCTCTCCATTTTCCTTCATCCAGGTTTTTAAAGCTTTTAAATCAAAATCTAATATGTTAATCATAACTGCACCTATCCAATTTTCCTCAATTTACAAATAAAGAAACCATCCATGTACTTATTGGGCATTATAGTTACCCATCCTTCTTTACTATATATTATATTATCATATTCTCCAAAATATAAAGGTTCAATCTTATATATTTTATTATTATCCAAAAACCACTGAATATTTTTTTCATTTTCTTCTACATTTAAAGTACAGGTTGAATATATCAAATATCCATTGCTTTTAACATATTCTGCTGCATTTATCATAATACTTCTCTGAGTTTTTATTAAACTTTTTAAGTCCTTTAAGGATTTATTCCACTTTATTTCTGGCTTTTTCTTTATAATACCTAGCCCCGAGCAGGGAACATCTATCAAAACTCTATGGGCAATCTCCTTATATTTATCATTATATTTTCTGCTATCCATCTCACTGCAGGTTAAATTCTTTATACCTAACCTCTTTGCATTTTTTTCTATTAATTTTAGTTTATTTGCATGAAGATCAAAGGCTTTAACTACTCCCGTGTTGTTTAATATCTCGCAAATATGAGTAGTCTTACCACCAGGGGCACTGCATAAATCAAGAATAGTCATATCATTTTGAATTTCCATGGAAGAGGCTACCAGCATAGCACTTTCATCTTGAACAGTTATAAATCCATCTCTGAATAATTCATTTTGTTCAATATTCCCGCCTTTTATAATATTAATAGCTTCTTTATTTATGTATCCTTTTTCGATATTAAATCCACAATCTAAAAGTTTACTGAAAATCTCATCATAACTTCCCTTTAAAGGATTTATTCTCACAGATATACCCGGAACTTCATTGAGTCCTTTCATTATTGATATAGCATTTTCCTTACCATACTGTTTTAAAAATAGTTTTACCATCCAAGGTTCAAAGGAATAATCAAAACAAATTTTATCTATATCATTTTCATCCTTCTCTATAAAATTTATGCTCTTTGATCTAAGGTAATTCCTAAGAACAGCATTTATAAACTTAGAAGGTCCTATACCTTTTTCTTTTTTTGCCATTTCAACCGCTTCATTTACAGCTGCAAATTCAGGTATTTTATCTAGATATTTAATTTGATATACAGAGGATCTTAAAACATTCAATATATAAATATCTATACTCTTAAGATCCTTTTTAACAAAATAAGACAAAATTTTATCAATTGTATATTTATATTTTAAAGTACCATATACTATTTCAGTAGTCAAAGCCTTATCTTTACTTTCTAGATTAGACTTATTTAGTAAGCTTCCTAAAAGTATATTTGAATAAGATTTATCTTTAAAAACTCCTGTTAAAACTTTTACTGCTATTTCTCTACTTTTATCCATTATATAACCTCAATTTAATCTCTCCTGCTTATAGCAATAAGTCTAATAAGATTTAACACGGCCATTAGAGCCGCTGCTACATAGGTCATAGCTGCTGCACTTAATACTTCTCTAGCTCCTCTTACTTCCTCACCCATTAGTATTGCCCTACTTTCTAATATATCTACAGCCCTGTTTGAAGCATTAAATTCTACAGGTAATGTTATAAGTTGAAATATAACCACTGCTGCAAAAAGTATAACACCAATTCTAGCTAAAAAAGGTATTGAAAATATTATACCTAGAAAAAATATTATCCATGATGCTCCAGAACTAAAATTTACAACAGGAACTATAGAATTTCTAATTTCTAGTGGTGCATAATGTTCTTTGTGTTGTATGGCATGACCTGATTCGTGAGCCGCCACTCCAATTGCAGAAACAGAATCCCCATGAAATACCTCTGGAGATAATCTCATAACTCGATTTGATGGATCATAGTGATCTGTAAGCTTACCTGGTATAATTTCAATAGGAATATCACTTAAACCCGCTGCATCTAAAATCCTTCTAGCAACTTCTGATCCCGTATATCCATTTCTACTCCTGATTCTCGAGTATTTTTCAAAAGTTGAGCTTACTTTTGCCTGTGCCCAAAAGGATATAATTATGGCCGGAATTAATAAAATAAACGTTCTATCGAAAAACATAATAACATCTCCCAAAATAATTTTTGTGAATTTCTTTTTTCACTTAACTCCAAACTTTCCATGTTACCATTTAAATCGTAGTATTTCTGTATTAATTTATAAAACACTTATTAATTATTCATAAAAATTAAATCTAACCTAATACAACTCCTGCTTCAATTGCATTACCTCTAATATAATCCTTTACCAGCATTGCCTTCTTACCTGGAAATTGTATTACTTCAATCAATACACTGCCATCTTTACAGGCAACTACTATTCCTTCATCCTTCACTTCTATTATTGTACCAGGCAGTTTATCATATACCTTATCCAAAGCCTTAGCTTTGTGTATTTTCATATTTTTTTCCTCATAAGCTGAATAGGCCAGTGGATGTGGATTAAGACCCCTAACTAAATTTACAATATTTTTACTGCTATTGTTCCAGCTAATTTTTCCACTTTCCTTATTTAATGTTTGTGCATAATTGGAATCTTCATCTTTTTGTTTCTCTGGCACTATTTCGCCTTTAGCATATTTATTGATAGTTTCTACCAGAAGATCCCCTCCTCTTTCCATAAGAATATCATGCAAATCTCCAGCAGTCATATCTTCTGTAATACTTACCTTATCTTTTAAAAGCATATCCCCTGTATCTAATCCAACATCCATAAGCATAGTAGTATTACCAGATACAGCTTCTCCATTTATTATTGCCCAATTTATTGGAGCAGCTCCCCTAAGCTTTGGCAAAATGGATGCATGCAAATTTATACAAGCATACTTTGGAATATCTAGTATTTCCTTTGGCAGTATCTGACCAAAAGCTACAACTATAATGAAATCCGGATTTATTTCTTTTAATTTTTCTATTATTTCAGGATGCTTTTTTATTCTATCGGGCTGATAAACCGGTATATTATTTTCTAAAGCTACTTCTTTCACTGCTGACATAGCTATTTTTTTACCTCTGCCCTTAGGTTTATCAGGTTGAGTAAAAACAGCCTTTACGTTAAAATTATCTATAAGTTTCTTAAGTGAAGGTACAGAGAACTCAGGAGTTCCCATAAATACTATATTCAAATTATTGTTCATCTCCTTCAAATAGCTTATCAATAAATAGTACTCCTTCTAAATGATCTAATTCATGACAAATTGCCCTAGCTAAAAGGCCATTACCTTCTATTTCTATAACTTCTCCTTTTTCATTTAAAGCTTTTGCTTTAACATACTCCGGCCTTTCAACCTTTCCTTCTCTTTCTGGTATGCTTAAGCAGCCTTCCTCATCAATTATACTGCCTTTAGTTTCAATAATTTCAGGATTTATAAGTGCTATAGGACCTTCTCCTACATCTATAACTACTACTCTTTTCAATATACCTACCTGAGGTGCCGCCAGTCCAACCCCATGGGCTTCGTACATAGTTTCTTTCATATCTTCTATCAAAGTAAGTATTCTATCATTTATTTTATCAACACTTCTGCTTTTTTTTCTTAGAATATTATCTCCTAAAGTTCTTATATTTCTCAACGCCATATCAATAACCTCCAAAATAAGATTAATTATTATTTTATAATAAATTAACAGGATTTATGTCCATACTAATTCTTATATCATTATAATCATTTTTAACACATTCATAAACATATTTTTTTATATAGCTGGCAAATTCATAATTAATATTACCCTTTAAAATTATTTGCCACCTAAACATTTCCTTTATCTTAGATATTATACAGGGACAGGGCCCTAACATCTTTATATTACTATATTCCTTTATTATATTCTTTAATAACATACCAATATTTTGTGTATTTTTTATTAATAAATTTTCATTTTTACTGCTTATATTAATTAAGAATATGTCACTAAAAGGGGGATATTCCATAGATTTTCTTATTTTTATTTCCTCTTCATAAAATCCCAAATAATCATTATCAGCTGCTGCCCTTATAGCATGACTTTCAGTGCTATAGGTTTGTATAATTACTTTCCCTTCTTTTACTCCTCTGCCAGCCCTTCCTGAAACCTGATTGATCAGTTGAAAGGTCCTTTCATTGGCTCTGTAATCCGGTAAATTTAGAGATAAATCTGCTGCAATAACTCCAACTAAAGTTACATTTTTAAAATCTAAACCTTTGGCTACCATTTGAGTACCAATCAATATATCAGCTTCTCTATTTTTAAATTTATTATATATTATCTCATAAGAATTTTTCTGCCTGGTAGTATCATAATCCATTCTCAAAGTTTTAGCAGATGGAAAAATTCTTTTTATTTCCTCTTCTATTTTTTCAGTACCTACTCCAAAATATTTTACATATTTACTACCACATTTTGGACAAGTAGAAGTCAATTCCTTAGTATTTCCACAATAATGACAGATAAGCTTCTTACTTTCACTATGATAAGTAAGAGATATGTCACAATGTTCACATTTAAAAACATATCCGCATTTTCTGCAGGAAACAAACGTAGAATGTCCTCTTCTGTTCAAAAATAATATGATCTGATTATTATTATTGAGAGCATTATTAACCTCATCCAAAAGGCGTCTGCTAAACATAGATCTATTATTACTACGCAGTTCTTCTTTCATATCCACAATACTTACTTTTGGAAGTTTTGCTCCATCAGCCCTCTCTGTAATAGTTATAGGAAACATTTCATTATGAAGACATTTATAATATGTTTCTAATGAAGGTGTAGCCGAACCTAAAACTAATTTACAATTTTCCAAATCACTTTTCATAGTCCCTATTTCCACTGCAGTGTACTTAGGAGTTATTTCTGATTTGTAACTACTTTCATGTTCTTCATCTATTACAATCAATCCTAGATTTGAAAAGGGTAAGAATATTGCAGATCTGGCTCCAACAGCTACCTTTACTTTACCACTTTTTACTCTAATCCATTCATCATATCGTTCTCCATCGGAAAGTCTACTGTGAAATACAGCTATATTTTTACCAAATCTACCTTTAAATCGCTCTACAGTTTGCGGTGTGAGAGCTATTTCCGGCACCAAAATAATGGAGTCTTTACCATTTTCAATCATTAGACTGACTAACTTCATGTATATTTCTGTTTTGCCACTCCCAGTTATACCATGTATCAAAAATTTATTTTCATTTTTACTCATTATTGTATTCACAGCCAGCTGCTGAGCATCATTTAATTTCTTTTCGTTATATTTTTCATAATTTCTTTCATTATACCTATCAATTATCCTTTCCTCTTCACTTAAAAAACTATGTTTTATTAAAGTATTTATAGATGATAAAGATAATTTAAAATTTTTATTCAATTGATTTTTAGTATACTTTCCATTATTGTCATTTATTATAGAAAATATGTTATTATAGGGTTCTTTATTATATTTACCTGTTAATTGATTTTTCACTGAAATTTTGCTGCTAGTTTTTTGTTTCATTCCTCTATTAATGCCTGTTGGTATTATTAATTTTATGCAATCTAAATAAGTACATATGTATTTTTCTCTCATTAACTTTATAAGATCTATGTCTTCTTCCCTGAGCACTGTAAAGTTGTCACAGAAGCATTGGATTTTTTTAATACTATATGTGCTTTCATAAGTTTCATAGAGCTCAATTATAAATCCAAAAACTATTTTATTTCCCTTTCCAAAGGGAACTTTCACTCTTTGACCTATTTTAATAAGATCCATTAAGTCCTCTGGAATTTCATATGTAAATATTTTATCTACTTCACTAGACTCATTATTTATTACGATTCCTGCATATTTAAACACTAAATCACCCTTTTGTATTGACAAATAAACAATTACCTAGCTTTTGCTAGAGCAAAAAAGCGCCTTTAGCGCTTTTTGTTTAACAAATCAAATAATTCCCTTGCTATTTCTCTCTTAGACATCTTATCTAAATTATATACTTTACCATCACTACTTAAAATAGTTACTAGATTATTATCGCTAGAAAATCCTGTATCTTCCAATGTTATATCATTTGCTACTATGTAATCTAAATTCTTTTTACTGATTTTAGCCTGAGCATTTTCAATTAAATCATTGCTTTCCGCTGCAAAACCAACTAAAACTTGATTTTTCTTTCTTTCACCTAAAGTTTTAAGAATATCATAATCTCTTACAAAAGTAATTTTCAAATCATCTTCAGATTTTTTAATCTTTTTTTCCGAATAATTTTGGGGTTTATAATCTGCAACAGCTGCCGATTTTACTACAATATCACTTTTATCATAATATTCTAAGACTTTATTGTACATTTCCTCATTCGTATTAACATTTATTAGATTTATACCATGAGGTCTTTTTAAAGAGCACGGGCCTGAAATAAGTGTTACCTTTGCCCCCCTATCCCTTGCCTCTTCTGCAATAGCATAACCCATCTTTCCTGAAGATCTATTAGTAATATATCTAACAGGATCTATATAAGATACAGTGGGACCGGCTGTAACAAGCACTTCTTTACCGCATAGATCTTTTTTATCATAGATCATACTTAAAACAATCTCTGAAATGTACTCCGTATCAGGAAGTTTACCTTCCCCTATATCTCCACAAGCAAGTCTACCACTGCTAGGTAATATAAATTCATAATTAAAATTCTTTAATTTTTTAATATTATCCTGAACTATAGGATTCTTATACATATTTGTATTCATAGCCGGTGCAAATACCACAGGAGCTTTAGTTGCCATTATGGTTGTAGATAACATATCATCAGCTATACCATTTGCTACTTTTCCTATAATATTTGCTGTAGCAGGTACTATAAGCATCAAATCTGCTTTTTTAGCCAGTGAAATATGCTGAATTTCCCAAGCTCTTGGTTCTTCAAACATATCAGAAATCACCATATTCTGACTTAGAGATTGAAAACTTAAAGGTGTTACAAACTCTATAGCAGATTTAGTCATAATCACATGGACATTAATATCTTTCTTTTTAAGGCGGCTTATTATATCCAATGCCTTATAAGCTGCTATGCCACCGCATACACCCACAACCACAGTTTTTGAGGACATATTACTTGCTTCCTTCTTTCCTAGTTTCATATCCAAATTTACCCTGATCTAACTCATTTATTGCTATAGTAAGAGGCTTATTTGAATCAATATCCGTTAGTGGTTTAGCTCCACCTATAATTTGCCTTGCTCTTTTTGAAGTTATTACAACTACAGAATACCTATCTCCAGCCTTCTTAACTAAATCAACTATTGATGGACTAATCATTGAATTGTTCATGAATCAAATCCTCCTTAGAATTTAATATTTTATCTTTTATTCTATCTACTCTACACCTTTCAGCGGCTATAATACTTTCTATTTTTATTACAGCCTCATCTACGGTATCATTTATAACAGCATAATTATATTTTGAAACATAATTAATTTCTCTATAGGCAGCTTTAAACCTTGTTACTAGGGATTCTGCTGTTTCACTTCCTCTGCCAATAATTCTATTTTTAAGTTCTTCCATGGATGGTGGTAATATAAATATAAATACGCCCTCTGGATAATTATCCTTTACCTTTAAAGCTCCCTGAATATCTATCTCCAATATTACATCTTCTCCATTTTCCAATCTTTCTATAACACTAGATTTTGGAGTACCATAAAAATTTCCATATACTTCTGCGTATTCTAAAAAATCATCGTTTAGAATTTTATTTTTAAACTCATCTTTACTTAAATAGTAATAACTTTTACCTGGAACCTCTCCTTTTCGCGGCTCTCTTGTAGTAGCCGAAACAGATAACCAAAAATTTTCTCTATTTAGTAATTCTTTACAAAGAGTGCCCTTTCCTGCTCCTGAAGGCCCAGATAGTACTATTAAAAGTCCTTTATTTTTCATTATTCTTCAACCTCGTCTATGGCTTCTTCATCTTTAGAAGCAAGCCTATTAGCTACGGTTTCTGGCTGAACTGCTGAAAGTATAACATGATCGCTATCAGTAATTATAACCGCCCTTGTTCTCCTACCATAGGTTGCATCTATAAGCATACCTCTATCTCTAGCTTCCTGTATTATTCTTTTAATAGGTGCAGATTCAGGACTAACAATAGCAACTAATCTGTTGGCAGAAACTATGTTGCCAAATCCTATATTAATTAACCGTATACCCATTTTTATCCTCCTTAAGACTACTGTATATTTTGAACTTGTTCTCTTATTTTTTCTATTTCATTCTTTACATCTAGAACCAAATGAACTACGTCCACATCATTGGCCTTAGAGGCAATAGTGTTAGCTTCTCTATTCATTTCTTGAACTATAAAGTCTAATTTTCTTCCTATGGGCTCATTGCTATTTAGACTTTCTCTAAGCTGCAGCAAATGACTTCTAAGTCTTACAATTTCTTCGTCTATGCAGGCTTTATCACTAAAGATTGCCACTTCCATTGCCAATCTATTTTCATCTACATTATTGTCTCCAATAAGTTCCTTAATTCTATCATTAAGCTTTGCTTTATACTGTTCTACAACCAATCCAGACTTTTCAGCTATATTGTTAACTGACTGCTCTATAGAGTAACATTTATGTTCTATATCTTCCCTTAATTTTGCACCCTCTTTTAATCTCATAGAAACTAAAGTTGTTATTGCTTCATCTAAGGGAATTTTTAAATTATTCCAAATTTCCTCAAAATCTTCATCTTTTTGCTCAATAGTTATTACATCTGGGAATTTGGCTATTAATGAAAGTGACAACGATTCCTTAAGTCCATAACGTTCATTTATTTCCTCTAGACATTTTACAATGCTATCGCTCAAATTTTTGTTTAGCAAAGCTTTAGAACTTTCCGTTTCTAAAACAGTCTGTGTTACATAAATATCTACTTTTCCCCGGCTAAGCTTCTCTTGTAATTTTTTTCTTATCCTATCTTCAAGAGAAGTGATACTCCTTGGCATTTTTATATTCAAATCAAGATATCTATGATTTACACTTCTTATCTCTATGGTGAAATTTCTATTTCTACATTCATAAAAAGCTCGACCATATCCTGTCATACTACTTACCATGGTAAATCATCCTTCCATTGTTCTGCCAACAATTCATACTTATTATTATACAAAAACTATAAGTATAAATTCAAGTGTTATATTCGACTTTAATGATTATATCACATTTTTTCTGCTATATAATACTTTTTTAATATTTATTTATACCTGTTAAGTTTGCTTAGTGCTTCTTCAATTGTAACTTTATCTCTTGTAAGTGCTATTCTAAAATATTCATGTCCTAAATTTCCAAAGCTGTATCCAGGAGTAATAACTATTTGATATTTTTTTAAGACTTCACTACAAAACTCATAGGTTGTATAATTGTTAGGAACTTTACACCATATATAAAAAGTTCCTGTGGTTTTAAAAAACTCTATATTTTTATTTTTTAATATAATTTCTGCTGATTTTCTTCTACCATCATATATATGTCTAATTGAATTTATATAATTCCTATCTAATGTCAATGCTCTAATTGCAGCATATTGAATCGGTTTAAATTGCCCAGAATCCAGATTGCTTTTTATAGTTAACAATGCCTTTATAACATCTTTGTTTCCCACAGCATAACCAATTCTAAAACCTGTCATGTTATAAGTTTTGGACATAGTTCCAAATTCAATACAGCTTCTTTTATCCCTATCATATTGAAGAAGGCTGATAGGTGCTTTGTTTTCTTCTATTATTTCATTATAGGCGGCGTCGTTACAAAGTATTATATCATTATGACTGCAAAATTTTATTACGTCCCTGTAGAAATCCTCGCTAGCTACTGCTCCTGTGGGATTATTAGGATAATTTATTATAAATAATTTTGATCTTAATATATCACCATTTAAAATATAATCTAATTCCGGTAAAAAACCATTTTTTTCTTTCAGGGGAATTTTATACGGCACTGCTCCCCAAAGCTTTGTTGCTGTTTCATATACTGGATAAGATGGATCTGTCATTATAACACCATCTCCAAAATTACAAACTGCAGGTATAATATTGCTGATACCTTCTTTAGAACCTATAAGTACTAATACTTCATCTAAATCAAGCTCTACAGAATATACATCAGCATAATATTTTATAATTTGTTTTTTCAATTTTTCTACTCCATCATAAGGTGAATATTTATTAAAATCTTTTATTGATAATGCACTAACTAATTCTTTTAAAATACTAGGATGAACTGGCAGATCAGGGTCTCCTATACCTAAATCAATTATTTTTTTACCTTCTGATAAAATCTTATTTTTTTCATCATCAATTTTTTTAAAATGATATTCTCCAAGTGTAGCAATTCTATTATTAATTTTCACTTTTATTCCTCCTAGAATTCTGTCTATCATTTTAATATATGCCTTACTATATTTATTGTTACAGAAATAAGATATTTCAAAACAAAAAAGGCCATCTCTAATGCATATTAATGCATTATAAGACAGCTCTTTAATATATTTAAAGGATTATGCAAATAAGTCCGCCATTGCCTTCATTAATTATTTTCTCTAAGGTTTTCTGAATTTTTATCTGAACATCCTCTGGCATTTTAAATAATTTTTTTTGCAATCCTTCTTTTACTACCAAATCAAAGGATTTACCAAACATATTACTTTCCCAAATTTTAGAAGGATCACTTTCAAATTCCTCTAATAGTGATTTTACCAACTCTTCACTTTCTCTCTCCGTTCCCATTATAGGCGATATTTCTGTTTCAATATCTGCTCTTATAAAATGAAAAGATGGAGCACTGGCCTTTAATTTAACCTCATATCTAGATCCATTTTTAACTATTTTAGGTTCTTCAAGCTTCATTTCTGTAAGCTGCGGAGCCACAAGACCGTAACCCGTTTCCTTTACATCTCTTAATGCATCAGAAATTCTATCATATTCAACCTTTGCCTTATGATAATCCTTAATGGTATTTAACAATTGGCTTTCCCCTAAAATATCCGCTCCGCAGTACTCACTTAGCACCTTATAAAATATACCTTTTTTAGGATTCAAACTAACTCTTGCCACTCCACTACCCATATTCATCTCATCTACCTGTGATGAATCAAGAAAATCCGTATCAGTAAAGCTATTAAGGATTTTACTGATATCCCTTACTTTGTCTACATTTTTGCATATTTCCTTAACTAATCCCCAGTAATTATCCTTAAGCCAATGTTTTGATTCCAGTTTTTCAATCCACTCCGGCATATCTATGTTTATTTCTTTAATAGGAAATTCTTTTAATACCCTTTTAAATGTATTAGTTATATCCTCTTCCTTCATATTAAGTACATCCATTATTTGCACTGGAACATCATATTTATTTTCCAATTCATTAGAAAGTTCCAAAGTCTTAGGATCATTTGCTCTAGAAGAATTAAGTACAATGACGAAAGGTTTATTTATAGCTTTAAGTTCCTTTACCACTCTTTCTTCTGCATCTAAATATTCATCTCTAGGGATATCTGTTATAGTGCCATCTGTAGTTATTACAAGACCTATAGTAGAATGCTCATTTATTACCTTCTTTGTCCCTATTTCTGCCGCTTCTTCAAAAGGTATTTCATGATCATACCAAGGCGTTGTTACCATTTTGTCTCTATCTCCCTCTTTATATCCCAGTGCGCCTTTTACTATATAACCAACGCAATCTACCATTCTTACTTTGAATTTTATACCTTCACCAATGCCTATTTCTACAGCTTCATTTGGTATAAATTTAGGTTCTGTAGTATGAATAGATTTTCCTGAACCACTTTGAGGAAGTTCATCCTTAGCTCTTTCCTTTTTGTAGGAATTTTCTATGTTAGGGATAACCATAAGATCCATAAATGTTTTAATAAATGTGGATTTTCCTGTTCTAACCGGGCCTACTACCCCAACATATATATCTCCTTGGGTTCTTTCTGCTATATCTTTGTATATATCAAAATTATCCAAAATGTACCCTCCTGTGTCTTAATATTAACAGTATATATATATTGGTGTATATTATTAAATATACCTATTTGTACCTTATAATTAATATTTTTTATAATAAAAAAGCACTATTAAAATGTGTTTTATTTAATCATTTTAATAGCGCCTATTCTATGAGCATATCTTACATAGTTTGCTTAGTACATTTCATCTTTTTTATCTCTCTCCATAAGTTCCTTTACAGCTGCTTTTACATCTTTATTTTTAAATAAAACCTTGTATAACATATCTGTTATAGGCATTATCTCATTTAGTTTGTCTTTTAATTCATAAAAAGCTTCGCAGGCTTTAACACCCTCAACTACCATACCAATCCTCTGGCAAGCCTCTTTAAGTGGAACACCTTCTCCAATTAAAATACCTGCCCTTCTATTTCTACTATGTAAGCTTGTGCAGGTAACTATTAAATCTCCCATACCAGTGAGCCCATAAAAGGTTTCACGCCTGCCTCCAAGTAAAGTCCCAACCCTCACTATTTCACTCATACCTCTTGTCATAAGTGCAGCCTTAGTATTATCTCCATAACCTAATCCATCACAAATTCCACAAGCTAGTGCAATTATATTTTTAACTGCACCTCCTATTTCTACACCAATTATATCATCATTAGTGTATACTCTAAAAGTATTGGTCATAAAAAGATCCTGTACTTTGTGGGCATATTCCATGTTTTCAGAAGTAACTACAACTGTAGTTGGCAAATTTTTTGACACCTCTTCTGCATGACTTGGACCGGATAATATCACTACAGGATTTAAAGGTAATTCCTCTTTAATTACCTTAGAAAGTCTCATTTTAGTCTCTTCTTCTATTCCTTTTGCAATACTAACTATAATTTGATCCTTACTTACCTTTTTGCTTATCTGACCACATACGGCTCTTATTGCATAAGAGGGAACAGATAAAATTATACAATCACTTTCTTGTATTGAATCTTCTATGCTATTAGTGGCAATAACTCCACCTGGAATAGTAATGTTGGATAAATATCTATGATTAGTTCTACTGTTATTTATTTCCTCCACTACATTTGGATTCCTATCCCATATAGTTACCTCATATCTTTTGTTAGCTAACAGTATACCTAAGGCAGTTCCAAAACTTCCACCTCCAAGGAAAGTAACTCTTTTCATATCATTCCTTCCTTTCTCTGAAAATAACTTTAATTCCAGTTCCTCTAAAATCAAAACTTTCTCTTAATTTATTCTCTAAATATCGTTCATAAGAAAAATGAATAGCTTCTGTATCATTTACAAAAAAGATAAAAGTAGGGGGTTTTATGGCTACCTGTGTTACATAATAAATTTTAAGTCTTTTTAAAGCTACTACAGGTGGTTCTTTCATAAGTACGGCTTTGCTAACTACATCATTTAAAACACCTGTGGATATTCTTCTAGAATAGTTATCATAGCATTTCTTTACTTCTTCTAACACCTTATTAACTCTTTGACCTGTTTTTGCAGAAATAAACAGATACTGTGCATAGGCCATAAAGGATAATTTATATTGTATATTCTTCTTGAATAAATTCATAGTTTTATCATCTTTTTCTATAAGATCCCATTTGTTTACTAGAACCATTATTGCTTTATTTAATTCATGGGCATAACCAATAATTTTTTCATCCTGATCACTTAGCTGCTCAGTTGCATCTAATATAAGTATACATACATCAGCTCTTTCTATAGCCGCTAAAGTTCTTATAACGCTGTACCTTTCAATTTCTTCTTTTACTTTGCTCTTCCTCCTAAGCCCAGCTGTATCTATTAAAATAAATTTTCCTTCCTCTGTTTCAAGGTAACTATCTACAGCATCTCTAGTAGTACCAGGTATATCACTTACTATAACTCTATCTTCTCCAAGTAATTTATTAATCAATGAAGATTTGCCCACATTTGGTCTACCTACTACTGCAATCTTAGTATATTCATTCTCCTCATCAATATTATCTATCTCTTTAAAATGCTCTACTATTTTATCAAGCATATCTCCAAGACCCAATCCCTGAGAAGCTGAGATTGCTATTGGCTCACCAATCCCCAAATTATAAAATTCAAAAGAATTTTGCTCATCTGCTAATTTATCTATTTTATTTACCACAAGTACAATTGGTTTTTTTGATTTTCTAAGCATCAAGGCCACTTCGTTATCTGCATCTGTAAGTCCCTGCTTTCCATCAACTATGAATACAATAACATCAGCAGTTTCTATAGCCATCTGAGCCTGCCTTCTCATTTGGGCTACTATAATATCACTGCTTTCAGGCTCTATACCACCTGTATCAATAATGGTAAATAAATTGCTGAGCCATTCTGCTTCAGCATATATTCTATCTCTAGTTACACCTGGTGTATCTTCTACAATGGAAATTCTTTTTCCTGCTAATTTATTAAATAAAGTTGACTTTCCAACATTGGGTCTTCCTACTATTGCTACTATTGGTTTTGACATATATTATTCCTCCCGGCGTGTTCATTTATAATTTCTATTAGATCTTCTCCTGTATATTCACAAACTAAAACTTTTGTATTTAAAGCCTTTTCAATATCCTCAATAAGTATATCGTCTAAAAACATCTCTGTATCTACCTTCAGCATATTTTTTGGCACTACAATATATTCCCCATATTTAACTTTTTTAAGCTGTTTAATAATATCTCGCCCTGTAATAAGTCCCGCCACCGTTATAGTGTGACCTAAATAATCATTTAATATTTTAATGGTATTTACATTTAAATTCTTATTTACAGATGAAATTGCATCTCCTGCTGACTTTATTTCTTTAAAAGCTGAAACCCCTGTTACTAAAGTAAATTCACCTTTAATTCCTTTCTTTAAGTTATTTAATGTGCTTTTTATATTTTCTCTAAAAATTCTGACCATTCCTATTCCATCTTCTAATTGATCAAAATCTTCATAAAACTCCTTTTCTGGTATATCCATATCCGCCAAAATATAAAATTCATCAGAAAGTCTTATAAAGGGTACACCTATTTCCCTTATAAAATTCTTCTGCAGTTGTGAAACTAAGTTTATCTCTTCTTCTGCCATACTCCTATCATAAGTATTTAAATCAAATAGTCCATCTCTATACTTTGTTACACCTACAGGTACTCCTGCAACATTTTTTATATTAGGATAAAACTTGTATAAATCCATTATGGTTTTTTTTAGTTCTTTACCATTATTCACACCAGGACAAAGCACCAATTGACAGTTCATAGTTATACCACCCTGAGATAACCTTTCAAGTCTCTCCATAACATTGCCAGCAAATCTGTTATTAAGCATTTTTGTTCTAAGCTGAGCATTTGTTGTATGTACAGATATATTTATGGGACTTATCTTATAATTTATTATCCTATCAATGTCTTCATCCTCCATATTTGTCAAAGTAACAAAATTCCCCTGAAGGAAAGATAATCTTGAATCATCATCCTTAAAATATAGAGACTTTCTCATACCTTTTGGTAATTGATCTATAAAACAAAATATACATTTATTTCTACAGCTTTGTGCTTTATCAATTATTCCATTTTTAAATTCTACACCAAATTTTTCATTAAATTCTTTCTCTACTTCAAGTTCCCATATTTCATTATTATCTTTTTTTTCTACCTCAACAATGACATAATCATCTGCCATTAAAAATCTGTAATCAATTATATCCTTTACTTCTTTACCATTTATACTTATAATTCTATCCCCGGCCTGAACACCTAACTCTTCTGCAATACTTCCACTGTAAACCTTTGAAATTTCATTTTGCATATCTTACGCTCCCAAATCAAAACATACATTAATATATTACCTTTAATAATTATGTTCATTATATATCAAATAAATAATCTTATTTATTTTCTCATATCTTAAGTTATATTACCTTAATAAAAAATTTTAGTCAAGAAATAGAAAATGAAAAAAATAAAATCTCCCTCAATATTACTATAAGGAGATTTTATTAATTATTCATTTAAATCTATTTGTTCTCCGGTAACTAGATATATAGTACCTTCACAAATATTAGTGGTATGATCTGCTATTCGTTCTAGATATTTGCAAGCAAATAGAAATTGTGTAGCCTGATTTATAGTTTTTGGATTATCCATCATCATTACTAAAAATTCACTAAAAATCTGTTTATATAGAGCATCTATTTCATCGTCTTTTTTACATATAGCATAGGCGCGCTTTACATCAGCCTGTACATATGCATCAAGAGAAACTTTAAGCATTTCTTTAACCAAAGTAGACATACGGGTAATATCTGTTAGCTGGCTTACGTAATCGTCCGTTTTTAATCTTTTAGTCACTTTTGCTATATCTACAGCATGATCAGCTATTCTTTCAAGATCAGTTACTATTTTAGTAGTAGTAAATATATTTCTCAAATCCACTGCTAAAGGCTGCTGCATTGCTATAAGTTTTATAGCCTTATTTTCAATTTCCTTTTGTATATCATCAATTACATCGTCATTATCTATAACCTGTTGTGCTAATTTTTCATTTTGATTGACTAAAGATTCTATACATTGAAATATCTGTTTTTCAACCATACTCCCCATTCTCAAAAGATCTGTATGCATTTCTTCCAAATGTGAGTCAAAAACTTTTCTTGGCATTAAAATCACCTCTTTTTTTCATATACCATATACATTATTAAATTAATTCCTTAAATAGAATAAAAAATAAAAAATTTAACCAAATCTACCTGTAATATAATCCTCTGTCCTCTTATCTACTGGTTTATAAAATATACTTTCCGTTTTTCCATCTTCAACAACTTCTCCATTTAAGAAAAAAGCTGTGTAATCTGAAATTCTACCAGCTTGCTGCATATTATGGGTTACAATTATTACAGTATACTCCTTTTTCAATTCATCCATCAGTTCCTCAACTTTTAAGGTTGATATAGGATCCAATGCCGAAGTAGGTTCATCCATAAGAAGCACTTCTGGCTCCACTGCCAAAGTTCTAGCTATGCATAATCTTTGCTGCTGACCTCCTGAAAGTCCTAAAGCACTTTCTTTTAATCTATCCTTTGCTTCTTCCCAAAGTGCAGCACCCTTTAAGCTTCTTTCTACAATTTCGTCTAATTTATTTTTATTTCTTATACCATGTATTCTTGGCCCATAGGCAATATTATCATATATAGACATAGGAAAAGGATTTGCCTTTTGAAATACCATGCCTATTCTCTTTCTCAATTGAATTTCATCATAATCTTTATATATGTTCTTATCCTCAAATAATACTTCTCCGTCTATTTTTACACATTCAATAAGATCATTCATTCTATTAATAGTTCTCAAAAAAGTAGACTTTCCACATCCTGAAGGTCCAATTAGTGCAGTTACAGAATTTTTTTCTATGTCAAGATTAATATTTTTCAATGCTTGTACATTTCCATAGTATAAATTTAAATTATTAGTCTTAATTATGCCCATTTTATTTCCCCCTTACTTTCCGCTATAAGAATTATATATTTTCTTTCCAATTATTCTTGCTAAAACATTAAATAATAAAACCATAATTACTAATACTGCTGAAGAACCTGTAGCTATTTGTGCAGCATCAGGAACCATGCCCTCTGAATTCAACTTCCATATATGTATAGCAAGGGTTTCTGCAGGTCTAAAAAGACTAAAAGGTGAAGCTTTATCAACCAAACTTATATTACTATATTTTAAGATAGGTGCACTCATACCAGAAGTATATAAAAGTGCTGCTGCTTCTCCAAATATCCTACCAGCAGCCAATATAATACCTGTTAATATTTGAGGCATTGCAGAAGGAACTATTACCTTTTGTATTGTTTGCCATTGTGTTGCTCCTAAACCAAGACTAGCTTCCTTAACCTTTGCTGCAGAAGCAGTTATAGCATTTTCAGATACTCTTGTCATTGAAGGTAGATTTATAACAGTAATGGCCAAGGCTCCTGACAATAAAGTATAGCCCCAGTGAGTTATAGTTACAAAAACTAATAATCCAAATAAACCTACTACTATTGAAGGAAGAGATGCTATAGTTTCAATACACAATCTGAGTATATTTAATATTTTCCCCTCTTTAGCATACTGAGACATATATATTCCAGCACCTATTCCGATAGGTATAGTTATTATAAGAGATACTATAAGCATATAGAAGGAATTAAATAACTGTGGTCCAATTCCACCGCCAGCTTCAGCTATTTTAGGATCTCCAAATAAGAAGTGAAAATTCAATGAATTTCTACCATTATAAATAATATACCCTATAAAACTAACTAATAATATAACTATAAATAAAGATATTAAATATAATATTATAGTTGCTATTTTATCGTATATTTTAGCTTTCATTATGCTTCACCCCTTTTGCCAATTAGCCTTATTATAACAATAAAAAGAAATGATATCAATAAAAGTAAAAGTGCCAATGACCAAAGTGCATCATTCCACGGTGTATTATTAACAGTATTAGCCATGGTCATAGTTAATATACTAGTCAAGGTAGTTGTAGGTGTTCCTAAGCCTTGTGCAAATTTCAATGTATTACCTATAAGCATTTGGACAGCTAGCGCTTCACCAAAAGCTCTTGCGAGTCCAAGTACAATACCAGTTAAAATGCCACTTTTACTTGCAGGAACAATAACTTTGTAAATGGTTTGCCATCTAGTAGCACCAAGTCCATAAGAAGCTTCTATGTAATCTTTAGGTATAGTTTTTATTGCATCAGAAGATATACTAGCGATTGTAGGTAATATCATAATACTCAGCACTATTATTCCTGCTATTAGACTAAATCCAACACCACCAAATATACTTTTAATAAAAGGGACTAAGACTAAAACTCCAATCCACCCATATACAACCGATGGTATACCAACAAATAACTCCATAGCTGGTTGAAGAATTTTTTCTCCTAATTTAGGTGATATTAAATTTATAAATATGGCTAAAGCTATACTTATAGGTGCACTTATTATTACTGCACCTATGGACACTAAAGTAGAACCTACAATAAAAATTAATGAACCATACTCAGGTTTATCGTAATCAGGCTTCCAACTAGAACTAAAAATAAATTTCAGTATAGAATAATGATCTTTTGTAAATAATCTTATTCCCTTTGCTGAAATAAAAAATATTATAGCTAGTGTTAATACTAGTATTAATAATCCACATAATATGGAAAAGCCTCTACCTAAATATTCTGTTTTAATCTTTTTCCAATAACTTCTTTTATCCATATAATCAACCTCAAACAATTTTATTTTATAAAATACATTAGACTAGCTGTAATAAACAGCCAGCCTAATATGTACTATTTAGTTTTCATTTCACTAGAAGGAATATATCCTAACTTCACAACCGTATCTTTAGCATCAGCACTTTGAATATAATCAATAAATGCTTTAGCTACACCAGTAGCTTCACCTTTTGTATACATATGTTCATATGACCAGAATGGATATTTTCCTGAAGTTATATTTGCTGTAGTTGGAGCAACTCCATCAATTTGTAATTCTTTTATACTAGTTTTAACGTCATCAGTCAAATATGATAAAGCTAAATAACTAATACTTCCTGTTGTTTTTTCCATAGCGGTTTTAACTGAACCATTTGCATCCTGAGTAGTTCCTAAATCATCTTTTTCCTTAGTTCCATCCATAACTGTTTTTGTAAATGTAGCTCTAGTACCAGAACTGCTTGGTCTATGAATAACATTTATAGCTAAATCTTTACCGCCAACATCTTTCCAGTTTGTTATTTTACCAGTAAATATGTCTTGAATTTGTTTTTTAGTTAAGTTTGTAACATCTACATCCTTACTTGTAACTACTGAAAATCCAATAACGCAGACCTTGTGATCAACTAAAGTCTTAGCAGTAGTCGCATCTAATTTTTCTTCAGCAAAAATATCTGAATTTCCGATATCTACTGCTCCCTGGCTTACCTGTGTTAATCCAGTTCCACTACCGCCACCTTGTACATTTACTGTTGCATCTGGATTTTTCGCTTTAAATCCATCTACGGCTTTTTCTGCTAAAGGTTGAAGAGCTGTAGATCCAGAAAGTGTTATTGAACCTGAAACTGCTTGTGATGTACTTGAAGAATTACTTGCATTACTTGCAGCATTATTTGAAGAACTACTGCTGTTTCCACATCCAGCAAATAGTCCAGCAACCACTGTAATTGCCATTGCTGTAACCACAAGTTTAAGTTTTTTACTTTTCATAAGGGTACCTCCATTCAAACTATAAAAAATATTATTATCATTTACCTTACAAAATTATAATATCAAAACAAGGTTAATACAATATTATACCTATGTTAATTTAATTTAACATTCCAATTTTATACAGTAAATTTATTTATGCTAACAACTATATTTTCTGTATTTTTCCCCATTTTATCTATAATATTATTCATATTTTTTGTGCCATCATATTGCTCTGCTACTACTTGTTTTACTATCTCTATTGAGTCATTAAAGTCCTCACAAGCTTCTTTAACTTCATTTAACTTTTCATACATAGAATCATTTTTATCATTTAAGTCCTCTATGCTCTTATCTACCTCATCTATGTAATTAACTATACCTTCTGTAGAATTAAGCATATTATTGTAGTTATCTATGGTATTCTTCACAAATTGAGATTGAGATAAGGTAACCTGCTTTGCACTTTGTATTTTTTTCTCAGCAGAATGCATATCTAAATTTAAGGATTCTACAATTTCCTCTATTTTATTCATTTGTAAAAAAATATTTTGAGACAATTTCTTTATTTCAATAGCTACTACATTGAATCCTCTTCCTATTTCCCCATATCTTCCTGCTTCTATGGATGCGTTTAAAGAAAGTATATGTGTCTGTTTTGATATATCGGTTACTGCTTCTACTATGTTTGTTATATTCTTTAAATTGTCATTTAATTTTTTAAAGGAGTCACTGGCATCATTCATTCTCCTATTTGATTCTACATTAACATTTTTCAATTCATCTATAGTATAAATTCCCTGTTTATTTATTTCTCTAATTTTAGTTGCCTCATTTAAAACTTTTCCAGATTGATCTTTTATATTTAAAAGCCTGTCCTTTATTGTACTAAAGGAGTTAAAACTCCATTCAACTGCATTAGACATTTTCATAGTATCTTCTAATATACTTTCAGTACTTTTATTTATTATTTCCATACCTGTAACAGTATCTTGCTGAGCACTCTTTACCACACTATTTATATGTATAAGACCCCTAATAGTATTCTTTATCTCAATTAAAAGATTTTTTAAATCGAGAGTCATATTATTAAAACTTAAAGTAAGTTTTCCAACTTCATCTTTAGATTTTATTTCATTTATTACAGTAAGATTTCCCTTTGATATTTCGTGTGTATTTTTAATTAATAAATTCATTGGTTCAAAAATCTTTCTAATTATTACATTTAAACACAGAGTTATTACTATAATTAACAATAAGCTCAATATTAATATAACTGTACCTATAGTTTTTGGTGACCTTTCAATTTCGTTCTGTCCAACTGTAAGAACTACCATGGCATTTAATTCAGGTATACTTGTAGAATTGGAGTAATATTTTTTACCGCCGTAATTATATTCCATATCTTTTGAATTCTTAGTCCCTAAAAAATTTTTATCTTTAGACAAATCATAAATGGACTTAATATCTACCTTTTTATTGATATTTATTTTTATAGGACTATATATGGTATTTTGAGATCCATCCACTATAAATGCATAGCCTGAATTCAAAAATTTAAAATTATCAAGCTTGTTAGAAAAATAATCAGTAAAAATATTCTTGCCCACAATTCCAATTACATTACCCTTATCATCCTTTATAGGTTGTACAAAAGTAACTACTGGCTTAATTGATATTACTGAAGTATATACACTACTCATAACACTTTTTCCTGTTAAGGCTTGCTTAATATAGTCATTATTACTTAAATCAAATCTCAAAAAATCATCATTACTGCAAGTAATAACTAATCCATTTTTATCTGTAACAAATATATTTTCATTGTATTTATTTGAAGCTGCATATTGCTTAAGATTACTCCTAAGTTCTTCTACATCACCACCATAATTCTTCTGAAAAACTTCTTTTGGATTACTGGCATTTGCAAGGGCAACTTTATTCACACCGATATCAGAAGCTATTTTTCCCATATCACTAGTCTGTATTAATATTAAACTATCAAAATTATTACTTATTTCCTGAGATAGAATCTTCATATTTTCTTTGCTCATATCTAACATTTTATTATAAGTTATAAAATATATAATTCCCCCTACTAATATCATAACAAATATTATAGCTAAAGATACAATTCCTATTATTTTCAAAGATATAGACTTCCTAAAATTTAATGTTGACATAGATTTTTTTAATTTCAATATTAATGCAGGCTCTTTAAATTTCAACATTGATACAAATTTCTTCAGTTTTAATGCTAAATTAGATTTTTTCATGCAGTATCTCCCCTCTAATGAGTAATAATTAACAACTAAATATTAACCTATTTATGTTAATTTAATTTTAGCCAATGTTAATTACATGTTAATTATAAAAGATAATTCATTTAAGCTTAGCGATATTAAGAACTCTATTAGTAAGCATTAGAGGGTCATAAAAACTCCCACTAAGTAAGATTCATTGATACTGGCAATTTTATAATGAATTTGCTTCCCTTGCCTAGCTCACTTTTTACTTCAATAGTTCCACCGAAGTTTAAAACTATGTGTTTTACAATGGCAAGGCCTAAACCAGTTCCTCCCTTTGCTCTAGAACGTGCTTTATCTACTCTATAAAACCTTTCAAAAAGCCTCTTAATGTGTTCTTGTGATATACCTAAACCTGTGTCTTCAACGTATAAAATGCATATATCTTTCTCTATACTTGAAGAAATATAGACACTATCATTGTTTTCAGAATACTTTATAGCATTATCAACTAAATTAATTAGCATCTGCTTAAACCTATCTTTATCTCCTAAAAGTTTTATAGGTGAATTTTCTACAACAGCTAAAGATATATTCTTATTTTCAGCTGTATTCTTCATTAAATTGTACACATTATCTATTATCTCATCTACAGAAAACATTTCCTGCTTCATTTCCTTTTGCGCTTCTATGTGTGATAAACTTAAAATATCATTTATTAATCTAGTTAGTCTCTCCACTTCCTCATCAATTATATCTAAAAATTGAATTCTCTTTTCATTGTCTTCCACATATTTTAAGGTTTCCGTAAATCCTTTTATTGATGTTAGAGGTGTTTTTAATTCATGAGAAACATTTGCCACAAACTGAGACCTCATATTTTCAAGTTTTCTAATATCAGTTATATCTTGGAACACAGCTACTTTACCAATATTTTTTTCCTCATTAACTATATCTGCAGTTTTAATTCTAATAACTTTCTCTTCTGGCCACAATATTTTAATTTCCTTAAATCCATTAGAACCAGATTTAAATACATCTTCAATTTCAAAATCTCTGATGCTGTCCATTAGATTTTCACCTATAATATTTTTTTCTATACCAAATAACATTTCAGCGTAAGGATTAATCATTATAACTTTACGCTTTCTGTCTACTGCAACAACTCCACTTTCCATACTTTTTAGTATAGCCTCAATCCTATTTTGTTTATCTAGTGAATCCTTCATTGTAAGCTTCAATTTTTCTGCCATATTATTGAATTTTTTTCCAAGACTGCCTAATTCATCATCAGAATCAATCATGATAGTTTTTTTAATTTCTCCTTTATCTACCATATCCGCCATAGTCTCTAAATCCTTTATTGGCTTTATAATAATGTTAGATAATTTTTTTGCAAACCATAAAGATACTAAAAAGGTTATTAATATCATAAGAGAATAATATTTTAAATAAGACATTTTTAATGTTTCTATAAAATTCAATGGTTGTGCACTTCTAATAATATAATCATTATATTTAATTGCAGCATACATAACATTTTCGTTTAATGTATTACTATATCTTATAGCATAAGAATCGTTATTTTCTTTAGCCGTATTAATTTCAAAATAAGAATTTTCAGTAGATTTCTTAAAATCTTTATCTGAATTAAATATAACATTATTATATTTATCTATAAAAGTAACACTTATATTAGAATTGCCATATTCTTTAATTAAAAATTCTCTGTTTTTACTTAAATTGTTAAAATCGAGAACCTTTATAATAAATTCATTATTGCTTTTAAGATTTGATTTAATATTCTGTTCATATTGATAATTGACTAGAGATATAAAAAGTAAAGTTACTATTATTAATGTAAAAAACACAGTAGCTAAAGTGTAAAGTATAATCTTCTTTTTCATATTATTCCCCATTGTAATTAAATCTATATCCGATGCCTCTAATGGTTTCAATATATTTTGGATTTTTATCATCATCCTCAATCTTCTGTCTTAAATGCCTTATATGTACATCAACCGTTCTAGTTTCCCCCATATACTCATATCCCCAAACCTTATCCAGTAAAAAGTCTCTAGTCATAACTCTGCCTTTATTTTTTATAAGAATCTGAAGTAATTCAAATTCTTTTAAAGTCAATTCTACTTTTTTATTTTGTTTTATAACTTCATGTTTTTGGAAATCAATATTTATGTCAGCAATTGCATAAGTATCATCATGATATTGAGTTTTTGCTCTCCTTAACATGGCCTTTACTCTTGCCATCATTTCTCTTATGGAAAATGGTTTGGTTATATAATCATCTGCACCCAATTCCAAGCCCAATATTTTATCAATTTCCTCACCTTTAGCTGTAATCATAATTACAGGTACAGTTGAGATAGATGGATCTTTTCTTATCTCTCTGCAAACATCATAACCATCCAATCCAGGAAGCATCAGATCCAATAATACAAGTTGAGGGATTTCACTTTTAGCAAGTTTAACTGCGTCATTTCCATTATTAGCACATATTACTTTATAACCATTGTTCTCTAAATTAAATTTTATTAGTTCTATAATATGTTCTTCATCATCTACAATTAATATTTTTTCTCCAGCCATAAAATTGTACCTCCAATATCATCACTTCATATATATAAAAGAATACATTCTCCCATAACCCACCTTTTGTTTTCTATAGGAGAAGAGCTCATATCTATCATTACAAAATGTACAAATATTTAAACTTTTTATATTTTCTTTAAGCACTCCAATTTTTACAAGTTGCTTTATTATGCAAGCCTCTAAATTAAGTTTACCATTATTATAAAATTTTATGTTTTTGTATATGTCCTTTTCATAAAATTTTGCAGCTATATCTTTTCCAAATTCGTAACAGCATTCCCTATTATGAGGACCTATATAAACTTTAATGTCCTTTACATCTACAGAATACATATTTACAATTCTTTTTACAGTTTTATATACAATTTCAAGAAATGTACCTTTCCAACCGCTGTGTACCGCCGCTATTATAGATCTATCTTTACTATAAATTAAAACCGGCACACAATCAGCAGTAAATACTCCAATTGCCACATTTGGCTTGTCCGTAATAATTGCATCACCTTCATGAACAATACCATCATATAAATATATTTTGTCACTATGAGTCTGCTTAAGATAGCCTACCTCATCCACTTGGAACCACATCTTTATGTTTTCAAGATTTTCTAATCCTTCAGAAGTTGACATATTGAAATCTAAATTACTCTTTGCAGTAGAAAAATTAATTCCTATATTGTCATCTTCAAAATTTATAAATTCGTAATTATCAACGGTAATATTCATTTTCCACCTCTATTATATTAGCATATATAACACTTTTAAAATTTAAATTTAATATTATTAACAAGAATTTAACAGTAAAACTCATTATTTTAATTTCTTATTTGTTAATAAATTACTTATTTCTTTCATAAAGGTATTAATATCTTTAAATTGTCTATATACTGATGCAAATCTTACATAAGCGACCTCATCTATTTCTTTTAATTTTTCCATTATAACTTCACCAATCATATCAGATTTTACCTCTGTTAACATCTCATTACTAAGACTCTTCTCAACTTCACTGGCAATATCCTCTATTTGCTTTCTAGATATAGGTCTTTTTTGACATGCTTTTATAAGTCCGCTAATTATCTTGGATTTATCAAAAAATTCTCTACTTGAATCTTTCTTTATTACAAGAATAGGAATATCTTCTACCTTCTCATAGGTAGTATATCTTTTATTACATTGTAAACATTCTCTTCTTCTTCTGATAGCCATGTTATCTTCTGTAGCTCTAGAATCAATAACTTTACTGTCTTCAAATCCACAAAATGGGCATTTCAATATTTTCACGTCCTTTGTATAGAATAATACATATATTATACACTTAAAATCCTAAAATCTTCAATCATTATTGTATAGTATATCTCTTCCATCTATTAAAATCACATCAACTCCTATCTTAGTTATTTGAGGCCATGGAATTTCTATGTCATTATTTTTTGAAAACCACCCGGCATTTTGATTTGGTACTAGAATAGAGATAATTTTATAATTATCACAGTCCACTACTAAATCTTTTATATATCCTAGTTTACACCCCGTATTTATATCTATTATTTCCATAGATCTTAAGCTATTTAAAGAATACATACCATTTTCCATTATTATATTCCTCCTTGTAAAAGGCATATTCAAATAAATAACTAGTCAGTATGCTAGCCTATTTTGAATCCTACTGCGTCAGCAGAACCCTCAGATAGCCCACTATCCTGGTCACCTGCTTCCTTGTTGGATTCAAAATATTCGTCGTATCTTTGACTTACTATTTATTTTCACATGCCTAAATGAATAATACCTATACTAAATTATATTACATAAATTGTATATAATTACTTTATTATCAGTAATTATATGATTTTTTAATAAAAATAAAAGATCGCTATTACTTATATTTAATAGCGATCTAGATATTAATATTTATATGACCTTAGTCTTCTTTCACTTAACTTTTCGAATATTTTATACATATTTTCTCATATGCCTCAAAGCTGTTTTTTCAAGTCTTGAAACTTGAGCTTGAGATATTCCTATTTCATCTGCCACCTCCATTTGTGTTCTTCCATCAAAAAATCTCATATTTAATATAAGTTTTTCTCTATCATTTAAATTTTTCATAGCTTCTTTTATGGATATATTTTCAAGCCAGCTATCATCTAGATTTTTACTATCGCTAATTTGATCCATTACATATATGGCATCTCCTCCATCATGATATATAGGTTCAAATAAAGATATAGGATCCTGAATGGCATCTAAAGCAAATATAACCTCTTCTCTTGGAACATTAAGTTCCTTTGCGATTTGAGATACTGTAGGTTCTTTATTATTTTTAGCAATTAGCTTATCTCTTACCTGCAATGCTCTATAGGCAATATCTCTAAGAGATCTACTAACCCTTATAGAATTATTATCCCTTAGATATCTCCTTATCTCACCTATTATCATAGGAACTGCATATGTAGAAAACTTAACATTTTGACTTAAATCAAAGTTATCTATAGACTTTATTAATCCAATACATCCAACTTGAAATAAATCATCTGCATTTTCCCCACGATTATTAAATCTTTGTATAACACTTAATACTAACCTTAAATTTCCTCTTATAAATTTCTCTCTACAAGTTCTATCGCCATTTTTCATCTGCAGCAAAAGTTCTCTCATTTCTTTTTCCTTTAATACTGGAAGTTTCGAAGTATTAACGCCGCATATTTCTACTTTATTGATCATCAATCTCATCAGCCCCTTTAGAATAATAGCATTTAAATTATTCCCTTGAAAAACTGATTTTATACTAAAGACAACCTTACAACATTTTTTTAATTTCTTTTTTTAGCCTCTTTATTATTCTCTTTTCAAGTCTAGAAATATAGGATTGAGATATTCCAAGCATATCTGCAACCTCCTTTTGTGTCTTCTCACCCTTACCATTTAAGCCGTATCTCAATTCCACTATTTCCTTCTCTCTCATAGTTAATTTTTTCATTGCTATTATTAGCAGTTGTTTATCTACTTCATCTTCAATCAAATTGTATACTGCATCATTTTCTGTTCCCAATATATCTGATAATAATAACTCATTTCCATCCCAATCAATATTGAGCGGCTCATAAAAGGATATTTCAGCTTTAACTTTACTATTCCTTCTTAAATACATTAGTATTTCATTTTCAATACATCTGGAGGCATAAGTTGCCAATTTAATTTTTTTATCTGGATTAAAAGTATTCACAGCTTTTATCAAACCTATTGTGCCTACAGAAATTAAATCCTCCACACCTACACCTGTATTTTCAAATTTTCTAGCTATATAAACCACCAATCTTAAATTTCTTTCAATAAGAATAGATCGTACACTTTCATCACCATCCACTAATTTGTTTACCAGATCATTTTCTTCATCCTTAGTAAGAGGTGGTGGCAAAGCATCGTTTCCTCCAATATACATAACTTTTTTCGCAAAAATTTTAAACTTTACTAATATCCTATTAAACAATACTCTTAACCACATACCCATTTCCCCCAATACTAAATAATTCCTCTTGATAATAAAGCATTATAATCATTTAAGTCACTGAGCTTAGTATCGCAAACAGCAACAATCAATTCAGTTTTTTCAAAAATATTATTTTTACAAATATTTACGTCAGCCGGCTTAAATCCTTTTAAAAGCCCACCTGAGCCATTTACAACTTTAAATGGTATGTAAAATACTTCTTTTGATTTTATATTTATGTCAGATAAAATATCTTTTTCAACAATCATAACGGGAAGATTAGTCACCGGTTCTCTAAGTTCATTTCCTGTATCCAAGAATGCCTTTATTCTTTTCTTTTTTTCACCAAATACTATATCTACATCATATATAAAATTTAAAATCTCCTTACGATCTTTAACAAATATAACAATTCTATGGAGTACCATATACAAAATCATTAGTGTACATAAAATATATTTATAAGAGAAAGTAGGCATATTATCAAAGGTTAAACCTTTACTAAAGTATAATTCTATAAAAATACAACAGCCTGCTGTCATCATTGCATATAAAATAAATATACCTGATGCTTTAATATTAAATAGTATATTGCTCTTTCTAAAAGTCACTAATATCATCACTGCAGCAACAATAAATTTTAAAAATATAGAAGTAAAAAATTTAGGAACGGGATATATAATAGTCAAAACATATAGACTTCCCAGCAAACCGGCTATAAATAAATACCTTAATTTAACCTTTACTTTCAAGGTCTGAGAAGTTACGTACAATAGAAACATATTCACAATTAAATTTTCAATTATAAGTACATCTAAAAACACAACCATATTAATCCCCCTTTTAGAGTTTATTATATAACTTAATTCTATAAAATTTTGTCACTTTGTAACTTCTAAGCAGCATTTTTTATTTCTTAAATATGTCAGTTTACAATAAATAACATCAATTAAGTTCATTCTCATACAAAAATTTTATAAAAAATATAATAAATCTTATAAAAATTCATTTAAAGTATCTGAGCAAATAAAATAAGAGATTGTAACTATAAACTATTTAAAAATTTATAGTTACAATCTCTTATTAATAACAAAAATTCTGTTTTGTCTTAGAAATTGCATTCCAAAAAAAACAAAATTTCAATCTATAATTTTCCCTTATGTTGTCTTCTAAGAAATGCTGGGACATCTAAATCATTTTGTTTGATATTTGATGAGTAATCCACTGTACTTGCAACTTCTTGTTCTGGCTTTTTAATTTCTTCTTTAATATTATTTATAAAAGTAGTCTCTGTTTTATCACTTTCAAAACCTGTAGCAATTACAGTTATTCTCAATTCATCTTTTAAATTTTCATCAATAACTGCTCCAAAAATTATATTTGCATCAGGGTCCGCCGCTTCCTGAACAATTTGTGCGGCCTCATTTATTTCAAGAAGTCCTAGGTCTTCTCCTCCTGTTACATTGAGAAGCACACCAGTTGCTCCAACAATTGAAGTTTCTAGTAAAGGACTGGATATAGCCTCCTTTGCTGCATCGGCAGCTCTTGTATCTCCAGTACCAGATCCAACTCCCATATGAGCAAGTCCCTTGTCTAGCATTACAGTTCGCACATCGGCAAAATCAAGATTAACTAGTCCTGGTATTGTTATAAGATCTGATATACCTTGAACACCTTGTCTTAAAACATCATCAGCAAATTTAAAGGATTCAACTAATGTAGTCTTTTTATCCACAATGGAAAGTAGTCTCTCATTAGGAATAGTTACTAATGTATCTACTCTTTCCTTTAAACTTTTTATTCCACCTTCAGCATGAATCATTCTTTTTCTTCCTTCAAAAGGAAAAGGTTTTGTTACAACTCCCACCGTAAGTATACCCATAGATTTAGCTATTTCTGCAACCACAGGTGCCGCACCAGTTCCGGTTCCACCACCCATACCAGCCGTTATAAATACCATATCTGCTCCTTTAATGGCTTCTGATATTTCATCTTTACTCTCTTCTGCAGCTTTTTGGCCTATTTCAGGGTTTGCACCTGCTCCAAGACCTTTAGTAAGCTTATCTCCTATCTGTATCTTTTGTGAAGCTTGGGAAAGTGCTAAAGCTTGTTTATCTGTATTTATAGCAATAAACTCTACATTTTTAAGTCCTTCTACAATCATTCTATTAACAGCGTTATTTCCTCCTCCACCACATCCTATAACTTTTATCTGCGCAAATTGTTGAACATCAACATCAAAATCAAGCACAATATTACCTCCTCATTAGAAAAAATCTGCAAGAAAATTTCTCACTTTTGATAAGACACTTGTATTTTCATAACTTTTTTTATTACTTTGATTCCAGATACTATCATTTTCTGTTTCCTCATGGTAATTACCTAAGGCTTCACCTTGCTTAAAAATATCCGAGGCATCTTTTACAATACCAACTGCTGCAGCATATATAGGATTAGCAGCACCTACATATTTAGGCGATCCAATTCTAACAGGTTTTTTTAATATGCTTTTTGATAAATCTATGACTCCCTTAATTGATGAAATTCCCCCTCCAACAAATACAACATCAGTAATCTCCTCAAAATGTCCACTTTTAATTATTTGATTTCTAGTAAGTGTTATTAATTCCTCCACCCTAGCTTCTATAATTTCCCTTAGAAAATTATAATTTACTGTTATCTCTTCATTGTAAGAGGACTTAATATTGAAATCATCTTTTTCTGAGTTTATAGAATTATCTAATAAATTTGCATATTTAATCTTAAATTTTTCTGCTTCACTCAAAGGTATCTTGAGACCTAACGATATATCGTTAGTTATACTATTACCACCCAATGGTATTATTGATGTAAAACATACATTATCATTTTTAATTACAGTTACATCTATTATCTCGGCGCCTACATCTACTAATGCAACCCCCATTTCTCTTTCCTCTTGCATTAATACAACTTTAGCAGTTGCTTTTGGTTGAAGACAGATGCCATTAACCTCAATTCCTGCTTTATTTACACTCTTGATAAGATTATTAACTATGGTGGTTTGTGCCACAAGTACCTCTGCTTCTACTTCTAATCTTAAGCCACTCATTCCAACTGGATCTTTAATGTTATCATAGCCATCGATAATAAATTGCTGTGGTTCAATACCTATAATTTCTTTATCGGATGAAACTGATATAAGTTTAGCAGCCTCTAAAACTCTATCAACATCACTCTTTCTTATTTCCCTATCTTCAGAAGATATGGCAACTATTCCGGTATTATGTACAAGTTCACTTATTCCTCCAGGAAGTGAAATATAAGCTTCTTTTATTTCAATATCTACCATTCTTTCAAGCTTTTTTACACATTCCCTTATGGATTCTGCTGAATTGTCAATATCAACTACAACAGCTTTTTTTAATCCACGACAAGCAACAGATGTAACACCAAGTATTGCAAGTTCCCCATTTTTATTGAATCTGCCTACTGCCGCACAAATCTTTGAAGATCCGATATCTATTCCTACTAAATAATCATTCATACAGTTTCCCCCCCTATAAGAGAACCCTTTCCCTATGTATATTCAACACATAATTTATTTTTCCTCTTTTTTTTAAAATTTATTTTATGATTTTATTTAATTTTCAACCATAAATATTTATCCGATGACTACCATCCGTAGATAATCATTAAAAAAACAAAAAGAGGCAAGTATCACCTATGCCCCTTTTTCTAATTAATTTGCCTTCTCAAATTCCTTTATATCTACACTTCGTGTATGTAGAGTATGACTCCATTCCTTATCATTTCTATTCAAAATACCTTGAATAGAAATAGGTAGCCAGGTTATAGCATAAATAGGTAATATAATGTAATAAAGCAAAATTTTGAAATTAATTTTTTTATCTAAAAGCAGTAAGAAAGGTGTATATAAATACATTATCAGAGCCATTAATCCTGTTAATGTAGTAAATAAACTACCACTTGAGTTATCTACAAGGGTTTGAACATTAAACAAGTAATCATAAGCACCTATGCCCAGTTTAACTATTCCAATTACCGTTGATATACCCATTAAAATAAATAATACAGGTTGTATAGTATAAATTGCACAATCAATAGCTGTAAAATTTCTTTCTAATATACCTTTTTTTAATAGTTTAAAAAAATATCTTCCTGATACATCAGCATAACCCTGCATCCATCTTTTTCTTTGCTTCCAAGACTGAATTAATGTAAGCGGCTTTTCATCATAAACTACTGCATCGTAAGCAAATCCAACTTTATAGCCATTACTTACCAGTTTACAGGTGAATTCCAAATCTTCAGTTAAGCAGGTTGCACCCCAACCCAGCTTTTCAAGAATTTTTGTATCAATACAACATCCTGTACCACCCAATTGACTAGATATACCTAAGTTATTTCTAGAATGTTGAAACATTCTATTATTTGCCCAAAAGGAAATAGAATAACTTCCAGTAATCCAAGTATCCTGTGGGTTTTTACTATCTAAATAACCCTGAACTACTTTATATCCCTCACAAAGCTTTTTATTCATTTCATTTAAAAAATTTTTACAGGCTATATTGTCTGCATCAAAAATCACTACCGCATCGTAATTCTTACCCATTTTGAATATTTTTCCAAACATCCATTCCAACGCAAAACCTTTTCCTCTTTTTTCCTTATTAAACCTTTCATAGACTAAAGCACCGCTTTTTCTAGCCTTTTTTGCTGTATTATCAGTACAATTGTCTGCAATTACAAAGGTATCATACATATCTTTAGGATAATCCAGCCTGTTCAAGCTAAAAACTATATCACTGATAACAGCCTCTTCATTGTGTGCCGCCACTATTAAGGCAAAAGTCTTTTTAGGTTTTATAGAACTAGAACTCTTTTTTTTGTAAAAGCCAAATAAAGAAATAAATAGACAATATACAGAAAAAATAAAGACAAAACCTGTTAAGGTGCGTGAACCAATAAGAATTATATTTTTTAGTTCATTCACTATGTATCCCCCCTAAACAAAGTTATTTTAGCACAAAAATATTTTAATTACTATAAGAAAATATTAAAAATATCTTAAATTACAATAACCTCATGACTAGTACCATTAATATCTATTATATCCACTTTCCTTTATATTTAAAATTATTTTTTTACGTAAAATAATAATTTTCTAATTTAAAGATTATTCTAATTCAATTTATAGTATAAATAGTTATGAATGCTAATATTAAAAAATCAATAATTTTGAAATAAGTTCCCTGTCTACACTATATGTTAAAGCAGATTCCTGGGATATAACACCTCTTTTATATAATTCAGCCAAAGACATATCCATTGTTTTCATACCATATTTATTACCAGTTTGTATAAGTGATTGTAATTGATGAGTTTTTCCCTCTCTTATAAGATTTTGTATTGCAGGAGTATTAATCATTATTTCAAGTGCGGCTACTCTTCCTTTATTGCCTTCAGTAGGTATTAACTGTTGAGATATTATACCTTTAAGTACTGCAGCAAGCTGAATTTTTATTTGTTGCTGCTGAAAAGGTGGAAATACATCTGTTATTCTATCTATAGTTTTAGCTGCACCTATAGTATGTAAAGTAGAAAACACAAGATGACCTGTTTCTGCCGCTGTAATAGCTATAGATATTGTCTCTAGGTCTCTCATCTCTCCAATCAAGATAACATCGGGATCCTCTCTTAAAATAGCTTTTAAAGCAGATGTATAACTATTGCTGTCCCTACCTATTTCTCTTTGATTTATAATTGACTTATTGTGTTTATGCATATATTCTATTGGATCTTCTAAAGTTATTATATGTGCCTTCCTTGTAAAATTAATTTCATTTATCATGGCAGCAAGGGTAGTACTTTTACCACTTCCTGTTGGCCCTGTAACTAAAATTAGACCTCTTTGTGCTTGAATTACATCATTTATAACCCTTGGGAAATTCAATTCTTTAAGTTCTGGTACTTTTAAACCTACATTTCTAATTGCAATAGCATCACTACCCCTTTGCTTATACGCATTAACTCTAAATCTGCCTATGCCAGCTACAGAATAAGATAAATCTATTTCACCTTTTTCGCTGTATTCATCAAACTTAGATTGAAGCAGCTCTCTCACATACTTTTCTGTATCAGCAGGAAGAAGCTTGTCTTCATCTATGGCATTAAGTTCACCATTCACTCTTATAACCGGTGGTACTCCAACAGTTATATGTAAATCTGAGGCTTTATTATCTAATGTTAATTTCAATAACTCATTCAGCTTTTTCAATTCCAGTCCTCCATTACTTAAATTTATAATATATATTGATTATATACTAAAATTCATATTTAGTAAAAAAAATTAAGGATTAATATTAGAACTTTGCTAAAAAATAGCCATTGAAGGATCAAAATATATAATACATTGGCTGATTATATATTTACTACTTACTAATTCTTAATCCTTAATTAACAAGTCACTTGCCCAGGGCATTTAATTGACGATTCAATTTTTTTAACGCTCTTTTTTCAATTCTAGAAACATAAGATCTAGAAATACCCAACAAACTTGCTATTTCTCTTTGAGTCTTCGCCCTTCCGTCTTTCAATCCATATCTCATTAAAATAATTAATCGTTCTCTTCCCTTTAAGCAGTTATCTATTTCTTCATAAAGCTTTTTTACTTGAATTCTATTTTCTACAATTTCTATAACAGAATCTTCTTCACTACTTAAAATATCCATTAGCGATATTTCATTTCCCTCTTTATCTACACCAATTGGATCTTGAAGATATACTTCACCTTTTGTTTTTTTGTTATTTCTTATTAACATTAATATTTCGTTTTCAATACATCTAGCCGCATATGTTGCAAGTCTAGTGCCTTTTGAACTATTATATGAATCGATGGCCTTAATAAGTCCTATAGTTCCTATAGATATTAAATCGTCAGAATCCTTTCCTGAGTAAGAATATTTTTTAACAATATGAGCTACTAATCTTAAATTTCTTTCTACTAAAATATCTTTAGCTAACGGATCTCCCTCTTGCAATTTTGTTAAGTAATATTTTTCCTCACTTTCTGTTAACGGCTTTGGAAATGAAGCACCATTCCCAACATAAGCTGTCAAAAAAGTTATACTACCAAACATATTTAATAAACAATATATTATAAACACAGAGATGCTCCTCCCAACAGTGCTTGTTAATATATTATGTTTATTAGTGGAAAAAGTGCATGTACTATTAACTTAATTATTTTAACATAGCTTTAAATTTAAAATTTCTTCTCCATGATCTTGAAATTTCTCATAAGATGTCATTGATGGCCTACAGATCTCTCTTGCCCCTCTTGATGATTCTATTTATTAAGTTCTTCCACTATTTTTTTAAATACAGGTACAGCTGTATTTCCAGCTTCTTCACTGTTTTTTATGTCCGGTACCTGTACTACAGCTGAATAGTACTTATTCTTTATTTTGAAGAATCCCACAAACCATCCATCAACATGCTTTTCTTTTTCAATTCTAGTAGAAGTTCCAGTTTTACCTCCAATATCATTATTGGGTACATAAGCCAATTGTGCTGTACCTTTTTTATTGGCTATTACCTGTCTCATTTCTTCTTTCATTATATTTGCAGTATTTGTACTCAATACATTTTTACTTGTAGTGTCTGGAGTATAAACCACCTTACCATCACCATCTATATACTCTTCTATAATACTTGGTTTAACATATACTCCATTATTAATAACCGTATTGGGAATACTTAAGGCCTCTAATGGAGTTATTCTGAACTTCTGACCTATAGACATAAGACTTATATCCCCTACAGAATTAGGATCTAATTTTGGTATAGCATATTGTTCATAATTTAAACCCAAAACTTTATCAAATATTCCCTGCGCTTTTGCATATTTATAAATATTATCATAGCCAGTAAGGTTTCCTATTTTCATAAATGCTTCATTTGAAGATACTATATATGCTTCATTAGCTGTATAGCTTCCTGTTCTTCCCTCTTGATTGTATTTACCTGTATCCTGAAACCTTTGTGTAGTAGTTATACTATTACTTTCCAGGGCAGCTTCTTCTACTATGGTTTTAAATATTGATCCTGGGAAAAGATATCCATCTTCTATCCCTGCATTTTCATTACCCCTATTAGGATTTTTTTGAGTCAATGCCCTTATTTTACCGGTATCACTTTCCATAACTACTGCACTAATCTGATTATAGTTCTTAAATTCATCCTCATTTAGGACTTTATTTACTTTATCATTCATTTCCTTATCAATAGTTAATTTTACATTTACTGAAGAATTATTATTTATATCTCGAATATTTGTAAGATTTCCATACACATCTCTCTCAAAAGCTTTTTCCATATATGAATTATTTTTTAATCTATTTGCAATTTCATATTCTAAAGAATTTTTATCCTTATCCTTATTATTGTTATCTTTGATATTAGTTATTATATTGCTTATATCTGCCGCTTCGCTGCGGTCAACTTTATTGTATATATAGTCATAAAATCCATTTACATCTTTTATATCTTTAATTTTATTGTAGGTATCTTCATCAATTCTCCAATACAATTTCTGATTTTCTGTTTTGATGCTATCATTAAACAGATCATAATCCTTGTTATAACTTCTCAAAGTATAAGTTAGTGCTCTAAGATCATACATATTTGTATCACTGTTATTCTTAAGAAATATGTATGGATTTATTACTGCATAATATTCCTGATTATAGTTTAAAAATTGCTTACCATTAGTGTCTAATACATTATAATTTAAATCTGTTGTCCTCTCAAAAGAAGTATTTTGAGCATTAAAACTTGTCATAAGAGCAGCATTTTTAATGCAAGCTATAGAATATAATTTATATATTAAAAAAATAAACATACCAAAAAAAACAATCATAACTATTGAACATTTTTTGCTTTTTATATTCACAAAAAAACACCTCACCCTAGTCTTAATTCTAGACTAAAGCAAGGTATTTTATACAAAGTAATTTCTATATATAATTTTAAAATATATGCGCTTCAACAAATTGTGTCCATTAATAAAGTACTTATCTTTTTATATATCCTGATTTTTTCCTTTAATAATCATATTACCTTTTTCCAAAACTACATCCGTTTTTATTGAATATATCATTTGGGCTACCGGTGTAGATTCAATAGGTTTATCATTTTTATCTTTTAGATCCTGTAATTCTATAATAATATTGTCTCCCATTGGTTTTAAAACTTCCACAGTATCTCCCTGAAAAGCTTTATTTCTCTGCTCTATGACAGCTCTTTTAGTTTCCATATTGTAATCCAGCACAATTCCAATAATATCAAAATTTCTTATGTATGCTGAGGATTTATGATACTCTTTGTTTTCTTCACCAAAGTAAAAACCTGTATAGTAAATTCTGTGGCTAGGCTTCATTAAATACTCCATCCATTTATTATCGAATTCATACTTTGATGGATCTTCAAAATACTTGTCAACAGCCTCTCTATATGCTTTTACCACAGATGCTACATAATATGCGCTTTTCATTCTACCTTCGATCTTAAAGGAATTTATACCTGAATTAATGAGTTCCGGTATGTGTTCTATCATACACAAATCTTTAGAATTCATTATATAAGTACCTTTGTCATCTTCATTTATGGGAAAATACTCACCGGGTCTTTTTTCTTCGACTAAATAGTATTTATATCTGCAGGGCTGGGCACACTGACCTCTGTTGGAGTCTCTACCTGTCATGTAATTTGAAAGAAGACATCTGCCAGAATAAGACATACACATGGAACCATGGACAAAAGCCTCAATTTCACAGTCCTCTGGAATTTTTTTTCTCATCTCTTTTATTTCTTCTAATGACATTTCTCTTGCAAGAACAATTCTCTTTACTCCCTGTTTATACCAAAATACAGCAGATTTCCAATTCACATTATTTGCCTGAGTACTTAGGTGTAATTCTAAATTTGGTACTACTTCTCTAGCGGTCATAATAATACCTGGATCTGATACAATAATAGCATCTACCTTTAAGTCATATAACTCTTTTAAATAGTCTTCTAGTCCTTCTAAATCTTCATTATGTGGAAATACATTTAAAGTTACATAAACTCTCTTATTTCTGCTGTGAGCAAATTCTATACCCTCTTTAAGTTCATCTGTAGTAAAATTATCTGCAAATGCCCTCAAATTAAGTTTGCTTCCACCAAGGTACACTGCATCTGCTCCAAAATTTATAGCAGCTATTAATTTTTCTAGATTTCCCGCTGGTGCAAGTATCTCTGGTTTATTCATCTACTATCTTCCTCCTTGTAGTAACTGCTATTCCATCTCCCATAGGAATTACAGAGGTTATAAGTCCTTTGTCTTTAGAAACTATATCTAAATAGCTTCTCATCCTCTTTACAATGGTAATTTTTCTTCTTTTCACAAGTTCATCATTGGCAACCATTCCTCTAAATAAAACATTATCTGCCACAATAATGCCATCTTCATTTAGAAGTCTTAAACATTCTGGAAGAAAGTGATTATAGTGCCCCTTTCCCGCATCCATAAATATTAAGTCGTATTTATCCTTTAAACCCTTCAAAACGTCTAAGCAATCCCCTTGTTTTATTTCAATTTTACTGCTTAATCCGTATTTTTCTATATTCTTTTTAGCTTCTTCTATCATATTAATATCTCGTTCAATAGTTGTAATTTTTGAATTTTCATTGGCATACATGCTCATTAAGATTGATGAATATCCAATGGCAGTGCCTAATTCCAATATTTTTGCAGGCCTTTTTATGGTTAATATAACCTCTAAAAACCTTGCAGTCTCCTTTTGAACTATAGGTACAAGATTCTTATGTGCGAACTCTTCTATTTCTCTTAATATGTCAGATTTCTCACAAATAAGCCCTTTAATATATTGTTCAATATAGTCAAAAGTAATTCCACTCATTAAAATTCCTCCAAACTAATTGGAACCTTGAGTAATCTTTTTAACTTCTTCAAATTTTTTATAATCCTCTGTAAAGAAGTGAGTTCCATTGTTATTTGATACAAAATAAATATAATTTGTATTACCTGGTTTTAAAGCTGCTTCAATGGATTTTAATCCCGGGTTACATATAGGTCCTTCCGGTAATCCATTCACATAATACGTATTGTAATTGGATTTAATCTCTAAATCCTTATCATATAATTTATCCTTATGATAACCCAATGCATACTCTACTGTAGCACAGGATTGAAGTTTCATATTTTTATTTAATCTATTATAGAATACTGAAGCTATTGTACTTCTTTCTGTATCCTTTTCAGCTTCTCCCTCAACTATAGATGCCATAGTAATTATATCGTCATACTTGCTTTTATCTAAAGAAATATTGTCTTTTTTAAGTAAGCCGCTAAATTGCCTATCAAAATGTAACAACATTAAATCTATTATTTCTTTTCCATGCATATTCTTTTTCAATTGATAAGTATCCGGGAAAAGATATCCTTCTAATTTATATTTTCTATTATTATCATTCTTAATATAATCTGGAAGCTTATAATCACTGATTGCCTTTATGAAATTATCTTTAGTTATAACCTCTTTTTTATCCAGTAATTCTGCAATTTGTGATAAATTATAGCCTTCTGGTATGGTTATAAATACTGTATTTTTATCAAAAACTCCATTATTTATATTCTTTATAAATTTATCTATACTTAAGCTATTTGAAAGAGTATAAAGTCCCGGTTTAATATTACCGGGAGCTTTTTTATACTTTATATAGGCTTTTATAAGGTTAGGATTCCCAATGAGCCCTTGTGAATCAAGTCTTGATATTACACTATAAAGTGTATCTCCATTCTTTATCTCAAACTCTTTATCACTATTAACTATAAAAGGATGATTTAATGAATCTGATATATATACGAATAAAACAAGTAATATCATAATAACTATAGAAATATTAATAACTACCTTATTTTTTCCTTTATATATATTTCCCATATCGCTACCATCCTACATATTCCTATTTATTTCTACTTGCTCTTTTTCTAAGGTTTGAATCAAGTTCTCTCTTTCTCATTCTTATACTTTTTGGAGTAACCTCAACTAATTCATCAGAAGCTATAAATTCAAGACATTTTTCCAAACTCATTTCTCCTATAGGAACTAATTTTAATGCATCATCGGCACCAGACGATCTTGTATTTGAAAGATGCTTTTTCTTGCAGACATTAACATCAATATCATCAGCTCTTGAACATTCTCCAGCTATCATTCCGGCATAAACTTCTGTACCCGGTTCAATGAAAAGTTTTCCTCTTTCCTGTGCATTATATAAGCCATAAGTTATAGCAGTTCCTGGTTCAAATACTACAATTGAGCCTCTACTTCTCTCTGGGATTTCTCCTCTGTACTCTTCATAGTCATCAAGTACACTATTCATTATACCATTACCCTTAGTATCAGTCATAAATTCATTTCTAAAACCAATAAGACCTCTTGATGGTATTTTGAATTCCAATCTTGTGTAACCATTTATAGCTGATGTCATGTTTTTAAGTTCAGCTTTTCTTGGTCCCAATTTTTCCATAACTACGCCCATGAATTCTTCTGGTACATCAATAGTTAAATTTTCTATTGGTTCAAGCTTTTTACCATCTTTTTCTTTATAGATAACCATTGGCTTTGAAACCTGGAATTCATAACCCTCTCTTCTCATTGTTTCAATAAGAATTGAAAGATGTAATTCTCCTCTTCCACTAACTTTAAAGGAATCAGCTGAATCAGTTTCTTCAACTTTTAAACTTACATTAGTTTCAAGTTCCTTATTAAGTCTATCTCTTATGTGCCTTGAAGTAACAAAGTCGCCCTCTCTACCTGCAAAAGGTGAATTGTTTACCATAAAATACATACTCAAAGTAGGTTCATCTATATCTACAAATGGAAGTGCCTCTGGATTAGCTGCATCTGCTATAGTTTCACCAATATTTACGTCTTGTATACCTGAAACAACAGCTATATCTCCTATCATTACTTCATCAGTTTCTACCCTTTTTAATCCTTCATAAACAAAGAGTGAAGATATTTTAAAATTTTGTGTAGAACCATCTTTTCTAATAGCAGTAGCTTGCTGATTTTTCTTTAAACGACCTCTTTCTACTTTTCCTATAGCAATTCTTCCAACATATTCATTGGAATCGATAGTAGTTACAAGCATTTGAAAAGGTGCTTCTAAATATCCAATTGGAGCCTTTACATGCTTAATTATTGTGTCGAATAATGGCTCCATATTATCGCTTTCATCTTCGACTTCATATTTTGCTATTCCATCTCTTGCAGAAGCATAAATTATTGGGAACTCAAGCTGTTCATCACTAGCACCAAGTTCTACAAACAAGTCAAAGACTTCATTAATAACATCAGTAGGCCTAGCATTAGGTTTATCTATCTTATTTACAACAACTATAGGCTTAAGTCCAAGTTCCAAAGCTTTTTTCAAAACAAATTTTGTCTGTGGCATTGGTCCTTCAAAAGCATCCACTAGTAAAAGAACACTATCAACCATTTTCAATACACGCTCAACTTCTCCACCAAAATCTGCATGTCCTGGTGTATCTACGATATTAATTTTAATACCCTTGTGTATTACGGATGTATTCTTTGAAAGTATTGTTATTCCTCTTTCTTTTTCAAGATCATTAGAGTCCATGACTCTTTCCTGAACTTTTTCATTATTTCTAAATACATGGCTTTGTCTTAAAAGTGAATCTACAAGTGTTGTCTTACCATGGTCAACGTGAGCTATTATAGCTATATTTCTTATGTCATTTCTAGTAAATAATTCCATGTTTTATCCTCCAAACTTAATTTAGGCATCTGAAAATAAATAACAAGTCAAACTGGACTAGCAAATTGGCTGGTTATTTTTTTAATACCTTATGGTAATTGTATTACAATCCTAAGTATTGCATTTATAATTGCAAGAGTCATAAATAAAAATTGGATACTGATTAGCATCCAATTTTACTTTTATCATACTTATTCTAATATTATGTCTATAAAAAGTCAACTTAAAGAAAATAATTAAGTCAATTATATTTCCATAATTATAGGTAGTATCATAGGCTTTCTTTTAGTTTTTTCATATAAGAATAACCTTAAACCATCCTTTATATTGGATTTTATTGTAGCCCATTCGGTTACATGATTTTCCTCACATTCCTTTAGAGCATTTTTAACAATTTCTCTTGCTTCATCCATAAGATCTTCTGATTCTCTTACATAAACAAAACCTCTGGAAATAATATCTGGTCCAGCAATAACACTGCCACTTTGTTTTTCAATAGTAACAACCACAGTGAGAATTCCATCCTGTGATAGATGTTTTCTATCTCTTAAAACAATATTTCCCACATCTCCAACACCTAATCCATCTACAAATACTTGACCTGAAACTACACTGCCATTTTTTCTTATAGAACTTCTTGTAAGCTCAATTACATCTCCATTGTCTGCTATAAGTATATTTTTCTTTTCCATACCAAGCCTTGCTGCAAGCTCACCATGCTGCTTTAAATGTCTATATTCTCCATGAACTGGCATGAAAAATTTTGGCTTCACTAAAGTATGAATTAATTTTAATTCTTCCTGGCAAGCGTGACCAGATACATGTACATCTGCTAATGCTTCATATATAACATCTGCACCTTTTTTAAATAATTGATTTATTACTCTAGAAACTAATTTTTCATTTCCAGGTATTGGTGATGCTGAAATAATAACCATGTCGCCTTCAACAATATTTACCTTTTTGTGTTCAGAGGCTGCCATTCTTGTAAGTGCAGACATAGGTTCTCCCTGACTTCCTGTTGTTATTATCACAACCTTGTCAGCAGGATACCTGTTTATGGCATCTATACTGATCATGGTTCCCTCTTTAGCTGTTAAATATCCATATTCAATGGCAACTGCTAAAATATTTTCCATACTCCTACCTGATACAGCTACTTTTCTATCAAATTTTTCTGCTGCCTCCACCACTTGCTGAATTCTGTGTATATTAGATGCAAAAGTAGCAACTATTATTCTTCCAGTAGCTTTAGCAAATATCTTTTGAAATGTCTCTCCAACTGTACTTTCAGACATAGTATATCCGGATCTTTCAACATTAGTACTATCAGCCAGCATAAGTAAGACTCCCCTCTTACCTAATTCAGCAAATCTAGCGAAATCCGCAACACATCCATCAATTGGAGTATAGTCTATTTTAAAATCACCAGTATGGAAAATTACACCAAGTGGAGTATGAATAGCTATAGCAGTTGAATCCGCTATACTATGACTTGTTCTTATAAACTCAACTGACATAGTATCAAGTTTAATAATATCTCTTGGTTTAACACATACAAGCTTAACAACGCTTAAAAGACCGTGCTCCTTTAATTTTGTTTCAACTATACCTAAGGTGAGTTTTGTTCCATAAACAGGAACATTTAATTGTTTCAAAACATAGGGAAGTGCTCCGATATGATCTTCATGTCCATGTGTTAAAAATATTCCCTTAACTTTTTCAATATTTTTAACTAAATAGGTCACATCTGGAATGACTATATCTATTCCATACATTTCTTCATCTGGAAATTTCAATCCACAGTCAATTATTGCTATTTCATTTTTATATTCTATAACTGTTATGTTTTTCCCAATCTCATTTAAACCACCTAATGGCATAATTTTTATTTTGTCTCTTTCTTTACGCATAACTCTACCCTCCTTTTGCTTAAGTCATATTCAAAGAATTAGAAGGTTAGTATACAGATTATATTTTGCATCCCATTTAATTGATAAAAATTCACAGTACAATCATAAGCAAAACCGCGGCCTAATCTAATACAAAATGCATCTTGTACATTTACCTTACTATCTCCTTTCACATGCCAATATTTATATATTAATTATAAATATTTTCAAATTTATTTTAATTTACTAGATTTATTGCAATCACTGCATAATCCGTAAAATTTAACACTATGATTTTTTATTTTAAACACATACTTTTCTTCAATAGTATGCTCTAAAGATTCTAATAAATCCCCTTCCACCTCTATAACCTTACCACAATTTGTACAAATAAGGTGGTGATGCTGATGATTTTCATTTTCGTGAACAAGCTCATATCTACTACAGCCGTCATTTAAATCAAGCTTACATATAACACCTAGTTCCTCAAGTAAAAGTACAGTTCTATATACTGTGGCTAATCCAATTTCAGGACAATCTACTTTTACTAATTCATAAATTTCTTCCGCAGTAAGGTGCTGGCCCTCACTTTGTATTATTGTATCCAAAACAGCTCTTCTCTGAGGTGTGAGCTTATAACCTTTTTCTTTTAGATTATTTTTTAATTTTTCTATTTCATCTATTGATAACTTAGGCACATAAATCCCCCATTTCGTAAGTAAATAAAGCCTAAATTACAGACCTTAAATAAAATTTTCCTAATTTAGTTCTCCATCTGGGAATAGCGCTTCATAGGCTTCACTTACCATGTTAAATTCATCCTCATCTTCTACGGTATAGAGAATATCATTACCATCTTCATCTATATCAATTCTAAGTACTACAGCTTCAGAATTATCGTTATCATCCTTAGGTGCAACTATTACGTATTCACTTTCTTCAATATCTAATTTAGTTATCACTTCAAAATCTACTTCATTACCATCTTCATCTAAGAGAGTAATATTCGTCACATCATTTTCCATAACAAACCGTACCTCCATTTTATTACTATTTTAAATATTACAATGAACTTTGTCAAATTTTACTTTTATCCGATGACTACCCACTCTAATACTCTCACTGCACTCTGTGAAAGCGGCCAAATACAAAATAAATTTTGTTTTGTCTGCTTTTCTTCAAATGGGAGTAAAGAGTGGCTACGTCCCTGGATAATTCATCTAAACTTAGTGGGAATACAAACTCCCACTAAGTAAGATTCATTGATAAACTATCTAAATATCCTTGTAAAATATAGGTAGCAGCCATTTTATCTATTATTTTTTTACGTTTCGCCCTTGAGAGATCAGCTTCCAGCATAGCTTTTTCAGCAGCAACTGTTGTAAGTCTCTCATCCCACATTTTTACAGGTATATCTATTTTTTTCTTTAAAATTTCGCAAAAGGCTAAAACCTTTTCACTTTGTGGACCCACCGTACCATTCATATTTTTAGGTAAACCTGAAACAATAGTTTCCACATTATATTCTTTGCATAACTTTGCCAATTCTTCTATATCCTTATCCTCATTTTTTCTTCTTATAGTAGTAACTCCTTGAGCTGTATAGCCCAGCGGATCACTTATTGCTACACCTATAGTTCTATCTCCAATATCTAATCCTAAAATTCTCATAATTGACTCCTTTTATTATGCGTAAAATAAAAATAAAAATGCCCATAATGGGCACTTTTATTTTACATTTAAATAAGATTTTAATACTTCCTCCAGTATCTCATCTCTCTCCAGTTTCCTCACTAGAGCACGTGCACCATTATAATTAGTTATATATGTAGGATCACCTGATATTATGTACCCTACTAGCTGATTTATAGGATTATATCCTTTTTCTTTCAAAGAATCATATACTTCACTTAATATAGCCTTTGTCAAATCTTTTTTATTTTTTAATACATCAAATTGGATAGTATTATCATTGTTATTTCCCATTTAAACTTTCACCCCTTTGTGAAATGGTATCAAACTAGATATTTATATTATAAATCATATTCAAGAAAAAGTATACTATTTAACTAATTTTCCCATTATACTTTCAACCTTTGCTATGGCTTCCTTAAGCTTTTCTGGGTTCTTACCTCCAGCTTGAGCCATATCTGGCCTTCCGCCACCACCACCGCCGCAAATTGCAGCTACTTCTTTTATTATCTTGCCACAGTTGACGCCTCTTGATACAGCACCCTTTGTTGCCATTGCTATTAACTGTACTTTACCATCAATACTGCTGCCTAAAACAACTACTCCCTCACCTATTTTGTTTCTTGTTTTATCAGCTAAATCTCTGAGAGAATTACTATCAACATCTTTTAATTCCATTGCTGCAAATTTTATTCCCTTAACATCTTTAACAGACTTTATTATATCATCTTCAGAACCTGAAGCCAATTTTGACTTTAATTTATTTATTTCTTTTTCCTTTTCTTTAACTTCATTTGTAATTATATTAATTTTATTTAGAATATCCTTCTCAGAACACTTTAAATCTTTTTCAATAGTTTTTATCAATTCAATTTTCTCATCAATGTTTTTTAGTGCTTTTAAAGCCGTAACAGCTTCAATTCTTCTTATACCAGCTGCCACGCCAGATTCGGAGACAATCTTAAACAACCCTATTTCACCACTATTATTTACATGAGTTCCTCCACAGAGTTCTTTACTAAAGTCACCTACAGATACCACTCTTACAGCCTCGCCATATTTATCGTCAAATAATGCCGTAGCTCCTGATTCCCTAGCTTCATCTAAAGTCATAACTTTAGTTTTCACATTAAATGTCTCCATCACATTTTCATTTACCAAAAACTCAACTTTTTTTAACTCCTCTTCACTTACAGGAGCAAAATGTGTAAAATCAAATCTCAATCTTTCGTCATCTACATATGATCCTGATTGATGAACATGTTCTCCCAGCACTATTCTAAGTGCTTTTTGAAGCATATGAGTTGCTGTATGATTTTTTGACACTCTATTTCTTATTTCTTTATCCACTTTTAAAGTTATTTTTTCATTTAATTTAACTGTACCCTTTTTTATTTCTACAATATGGATAATTTTATTGGAAATATTTTTTTTACAATCAGTTACTATACCTTCAAAATTATCTCCAAAAATTATTCCCCTATCACCAATCTGACCACCCATTTCACTATAAAATGGAGTCTTTTCAGTAATTAGAATTCCGCTATCCCCTTCAGATATTTCTTTAACGAATTGCTCTTTTGAGATTAGCAGTTCAACTTTAGATACTAATTCCAAATTATTATATCCATCAAATTCAGTCTTTATCTCAGATGGAATTTTATCCAAAATACCATTATTTACTCCCATGTAACTTAATTCTTCTCTTGCCGCTCTAGCTCTTTCCCTCTGTTGCTGCATTTCTTTGTTAAATTCATCTATGTCAATCCTTATGCCCTTATCCTCAAGTATTTCTTCAGTAAGCTCTAATGGAAAACCATAGGTATCATATAATCTAAATGCCTTTTCACCGGATAAAATATTAGCCTTTTCATTTTTAATTTCTAATATGTATTCATTTAAAATAGCCATACCGCTATCTATAGTTTCAGCAAATCTTTCTTCTTCAAGTTTTATGACTTTTTTTATGTAATTGCCCTTTTCTTTCAATTCAGGATAAGCCTTAGATGAATTTTCGATTACTACATCACATAACCTGCCTAAGAAATTTCCTTCTATTCCTAAAATCTTTCCATGTCTTGAAGCCCTTCTTAAAAGTCTTCTAAGTACATAGCCTCTTCCTTCATTTGATGGGAGTATATCATCACTAATCATGAAAGTTGTACTTCTAATATGATCAGTTATAATTCTAATAGAAATATCATTATTTTTGTTTTCTCCATATACTTTTTTAGATATTTTACACACTTCATCCAATATTTTTTTAATAGTATCAACTTCGAATATACTGTATTTGTTTTGCATTATACCTGCTATTCTTTCAAGTCCCATGCCTGTGTCTATGTTAGGCTTTGGCAATCTGTTATAATTTCCATGCTCATCTTTATCAAATTGAGTAAACACAAGATTCCAAAACTCAATAATTCTGTCTTCATCAGCAGCCTTTACAAATTCATCTACAGTAGTGACAACCCCATCTCCTCTATCATAATGAATTTCAGAAGAAGGTCCGCAGGGTCCTTCACCTATTTCCCAAAAATTATCTTCCTTACCTAATCTGAATATACGTTTTGGATCCACTCCAGCTTTTTCAGTCCAAATCTTAAAAGCTTCATCATCATCTAAATATATTGTAACATATAATTTATCTTTTGGAAGCTTTAATATTTCAGTTATAAATTCCCATGCCCAAGGGATTACTTCTTCCTTAAAATAGTCTCCAAAAGAAAAGTTTCCTAACATTTCGAAAAAAGTACCATGTCTTGAAGTTTTACCAACATTCTCTATATCTCCGGTTCTGACGCATTTTTGGCAGGTAGTAACTCTTGTACTCGGTGGCACTTGAAGGCCTGTAAAATAAGGCTTTAAAGGTGCCATACCTGCATTTATAATAAGTAATCCTTTATCATTTTTAGGCACTAGTGAAAAACTAGGTAACCTTAAATGACCTTTACTTTCAAAAAAACTTAAATATGCTTCTCTTATTTCATTCAATCCTATTTTATCCATGGTTATCTCCTCCTGTTATAAGGCAAACTATTAATCCACCTAAAGTTAATGGAAGTTTAGATGAATTATCTAGGTACGTGCTTTTGTCATACTCTATTTAGCAGCTTATTGCATTAGTTAGTTCATATATAATAAAAAGCTTTCAATCCCTGAAAATCCAAGGGACGAAAGCTATAATTCCGCGGTACCACCCTAATTACACATAATTGTGTCACTTAAATAATATAGTTCAGAGACTGCTTCGATAAATTGATTAAGAAGTTTTCACCAGCCACTTCCTCTCTAAATATATCAATAAATATCTACTACTTCTCATCATCACTTTAAAATATTAGCTACATACGATTATATTTAAAATTATCCATTATGTCAATATTAATCAAATAGGGTAATCGAAAAATAAATAACAAGTTACTGCTGACTATTTTTTACTATGCCTTAACTCAATACAGATAATAATTTAAATCTTCGTATATAACTTTTATTACTACTGAAATGGGTACTATAAGTATCATACCTGCAAAGCCTCCAAGTTTTTCACCAATTAGCAATAATACAATAACTAAGAGAGGATGCATGTTTATAGAATCTCCAGTAATTTTAGGACATATTATATTACCTTCTACTAGCTGCAGTATATAAAGCCAGATAGCTGTCCACAATGCTTCTTTAGGTGATTCCATAAATGCTACAATTATTGCAGGAATGGCTCCAAAGATAGGTCCAAAATAAGGTATAATATTAAAGACTCCATTTAATACTGATAGTATTATTGGATAGTCAACCTTTAGAGAGAGCAATATTATAAAAGTGAGTATACTTATTATAAAAGATAGTGTTAATTGACCAACTATATATCTACTCAGATTCTTATCTATGTCTTCCATAGTTTTTCTAATTATATTTCTCCATTTTACACTAAATAAAATTAAAAACTTATTTTTTATACTATTACCATCTGATAGAAAATAATAAGAAATAACTGGTATAACTGCAATGGCTAGCAAATTCTGTCCTACTTTCATACTTAACTCAATTAAGCCGCTTACAAATCCTTTTACTATATAATCAATTTTATTGTATAAAATAAAAAAGGCTCTATTTTCTGAAGGGTTATCTCTCACTAATTTTATCTTTTCATTAATGAGAGTAATATATCTTAAAATTTCTCTACTGGTCTTATTTATACTAATACTTTCCTTAAGCATAGAAGGTATTAAAAATACTATTGAGCCTATTATTAAGGTGCATACACCTAACAATAAGATAATTGATGCAATTTCCCTTTTAATGCCTCTTCTAACTAGGTAATCATTAAAAGGCTTTAACATATATGCTACTATGAAACTAATAAATACAATATAGAATATGTTTCTTATGATTTCACTAGTATAAAATATATAAGCTAATATAAATATTATTAAAATACTTATTATATATTTAAGTTTATTTTTCATTTCCACCATCTTCTAAATTTAATTTATGAAAAATAGTTACAAAATTAAATTTTTTATTTTTATTGATATGAAATACATTTTTATCTCCAATTATATAATCATTTTGTAAAATAACCTTTTTCCCCTGTGTAAAGTTTTGTAAAATCCCTCTAGATATGATTAATCCTTTAATCTTAAAGCTTGATGAATCAAATATTATCTCTTCTATTATGCCATCTATTTCACCTGAATCATCCACAACCTCTAATCCACGAAGATTATCAAAGCTAAAATAAAAATGGTCCTTATTTAATTTTTCTATAATCATATATTGATTAAAAGAAACTATATCTTCAACTAAAACAGTTGAAGATCTTTTTAAAATACTTATACCTGAAATAACAAATCCCTTCACAACATTTTCATTTATGTTTATAAGCAAATCTGTTATAACTCCAATTTTCTTTCCCCTTAAATTATATACATCCATCCATATAAAATCTTTTCTCTTATACATATTACCACCTAAATGTATTGTAACCAGTAAATATATTTTTAATGCACAATAGGCTGTTTTAAAAGCATTAAATTGCTTTTAAAACAGCCTACATATAATTTCATAAACTATCAACTTTAATTGAATTAATTACCATGAACGTGTTCGTGTATACACTCTGAATGAGTCTTCATCTCCCACGCTTCAAGTCCTATACTTTCTCTATAAGCATTTATTGCCTTATGAATAGCTTCTTCTGCTAAAACTGAACAGTGCATCTTCACTGGTGGAAGACCATCAAGTGCTTCTGCCACAGCTTTGTTAGTTAAATCCCATGCTTCTTCAATAGTCTTTCCCTTTATAAGTTCTGTTGCCATACTTGATGAAGCTATAGCAGATCCACAACCAAATGTCTTAAATTTAACATCCTCTATTTTATTATCTTCTACCTTTATATATATCTTCATTATATCTCCACACTGTGGATTTCCAACTTCACCAACACCGTTGGCATTTTCTATTTCTCCAACATTTCTTGGATTTCTGAAATGATCCATTACTTTATCACTGTACATCATAATTATCTTTCCCCTTTCTCTTTTAAAAAATCTTCCCAAAGTGGTGACATTTCTCTTCTTTTTCTAACTATTTCTGGCAAAGTCTCCAAAACATAATCTATATCCTCTTCTGTACTCTTTGCCCCTAGAGTCAGTCTAAGTGATCCATGAGCTGTTTCATGAGGTAATCCTATGGCTAAAAGCACATGAGAAGGATCCAAGGAAGCTGATGCACATGCACTACCTGTGGAAGCATATATGCCTGCATAGTCTAAATCTAACAGTAAAGTTTCACCCTCTATACCAATAAAACTAAAATCTGAATTTCCTGGTAGTCTTCTATCATCACTAGGACCATTTAATTTTGTATAAGGTATTTTTTCCATTATTCCCTTAACTAATTTATTTCTTAAATTATTAAGTCTTTGTGCTTCTTCTTCAAGCTCTGATGTGGCAAGTTCTATAGCCTTTCCTATACCTACAATACTGGCAATATTTTCTGTACTTGCTCTTCTTCCTCTCTCCTGACCTCCGCCATGTATTAAATTTTCTATTTTAATACCACGTCTTATATATAAAGCACCTATACCCTTTGGTCCATAAAATTTGTGACCTGCTAAGGATAATAAATCTATATTCATGTCCTTAACATCAATTTTCACATGACCAATTGCCTGCACTGCATCTGTGTGAAACAATACTTTCTTTTCTCTACAGACCTGGCCAATCTCTTTTATAGGTTCAATTGTTCCAATTTCATTATTTGCAAACATAATAGAAACTAAAATAGTCTTTTCTGTTATGGCATTTTTTACATCTTCTACTTTAACAAATCCCTCTTCATCTACAGGGAGGTAAGTAACCTCAAATCCATTTTTCTCTAAAAATTTACCTGTATGTATAATAGCATGATGTTCAATTGCAGTAGTAATTATGTGATTTCCCTTATTCTTATGTGCAAGAGCTATACCCTTTAATGCCCAGTTATCTGCTTCAGAACCACCTCCAGTAAAGTATATTTCATCTTTTTCAGCATTAATAGCTTTAGCTACTCTTTCTCTAGAAGTATTTATAGCTTTCTTTGTATTGTCTGAAAAAGTATATAATGAAGAAGGATTACCAAATTCCTCTGTAAAATATGGCAACATTTCCTCTAAAACTTCTGGTTTTGTATAGGTGGTAGCTGCATAATCCATATAAACTCTTTTTTCACTCATGTACATTCACTCCTCTAACTTTTATACTTTTGTAATCATCAACCATATCTTGTAATGTTATAGATTTAGTTACATTGTCTATGCTTTCTTTAAGCTTAGCCCAGAGAAGTCTGGTAGCACAACAGCTGCTATTGCTACAGATTCCATCTTCTTCAATGCATTCTGAAATCTCTATAGGTCCTTCAAGTATATCTAAGATCTGATCAACACTTATTTCCCTTGGATCTTTATTTAGAACATAACCACCTTGAGCTCCTCTAATACTCTTTATTAAATCTGCTTTTCTAAGAGCTGAAAATAGTTGTTCTAAATAGTATTCAGAAATACTTTGTCTTTCAGAAATACTTTTAATTGAAACAGGTGTTTTTCCATAGTTTATGGCTAAGTCAACCATGGCTTTTACACCATATCTTCCTTTAGTTGAAAGCTTCATTAGCTCACTTCCTTTATGGTATAACCCACTAATTTTAAACTTGAGTGTTTTACTAAACTTTATAGGATTATAATATCAAACCAGAGTAAAACTGTCAACAATAATTTTGTATTTTTTTTATGTTATATTAAATAAAATTTAATAAATAATAGATATCTTTGATAAATTAACAAAACAAAGAGGTAACCCGCATCTATCCTATAGGTTACAGTTTGTCTCTATCTTATTAAAAATCACATATAAATAATTATTTTTATTAGCAACTAGTTAAAAAGCTGCCACACAATGCATAGATACACATTGTGTGACAGCCCATTTATTTTATAATTATCCTCTTAGTACACTTTCACCCATTAAATACTCATCAACAGCTTTTGCTGCCTGTCTTCCATCATTCATAGCCCAAACTACAAGTGATTGACCCCTTCTCATATCTCCAGCAGTAAATACTCCCTTTACACTAGTCATATGATTTTCATCAGCAGAAATATTTCCTCTGTTGTCTAATTGTAAACCTAGGGTGTTTATAAGACCTTCATGCTGAGGATGAACAAATCCCATTGCTAATAATACTAAATCTACCTCTCTCGTAAACCTAGAACCAGGTACTTCTGTAGGAACAAATCTTCCTGATGCATCTTTTCCCCATTGAACCTTAATCCCTTCTATAGCAGTAACCTTTCCATCTTTACCTATAAATTTCTTAGTTTCTGTACACCATTCTCTAATTGAACCTTCTTCATGGGAAGTAGAAACCTTTAATGTCTTTGGATAAAGTGGCCATGGCATTGTATTATCTCTTTCTTCAGGTGGCTTAGGCATTATTTCAAATTGATACACATTTTTTGCCCCTTCTCTTATAGAAGTACCAATACAATCTGAACCAGTATCTCCACCGCCTATAACTAAAACATTTTTACCTTTTACATCTATAGCTTCTTTTGATACATCATCACCAGCAACCTTTTTATTTATATAAGTTAGAAAGTCCACAGCAAAATGTATACCTTCAAGCTCTCTGCCCTCTATTGGTAAATCTCTTGGAACAGTAGATCCACCACAAAGAACTACTGCATCAAAGTCCTCTGAAAGAGTTTTAACATCATAATTAATACCTATATCGGTATTAGTTTTAAATATAATACCTTCTTCTTCCATCAAATTTATTCTTCTATCTACTACGTCTTTTTCAAGTTTAAAATCTGGTATACCGTATCTCAAAAGTCCTCCTATTCTGTCATGTCTTTCAAATACAGTAACAGTATGACCTACTGAGTTTAATTCAGCAGCCACAGCAAGTCCTGATGGACCAGAACCTACTACTGCCACACTCTTCCCTGTTCTAACCTTTGGTGGATTAGGTTTTATGAAATTTTCTTTAAAAGCCTTCTCAATAATCCCAAGTTCAAGCTCTTTTATTGATACTGCATCAGAATTAACGCCAAGAGTACATGCTCCTTCACAAAGTGCTGGGCAAACTCTTCCAGTAAACTCTGGAAAATTACTTGTTAAATACAATCTGTTAAAAGCAGCTTCAAAATCATTATTATAAACCATATCATTAAAATCAGGCATTAAATTTCCAAGAGGACACCCCCAGGAACAGAAGGGTGTACCACATTCCATACATCTAGCACCTTGTTTGCGTAATTCCTCTTCCTCCATTGGAAGGTAAATTTGTTTATAGTCCTTTATTCTATCTTTAACTGGACGTTTTTTAGCAGTCTGTCTTTTATATTCTTTAAAACCAGTTGTTTTTCCCATATTATTATACCTCCTATGCTCTCAAAGCAGAGATTTCTTTATTTTTCTCTAGCAAAATTTTCTTATAAGCAGTTGGTATGATCTTCTTAAACTTTTTCTGTGCATTATCCCAGTCTTTAATCAAACTAGCAGCCTTTAAGCTTCCAGTATAATTTTCATGTGCTGCAATTAAGCTGTAAACTTCGTCTATATCATCTTCCTCTAATTCATCTATATCTACAGTATTATTTTTAATCTTATTTCTCAATGAATTATCCTCGTCAAATACATAAGCTATTCCCCCGCTCATTCCAGCAGCAAAATTTCTACCAAAATTGCCAAGAACAAGCACAGTTCCACCTGTCATGTATTCACAGCAATGATCACCAACGCCTTCTACTACTGCAATAGCACCACTGTTTCTAACTGCAAATCTTTCTCCTACCAGCCCATTTATATAAAGCTGTCCTTCAGTTGCTCCATATAGAATAGTGTTACCTGCTATAACATTTTCATCTTGCTTATAGCTTGCATTAGCTGGAGTTTTAATTATTATCTTTGCTCCAGACAAGCCTTTACCTACATAGTCATTTGCCTCTCCTTCAAGATTAAGTGTTAAACCGTGAGCACCAAAGGCACCAAAACTCTGCCCTGCAGCTCCTTTAAAATTAAATTGTATTGTATCTTCTAAAAGTCCTTTATTGCCGTATAATTTAGCAATCTTTCCACTTATCATAGCTCCAACTGCTCTATCAGTATTCTTAATTTCGAAATTAGCAACTACTTTATTTTGATTATTTAAAGCATCCTGAGCTATCTTTATCAATTTACGATCCATAGAATTTTCAATGCCATGTTCCTGCTTTTTCACACAATATGGCTTTATTCTACTTGGCATATCAGGTTTATATAATATCTTTGAAAGATCTATTCCCTTTGCTTTCCAATGGCTGCTTTCATCCTTTACTTCTATTTTGTCAACTCTTCCAACCATTTCATTCATAGTTCTAAATCCAAGCTTTGCCATATACTCTCTAACTTCCATTGCAATAAATGTTAGGAAGTTTACTATGTGTTCTGGCTTTCCTTTGAAATTCTTTCTTAATTCTGGATCCTGAGTCGCAATTCCCATGTCACAGGTATTCAAATGACAATTTCTAAGCATTGTACATCCGAGTACTACTAAAAGTGTTGATGCAAATACAAATTCTTCTGCTCCTAAAAGAGTTCCAACAACTATATCTCTACCAGTTTTAAGCTGTCCGTCAGTTTGAAGTACCACTCTGCTTCTTAAATCATTCAATAAAAGTACCTGCTGTGCCTCTGAAAGGCCAAGCTCCCATGGTATACCTGCATGCTTAATGGATGATACTGGTGAAGCACCTGTACCTCCATCATGTCCACTTATTAATATAGCATCTGCATGTGCCTTTGAAACTCCAGCAGCTACTGTACCAACTCCAACCTCGGATACCAATTTTACATTTATTCTTGCCTCAGGATTTGTAGATTTCAAATCATAAATTAGTTGTGCCAAATCCTCAATAGAATAAATATCATGATGAGGTGGTGGTGATATTAAATCTATTCCTGGAGTTGAATGTCTAACCTTTGCTATAGCTTCATCAACTTTTCTTCCTGGTAACTGTCCGCCTTCACCTGGCTTAGCTCCTTGAGCCATTTTAATCTGCAGTTCATCTGCATTTACTAAATATTCAGCATTTACTCCAAATCTAGCTGAAGCAATTTGTTTTATTGCACTTCTCTTCCAATCTCCATTGGCACTTTTTTTGTATCTTATTGGATCTTCTCCACCTTCTCCACTATTACTCTTACCGCCTATTCTGTTCATGGCAATAGCAATTGCTTCATGTGCTTCTTTACTTATAGAACCAAAGGACATAGCCCCTGCACAGAACCTTTTAAGAATTTCACTTACTGGTTCTACTTCTTCTATAGGAATCTGTTTATCGGTTTTAAATTTAAACATACTTCTAATAGTACATAGATTTTTATCCTGATTGTTTATAAGTTCAGCATAATTTTTATATAAACTATAGTCATTATTTCTTGTAGAAACTTGAAGTTTATAAATTGTCTCAGGATTGAAAAGATGGAATTCTCCATTACTTCTCCATGCATAACTTCCGCCTACATCTAATTCAGAAACTGGTTTTCTGATATTATTAAAAGCATTTTTATGTCTAATTAAAACTTCTTCTGCTACTGTTTCTATATCTATACCTTCTATTCTTGAAGGTGTTCCCTCAAAATATTTATCTACAAAATCACTTTTAAGTCCAATAGCTTCAAAAATTTGTGCTCCATGATAACTTCTTAAAGTAGAAATACCCATTTTAGACAAAATCTTTAATAATCCATGATTTACTGCATATATATAATTATCCACAGCTTCTTTATAAGATATATCTTTTATTTCGCCATTATTAACCAATTGCTTTATGGATTCATAAGCAATATATGGATTTACTGCTGTTGCACCATATCCTAGAAGAAGAGCTGCGTGCATAGTTTCTCTAGCTTCACCAGTTTCTACTATAATTGAAACCTTAGTACGAGTTTTTTCCCTAATTAAGTGATGGTGTACTGCTGATACTGCTAAAAGGCTTGGAACAGCTGCCTCAAAAGAACTACCGGATTTATCACTTAAAACTAAAATATTGTAGCCCTTATTTACTGCGTTAGAAGCCCTTTCGCATATTTTCTCTAAAGCTTCTTTAAAACCTGCTACCCCAGTATCGTATTTAAAAGTAATTGGTATAGTTATTGTTTTAAAATCATTATTGCTTAGCACCTTTATTTTTGATGTCTCTAAATTTGTTAAAATAGGTGAATGTATTTCTATAAAAGGATTATTGTAAAGCTCTTTATTTAATATATTACCCTGTGATCCTATATAATTTATAAGTGAAGTTACAAGCTCTTCTCTTATTGGATCTATTGGAGGATTTGTAACCTGAGCAAATAACTGTTTGAAATATGCAAATAATACCTGGGGTCTATTTGATAAAACTGCAAGTGGAGTGTCATTACCCATTGAGCCAAGTGGTTCTTTAGCTGTACTTGCCATACCTTTTAATATTATTTTTAAATCTTCTAAAGTATATCCAAAAGCCTGCTGTCTTTCCTTTAATGCTTCCGGTATTATTTGTGTATCATCTTCAAAACCATTTAAATCATCTAAAACAAATTTATATTTAGCTATGGCTTCTTTATATGGTTTACCAGAACATATAGATTTTTTAACTTCTTCATCACTTATTATCTTTCCCTTACTAGTATCAAGTAAGAATATTTTTCCTGGCTCTAATTTGCCATTTTTAATTATATCTTCTGTTGGGAAATCTAAAACTCCTGCTTCAGAAGAAAGGACTACTGTTCCACTTTTAGTTATTACATATCTAGCTGGTCTTAATCCATTTCTATCAAGAACTGCTCCAACCTGTGTTCCATCTGTAAAAGTAACAGCTGCTGGACCATCCCAAGGCTCTATTAGTGAACCATGATATTCATAGAAGGCCTTCTTATCCTCATCCATTTCATCATTTGCTTCCCAAGCCTCTGGTATAAGCATCATCATTGCATGAGCAGGAGTTCTTCCATCCATAACTAAAAGTTCAAATACATTATCCAATGAAGCAGAGTCACTTCCATCAGGATTAATAATTGGAAATAATTTGCTTATATTCTTTCCAAAAATCTTTGACTCTAAAACTCCTTCTCTTGCATGCATCCAATTTCTATTACCTCTTATAGTATTTATTTCTCCATTATGAGCTAAATATCTAAAAGGTTGAGCCAAATCCCAAGTTGGGAAAGTATTTGTACTAAATCTTTGATGAACTAAAGCAATAGCACTTTTAAAATTTATATCATTTAAATCCATATAATAACTTGTAATTTGATCTGGGAGAAGCAGACCTTTATATATGATTTTTTTACTGGATAAACTGCAAACATAAAAATAATTTGATCCACTATCCAGCAGTCTTTTTACTTCACTTTCAGCTCTCTTACGGATTATATATAATTTTTTTTCAAACTCATCTTGAGTTGCACATTTATTTTCTATAAAAATTTGTTTTATTATAGGTTCTGAACCCTTTGCAGTTCTTCCTATTATTCTACTATCAGTTGGTACATGTCTCCATCCAAGAAAATCCTGACCTTCTTCTTCTATTACTCTTTCTACTATACCTTCGCATTGGTGACAAAGGGTAGTTTCTTTAGGTAAGAACAACATACCTACCCCATACTGACCTTCTTCCGGTAAAGCTATCCCTGAATTTTCACATGATATTTTAAAGAACTCATGTGGTATCTGAAACATAATTCCAGCACCGTCACCAGTTTTAACATCAGATCCAACTCCACCTCTATGAGTTAAATTTACTAATATTTCTATACCTTTTTTTATAATATCATGGGTTTTTTCACCCTTTATATTTGCCACAAACCCTATACCACAATTATCTTTTTCAAATTGTGAATCATACAGGCCTTGGTTTTTTGGATAACCAGTTTTTACGTTCATTACTTTAGCCCCCCTGAATTTTTAAATTATACTCATATGTTCTATTAATATAACATCAATAGAAGCTTATTTCCAATCCATAAATATAAATTAAAATTATATATTGAATGGATTTTTAATCTATTTACTTTAACAAATCCGTTTGTTATATATTATAATTGTATTTTTGACGCTTTTCAACTGGAAACTTGCATTTTACACTATAATTATTATTATCTTAAAAGATTTTTTATTTTAATTTTTAAAATATATACATTTAGAAGCATAATTATAAATAATTTCAATTTATTTCATTGTTAATTTGTCTATAAGCCCTTCTTTTGAATAAGGTTCTTAGAAAATTAATGCATATATATTAATTTTTTTAAAATTTGTTATTTAAAAGAAGATTCTATCAATGAAATATATATTGTTGAAATATTCACAATGAAATATTATTTTTTAGGCATATTCAAATAAATAATAGATCAAAGATGCGACGTATATTTTAAATTAAACAAGGAAACAGGTTCTGATGATAGTGGGCTATCAGAGGGTTCTGTTGACGCAGTAGAATTTAAAATATACTAGCATACTGGCCTATTTATTTTTTGAATATGCCTTACTCCAAAATTCTAAAATAACATTATTATTCTTATTTAGAAAAGTATTTATTTTTTTCATATGTGACCATTCTTCAGGTAATAACTCTTTATAAATATTTTCGGAATATCTTTCATCTATTAATACTACAACTCCTCTATCTTTATCGGTTCTCACAACCCTTCCTGCAGACTGCAGCACTTTATTTATGCCCGGATAGACATAGGAATATAAAAAACCATTTTCATTGTTTTTTATAAAATGTTCTTTAATTAAGTTTCTTTCTAAAGATATTTTAGGAAGACCAACTCCAATAATAAAGGCACCACTTAGCTTTTCTCCTGCCAAATCGATACCTTCACTGAACACCCCACCCATAACTACAAATCCAAGTAATGTTTCTCTGTTATGCTCGGAAAAAAGTGCAATAAAATTATTTCTCTCCTCTTCAGTCATATTATTTTTCTGATATACTACATTAATATTTTTATTTTCCTCATGAAATATGTCCAAGACACTTTTCATATAATTATAGGAGGGAAAAAATACAAAATAATTTCCTACCTTTTGAGATACACAGTTTGTTATAATGGAAACTATATCTTTATAGGTAAACCGTCTGTTATTATATTTTGTAGATACTCCATCGTTTAATAGCAGACATAAATTTTCTCTTTTAAAAGGTGAAGGCAAGCTGATTTTATAAGAATCATTATCTCCCCCTAATAACTTTATAAAATAATTCATAGGTGTCAGTGTAGCAGAAAAGAACACTGTAGACTTCACTTTTTCTAAACATTTTTTCATAACTTCTGATGTATCAACACAAAACATCTTTAATAATAGATCATCTTTAATTTTTTCGCTGTAGGTAATATATTTTTCACTATAATCTTCGTAAGTCCTAACAAATGAATTTAATTTAAAATAAATATCTAAAATCTCTGATTTAATATCACACTTATCATTTGCTATTAAAAATCTTTCTGCTTCATAAATAAAATTATTCAAAAGCTTTATTATATCTTTAGGTGGATCCTTTTGTACATTTACTCCAGTATTATTTTCCTCACATTTTTTTCTTTCCTTTACCAAAAATGTATTTATCTTATTTAGACTTTTATATAAAACAGAAGATATATTTTTACATCTATTTTTTAAATCCAAAATCTCTTTCTTGTATAATTCTCCTGAATACATATTTCTTGCCCGATCAACTAGATTATGGGCCTCATCTACAAGAACGCAGTAATCTCCGCCCTTTTCTGAAAAAAATCTTCTTAGGTATACTTTTGGATCAAAAACATAATTATAATCGCAAACTACACAATCACACCAATTTGTTAAATCTAGAGAGAATTCAAAAGGGCAAACTCTGTGTTTCTCTGCATATTTTTCAATTACTTCTCTAGTTATTATATTTTTATCCAATACATCAGTTATGGCTTCATTTATTCTGTCAAAATGACCTTTAGCATACTCACATAACTCTGGATCACAATTAGTTTCTTCCTTAAAACATATTTTATCCTTTGCAGTAATCCATACCGTTTTAAAATCCAGGTGATTTTCTGCTAGAAGAAAAAAAGCCTTTTTTGCCTCTTCTCCCGTGGTATTCTTTGCTGTAACATAAAAAATTTTTGATATAATACCTTCCCCTAGTGCTTTAACCCCAGGAAAAATAGTTGATATTGTCTTACCAATCCCTGTAGGTGCTTTTACAAAAATATTTTTATTTTCTTTAATGGAAGTATAGATAGCTACCGCCAGTTTTCTTTGTCCTAATCTGTATTCTCCATATGGAAACATAAGCTTTTTTATAGAGAAATCTCTCTTTTCCATCCAATTTTTTTGTAGTTTTGCCCAATATATATATTTATCAATTATGTCATTAAAAAATTCTTCCAATTGAACTAGAGTATGAGATTTAACTAAATATTTTATTTCCCCGCTATTCATTTGGTAATAGGTTAGCCTTGTATCAATGATTTTAATATCATTCTGTACACAGTAAAAATAAGCATAACATTTAACCTGTGCCCAGTGCAGCATATTATAATCTTCAATAATATTATTTAAATCATTAGTAGTAGTTTTAATTTCATCAATTATAGTAACATTATCTTTTGTAATTATTCCATCTATTCTTCCGTTTATTTCCAAGGAAATATTGTCTTTAATTACAGTATGTGAAATAGTGACTTCTCTATTATAATTATCACCAGAACTCTTCTGTATTTTCTGATGTACCTTAATTGCCTCTGTATTTCTGTTACTTCCAGAAAAACTAGACACCAAGTCCCCACTTCTCAAAATAAATTCAATTAGATCCCTTACAGATACACTTATCTTAGTTATATTATCCATACTTAAAATTTCTCATCATCCTTATAATATTTCCCATCTTCCATTTCATCAGGAAAATATTTTTGTTCTACATAATGTCCTGGATAGTTATGAGGATATTTATAATCAATTCCATTTCCGAAATTTTTTGAACCCTTGTAATGAGTATCTCTCAAATGAATTGGAACTCTGTACTGAAAATCTTTAGCATCCTGAAAAGCTTTGTCTACTGCCATTACCACAGAATTGCTCTTAGGTGCTTTTGATATATATATTATAGCCTCAGCTATAGGTATTCTTGCTTCTGGCATACCTATAGTTTCAAGTGCATTCCAGGCAGCATGAGCTATAAGCATTGCTCTAGGATCTGACATACCTACATCTTCAGAAGCATGCACTATTATTCTTCTTACAATAAATTTAGGATCTTCTCCACCAAGAATCATTCTTCCAAACCAATAGAGAGCTGCATCTGCATCTGATCCTCTCATACTTTTTATAAAAGCTGAAGCCATATCATAATGGTTATCCCCTGATTTATCATAGTTTATAATTCTTTTTTGCATAGACTCCTGTACTAATTTTTCGTCTATCTCTATTATACCTTCTTTATTTCTAACTGTAGATAGAACTGCTATTTCTAAAGTGTTTATAGCGGCCCTTGCATCTCCACCAGATAATTCTGCTATGTAAGATAAAGATTTTTCTTCTATATTTATTTTTATACTGCCATAGCCTCTTTCTCTATCTTTTAAAACATTATTTAATATTTTAACTATTTCTTCATTACTGAGACTTTCTAATTGAAATATTTTTGATCTGCTTAAAAGCGCATTATTTATTTCAAAATACGGATTCTCAGTAGTAGCACCAATTAACACCACTATACCCCTTTCAATAGCATCCAGAAGTACATCCTGCTGAGATCCTTTTTTCAAGGCATGAATTTCATCTATAAAAAAGATAGTTCTTTTTCCGTAAAGCTTTAGTAATTCTTCAGATTTATTTATATAATCTTTAATCTCTTTTACACTTATAGTGGCAGCGTTGAGTTTTACAAATTCACATTTTGTTTCTTTAGAAATTATGAATGCTAAAGTAGTCTTACCTACCCCTGGAGGGCCGTATAATATTATGGAAGTTAGTTTATCAGCCTCTATAAGTCTCCTTAAAATTTTCCCTTTACCTACTATTTGCTCCTGACCATAAAACTCATCTAAATTTCTGGGTCTCATTCTTTCAGCTAGGGGTTTATTTGATCTGTTATTTTCCATAGCCATTGTAAATAAGTCCAAAATATTTCCTCCTCTATTGGTTTTTTCTAACCCTAGTTACTGCAAGTACTATGGGTACTGTTATGCAAATTGCCGCTATCATTTCAGGTATTCCGTTGGCAATAGCAATACCAAATATAACTTTATCAGCAGCTGCTGAACTTATCTTCATATGCATTGCATACTCCTTTAAATATAATAAATATATCATGCCAAGTACTCCTGCTGTATTGGTTATAGATCCTACTGCCGCCCCTATACCAATTTTCAAAGTCTTATTACCAACCATAAATCTATAAGCATAATAAGAAGTTAATGCAATTAAAATCCTTGGTAAAACTGAAACCAACGGATTAATTAGTGCAAAGGATAGTAAACTTGGCGTCATAATATTTTGAACGATACTTGATATTCCAAATATAAGTCCTATACACATACCTACCATTGGTCCTTCTATAATTGCTCCAATGATTACTGGTACATGCATTATGGTTGCCTGAAGTATAGGTAATTTTATATATCCCCACCCTGTTATTCCTAACATGATTGATATACCTGACAGCATTCCTACTACTGTTAGCTGCCTAACTCCAAATTTTTTATTTGTTTCAATGTTTTGTTTCAAAATTTTCAGCCCCCTTCGTTTTCATTCCACAAGGATATGATACGAATTTTTTTCTTCATGCTCATATCTTCCCCGCTGTTTTTTTATTGTATTATTAAGTCCGGTTTCAATAGAATACCGACCAAAAATATATTACCACCTTTGTAGAAAAATTAATATACCTACGATAAAAAACTTTAATTTGTAATTTAATATAAAAATTCACCCCGTAAATAGATTTATACAAGTTTTTAACTACATCCATTTAAGGGGCTCTCTTTAATTAATTTTCAATTGTAGCTATTATAATTAAGTTTATACTTTTTGAACATTTGATGCTTGCAATCCTTTTGGTCCATCCACCACGTCAAATTTTACTTCTTGCCCCTGATCTAAGTTTTTCTTTTTTCCTTCCTCCTTTATAGCAGAATAATGTACAAATACATCGTCCTCACCTTCAACAGAAATAAATCCAAAACCTTTTTCATCATTAAACCATTTAACTGTTCCCTGTTTCATCATCATTACCTCCAAATAATATAATTATATATATTATTATCAAAATAAATTTTAAAATTCATACTTATAGTCAATAATTAATAAATAATATTGTTTACCAATAAATATAGGACATATTGACTATATAAACCAAAAGATGTAATATTTACTTAGAAATATTTTTATTAATTAAAACCTTTCATCCTATTTAATCATCTAGCATTTAAACAATCCCCTATTCCTAAAGTAATAGCTATAAGCATTAATCCCTATGTACTTGTTTGTAAAAGATATTTGTCCATAAATTCAAAGACATTAATACTTTGCTGTATTACTTACTGGATTGAGGATACTAAAATTATCAGGAGGAATAATATGAATTTGACTAAAGACCGCATTAAAAATGACTTTAAAAAAAAGCTCATGAATCTTTATTCTGAAGATATCACAGAATCTTCAAAACTCCATTTATATTTAACTCTAGGTTCTCTTGTAAGAGAATATGTATCTGAAAAATGGATGAAAACTAATGAACGGTATTCAAAAAATCATGTAAAACAGGTCTATTATTTTTCAATGGAATTTCTTATAGGAAGACTGCTTGGCAGTAACCTTCTAAATCTAGGTATAACTGATTTATGCAGAGAAGCTCTTGATGATTTAGGGATAGATCTTTCAGAGCTTGAAGAGGTTGAAAACGATGCAGGTCTTGGAAATGGTGGCCTTGGAAGACTTGCGGCATGTTTTCTTGATTCCATATCATCTCTTGAAATCCCCGGTCACGGTTGCGGAATAAGGTATGGCTATGGACTATTTGAACAAAAAATAATAAATGGTTATCAAGTTGAAATTCCCGACAATTGGTTAAGGCAAGGCAATGTTTGGGAAATAAGAAAGGAAAATAAAGCAGCCATAGTAAAATTTGGTGGTACTGTAACTCCAGTATTGGAAAATGATAAACTTTCCTTTAAACACGAAAACTATGAAGCTGTTTTAGCGATTCCCTATGATACACCTATTATTGGATATAATAATAATACAGTGAACACCTTAAGACTGTGGAACGCTCAAACTATAGATAAAGATTTTGATTTAGATTCCTTCAGTAGAGGTGAATACAGTAAGGCTGTAGAGCATAAATATTCGGTGGAATCTATTTCTCAGGTACTTTACCCTGATGATACTAGAATTGAAGGTAAATTATTACGTTTAAAGCAGCAGTATTTTTTTGTAAGTGCAGGTATTCAAAGTATTATTGCACGATTCAAAAAAAACGGATTGCCTATTAATTTGTTTGATCACTATATAGCAATTCATATAAATGATACCCATCCTTCTGTAGCTGTTGCTGAGTTGATGAGAATATTAATAGATGAGGAAAACTTATCCTGGGAAGATGCTTGGAAGATAACAACTAATACTATTGCCTACACTAATCACACTATATTAAGTGAAGCTCTTGAAAAATGGCCTATTGATTTATTTAAAAAACTTTTACCAAGAATCTTCATGATAATTGAAGAGATCAATAGAAGATTTTGTGATGAAGTATGGGAAAAATATAAGGATGAGAGAAAAGTTCATGATATGTCCATAATAAGTGACGGAAATGTGAAAATGGCATACTTAGCAATAGTAGGCAGCCATTCAGTAAATGGTGTAGCAAAACTTCATACAGAAATACTTAAAAGCAAAGAACTATCAAATTTCTCAGATTTCTATCCTTTTAAATTTAATAACAAGACTAATGGAATAACACATAGACGTTGGCTAATGAAAGCTAATCCCGCTTTATCTGAACTTATCACTAAAACCATAGGTGAAAGTTGGATAACTAAGCCAGATAATCTTATTAACCTTTTAGCTTTCTCTAAAAACGAAGATTTTCAAAATAGCATCCATAAAATTAAACAAAATAATAAAATAAACTTTGCTAAATATGTAAAAAATAAATATGGTATTGAAATTGATACAAACTCAATTTATGATATACAAGTTAAAAGGCTTCATTCCTATAAAAGGCAGATATTAAATGTATTTCATATTTTAGACTTATATTATAGACTTAAAGATAATCCAAATTTGGATATTGTACCTAGGACATTTTTCTTCGGTGCTAAAGCTGCCCCAGGCTATTATTTGGCTAAGCAGACAATAAAATTAATAAATACTGTGGCAAATAAAATAAATACAGACAACAGTGTAAATAATAAAATTAAAGTATTTTTTCTTGAAAATTATTCTGTTTCTCTTGCTGAAAAAATTATACCCTGTGCAGATGTAAGTGAACAAATATCTACCACCACCAAGGAAGCTTCTGGTACAAGTAATATGAAATTTATGATGAATGGAGCTGTTACCATCGCTACTTTAGATGGTGCTAATGTAGAAATTCATGATGCTGTAGGTGATGATAATATTGTCATATTCGGCATGAAGAAAGATGAAGTATTGGACTATGAGAAAAATAAGAATTATAATTCCTATAAATTCTATAATTCTGACCCTAGACTAAAAAAAATACTAGATAATCTGATAAATGGTTCTCTTGGCGTAGCAAATTCTGAATTTAGCGATATTCATAAATACTTACTAGCTAATAATGATGAATATTTTGTATTAAAGGATTTCGACGACTATATAAAAGCTCAGGGGAAGATAGATCAATTATATAGAAATACAGCTAAATGGCGTGAAATGTGTATATGTAATATTGCTCATTCCGGAATTTTTTCTAGTGATAATACCATACAGCAGTATTCAAAGGAAATTTGGAAGACAGAAAGAATACATGTAGATATTTAGACATTTTGTTTTTAAAATTGATAATCCTAAAAGACACTATGAATTTAGTGATTCATAGTGTCTTTATTATTTTGTTCTAATTATTATCAGACTCTTGAAAATGCTCCATTAATTTTAATTTTTATGGTAACTTTTTATTATTTAAATCTAATTAAATACATTAACTACACTTCCAAATATATTTGAGTTTTGATTTATCTTATCTTTTCCACCTAAAACACAAATATAATTCTCTTTCATGCATTTATCTATTAGAGTTGCAAATTCCCTTATATCCTCTACCTTTGTTTTCAGAATCTCTTCTCTTTCTCTTTGCAAGAAATCATCATCTATGTTACTGATATAAAGGACTGCCTGCCTATCACAAATCATTGAATTTGTAAGAGGTGTATCTAGATTACTTATAGTTCCTAAAATATATTTTGTCATTTCCCTTCCATCTGCAGAAAAGTTTTCTATATATTTATAAAAATTATCATATACATCTATAGTTTCACTTAAATTAGGATCTCTGTAAGAAGTAATATTCATATTGCCATTTCTCCTGAAGTTAATAAACACTCCATAAGCTCCTCCTTTTACCCTTACATTATTCCAAAGATAATCATAATTTGATATAGTTCTCAACACTTGAAGCTTACCACTATATTTAAAACCAAACTCAGAAAAATTATAGCCTTTTGCCACATATTGTACCTTTGATGAAGTGACTAAAGCCTCATTTTCTTTCTTCAATTCAAATTTATACTGAATCTTCTCGTTATTATTAGCCTTTAATTTTCTTGAAATAATATTCTCTATATTATTTGATAAGTCATTATAATCCTCTTTACTGGAACCTAAATTTACAATTAGATTACTAGTTGTAAATATATTTTCTGACACTTCAAGTAAATTTTTTACAAACTCATCTTTTTTGTCATCAAAGTTTTTTTCAACTTCAACTAAAAATTTATAAAAGGTAAAGCCATTAATAGTTTCTACATATTTACCCAATTCCGAATAATAAGAAGTTACTTTAGAGGAAGCAATTCTATGTCCCCCACTTACAATTATCATTTCAATTCTAGATTTTAGCTCAGATAATATTTCTTTAATTCTCTTATGATTATCAAATTTACTTGAATTAATTATTTCAAAAACTAGATTAAGTAAATTTTCTGATTTTGTATGAAGAGCTTTTCCCTTGATTATAAATTTAGGATAGTATTCTTGTATTTTATCTAAATTTGAATAAGCTTCAGCATCAAAATCTATACCCCCAGTATTCTTATTAACCTCATTAGAAAGCTCTTCATAGGAATATTTTTCTGTATCAACTCTTCCTAGTAAATAAGAAAGTAAGGTTATATATGGTATTTGCTCTTGCTTTACGTAACTGGTATCAAAATAAAAATCTACATAATCTATTCCATTAGTTACAAGTTCCGTATAAAGTATTTTATAAGTATCTAAATCTTTAACTACAGTATTATAAGTATCCAAATTCTTCTTCACATCTTCTATTGACAAAAGTGGAATTTTTTCTAAATCTTCCTGAGTGTCTGGAGAAGATTGTCTTTTTGTTAATATAGAATTCTCTTCTATAAGCTTTTCTATTTCTTCTTTTGTTAAAGAGTTTTTATAATTTTGAAGTTTTTCTATATCTTCTTTTATTTTTTCTTCTGCTAAATGTTTTTTGGGAATAACCATAAATAATAAACTATTATTATTATTCAATATATAATCTTCAATTAATTTTTCAAAATATCCCTTGTGAATATTATTTTTTATAGCATTGAGTACCTCATTAAACTCTAGATTTTGAAAAGGACTTCCACCATAAAGTAAACTGCCAAGTACCTTTTCACAGTAAACAAGTCCCTTTGGATAACTGCTGTAATCACTCTCTTTTAATTCAAATTCTTTAGCATTGAGTACTGCTTCAATTAAATTTTTATCAAAACCATTCTTTACAATATCCTGTAGAGTTTCAAATACAACTGATTTAAATTTTTCTTTTTTATCTTCATTAGAATTTTTAACAATAATACTGAGAGAGGTTTGAAGAGAGCCATTATTGTAGATACCAAATACATCTTTTGCTATAGCTGAATCTATTAAAGCTTTCTTTAAAGGTGAGGCTGAAGTTTCAAGCAGCATATCCTCCAATAAATCAAAAGCTAAATAAAGTTCTCTGTCTTTTACATCTCCTATAGTAAAATTTAAACTTAAATAAGTTTTATCAACTTCACTTTCCTCACTGGCTATAGGATAATTTATAAATTTTTCCTTCATTTCCTTAAAAGGCTCTTGGGCAGGTATTTCAATATTTAAATCTACCTTATCAAAATTACTCAAATAATTCTCATCTATAAATTTGAGATCCTCTTCAATATTCATATCCCCATATAAGTAAATGTAGCTGTTAGATGGATGATAGAATTTTTTATGATAATTTAAAAACTGATCCTGAGTAAGCTCAGGTATTTCATCAGGATCACCTCCTGAATCAAAACCATAAGGAGTATCAGGAAACAAATTACTATTTATTCCTCTAAAAAGTAGTGATTCCGGTGAAGAATATACACCCTGCATTTCATTATATACTACTCCTTTATATTTTAATTCATCCTCTTTATTATTTATTTCATAGTGCCATCCCTCTTGCTTCATTATCTCTGGATATTTATATATATTGGGGTAAAAAACTGCATCTAGATATACATCCATAAGATTTCTAAAATCTTTATCATTTTTACTTGCCACAGGATACATAGTTTTATCGGGATAAGTGGCAGCATTTAAATAAGTATTAAGTGAACCTTTAACAAGTTCCACAAAGGGTTCTTTTGATGGAAATTTTCTTGATCCACATAAGACTGAATGCTCTAATATGTGAAAAACACCAGTACTGTTATCCGGTAATGTTTTAAAGCTTATAGAAAAGACTTTATTATCATCAGAATTTTCTATACTTACAAGTTTAGCTCCACTCTTTTCATGAGAAAAGAGCCTTACCATTGAACTTATATCATCAATTTTCTTTTCTTCCAAAAGCTTAAAGCCATAATAATTTTTATTGATTTCAAAATTCATGTATTATTTGCCCCTCTCTATATTTAGCACTTTAATAGCATTCATCTTTACTTATATAAACAGAATTCTTGACATCAGGCGGAGTTTTTTTATTCCATCTGATGATTAGAAGTCGTTATCCAGAGATGTAGACACTCTTTACTCCCACTTTGAAGAAGATGAGTATTAGAGTGAGTAGTCATCGGAGAAATCTTCACATACAAATAAAGAATAAGCATTTTCCTAATAATATTTTCTGAATTTCATTATAAGTAAAATTTTCATATAACCTCAAAAATTGCTTGCTATACTAATTAACTGTAATATACTTTTTAAAAGTAGTCAATTCAATATATTGTTTAGTATATATTATTATTCTTCATTTTATATAATAATTATTTATATAAATTAATATTTTCTAAATTTTATATATTTTTAAAATCAAAATTTCACATTACTCTAACATTTTAATCCTTAAATTAACTTAGTAATTTGAAATTAAATGCAAACTTTGCTAAAATTACTTTACAAGTTAGGCATATGAAAATAAAACATGCCTCATTGCAAATTTAATGTGGAGGACTTTCACAATGGAAAATTTCAGACTGGAAAAAGATTTTTTAGGTGAGCGAAAGCTTCCTTGTAACGTATATTATGGCATTAACACTTTAAGAGCTTCTGAGCATTTTAATGTAAGTGGTAAAAAAGTTAATTTTAAGCTAATAAAAGCTTTAGTAATTGTAAAAAAAGCTGCTGCACTGGCAAATGAAAAAGTAAATTTACTTTCCAGTGAAAAGTCACAAGCAATAATAAAGGCCTGTGACAGAATATTAAAAGGAGAATTTAAAGACCAATTTATAACAGATTCACTTCAAGGAGGTGCAGGCACTTCCACTAATATGAATGTAAATGAAGTTATAAGTAATATTGCAATAGAAATTCTTGGTGGTAAAAAAGGTGATTATTCTTTAATACATCCTATACATGACGTTAATATGTGTCAATCCACCAATGATGTCTATCCTACAGCTTTAAGAATAGCGGCTATAAAGCTTTTAAGATTTGCAGCAGATTCCTTTTCTCAGCTGCAAACAGCTCTACAGGTAAAGGAAAATGATTTTTCTCATATTTTAAAACTAGGTAGAACAGAGCTGATGGATGCCCTTCCAATAACGGTTGGACAAGAATTTGGAGCCTATGCACGAGCTGTAGCAAGAGATCGCTGGAGATTATATAAAGTAGAAGAAAGGCTAAGAGAAATAAACATAGGCGGTACTGCCATCGGAACTGGCATGAATGCACCTCAAAAATATATATTTTTAATTACAGACATATTACAGGACATTACAGGATTAGGTCTTTCCAGAAGTGACTTTCCAGTAGACACTACCCAAAATATGGATGTATTTTGCGAAGTATCTGGACTTTTGAAAGCTGCTGCAGTAAATCTTATAAAAATTTCTAATGATTTAAGACTTTTAGGCAGCGGTCCTAAAGGTGGTTTTGGAGAGCTTTTAATTCCAGCAGTTCAGGCAGGTTCCTCCATAATGCCCGGTAAAGTAAATCCTGTAATTTTGGAGATGGTTTCTCAGGTTTCAATGAAAGTAATTGCAAATGATGCCTCTATAACTTTTGCAGCCTCTAGTGGTCAATTAGAATTAAATGCCTTTTCACCACTGATTGCAGAAAGTATACTGGAGTCCTTAGAAATTTTAAACAATTCAGTAATTTCTCTTACGAAGAATTGTGTTAATAATATAGAAGTAGACGTAAATAAATGCAAATTTAATTTAGATGCCTCTACGGCTCTAGTAACAGCTCTTCAGTACTATATTGGCTATGATAAGGCCTCAGAAGTTGCAAAAAAAGCTATTAATGAAAATAGATCCATAAGAGAAATAGTTGTTGATGAAAAGCTTCTCTCAACAGATTTACTGGATAAAATATTAAATCCCTTTTCACTTACCAGTCCAGGTATTCCTGGAAAATAAACAAATTTATCCTATGACTAGCTGCTGTAACACTCCACCTTCAAAAGGTGGAGATAACACCGGCACGTCCCTGGATAATTCATCTAAACTCAGTGGGAATACAAACTCCCACTGAGTAAGATTCATTGATAAAAAAATATAATGGATGGTGATACTGTGAGTAATTTAAATGAAACACCTCGTTCTAATAGACTGCATATCGCTCTATTTGGGAAAACCAATGCTGGTAAATCCAGTATTATAAATGCACTTACAGGGCAGAATATAGCTCTTGTGTCAGACGTAAAGGGAACCACTACAGACCCGGTTTATAAATCTATGGAAATCCTTCCTTTAGGTCCCGTAGTTTTAATAGACACAGCCGGTCTTGATGATGAAACGGAACTTGGAGAACTTAGAAAAAAGAAAACCATGGATGTACTAAATAAAGCAGATATAGCCCTAGTAATAATAGATAGTTATGCTGGTATGTCTACTTTTGATATTGAAACTATAGCCGAAATAAAATCAAAAAATATACCGGTAATTACTGTGCTAAATAAATTAGATCTAAAAGATATAGATGCAGCTGCTGTTAAGGAATTGGAAGACAAACTTAAAATAAAGATTATAAAAGCCTCTGCTTCTAACAATATAGGTATAGATGATATAAAAACTGAACTTATAAAGTCAATTCCAGAAGAAGAAGATAAATTCAGAATTGTAGGGGATTTGATTTCTCCAGGAGATTTTGTAGTCCTTGTAACTCCTATAGATAAGGCTGCTCCAAAGGGAAGACTTATACTTCCACAGCAGCAGGTAATTAGAGATATCTTAGAAAGTGATGCCATTTCCATTGTTACAAAGGAATATGAGCTTCGTGAAACACTTGAAAACTTAAATAAAAAGCCCCGGCTTGTAATAACAGATTCACAGGCATTTTTAAAAGTATCTGCAGATACCCCTAAGGATATCCTGCTTACTTCCTTCTCTATACTCCTGGCAAGAAATAAAGGAGATTTAACAGAACTGGTAAAGGGAGCAAAAGCTATAAATAAACTTAAAGATGGAGATAAAATACTTATTTCTGAGGCGTGTACTCATCATAGACAGTCAGACGATATTGGAAAAGTTAAGATACCAAGATGGCTTAGACAAAGTACTGGTAAGGATCTTAGTTTTGAATTTTCCAGTGGTTTTTCTTTCCCTGACAATTTGAAGGACTATGCCCTTGTAGTTCACTGTGCTGGCTGTATGCTAAATAGAAAAGCTATGCTTCATAGAATCTCATCATCAATAGAAGCCGGTGTTCCCATAGTTAATTATGGAGTGCTGATAGCTTATGTTCATGGAATTCTTGAAAGAGCTTTAAAACCCTTTCCAGCAGCAAAATTTGCATTTGAAGAAGAATAAATTAAAAAACGTAATTTAAGAATGTTGCAAACTAAATTGAAGGTTTCTGTCCATGAACCATTGAAAGCTTTTGTGGCTGTAAAATCCCCAAAAACATGGGATTTTACAGCCACAAAAAGTTAAATCTTTCACCTTGACGCCCCTGCGGCAATCTTTCACTTTTTCACCGCGCCAACCGGGTGAAAAGCTTTCACTAGTTAATGAGCAAAATTACCATTTATTATTTATTATCTTAATCAATCTTTATAGTTAGTTCGCCCTTTCCCACTATTAAGAATTTAATTCTGCAGAAAGTTTCTTTATATCATCACTTGTTGAATATTCGTCAAAGGTCATCTTTCTGTCTATTATTCCCTTCGGCGTAATCTCTATAATTCTATTAGCAATTGTCTCTATAAATTGATGATCATGGGAAACAAATAGCAATTCACTTTTATAATCAATAAGTCCGTTGTTTAATGCTGTAATTGATTCTAGATCAAGATGATTTGTAGGTTCATCAAGAATAATTAAGTTTGCTCCACTAAGCATCATCTTTGACAGCATACATCTAACTTTTTCTCCTCCTGAAAGCACATTTGCTTTTTTAAGTGCCTCTTCCCCAGAGAAAAGCATTCTACCCAAAAATCCTCTAATAAAACTTTCAGATTTTTCCTCTGAAAATTGTCTTAGCCAATCAACTAAACTTAAATCTACTTCATTAAAATATTTTGAATTATCTTTTGGGAAATAAGAAGTGGTAATAGTAACTCCAAATTTAAAGGAACCACTATCTGGTTCTATCTCTCCCATCAATATTTTAAACAGTGTAGTTTTAGCTATTTCGCTTTCACCAGCAAAAGCAATTTTGTCACCTTTATTAACTATGAAGCTAACATTATCCAGCACTTTTACACCATCCACTGTGGCACTTATATTCTCTACAGTTAGAATATCATTTCCAGCTTCTCTCTCAGGTTTAAAGCCAACAAATGGATATTTTCTCGTAGAAGGTTTTATGTCCTCTAAAGTTATTTTATCCAGTAATTTTTTTCTTGAAGTAGCTTGTTTTGCTTTAGATGCATTTGAACTAAACCTTGCAATGAAAGTTTGCAGCTCTTTCATCTTTTCTTCCTTCTTTTTATTTTGATCCTTTGCCATCTGTAATGCCAGCTGACTGGATTCATACCAGAAATCATAGTTTCCTACATACAATTGTATTTTACCAAAATCCACATCTGCCATATGAGTACAAACACTATTTAAAAAATGTCTATCATGGGATACTACAATAACTGTACCTTCAAAATTTATTAAGAATTCCTCAAGCCAATTTATAGACTGCATATCTAAATGGTTTGTAGGCTCATCTAAAAGCAAAATATCAGGATGGCCAAACAAAGCTTGGGCTAGTAATACTCTTACCTTTTCTGCACCACTTAATTCACTCATATTCTTAGAATGGTCTTCTACAGGTATTCCTAGCCCCATTAAAAGAGTAGCTGCCTCTGACTCTGCTTCCCAACCATTCAATTCTGCAAATTCACCTTCCAGTTCCGATGCCTTTATTCCATCTTCATCTGAAAAGTCTGGCTTTGCATATATAGCATCTTTTTCTACCATGATATTGTACAGTTTAGAATGACCCATGATAACAGTTTTTAAAACCTCAAACTCATCAAATTGAAAGTGATCCTGTTTTAATACTGCAAGTCTATCCTCCGGAGACATACTAACATCCCCTGTATTAGGTTCTATTTCCCCGGACAATATCTTTAAAAATGTGGATTTTCCAGCTCCATTTGCTCCAATTACTCCATAACAATTGCCAGGAGTAAATTTTATATTTACATCTTCAAATAATTTTCTACCACCATAACTAAGGCTTACATTATTTGCAACTATCATTAAAATACCAACCATCCTTATCAAAAAATTTTTTATTTTACTGAAAATAAAATACTTAATTTTTGTATTAAATATTTTTCAATCATCAAGTCATTATAACATAATGTCAATATTAATGGGAATAATTTAGATTGTAAAATACTATCATAATTTATTTCATATTTATTCACTTTGCCTCTAATATAGTGGCAATATTACATTAACTATTAATAAAATAAGACAATTGCTTAAAATATTTTTAGTTTAGCTATATCATTTTAATTATTAAAATACTTATAACATAATTTATTAAAATGTGATAAAATGAAGAAACATGTTATTAGATAAAGTCTATGAAAGTTAATCATAACATAACCTTATTTAATTTTCATAGTTATTTCAAGGAGGAAATTCAATTTATGATTGAAATAGGTAAATTTAATAAATTAGAAGTAATAAGACAATCTTCTTTTGGATATTTTCTAGATGCAAAAACAGATACTACAAACGACGATATTCTACTTCCAAAAGGTAATTGTACTGATAAACAAATTAACATTGGTGATAGTGTAAATGCTTTTATTTATCGTGATTCTAAAGATAGACTTGTTGCTACTTTAAAAGAACCTTATGCTACTGCTTTCCAATTAGCTTATTTAAAAGTTGTTTCTGTGACTAAAATAGGTGCTTTTATAGATTTTGGACTTGAAAGAGATTTATTTGTCCCTATAAAAGAACAGAATTACTTACTTGTTCCAGAAAACAAATATTTATTCTATATATATGTAGATAAAACCAATAGATTGGCAGCCACTACTTTTATAGATGAATATTTGGAAAACACAGAGGATTATCTAGTTGGAAATGATGTAGAGGGAACCGTATACGGCTTTCAAACAAATGGCAGTGCTATGGTAGCTATTGAGAATAAATATAGAGGAGTAATTCTTAAAAATGAGTATTTTTCAAGAATTATACCTGGAGAAGTTTTAAAATTAAGAGTTAAAAGACATTTTGAAGACGGAAAAATGTCCCTAACTCCAAGAAAGACTCCCAAAGATGAAAGGCTATCTCTTGAAGACACAATTCTAGAATATCTGAAAAATCATGATGGATTTATGCCTTACAATGATAAAAGTTCTCCTGAGGACATAAAAAAAGTATTTCATCAAAGCAAGAATTACTTTAAAAATGCCTTAGGTGGACTTATGAAACAAGGACTTATTACTCAAAGTAAAGATGGAACAAATTTAAAATAATACTTCTTTAAGTAATAATTAATAACTGAGAATTAAGAGTATGGGGAATTTTGCCTAAGATACAATAATTTTTAACTAATTTTTTCTTAATGGCAAAAATCTTAATCAGCTCTTAATTCTCATCTCTAAACTGCCTATAACTTCCATTCTATGTTATCAACTAAATGTTCTTCTATATATCCAAGTATATTGTAACAGGGCAATGATCTGACCCCATAACCTCATTTAATATTTCTGCACTTTTTATATTTTTCATTAAATTTTCAGTAACAAAAAAATAATCGATTCTCCAGCCTGCATTTCTTTCTCTAGCCTTAAAGCGATAGCTCCACCAAGAGTATTTAACTACATCTTTATGTATTGACCTAAATGTATCAGCGTACCCTTGTGAAATAAATTTATCAATCCAAGCACGTTCTATCGGTAAAAAACCTGAATATTTTTCATTTGCTTTTGCGTTCTTAATATCTATTTCATTATGGGCAGTATTATAATCCCCACATATAATAAGTTTTTTATTTTCAGCTTTGAGCTTATTCAAATAATCCAATATAGCATCATAAAAGTCTAATTTATATTTAAGTCTTTCTTCATCCTTCTGTCCATTTGGAAAGTATATATTAAACAATATAAAATCTGTAAATTCTGTAATCAGTATTCTTCCTTCACTATCAAATTTTTCTATTCCTATACCATGCTTTACAGAAATAGGTTTTTCCTTAGTATAAGTTGCCACACCACTGTATCCCTTTTTTTCTGCACAGGAAAAATATGAATAATATCCATTTATATTTTTAATTTCCTCACTTAGATTGTCTAGTTGAAGCTTAGTCTCCTGTATACACAATATATCTGGATTTTCACTATTAACAAATTCAAAAAAACCTTTTTTGCTTACTGCCCTTAACCCATTAACATTCCATGAATATATATTCATAAAATCACCTACCTTTTAAACATTTTACTACAATTTCCATTTTTGTTATTGACATATTATATTGATCTTTTCCTGACTGAAAGGTTCAGACCTCCGCCTCTAAGCGAAGCGAAGGTGGGATTTTCCAATCAGGTGGGGTAGACTCCCCACCTGATTTACCGATGTTTCAGCTTGCTGAAATGAGTTCACTCAGTTATCTTACGACCGCCTTATTCCTTATTCCATTAGTTTTTCTTAATAATAATTATTATAAAGCATTTTTAAAGAAATGACTAGATAGTTACGAAAGTGCGTTGGATTATAAACCTAGCAACTTTATATTGTTATTTATTTTCAGATAACTAAACAAAATTGTACATTAAGAAAGTTATGCATATAATAATAGTAGTATCTAAGCAAGTATTATAAAAAAATTTTTATCCGATGACTAGCCGCTGTAACACTCCACCTTCTAAAGGTGGAGATAACATCGGCACGTCCCTGGATAATTCATCTAAACTCAGTAGGAATACAAACTCCCACTGAGTAAGATTCATTGATATATAAACACTTTAATGCAATTAAAGAGGTATAGCATTATGGAAGATTTTAATTCATTTGATCCAGAAGATATTTCTCTGCTTATAAGTATCGTAGCAACTGCTCTTTCCAAAAACAAAAGTATTGAAGAATTAGCTGTTATAGGAAATTTTATGATTTCCGTTGGTGAAATAATAATTACTATTTCCGCTGAAAAGGCAAATTTACGGGCAAAAGAAATGAAAAGAAAGGAAATGAAAAATCCAACTAATATGTAGCGAAATAATTTTAGGTTGCACAAAATCCTTTTATTTTTAATATATTACAATAAATTATATTAATTTCATTTAAGCAGATTCTAAATAAATTTTATTTATTAAATAAACAATTTTAATTGCAACTTATTATATAATTCTAAAAAAGATTTTGTGCTGCCTTCTGTTCTTTAAAATAAATATTATGTATATAATTTATTAAATAAGTTAATTCTCAGGTAGGTGTGAATATGTCAAAAGAAAGTTTCCACACATTTAACGAATATATGAAAAAAGAGGAAGATAAGCTTACAGCCTCTATGGAAGATTATCTTGAAATGATATATAGACTTTCTTCAGAAACAAAGTTCACTAGAATTCATGATCTAGCAAATGCCTTAAATGTTCAGCCACCTTCTGCTACAAAAATGGTGCAAAAGCTTTCAGAATATACATTAATAAATTATGAGCGCTATGGCATGATAACATTAACTGAAAAAGGGAAAAGACTGGGCAACTTTCTTCTAGACAGGCACAATACTATAGAAAAATTTTTAAAATTACTTGGAATTTCTCATAATATTCTGGAGCAAACAGAAAAAATTGAGCATACCATTAGTAATGATACACTTATATATCTTAAAAATTTCGTTGACTTTATTAGTTCTAATCCAAATTTAGTGAAAAACTTTAATATATTCTGCCATACAAAAAATGATAAATAGCTATATAATATTCGTTAATAAAATATACTAACAAAAAATTAATGGCGCAATATTAAAATTTTAATATTACTCCATTAATTTTTACTTTATTGATTTTTGTGTTAGCTTAATTTTTCAAAACTGCCGCAATCTGTGCACTCTGTTGTTTTTGCCACAGATTCATGTTTTACAACTTCAATTTTTTGTAGAGTACAGTAATTATCTGTTCTATCATTGTACTTACACTCAGTAACTGTACATCCAATACTATCATTGTGACTATGCATTGAACATTCCTCCTTTTTTTAAGACAAAAATATTATTAGCAATAAAAAAAAATTTATGTATTTTATCTACTAATTTTTATTTGATTTTAGTACAATTTATTCTAGAATATAGCACTCTATTAGTAATGTATTCATATTCTATTAATATATCCCAATTTTAAGGAGGCAACAAATGTACAATATAGTGAATACAACTTCTGCAGATCATGATATATCAAATAAAATCGACACTACAGAAAATAATTATTTTGATAGCAGTATATATCATTCTTTATATAATAATGATTATTATTTCTACCCTTTTTTTCTTAATTTATCATACGAAAATAATATTTCTAAAAAATTATGCTATCCAATCGAAACTTTCTCGAAATAAACTAAGGAATAAAAAAGTACAATATGGAAATAACTAAAGTTAGGAAGGAGGTTTCTTATTGATAAGATTAATAAATAAACTTATCCTCTATCCAGCCGCTTTATTGATTTCCAATATAATATTGTCTGGTATAGATTATTCTAATGCCTATGAACCTATTATAATTGGTTTACTACTAGCTCTTTTGTCCCACATGCTAGAAACTATTATACTAAAAAAAGGAACCCTCTGGATAAATACTGGCATTGATTATATAGCAGCCTTTTTACTTATATATTTATCTCAATATATTTTTAATGACTCCCATATAGCTGTTTTTCCTACTTTATTTATTTCCAGCTTAATAATAATATTTGAATTTTTTAATCATTTATTTTTTTTACAAAAACAGGTAAAAAAATCGAAGTAATATTTACTTCGATTTTTTGTTATATATTATCTAGTTATAGGATTTTTAAAATTTTCTGCAGTAGTTTTTCCAAAAGCGTAAGCGGATTCATTTAATTCATTAGTTTGTATTGATTGAACATCTTTATTTTCAGGATTTCTGTCATCATAGAGTTTAACCTTATCTGGTGAAGTTTTGGCCATTGAACGTTTTGACATTATAAACACCTCCATTATATATTTTTCGTAATCAATAAGTTTTTATTCTCTAATCAATAACTTTTTTATAATTCAAGAGTAATATTTATTTATGCAATTTTAACATTTGAAAATTATGGGCAATTATAATTATATGATCTATGACTAATTATAATTCGCAACAAAAAAAATTTTTATTAATTCACAAAATTTATATTTTTTAGTAGTGCCTTTTTTCACAAAATAAGGTAATATATATATAGATAAATATGTTATTTATTCAATTAATTCTTAAAAATTTGCTTATAATGGGGGGGTACAAGATGTCAAAGAAAGAAATGATTGCAATGATTCTAGCAGGTGGACAGGGCAGTAGATTGGGGATTCTTACTAAAAAAACAGCAAAACCTGCGGTTCCATTTGGCGGTAAATACAGGATTATAGACTTTACTTTAAGTAATTGTTCAAATTCAGGTATTGACACCGTTGGAGTATTAACACAATATAGGCCACTTATATTAAATAATCATATTGGTATAGGTAGTCCTTGGGATCTAGACAGATCAAATGGTGGAGTTTTTCTTTTACCACCGTATATGAAAGAAAATGGTGGTAATTGGTACAAGGGAACTGCAAATGCCATTTATCAAAATAGGGGTTTTATTGACTCCTACGAACCAGAATATGTAATCATTCTATCCGGAGATCACATTTACAAAATGGATTATTCAAAAATGCTTGAGTTCCATAAAGAAAAAAATGCAGATGCAACTATTGCTGTTTTTGAAGTTCCTTTAAATGAAGCCAGTAGATTTGGAATAATGAATACAAAAGAAAACAATGAGATTTTTGAATTTGAAGAAAAGCCTAAAATACCTAAAAACAATTTAGCTTCTATGGGAATTTATATTTTTAATTGGAAAACTTTAAAAAGACTTCTTCATGAGGATGAATTAGATGAAAAATCTAGTAATGACTTTGGTAAAAACATAATCCCTAGGATGCTTTTAAGTGGGAAAAAACTTTTTGCATATCCATTTAGTGGATATTGGAAAGATGTTGGTACTATAGATAGCTTTTGGCAATCAAACATGGATATGATTAATGATAATAATGAATTGAATCTGCATGATCCAGATTGGAGAATTTATTCTGTTAATCCAACAAGACCCCCTCAATATATAGGTTCTGATGCATTAGTTAAAAGCTCACTTGTAGTTGAAGGCTGTGTAATACTTGGTGAAGTTAATAATTCTGTACTCTTCCCTGGTGTGCATATAGGTAAGAATTCTACCATATACGATTCTATTGTGATGCCAAATGCCATTATAGGTGATAATGTAACTATTAGAAGAGCAATTATAGGGAGTAATGCTATAATATCAAATGGCTGTGTAATCGATAATACAGATGAAATAACCGTAATAGCTGAAGGAAATAAAGTAAAAGAAAGTGCAGCAGTATAATTAAAAAAAGAGGTGTATAAAATGCTTTCTAATTACATGGGTATACTAAATTTGAATGAAAATGAGGATAACATTAAAAGTCTTACAAAAAACAGACTAATTGCTTCAATTCCTGTAGCTGGAAGATATAGAATCATTGATTTTGTATTATCGAACCTTATAAATTCTGGTATTAGAAACGTGGGAATATTCACTCAGAGTAAAGCAAGATCTTTAATTGACCATATAGGCTCTGGAAAACCATGGGATTTAGATAGAAAAATTAATGGGCTTTTTATCTTCAATTTTGGAGAAAGAAACTCTTATTTAAGTGATGTAGAAATGATAAAAAATAACATGGAATATATTTATAGAAGTAAGCAAGATAAGGTTATACTATGCTCTTCTTCTATGATTTGTAATATAGACTACCAAGAAGCAGCAAAATTGCATGAAGAATCTGGTAAGGATATAACTATCATTTACAAGAAGGTAAAATCCAGCAATAATTATTTTAGAAATTGTAATATTCTAAATATAAATAATGATAATTCCGTAATAAGTGTTGGGAAAAATATAAAAGTTACAGAATTGTATAATAGAAAAAATTTAATTTCTGATGGCTATGAAAACATATCTATGGAAACCTTTATTTTAGATAAAGACACTTTAATTAATATACTTAATAATTGTATAAAAACAGGCTATTGGGCTGATTTAAAAGATTGCATTTACAACAATATAGCTGACTTAAATGTAAATGCTTATGAATTTAAAGGATATTTATCCAATATAAATTCCATTAATTCCTATTACAAGGCAAATATGGACATGTTGAATTTAGATGTAAGCAAAGAATTGTTCTTTAATAATGGCCTTATTTATACAAAAATAATGGATGAATCCCCTACTAAGCATTTTAGTACTGCAAATGTATCAAATTCTCTTATTGCAAATGGGTGCCTTATTAAAGGAAATGTTACCAATAGTGTACTTTCAAGACGTGTACAAATTGACGAAGGTGCAGAGGTGAATAATTGTATTATAATGCAAGGTTGCCACATAAAATCCAATGCAAAATTATCCAATGTAATAATTGATAAAGATAATATTATTGACAGAAATAAAGAGTTAAAGGGTGATACCGATTTTCCATTAGTTATAGAGAAAAAATCACTACATTAAAGGGGTAGATCTTATGAAGATTTTATTTACTGCTTCAGAATGTTTTCCATTTCTGAAAACAGGTGGTCTTGGTGATGTTGCCTATGCATTACCAAAAGCTTTAAGAAAAATTGGTATTGATGCTAGAGTTATACTTCCCAAATATGGGGCTATATCTGATTATTTTAAAAATAACATGCATCATATTGAAAGTTTTGATGTTTCTGTAGGTTGGAGAGGAAAATTCTGTGGTTTGGAATATATAGAACATGATTCTGTTCCCTTTTATTTTATAGATAATGAATACTATTTTTATAGGCAAAATCCCTATGGCTATTATGACGATGCAGAAAGATTTGCTTTCTTTTCAAGAGCGGTGCTTGAAGCTATTCATCATATGGGTGATTTTACTCCTAATGTTATTCATTGTAATGACTGGCAAACCGGTATGATTCCAGTATTACTAAAGGATATATTCAGATTTAGTCCAAGACATAATAGTATAAGAACTGTATATACAATACACAATTTAAAATATCAGGGTGTCTTTGATAAAAATATATTATCAGAGTTATTATGTCTAAATGAAGGCTACTTTCATGAGGATGCACTAAAATTTTACGATGGTGTATCTTTTATGAAAGGTGGACTTAAATTCTCTGATAAAATATCCACTGTAAGTAACAGCTATGCTTATGAAGTACAAACTCCCTTCTATGGAGAAGGATTAGATGGTCTTCTTAGAAACAGAAGCTGGGACTTTTGGGGTATAGTTAATGGTATAGATTTTGATGTTTATAATCCAGCTTCTGACAAAGACATATTTGCTCATTACGATAAAAACTATTATTCAAATAAATATATAAATAAAACAGAACTTCAAAAAATGCTAAATTTACCTGTAAACAGCACTGTACCTATTATAGGAATTGTCTCAAGATTAGTTGATCAGAAAGGCTTTGATTTAATCTCATATATTCTGGAGGAATTACTTCAAGATGGAATTCAGATGGTTGTTTTAGGTACAGGTGATAGACGCTATGAAGATATGTTTAAATATTTTGCATATAAATATCCAAACAAATTATCGGCCAACATTACCTTTAATAATTCATTGGCTCAGAAAATATATGCTGGTTCAGATATGTTTCTTATGCCTTCCCTATTTGAACCTTGCGGCATAGGACAATTAATTTCTTTAAGATACGGTACTGTACCTATAGTAAGAGAAACCGGTGGTCTTAGGGATACTGTATTCTCTTATAATGACAGTAATGGAGAAGGTAATGGTTTTACTTTTGCCAGCTATAACGCTCATGATATGCTGCATACAATAAGACGTGCAGAGTACTTTTTTTACAATAGAAAAGATATATGGAACAATTTAATTTTAAGAGGTATGTGGCAGAATAACTCTTGGACGAATTCTGCATATAAATACAGAGAACTGTATTCATCACTATTTTAATAATTAAATTTTATATGATAAATAAAAAGAACCGTTTCAAAATACATTAGTATGTATAGAGACGGTTCTAATTTTAATTTTTCAAATAATGCAGTAAAATTGTTTACAAAATATAATCATCCGTAAAAAGATTAGATAAATAATTATGAAGATATCAATGCCTATATATATTTACTTGTTCAATATAGAATTATTATTTAAGATCACCGAATCTATTAAAAGGATATACTATAAATCTAGCTTTACCTTCTATATCATGCCAATCAATATAGGGATTTTGCCAATACCTAGAATCCAAAGAATTACTTCTATTATCACCTAAGAAAAAATAATGTCCTGCCGGAACCTTGAAAGTACCAAATCTTCCCCCATTATTTACTACATAAGACTGATTTATTTTTTCTCCATTAACATATACGCTGCCGTCTTCATTAATCTTAATAGTATCATTTGGAAGGCCTATAAGCCTCTTTATTAATTCTTCTTTAAGTTCTATGGATTTGAATACTACTATGTCTCCTCTTTTAAGGCTATTCCTGTTATAAATTCTTGTAACTATTATCTGATCATTATCTTTTATAGTTGGGTACATAGATGCTGTTGGAACCATTATCTTAAAAAATAGAAATTGTCTTATGAGCACTGCTAGTATAATTGCAACTAATATAGGTATTATATAATCCTTAAAAATCTTTTTTATATTCATTTTTCTCCTCCAAAATTTCTTTTTAATTACACTATTCTATTATGTACAGCTTCATTTTATATTATTTTTCCTATTTTGTATAATAAATAAAGTAAAAACTGACTGCAATCTGCAGTCAGTAATATACACATTATACCACAAACATAATTTTTTCTGTATAATTCATTAAACGGAATAAAATTATATATTTCTAATATTTAAAAATTTTTATTATTTCTTTTCACAATCTATACATTCTTTATCAAATTTTGAATTATATATTCTTCGCTTTTCTAGAGACCATACAGGATCAGATACTTCCCCCGGTTTAACAGAATCCACAGCCTTTTTCATATCAAACATAGTGGCATCCATATCATCTAAATAATGAAGCATCTCTGCTTCAGGGAACATTGGTTTTTTAGGGCTACCATATTCTGGCTCATAATGATGAGCTAAAATCATATGCTGAAGTATCATTGAAATTTCTTTATCTGCGCCTATTTTTTCTGCAGCTTCTCCTATTTTTTCAACACCCATAACTATGTGACCTAAAAGCTGGCCTTCTATTGTATAAGTTGTAACTATTCCCAATTCTGAAGCATCCATTTCTTCTAATTTTGACATATCATGAAGAATTACTCCAGCATAGAGCAGATCTGTATTTATAAAAACATACACTTTACTAAGAGCCTCTGCGGCTTTAAGCATAGTGGTTATATGATATAATAATCCAGACCTAATGGAATGATGATTTTTTTTTGCTGCAGGAAAATTCATAAGCTTATCCCCAGCATTATCAATAATATAATTTACAATATTTTTTATATCTTTATTTTTTATTCTCCCTATGTAATCTAACATAACTATATACATATCATCAGCTTCATAAGGTGCTGAAGGTACAAAATCTTTAATTTCTATTCCATCTTTTTCTGTTACTAGTCTTATCTTATCTATTTTTAGCTGAAGATTATTCTGCCATTCTACTACAGCCGCTCTTATTTTTACTAATTTATTTTCTTTATATAATTCTTCATCTTCCGTAGATGCATCCCAAAGCTTAGCACTGATTTCTCCACTCTTATCTCCAACAATTAAATCAAGAAATTTTTTATTATTTGATGAAACTCTGCTGGAAACAGATTTTATAACGTAAAAACTGTCTATTCTATTCCCTGCTTTCAGCTCACTTATTTGCTTAAAATCCAATACAATCCCTCCATTTGATTTTAAATACTATTATTAGAATATCACAAAATACAAATATGGTCTAATAATCTGTATATTTAAATAATAAAAATGCCGCTTTACAGCAGCATTTTTATTATTTTATATATCTTTTCCCAATAAGCAAATCTATTATAAACACAATTGCAGCTATTAGAAGAAGCCAGTTAATTAATACCCCACCTATTCTAAATAACAGCCCTAGGACCCAAAATACTATAACTATTACACCTATCCATTTAAGTAATGTCATATCAATCCCATCTTCCACTAATTTTATATACTTGCAACTCAAACTAGCATATGTAATTTTTATATTTTTATTCCATTGAATTTTTAATTGAAATATTTTAAAATATTTTAATTAAAAAGGGACGCCTCTTATGCATATTAATACATCTAGAGACAATCCCTTCATTATAATAAAATTATTTATCTTTATTAGATATTGCCCATGATACTTATAGTCTTAATGACAAAAGATTATATATTGTATGAGAATATTTTACCATATAGTACAAGCAGGTAAATCTCTTATAGATTTACCTGGCATAGAGTTTAAAATTAATTCCCCATTATTTACTACAATTTTACCATTAACAACAACAAAATGTACCCCTTCTGGTTTAGCATCTGGTTCACCAATATCGGGAAATTGAGCTTTATCTCTTATAGTATCAATATCAAAAATGACTATATCTGCATCAGCGCCAACTTTCATTCTCCCCTTATTAGTAAGCCCTAATCTGTCAGCAGGAAATAGAGTACACTTTTCAATAGCTTCTATAAGTGAAAGAATTTTTTTCTCTCTAACCATTTTTCTAAAAAATCTTGGAAAAGTACCAGCATTTTGAGGATGTCCTTCACTTATACGTCCCGTTGGACTAGGTCCTATATCAGATGATAATATAACATATTCTTTAGCTAGAGCCTCATATATTTCATCTTCAATTCCAGTGAAGCAAATTACACTATCCTCTTTAGAATATTTTCTAAGTTCTTCATAAGTCTCTCTTGTTAATCTTTTTCCTTTATACTTTCCTGTAGCGACTAAGAGATCTTCAAATTTCCAACCGAATTTTTTCATATACTGTTCATCATAAATTGTAGAACCAATGAAAGTAGAAAAAGCACTGTACATACCACTGTCTGCGGAAACCTTTAATCCTCTATCTCGCGCTTTATCCATCATCTCCAGTGCTTCAGTCATAATACCTGTTCCATATTGATATACAAAATGAGATACTAAAACCTTTGCTCCTGTTATTTCCGATATTTTTATTGCGTCTTCAAGAGAGCTTAAATCATTTGGATTATTTACATTAGTGTGTATGGCTATAAATTTACCATATTTTTCAGCTATCTTACTCAAAGTTATAATTTCATCCTTGGAAGATCCAGGTGCATACTCAATACCAAAAGATAGACCTATGGCACCAGCTTGAAAGGATTTTCTCAGCAAATTAGACATTTCTTCAATTTGATACTCTGTTGCTGCAATATAAGGATTAGTAATTCCAACAGCCTCTCTTAGTCTAAAGGAATGACCTATTAATTGAGCTTGATTGATAAAAAATCCTCTAGCATCCTGTTCATCAAAAAATTTTTCTATATCTAATATTCCACCACCACAGTTACCGCCAACAGCAGTGGTAACACCTTGAAGTACTGCAAGTTTTCCACAGGGAATAGAGCCATCAATATGGCCATGAATATCTATGAAACCAGGACTTACAATGAGCCCTTTTGCATCTATTTCTATTTTACCTTGAATATTTTTATCAGTTATTTTGCATATTTTATTTTTACAAATTCCTATATTACCTTTTATTATCCTTTTTTGTTCTACATCTACAATGTTTCCATTGCTTATAACTAAATCATAAATATTCATATCCTCACTTCCCCTAAATTATTGTTGTTTAAATTCAGACCAAATTAAATCGTATTGCTTTGTAGCATCTCCTACATCTTCAAGATGTTTGGCCTTATTGAATTCCTCCTGTGGAACATAAACAGCTTTGTTATTTAAATATTCTTTTGACATATATTTTTTAGCTGCTGTATTTGTACTTATATACTCTATATTATTAGTTATATCATTATTTACCTTGCCGTCAAGTAGGAAATCAATAAATTTTTCTGCATTTTCTTTATGTGGGGCTTTTACTGGCATTACAAAATTGTCTTCTTCAAATTGCATTCCCTCTTCCGGATATACAATTTTAAGCTTTGGATTTCCCTTTAATGCAGCTGAAGCTTGTGATCCCCACATAACTCCTATTGAGGTATCTCCACTTATTAAGCTATTATGTGGAGTATCTGCATCAAATACCTTCACATTTTGCTTCAAGTTTTTAAGTTCTGCTTTTGCCTGATCAAGTTTTTTAGGATCAGTCTCATTTATACTATAACCCAGCTTTGTAAGCGCCATACCTATTACAGATCTTGGATCATCCAGCAGTACCTCTGAACCCTTAAGTGAAGGATCCCATAAATCCTTAACACCCTTAATATCCTTTTTTACCTTATCAGGATTATATACAATCATTTCACTTCCAAGAGTATAAGGTATGGAATATTTATTCCCCTTGTCGTAATATTGATCTAAATAAGTAGAATCTACATTCTTATAATTAGGAATATTAGCTTTATTTATAGGCTGAATTAATAGGTCTTTTTGTTTTCCCATAATCTGTACCATATAATCAGCACAAATTATTACATCATACTGAGAGCCCTTTGCAGCTTGAAGTTTTGCTAACATTTCTTCATTAGTAGAAAAATTGCTGTAATTAACCTTAATTCCAGTTTGTTTTTCAAATTGTTTAATTACGTCATCTGGAACATAATTTGCCCAAGTGAAAAGATTTACCACTTTTTCTCCACTATTTTTAGAGGTAGTAGAATTTTTACTTGCACATCCTGCAAATGACAATATAGCTACTAAAAATATTAGTAGAATACTGAGAACTTTAAATAATTTCTTTGACATGAAAATCACTCCTAAAACTTTATTTTTGCACTTTTAGCTTAATAGTCTGTGAGACAATTAGAACTAAAAAAGTTATAACTAACATTACTGTACATATGGCATTTATTTCTCCTGAGAGACCAAACCTCAGCATTGAAAATATTTTTATAGGTAATGTAGTACTTTCTGGTCCTCCTACAAAAAAATTTATTATTACATCATCTAAAGACAATGCAAAAGCCAACATAGCTCCTGATATTACTGCTGGAAAAATTATTGGTAAAGTTATAGTCCTAAAAACAGTAAATTCATTGGCTCCTAAATCCATAGCTGCCTCTTCAATGGATGAATCAAAACCTGCCAGCCTTGCTTTAACGTTAATTAGAACAAAAGGCATACAAAAGGTTGTATGAGCAAGTACTAACGTAAATATACCAAAATTCATTTGAAACATAGAAAAATATACTAATAAGGAGATACCCATAATTATTTCTGGTATTACTATAGGTATGTATAATAACAGATTAACTACACCTTTACCTTTAAACTTATATTTATGCAATCCAACGGCACCTATAGTTCCAATAATAGATGAAAGAGCTGTACTAAAAAATGCTACTATCAAACTATTTTGTATAGCACTTAATACATCATCATCATTAATTAATTTTGTATACCAATCAAAGGTAAAACCTGTCCATACTGCATTACTTTTTGACGCATTAAAAGAATATATTACTATAATTATTATGGGAATATATAAAAATGCAAATATAAGTAATATGTATATATTAGACAGCCTTTTTAATGCTTTTGATTCCATTAGAATACCTCCATATCAACCTTTTTGCCTACTATTTTTACATATATTCCTATTAATATAAGTGAAACTACTATCATAACAATAGAAAGTGCTGCACCAAAAGGCCAATCTCTTGACACCAGGAACTGATTTCTTATTAAATTACCTATTAGCATTACCCTGCTTCCTCCCATTAAATCTGGTATAAAAAACAATCCTACAGATGGTATAAATACAAGTATACAACCAGCTATTATACCTGACATGGTAAGTGGAATTGTTATTGTGCAAAAGGTTTTTAATCTGCTGGCACCTAGATCCTTTGCAGCTTCAATATAACTTCTATCTAATTTTTCTATGGAATTATATAGTGGAAGCACCATAAATGGAAACATAGTGTATACCATACCTATAAGTACTGCACCATAGGTATATAACATTTCTAATGGCTCTTTAATTATTCCTGCTAACATAAAAAAATGATTTATAATTCCCTGAGATCTTAAAAGTATAATCCAGCCATAAGTTCTTATAAGAGAATTAGTCCAAAAGGGAACAATTATAATTATTAATACCACAATGTTAAATTTCTTTGGTACTTTAGAAGAAAAATATGCAAAGGGATAACCAAATATCAAGGTTAACAATGTAGTAACAAAGGCTATAATTAATGAATCCATAAATACTTTAAAATATAATGGACTTCCCATTCTCGTATAGTTCTCAATAGTTGGAGTATAAATAACTCCTCCATCTGTTCCCCTTTGCATAAAACTTATAAATATTATATATAAAAGTGGTATTGCTACAAAAATCAACATCCATAGTGAAATAGGTATTGTTGTAACTAATTTTGATATACCTGCTTTTTTCTCTTTCATATTCTTCTCACCTACCCATCTGCAACCATTGTCATGTCTCCAGATTCCCAAAATAGCCATACCTCAGTACCTATTTTAGGTAATAATGATTTTTTACTATAATCATAAATTAATATTTCTTGTCCACTTATTAATGTGGCAATTGTTTTAATTAATGAGCCACTATAACCATGTTCTTTTATTGTAGCTTTGAGACTAAAAGGTTTTTTATCTATAGAATATTTTACACTTTCTGGTCGTACTGAAACATAAACATCTTTATTGATGATATCTTTGTTTATATTTTCAACCTTCATAATACTATCACCAATTCTTACAAAGAATTTGCTATTTTTCTCTTCTTCAACATAAGCTTTAATTAAATTAGATTCGCCTATAAATCCAGCTACAAATTTTGTTTTAGGTTTTTCATATATTTCTTCTGGTGTACCAACCTGTTCTATTATTCCTTTATTCATTACCGCAATTCTATCTGACATATTTAAAGCTTCTTCCTGGTCATGAGTAACATAAACAAAAGTTATACCAAGCTTTTTTTGAAGTCTTTTCAGCTCTACCTGCATTTGCTTTCTAAGCTTAAGATCTAAGGCCCCTAAAGGTTCATCTAAAAGTAAAACCTTGGGACTGTTTATTAATGCCCTTGCTATAGCAACTCTTTGTCTCTGTCCACCACTTAATTGACTTGGCATCCTTTTATCATAACCATTAAGTTGAACTAGGCTTAACATATTATTTACTCTTTCAGCAATTTCTTTTTTATTAATCTTTTTAATTTTAAGACTATAGGCAATATTGTCAAATACAGTCATATGCGGAAAAAGTGCATAGTTCTGAAATACTGTATTAACATTTCTTTCATGGGGCTGCTTATTTTCAACGTGTTCATTTCCTAATAAAATACTGCCGCTGCTTGGAGCTTCAAAACCAGCAATCATTCTAAGGGTAGTAGTTTTGCCACAACCGCTAGGACCTAAAAGTGTTAAAAACTCCCCTTCCTTAATTTTCAATGATAGATTATCAACTACTTTTAAACTATCAAATCTCTTCTCAACTTTATCCATATCTAATATAATATCTGACAAAATTCCTTCCCCCTGTTCATAAAGTAACACTTAGTTTTCATATCTAAAGCCTAGGAATTAAATTTATTATAGTCTTCTGTAAACTTTATGTCAAATAATACCTATAAATTATAAGATATATTGATATTATCATAATATCTATTCTATTTTTATGCATCTCATAGACATGGAACCATTTTGTATACCTTCATATTCAAACTCTGCTCCTTCTTTTTCCCATTGCATGGCTGCTGTATATAAAAGTGGTAAATAGTGTTCATCCGTAGGTACTGATAATTGTGCAATTTTCCCAAGGCTTTTATAATTAATTAATTTATCATGTTGTTTATATTTTACTGCATCTGATATATATTTATCAAAATCTACTGCCCATTTAAATGGCTCAGCATCTATTTCAGACTTAAAATTCATTAAATTATGAACTATATTCCCACTTCCTATGACAAGTATTCCCTTTTCTCTAAGTTTGTACAACTTTTTACCTAGCTCATAATGGCCCTCTGCATCTAAAAGTATATTTAAACTCATCTCTATTACAGGTATATCTGCCTTTGGATACATATGAATCAACACAGCCCAAGAGGCGTGATCTAATCCCCACTCACTTGTTGGCTTTATATTTTCTCCCTTTAATTCCTCTAATATAATTTTAGAATATTTCTCACAATTTTTAGGCTCATATTTTATATTGTATAATTCTTCGGGGAATCCGTAGAAATCATAAATTTGAGTTGGTTCATCCTTATAGGTAATATATGTACCTCTAGTTTGCCAGTGAGCTGACACTACGAGTATAGCTTCAGGTCTGTCAATTTCATCTGCAATTTTTTTTAAAGCTCTTGTGTAAGAATTATCTGATATAGCATTCATAGGACTTCTATGTCCAATAAACAATGCTGGTAATTTTTTTGACATGATATACCACCTCTCCATTTTTTATTTGAAATCAATCCATATTTTTTATCATTGCTTTCCTTTAATAAACCTATTATCTCTATGATATTTCTTGCTTAAACTACAGTTACATTAGATTCAAATATGCAAACTTCAATTATTAATTTTATCTTCGCCAAGAAATTCTTTAAAAACACCAGCTACTTTGCTTAAACTTTTTATACTCTCCTCTATATTGTCATCAATCTCCAGAGAATGCTGTGCATTATCAATTAATGTTAACTTAACATTTTTATAAGTTTTTACAAATTGTATATTTTCTTCTGGGAATATTTTATCTTTAGTTCCTACAATAACGTAAGAATCAGTTTTAATTATGTGCTGCACAGTACTAGGTGTAGGTGTTAAATACAGTGACTTAACATGATGATAGCCCATTTTATCAGCAATATTACCAGCCACTTCCCCACCTATACTCTTGCTGATAAAATATAACTTATTATACTTTTCATTATCACAATTTTTTATTGCCTGAAAAACTTCCTCTGATACAGTTTTAATTATTTCTTTTCCAATATCATCCTTGGATAATTTATATCCATATCTAACGCACAGCACATCATATCCCTCTATAACTGCTGCTTTTCTTGCATAATGCAATAGAGGTTTCTCACAACTATAATTGACTCCCGGAAATAATACTACTAGGGAATTAGAATTATTTTTATCTTTATTATAATAATAATCATTAATTATTTCATTTCCCTCTGAAGAATTATAAATTATAGGTAAAAATTCATACATAAAAACACCTTCTTAAAAGATTTTTATTTAAATTATATCATTATTGACAGATATTATTAATATTTTCACCAATATTCTTTCAAAATTCCAATATATGTTTAATTGTTAATAATATGAAATAATTAATTTATATTAGAAAAAATAAAAACACTATGAAAATCAATTTTAACAAATTAATTTCATAATGTCTTTAACTGTAAAAGCCTATTTGTAAATCAATATATATAATTTATATAGCTTTTTAATACTGAAAATTTCCATTTTTAAATACTGTTATTTCTTCTCCATTTTCTTTAGTACCTATTATGCTGAGATCTGATGTTCCTATCATAAAATCTACGTGCTCCATTGAATCATTAACTCCGATACTTTTAAGTTCATCTTTTGACATATTCTCTCCATTTTTTATGCATACAGGATAGGCTTCACCTATAGCTAAATGACAGGAAGCATTTTCGTCAAATAATGTATTGTAAAATAATATATTTGAATTTGAAATAGGCGAATCATAGGGAACTAATGCAACTTCTCCAAGATATTTACTGCCTTCATCTGTATCTATGAGACTCTTCAGACTATTATAACCATTTTTTGCTGTAAAATCTATAATTTTACCTCCCTTAAAGGTGATTGAAAAATCTTCAATTAGATTTCCCCTGTAATTCAATGGCTTGGAACTTACCACTGTGCCATTTACTCCAGTTTTTTTAGGCAATGTAAATACCTCTTCTGTGGGAATATTAGCTATGAATTCAATATTTTCAGGTGTATGAGAAGACCCACCTAACCATAGATGATTTTCAGGCAGCTCTATTTTTAAATCTGTACCCAAAGAATTTTTATAATGAAGATATTTAAAATTATTTTCATTTAAGAAATCCATACTCTTTTTTAAATTATTTTTATGTTCTTCCCATGAAGCTACAGGATCTTCTACATCAGACCTTACGGCCTTAAAAATGGCACTCCAAAGTTTTTCTACAGCTAATTCCTCACTTACCTCAGGAAATACTTTTTTTGCCCAAGCTTTAGTAGGTACAGATACTACACACCATACATTCTTATCACTCATAAGTCTTTCCCTATAATCTCTTAGCGCGGTACTGGAAGCTTTATTGGCTTTCATAAGTCTTTCTGGATTTACATCTTTCATTAGTTCTGGATCTGAAGCTGAAATACTTAAAAATGCTGCACCTTGCTCTGCATAAGACACATATAATTCTCTTCTCCAGTTGGGAAATTCTTCAAAAACTTCTTCAGGGGCATTTAAATATTTAATTTTTGCAAGTAATTCATCATTCCAACTAACTACTACATCCTTAGCCCCTTCTCTATACGCTATTTCTGAAATTTCTCTAGTAAATTCTGAACATTCTATTGGCGAATTTATAACAAGAATTTGATCTTTTTGAATATTAATACCCTCTTTAACTATAAGACTAGCGTATTTTTTTAAAAAGTTATACTCCATGATAAAAACTCCTTTCACTACTATATATTTCTTCTACAAAACAGATATTATTCTAGCACCTGTCAAAATAAGTATATCATAGAATTTATATAGTATTCTTATTAAACTATATGTTTTGCTAGGTTAAAATTCCGAAGCTAAAGAATTTAAATTCTTGCCAGTTACCCTATATACAGTCCACTCATCCATTGGAACTGCTCCCATTTGTTTATAAAATTTTATAGATGGTTCATTCCAATCAAGACACGACCATTCAACCCTGCCACATTTTCTTTCAACTGCTAGTTTTCCCAGAAATGAAAGTATTATTTTTCCAAATCCTTTTCCCCTCATTTCAGGTTTTATATATAAATCTTCTAGATATATTCCCGGTCTGCCTAAAAATGTAGAAAAATTGTGAAAAAACAAAGCAAATCCTACGGATTCCCCATTGTATTCTCCAATTATAACTTCTGCCATTTTCTTTTCAAATAAAAATTCTTTGAGAATTTCTTCTGTAGCAACAACTTCATCTGTCAAGTTTTCATAATGAGCAAGCCCATTAATAAATTCTAAAATTAGTGCTGCGTCTTTTTCTTCAGCAAATCTTAAGTTAAAATTTTCTACCTTTGTTTTAATCAACGAATTCATAAATTATTCTCCTATCTAAAATATTTAAGTAAATTGATTCAAATCACTCTTAGCAAATAAAGATCAAACTAATATTTTACTCAGCTCATCAATATTTTTAGCTATATATTCAGGTCTTTCTTTTTTCAATTCCTCATAGGAGCCATAACCATATAATACCCCTATTGAATTAATTTTTGTCTCTTTTGCTCCAGCAATATCATATTTTCTATCTCCTACCATGATTATTTTATTTTTATCACAGTAGTTACCCTGATTCAATGCATATGAAATTACTTCACTCTTTTTACTTTGAGTCCCATCTAAATTACTACCAGCTATAAATTTAAAATATTCATCTATATGAAAATGCTTTAATATTCTTTTTGCAAAAACAGTAGGCTTTGATGTAGCTATAATTAGATTTTTTTCTTCACTATAAAGTTTATTTAATAATTCAACTATGCCTGTATATAATTTATTTTCAAATATACCCTTATCAGAAAAATACTCTCTGTATTTCTCTACTGCACTATTTGCATCATTATCACTAAAATTATAGTATTCTTTAAAGGAATCCCTAAGAGGTGGTCCAATAAATTTTTTTAAATCATCAAGATTATTTTCAAATATACCAAAGTGCTTTAATGAATATTGAATAGATTTTGTAATACCTAATTTAGGATCAGTTAAAGTTCCATCTAAGTCAAATAAAATAGTATTGTAATTTTTTTTCATAGCAATCCCCCTGACAATTTGTACTACATTATGTGAATATCAAGTTATACACTAAATATTTCAAATGAGCTACTATTTATCTGCAAATTTACCTATAGACTAAAGGCTATTGCACTTTTATATTTTAACACATAATTTGGAGTAATAGACTTAAATAAATTTTCACCTCACATTTATAGTATTAAACTCATAATATGTATTGGCAGAAAACCTAATAATATAATTACGACAAATATTATACTATTTACTTTTTTTTCAATACAAGGAGTAGTGATAATGAAATGAGATTAAAAAATCATAAACTTAACGATAATAAAATTTATTTTAACGGAGGATGTGTACAAGTTAAACACTTCAATATAGTTGCTATATCTACTAAAATAGTATACAACAAAGAGGGCGATCACGATCCAAATGGATTAATGTATGTTTTAAAAGAAAATGAATATATTCTAAGAGAAGAAGTGAAAAAAAAGCCATTTAAACCTGTAGATATTGTACAACCATTAGTAATAAGAGCAAATTTAGGTGATATTTTAATTATAGATTTTGAAAACAAATTGGACAGACCTGCATCTATTCACATTCAAGATGTAGATTATAATGTTTTGCGTTCAGATGGTGCCTCTATAGGTTTTAATCCCGATACTACAACTAGGGGAAAAATAAGATATAAGTGGGTTGCTGATAGAGAAGGAATATTTTTATTTAATGATATGGGGGATATGAGAAGTTCAGAAAAATCCACAAATGTTCATGGACTTTTTGGTGCACTGATAGTTGAGCCTGTGGGAGCTACATGGACAGATCCTATAACAGGCAAATATATTAAAAGCGGTTTATACGCAGATATACACCATCCAGCACTACCTGACTTCAGAGAATACGTTACAATCTTTCATGATGAACCAGAAATAAAAGATATCAATGGGAATCAACCTATGAATCATGAAACAGGAATGCCAGAATCAACAATGCCCATAAATTACAGAGCAGAACCTATGAGAAATCGTCATCCTCATGGTACTGGAGGTGTTGGTGAGGAAGTATCCTTAAGTTCATGGGCTTTTGGAGATCCTTCTACACCAGTATTACGTGCTTATAAAGGTGACCCTGCTAAAATTAGAGTAATTCATGGTGGAATCAAGGAAACCCACGTATTCCATCTTCATAATCATCAATGGAAATTAGAACCTAATGATCCTAAATCAACTATAATTGACTCCATATCCTTTAGCCCTCAACAAAGTTTTACTATTGAACCTTTATTTGGAGCAGGAAGTTTAAACGGATGTATAGGTGATGTTATATGGCATTGTCATCTTTACCCTCATTTTGCTGAAGGAATGTGGGGACTATGGAGAATACTTGACAGACTGGAAGATGGTACAAGTCAGCTTCCCGACGGTACTTGTGTACCAGCACTAATTCCACTACCAGATAGAACACCTCCATTGCCCCAAGACGATAAACACCCCGGATTTCCACGATTTGTATCCGGAGAAGTTGGTAAAAAGTCTTTTAAACCACCACTGGGAATAGTTAACGGTAGAGGTCCAACAGCTTTAGAAAAAGCAAATTTTGTTCCAAATGCAGAACCAGGAGCCCTATATTCTAATCCTTGTCCACCAGATGCAGTTACTAAAGTTTTTGAAGTGGTCGCTATACAAGTTCCTATAAAATATAACAATGAATGTTGGCATGACCCTGAAGGAAGGATATTTGTCTTAAAAGAGGATGAAGAAGCAGTTATAAGTGGTAAAAAAGAACCTGAACCTTTTGTTATAAGAGCAAATGTAGGAGATTCCATAGAAATTAGACTTACAAATAAACTCCCTAAAACAATAGGTGGAAATGCCTTTCAATTGAAGACTGAAACCACTGAGGCTGGCTGGCATATACACCTAGTTAAATTTGATACTATCGTTGCAGACGGTAGTTCTAACGGTTGGTGTAATGATGCCTCTGCTAATTTTGGTGATACTCTTATTGAACGATTTTATGCTGATACAGAACTGAGAACAATATTTTTCCATGATCACTTATTTCCCAGTGCTCATCAGCAGCATGGACTATTTGGTGCATTAATTATTGAACCCTCTAACTCCACTTTTCACGATCCTAAAACTGGTAAAAAAATAAAAAGTGGAACTAAGGCAATAATAAAAAGACCTGGAGAACCTGACTTTAGAGAGTTTGTTCTTGCGGTTCATGATTTTGCTCTTCTTTTTGATAAAGATGGCAAACCTTTAAATCCACCACCTTTTCCAGGATCTCAGAATGATCCAGGGGTTATGGGTATAAACTATAAAAACGAGCCTTTTCAATTTCGTAAAGGTGATCCTGCTTATGTTTTTAGTTCCTATGTACACGGCGATCCCGTTACACCTCTGCTTGAGACTTACGAAGGAGACCCTATACGAATAAGGCTGTTTGATGGTGCACATGAAGAACAACATTCTTTTAATCTCAATGGTTTAAGATGGCGAAAGGAACCTACTGATCCAGTATCTCCTCTTGTTCAGTCACAAACTTTAGGTATATCAGAAGCCTTCAATATAGAAATAGACGAAGATTATAAAAGTGGAGATTATTTATATTATTTTGGAGGAATTGATGACCTATGGCTTGGCTTATGGGGAATATTAAGAGTTCATAAAGAGAAAGTTGATCATCTACTGCCTCTTGACGATAGACCTGTACCTCCAATGAGAACAAAACCCTTACCTTGCAAAACAGGCAATCCGCCACCTAAGGCAAAATGCCCTGCTCATTGTCCTAAAGATGCTAACACAAGAAAATTTGATATTGTCACCATACAAAAGGATATTGTATACAATAAATTTGGAGATCATGATCCAAATGGCTTGATGTTTGTATTGGCCGAACATGAAAAGAAAATTATTGCTGGAACTATGAAACCTAAACCATTAATATTACGAGCAAATGCAGGAGATTGCATAGAGATAACCTTAACTAACCATATTTTTAAACCATTAATTCAGGACAAACATCCTGAGGTTCCCGTAGAAGCACCTTTTCCTCCATCAAATAGAGTTTCTCTTCATGCACAATTACTAAAATACGATGTTTTAAACTCTGATGGAGCAACAGTAGGTTTCAACTATGATCAAAGCATTGCTCCAGGTGAAAGTATAACCTACAGATGGTTTGCCGACTCAGAATTAGGTACTTGTACCCTTACTGGCTTTGGAGATATACGAAACCACAGACATCACGGTCTCTTCGGTACTATTATAATCGAACCTACAGGCTCTAAATATATTAACCCAAGAACCGGTAAAGAAGTAAAGAATGGCCATCTCGAAGAAATAGTGATATCTAATCCAGGCATGCCGGACTTTAGGGAATTTGTAGTGTTTATGCAAGATGGTATAAGCCTATATGATAAAAATAATAAACCAATACCAGATCCTGTTGACGTAGGACATGGTGCAGCTCATCTCGATCCCGTTGACGTAGGACAAGATGTACCTCATCTAGATTTTGAAGATCAAGGTCAAAAGGGAATTAACTATAGATCTGAGCGCTTTGAAAACCGTTTAAAAAAAGACCCAAGGGTGCATCTTGTAATGAGCTCAGAAATTCATGGTGATCCAGCCACTCCTGTTTTTAAATCCTATCCTGGTGATCCTATAAGAATAAGACTCCTTATGCCAGCAGACAAGCCAAGAAATCACAGCTTTGTATTGCATGGGCATTCCTGGAAATCTCAATATTCTGACCCATTTTCTAATATTATATCCGTACAAGGAGCAATAAGTATTGGTAATGTATTTAATATTATACTGGAAAACGGAGCAAATCAAAACCCAGGTGATTATTCATATAGATCTGGAATATTCCGTTGGGATGTAGAATCAGGAATGTGGGGAATATTTAGAATTTTTGATGAAATTCATGAAAATTTAATAGTCATAAATGAAAATGATGATTTTGATGAAAAACTAAAGTTATAATTACAGTAACTTCTATATTATAAGTGCTTTTCTCAAAATGAATACCTTATACAAAATATCTGTAGTAAACATGTATTAATTTGTAAAAAGGATTTTAATAGTATTAATTTCAATAAAGTTAATGCCCATATATCATTAAAAGTGAAGAAAAGGGGAGTCTCTGATGTATATTAATACAATTTGAGACATTCCCTACTTCTAGATATAAAATCAAAATACTTGTCTATATTAAATTTAGACATAGCTACAATATCATATAGAAGCTTCTGAACACGTACAAATGGGTATGTATGGGGCACTTATTATTTACCCTTCCAAAGAAAGCTTAAAAAAATCAGGAATAAAACAGAATAAAAATGACATATGGAGCTATTATGATATTCCTCAGCCTAATATTCCAAAGACGGCTACCAATAGAAATTTCGCATACAATGATATTGACAGTTATTTTGACAAAGAATATGTTATGCTTCTTTCAGATATTGTAAACGGGGAAAATGGTATTTCTTATTTATGCAGTCAAATGCATTCAATTTATAAACTGGCACCAGATACAATAGCAAATATACCAACTGAACCTATAAACAATCCTGATAATCCTGATACTGTTAACTATATTGAAATTTGTGCCGAAGATGAATGCAATCCTGACAAAAAGTTTTTCCCTCAATTTTATCCAATGCACAATCATGATGACTATAAAGTTACTAATGATGGAGTGTACCCTGGTGGACAGCTTACCTATATTCAGACAGACGCGCCTATAAATAATAAAAAAGATAACAAATAAATATAGGTTTTATACCAATATATGTAAAAGGCTTTCAGAAAATTCCTGAAAGCCTAAATTTAACAAACCTCTATATTAATTTAATTGCCTTTTAGTCTTGGAAACTAAATAGTGCATTGATACTATTAGTATATATGCATAAAAGAATATCTGAATTATAAATACATAGCTAACCTTTATTCCACCTGCAAAACCTATTCCATAGGTTAAAAATGTAGCACCTAAATTATTAAATATTGTTACAATTGCTGAAGCTGCTGGTACATATTGCTTTTGTACATGTTGTATGATATAGCCTTGTAATGCCGGATATATTAATGACATAGACAAGCCCATAACAGCGATACCTATTAATGCTTGAGTTTTAGTATTACCGGATAAAATAATTAATATTCCTATAACAGATATTATAGGAGAAATTGAAAGAAATTTCAGTTGTCCAACCTTCTCTAAGAACTTATCTCCCACAACCCTTCCTAAAGTAAAGAGAATCCAAAAGCTAGATAAAATTCCTGGAACATCAGCTTTGGTAATTCCATAATAATTTTCAAGGAAAGTTCCTGTCCAATTTGTTGTTGATATTTCTGCTCCTACATAAAAGAATATTGCAAGAGATAATATTAAAACTAATGGATTTTTTAATACGGAAAAAGTATTATTGCACTCTTCTCCCTTTTCACAAGAAGTAAAAATTTCAATTTTTGAAGATATAATAATAAATACAACTACGCAAACTATATGAATAATATAAGTGTAGTTAAAATTTATGCTGTTTTTTAAAATAAACCTATCTATAGGTAAGATTAAAATACCACCTAATCCAAAGCAAGCATTGGCAAAACTGAACTTCTGATACTCTTTAGGAAGTAATGAAAGCATGGTAGTTAAAAATACAGTTCCCATACCCACTGCTAACCCTGATATAAAGTATCCAACCAAAAGTATGTAAAATGACTTTGAAACCAAAATTACAACACTGGCAATAATTGCGAATAAAAACCCTATATGTACTCCTCTTTTAAGACTAATTAAAGATTGTAATCTAGCACTAACTATACTCATTATAAAAGATGCACCATAAACTACTGGCGGTAGTATTGCAATAGCATCATTTGATACCCCATAAGTATTTTTTATTGTAGTTATGAAAGGTGATAAGGTATTAGAAAATAGAGATAAAAAAAAGAAGCCTATAAAAATAATTATCATATTTTTAAAATTCTTGTTCATCGTTTTCCTCCTGCATATAATTTTTATGCCAATTAAAGTTTTTATTTTAATCCTTTACATTAGAATAAAATATTTTGGTTCACCTATGATTTTTTGCAATAATTGACATTTTATTAACAAATTAACAAAAACTACTATTTATTAATATCAACAATCTTACTACAAACCTCATATAATGAACCTATACTTTAATAAAATTTAGTTGATTTACACAATGATTAATTATATCATATTCCTTCAAAAGTGCAAACTAATTCTATCATATTCTTGCAAATACGAAAATCCATTTTATGCCATATTATATGATAAATAAGTTTCACTACATATTTTTTAATTTACATTATACAGATCTTTTTAACATATTCATATTTAAGCAATTCATCCAATATATCATTTGCTTCTTTATTTGGAGGCAAATTTACATTCATGTAGATTATTATATTACTTCTATCTTCTGTATTTACATTTATTGCAGAAATTTTAAATTTTTCTTTAGTTATGGTATTAAAAATTATATTTATTTTATTACTATCAGCAATAATACCATTTAACACAATTTCCAGTTCATAACTATTATCATTTCCTTTAATTTTTTTTATTCTCTTATCTATTTTAAATACATCTCTAAGAATAAAATAAACAATTACTGTAGCAATTGCTGCTGGAACATAAATACCACTTCCAGTGGCCAAACCAACACATGCAATAAACCATACACTTGCTGCTGTTGTCAATCCCACAACATTTCCGCCTTCTTTAATTATACTTGCCATTCCCAAAAAACCGATTCCAGATATAACCTGTGCTCCAAGTCTCATTACATCTGCGTTACTTTTATTTAAGCTATTATAATCTATAGATATTATTTGTACTAAAGTAGCACTTACACAAACAATAATATGTGTTCTCATGCCCATAGACATACCCTTTTTTTGTCTTTGATATCCTATTATTCCACCTAAGAAACAAGCAATAAGTATTTTTATAAAATCATGTATATATAACATATTTTCCCCCAATCATTGATATTACATCATATATATGCTATAAGCATAAAATAATTTCCATAAAATACTAATAAAGCCCATTTCTAATTTATCCGATGCCAAGAATTCTGTTTATAAAAAATTTTGCAAATCCAACCTTATAGACAGAATTTTTGCCATTAAAAAACTCTAGCTACAAACTTTGGCTAGAGTCTTTTTATTATAATCAAAGGCTTTTTACTATACTTTAAATAGTTATTAAATTATAGGATTAAAAAACATTAATAAATTTAGCTTTAAATACTCTTTACTAATTTTCATCATTTAATTTTGATATTAATTTTTCTACAGTCTTTGCTGATATATAATCCTCATCCTTTTTAATTAAAACTTTCTCATGACATTTAGAACATTTATGAATACAACTCTTTGTTTCAAAATTTATTTTATTATCCTTTAACGCTTTTACCAATTCATCATAATCAACTGTATGCTTACATACTTTAATTTTTGACATATTACACCACCCCTATCTAAATTCTATTATATCATTTAATTCTCAGTTGTCTTTAAACTAGTAAAAATATCTACATTTGCAATCTTCTCAGTATTTCCATGATGCACCGATGTAAGAACATTAATCTCCTCTTAGAATTAATAAATTTTACTTATTTAAAGTTTATCCTCAAAATAGATCTATATAAATTATTCTCTATAATCTTCTAAGTTCTTCGGGCTTGTACCCATACTTTCCACTTAATACATCATCAATCATATCAATTAACTTTTCTTTATCTTGTGGTAATGTTCCCCCTATAGACACATAATTAGAGGCGTGGTTACTTCTAAAAATACAATTTTCCACCTGAATATTTTTAATAAGTTCTCTGGTTTCTAACATAACGTCCTCAGGACTTAAAAGTTTAAACTCACCAGACTTAATGCCATCATATATATCTGTTTTAGGCTCAACCATAAGTGTTAAAAGGCCCACATAATCAGGATTAATAGAATTTATAACCTTTGCAGATTCTATAGCATTTTCTCTCCATCTGCCTTTTCCCCCTATACCAGAAATAAACGTAACTGAAAGCTTAATTCCACTAGCTTTAACCTTTTTTCCTGCCTCTATTATTTCAGAGGAAGTAACACCTTTCTGTATTTCTCTTAATATTATATCACTGCCGCTTTCTACTCCCATATAAAGTATACCTATGCCTAAATGTTTTAGTTCCTTAAGCTCTTCAGCAGTTTTTCTCAAAATATCCTTAGGAGCGGCATAGGCTGCAACTCTTTCGCATTCTGGAAACAGTTCTTTTATTTTAAATAATATGTGTTTTAATCTATCCATGGATAAAACAATAGAATCACCATCTGCTAAAAATATACGTTTTACGTAATTATATTTTTCTCTGGCATCCTGCAAATCTTCTTCTATTTCTTCCAAGCTTCTTATTCTAAATTTTTTATCCTTATACATACTACAAAAACTACATTTATTATGTGCACAGCCTATAGTCACCTGAACTATTAGACTGTCTGCTTCGCTAGGTGGCCTGTATACAATTCCTTCGTACTTCATATATAAAAAACCTCCTTTATATATCAATTGTTAATTGTAATATATATGCTGCAATAAATTAACTTCATTGTAAAATATATATTTTGTTTAATTGTTATTGATCAAATGTACAATTCTAACCGCAAACTAATATACTATTTATATAGTACTATATATAAGTCGTAATTTGTTCAAGTGCTTTTTCAAAGCAATAAAATACACCCATTCTAAATTCCAATGCACCTACTACACTATAGCCTTTCTTTTCGTATAATTTACGGGCAGGTTTATTGTCTATAAATGTATCTAAACGTATTGCTGAATAATTATTATCTCTTCCATATATGTCAGCATATTCTATAAGCTTAGTTGCAATACCCTTACCTTTGTATTTTGGATTAACACATAGTCTATGTATGACTAAATGTCTACCTTTATTATATTTCCAATCCAATTCTTCGTATTCTTTATCTTCATACTCATTTAGTACAACAAAACCTTTAATTATGTTTTCATCTCTATATACATAAAGATTTTCTTCATGCATATCTTCAGTTATTATTTCCTTGCTTGGATAAGTATGATCCCACTGATATATTTTCTGTTCATGCATATCAGATACAGTGGCTTTAATTATTTCCATTATTTCATTTATATCTTCAATTTTACCTTCTTCAATTTTCATTTAAATACCCCTTTTAATTAAATATCTATATATAGTTTCCTTATTATTATCTGTAATATTTTCAAAAATATTATTATTTATTAGCTATTCCATCTATTTTATTTTTAATACCCATTTTTATATAATCTCATGGATATATTTTCCTTAATAAACTTTACTTTTATTTAATTTTATAATTTTATTATATATGAGCATACAATGCAAATCAATTTGTATAAGCACTAAAAAATGCTTATAATTAAATTAGTATGTAAAGGAAAGGAGAATTTCTAATATGTCAAAATCAGATATAAAAGTAGGTTTTATTGGAACAGGAGTAATGGGGGCTGCTATGGCTTCTCATATATTAGATGGAGGCTATAAACTGTCAGTTTATAATAGAACTAAAGAAAAAGCATTAGCTTTAATTAATAAAGGTGCAATCTGGAAAACTTCTGTAGCTGAACTAGCTAAAGATTCAGATATAGTTATCACAATAGTAGGTTATCCCAAGGATGTGGAAGAAGTATATCTAGGTGAAAATGGAATTATTAATAATATAAAAAAAGGCGGCTACGTTATAGACATGACTACTTCTAAACCGTCTCTTGCAAAGAAAATATATGAGGCTGCAAAAGAAAAAGAAATTTTTGCTTTAGATGCTCCCGTATCAGGAGGAGATGTAGGTGCTGCTGAAGGTACCTTATCCATAATGATAGGTGGAGATAGGGAAGCTTTTGAAAATTTAAAGCCAATATTTGAGTTAATGGGTAAAAACATAGTACTGCAGGGTGGTGCTGGCGCCGGTCAACATACTAAAATGTGTAATCAGATAGCTATAGCTTCCAATATAATGGGCGTATGTGAAGCCTTAGTATATGCAAAAAAATCTGGTCTTGATCCAGAAACTGTTTTGAAATCCATTGGCGCTGGTGGAGCTGCCAGCTGGCAATTAAGTGCTTATGCTCCAAGAATACTTAAAGGTGATTTCGCACCTGGTTTTTATATTAAACATTTTGTAAAGGACATGAAAATAGCCTTAGAGGAAGCAGATGCCATGGGTCTAGATACTCCTGCCCTAAGCCTTTCAAAAAAACTTTATGATAAACTTATAGAACAGGGAAAAGAAGATCTTGGAACACAGGCTTTATATGAACTGTATTTAAATTAAAAAAATATATTTCCACTAACTAAATAACTTAAAATATAAGTATGTCTAAAAAATCCAGACTTAATTAATGATTTCTAAAACTACATTCACAATTAAGTTTAAAATAAAAAGCACTATGAAATCAGTTAAAATTATATGAATTTCATAGTGCTTTTTTAATTATAAAATTTTAGTCAAATTCTTGTACACAAAATATAACTTGATATAAGCCCACATTTTCAATGAAAATATTCTATTAATAATTTAAATCTGTAAAGATAAAAGCTTAGTATAGATATCCTCAATTAAATTCAATCCGCCTCTATAGCCTACATAAGTATGATTTAATATAAGTCTATCTGTTATGGGAAGTCCCACACTCAAATGTAAACCGCTTATTGCATTTGCTATATCTACATCCCAGGAGCTTCCTAATATTAATGGGTATGTATTAATTTCGTACTTATTTAATTTTTCATTTATAACTCCACCATCCTGTGAAAAAGTAACATCAGCAGTTATTTCAATATCAAACTCCTTAAAATATTCTATAATTTTATCTTTAAACTGATCTGGCACATCTTCGGTAATAAATTGATGTGCTGGTAAAAGTCCTAAGTCATTTACTAAAAATTTAGTTATTCCAAGAGTATAGGAAGAATCATCTATTATAAAAAATTTCTTTGGCAGATCATATCTAGATGCTACAAGGAATTCACCAGAACGAACTAGATAATGATAAAACTCCTCTTCTTTTTCCTTAATAACCTTATCAACTAAGTCTTTATTGACTCCAGCAAAATCCGCTACTGTTCTTAGAAACTTACTGGTTTCCACTCCACCTATAGGCAATACTGGATAGTGTAAATATTTCGTTCCAAATCTTTTCTCTAAAAGTTTAGCTGCCTTTACACCTATCCAGGGTGAAACTACAAGATTAAATTCTGCCTTTGGTATGTTGTTTATAGCATCTATTCCCCCACTATTATGACCAAATAATATGTTTGCCTGAAGTCCAATGCTTTTCAATAATTCTTTAATTTCATTTAGATCTCCTTCCCAGAAAGGATCATGGGTGGGTACTGATGCAAATACATTTACAAATCCTTTAATCTTCTCCTGTGAAGGTTTTAAATATTGATTTATTATAGCTTCTAAAACCAATTCATGCCCCTTATATGCATCACCTTTAAATCCCCCTGTTTCTGCATATACAATAGGTATCCCTCTTCCAGTAAACTCTTTCACTACACTTCCTACATCGTCTCCTACTATATCTGAAATACATCCAGTAAGTACAACAAAAAAGTCTCCGTCCATTACCTGTAGAGTTCCTTCAATGAGCTTTCTTAGCTTCTTTTCACCACCAAACACTACATCTTTTTCAATCAAATTACTGCAGGGAATAGCATCTCCCCCTGCATATCCCGAGCCTTGATTTCCTCCCGAGGAAGACATGGCAGTAGTAAGTTTTGCACTACAGCCTGGACCTGCATGAACAATTGGAATAGCCCTTTCAATAGCAATTACTGTCTGTTGAGCGCCCAATGCACAAAAATGTCTTGGTTCCTGAAGTATTTCACTCATTAGGCTTCACCTCCTAAAAATTTAAAGGCATTTTGTTTTAACCACCAATCCGTATAGGGAAGCTTACTGTGTTCAGCAATTTTTTTTACAAACATAGGATTACTTATAGTATCCAAAATAACCTCTCCATAATTTAGTAAACCCTGATAGCCTATGGCAAAATGCTCATCTCCCATTTCCAAAGAGGGAATACCCAATTTGCTTGCCCATATAGTGCTGGCGTGCCTAGTTATAAATAAATCTGGTTTTAAATTATACAATGTATTGACCAATTCAAAGGATTGTTTATTACAAATTGACAATTTAAAATTACCATAATTCTCTACAACATGTTTAAGACTATCAGCTCTATCGTCACCATTGTCAAATTTAGCATCATGATGCCAGGTACAGCCTCCTACAAGTTCCATGCCAAGTTCCTTAACAATAGACATCATCCCATGCCCATGTGCAGCTCCAGCACCTATATATACTTTCTTTCCCTTTAATTTTTCTTTTAATTCTGCGAGTTTAGGAGCTATTCTCTCCTTCTCCTCCGCTATTAACTTTTCCACTTCTTCTTCCTTATGAACTACTTTTCCAAGTTCTCTAAACCAAGCATCTGTACCAGCTATTCCATAAGGTGGTGGTGACTTTACTTCTGGTACTCCAAAATGCTCTTCAAGTCCTGCTGCAAAATAAGTACCCAGTGTAGCACATATCTGCACCGTAGCAGCCGCTTCAGAAATATGCGATAGCTGCTCAATAGTGGTGTAGGGAACAAGATAGTTTACCTTAAGTCCCAATCTTCCAAAAGTTCTGTGAAAATATCCTTTCCTTGAAAGTTAATTATATTGACTAAGTCATTCCTTCTCCTTACAGCAGGCTTTACTATTTTTCTAAGTATTCCATGATAAGCTGCATCAAACCCCAATGCCCAAATTTTAGATCTAAAGCCTTCACAAACTATAGTAATAACAGGTATGCCTATTTCTCTTTCTACCTTATTACATATAGCTTCCACATCATCTCCAATTATTCCCGATGCACAGGTAGTAGTTACAAAAATTGCTTTAGGATTAAATCTCCTTTTAGCCTCTTTTATTGAAAGTTCTAATTTCTTAGCTCCTCCGTATATTGTATCTTTTTCAGTTAAATTTGTATTTATATAGTGTAAATTTCTAATAGGAAGTCTCCTTTTCTTTCTTCCTGATCTCCCAACCATATTTCTATTTGGTATATCTCCACTGCAGCCTGCAGGACCGTGCTCTACCACAGCTGCATCTTGTATGTACACAAGCTGATTTTTAACTTGATTTGCACTGCAGGAGGTACACTGAGAAAATGATCTATCTGTATCCTTTAAGCTGCCATCATGAGATTTTTTATATAATTCCTCAGCATTTCCACTGTATCCTGAAACAGAACCCAATCTCTTTTCTCTAAGGGGTGCTGCAGTATCATTTAAATTAATACTCATATCTTCTTTCTCCCTTTCTGCATTTTAAAATATAATCTTACTACATTGAATTTTAGAAATAAAAAAAGGCTTTGGGCAGAATTATAACATTCCGCACAAAGCCTCTGGTTTTCCAGTCAGCATTTGTTTAAAACATAAATATATTAGTGAAAATATATCATAGCTTTTTATAAATGTCAATATTGCACATTTATCCGATGACTACCATCTGTAATACTCCCATCGCACACAGTGAAAGCGATTCACACAAAATCGAAGATTTTGGTTCTCTGCTTTTC
>NZ_JBDNRK010000006.1:0-117184 GCF_047718555.1 Clostridium sp. | reverse complement strand
GTTTTATACTACGCTCTAGAGATTTTTCATAAATATCTTGTGCAGAGCCATTATAAGATATAATTGCCCCTAATCTCTTATCTCTTATATCTAGTTCTGCTAAATTTAGGTTTATTCCCATTTAAATCACCTCTTTATTTTTTTAAATATACTTAATTTCTTGTTATAACTCTCTAATTCAAATATTTACATTAAATCAACTGTAATCTTTAAAGTATTTTGTTAGTTCTCTGCAAAGTAGAATATAGTCTCATAATTAACACATTCTTTTTTCTAATATTATTGCAAGTTTCTAAATAATATAAAATAATCATATAATTAAAGGTTAAAATTTAATTACAAGCAAAAAGGAGCACAAAATTCAATAAAGAATATTTGTCCTCCGGTTTTCCAGTTAGAAAATAATCATTTCTATATTTTTTAAGCAATAGCACTATGTAGTAAACTGTTAATTTATATCCATGTTTGCATATATGTTTTATATGATTTATACAGTCTTAAGTTTATATTATTACTTATCTATTGTCAATAGTTTCTTAATTTTATTTCATTACCAGAGACAATATTTTTATTATTTTTAAATTTGCCTATATTTATATATATAATATTTGTAATAATTTACATTATTTTTAATTTCTACAACTGCTGTTGATGATTCTTCTGCAAGCTTCCTTACCTCTTCTGCCACCACTGCAAAACCCTTCCCATACTCACCTTCTATGGCTGCATTAAGTACAATCAGATTGGTAAGTTACACTTTCTTTGATTTGCCAACAGAAAGGCTAAAAACCACTCCAATAACAGCTATATAGCAACAAAGTAAGAACGTATCGTCATAGGAAAAAATAACCGCATTCAACTTATTCGTAATATTAGTTAGATGATAAGTGGTTCTTGAAGTTAAAAAACCTGTCATTATGACTGTGGCAAAAGATAAAATGATTTGTTGAAAAGCTCCTGTAAGGGGAGTGACCCTACTTACTAAATTTTCAGGGGATACGTTAAGAATATGAGTATTAAGCGGCATTACAGTAAGTCCTCCAGCTACACCAAGCATTATAAGGCATGTTACAATATAGGTTACACTTGTATCAGCAGATATTCTAGAAAGCATAAACAATACTACAGCAGCAAGTGTTGTTCCAATAAATGCCAAGTATTTTACTCCTATCTTATCAAATAACTGTCCGCTTATAGGCATCATAATACTCATTGCAAGAGCCTGTGGTAAAAGCATAAATCCTGTGTGAAGTGAGCTATATCCTTTAACGTACTGCAAAAACAAAGGGGCCAGTATAAGTATTGAAAAAAATATAATCTGAAAAGTCCATAATACAATTATACCACGAGTGAATTGCGAAACACCAAATACTTTAAGTTCAATTAAAGGCTGCTTTTGATGTAACTCCACAAAAATAAAAATGATCAATGCAACACCACCTACAATTAAACCTGTGATAGTATTTATGGAAGTCCAACTTTTACTTCCTTCATTTACTCCATAAACTAGCATTGCAAAGGCAATAGGTGCCAGTAACATTCCCAAAATATCAAGTGAAGGTACAGTTTTTCTATGAAAATCTGGTAAGTATTTAATATTTATTAAAATAGCTATAATTCCAATAGGCAAATTAATACGGAAAATCCACTGCCAAGAACTATATTGTAAAATATAACCAGAAACAACAGGCCCAATAGCAGGTGCAAGTAACAGTGGCATACCTAATAAACCCATTAAAGAACCTAATTTTTCTTTTGGTGCTAAATGATAAATGGTTGCTAAACCGATAGGTATAACCATGCCGCCTCCAATACCCTGAATAATTCTAAATATAATCAACTGACTAGGAGAAGTAGCTAAAGAGCAGAGGAATGAACCTATAGTAAATAGTCCAATAACGATAATAAAAATTCGTTTTGCACCAAATCGATCGGTAATCCAACCAGCCAAAGGAATAACAGCAGCAAGAGCAAGTGCATATCCGGTTATAGTCCATTGCATAGTTGACAAGGTACTACCAAAATATTTAACTATTCCTGGCATAGCTACGTTTAAAACTGAACCATCAAGACTAACCATAAACATACCTAATATAATAGCTAGAAGTGGACCTACTAAAGATTTTACAGATACATATTCATTTGTTTCTTTAATCTCCATTTTAATACCTCCAATATTTATAGTATAAAATTTGCTAAAAAGGATATAGAACTTAGACATTGGAAGGATGTCTAGATCTATATCAGTAATGATAGATGGTGCTTATTTGGATGGATCTTTATAATAAATGATTACTTCTTAGAAAGAAAAGTCTTTTCCTAAATACACCTTTGGAGCACAGAGGTATACCTCGCGCACAACAACGTTTTTAGGTTGCTTTAGGGCATAGACTACTGCATTTGCTACGTCCTCTGGGCTTAAAAAGATTTGTCCCATGGCTGAGTGTATACGCTTAAGTAGTTCATCAGAAAGGTGTTCATCTTTCTTGATTTCAACATCCATGCCAAGTTTTGCAGCAAGTCCTTGTATCATTGCAGGATCTGCACTTCTTCCAAAATTAGTGACAACTGCACCAGGCATAATATTAGTTACTTGTATTGGTTCATCTGCAAGCTCTTGAGTCAGTGCTTCACAGAGTGAATTTACCATGTGTTTTGTGGAACTGTAAAAATCTTTTCCAGGCTCTTTTGCATTACCTGAAGAAATATTGATGATATTTCCACCTGTACTGTCAGGATTTTCGAGCATTGCGTGAATGGCTGCTTGTGAACCAGCTAGCAGTGCTAAAATATTTACATCAATCATCTCACGCCAGCTTTCCAGGTCAGTTTCAGCTATTTTCCCGTGAATGTGTAGACCTGCATTGTTGACCATTACATCCAAACGGCCAGTTTCATCCTTTGCTTGCTGAATAAAATGTTGAAGTTTAGTTACATCTCGAATATCAAAAGCACTGGCACTGACACATCCACCAGCATTTTCGATTTGGGAACGAACAAGTTCAAGTTTCTCCTTATTTCGTCCAGTAATGTATATGTGCATCCCATCATTAGCCAGACTGTTTGCAATGGCACGACCAATACCACTGGAGGCACCAGTAATAACTGCAGTTTTTTTGTTTAACATATAAATCACTCCTCATAGAATTAGTCTACTCAAGGTTTTTTATTTAAAATGCACAATTAAATATTTTGCAACCTAGGTATAACAAATATGATACTACGGTATAATAAATTTGTCAATATATCTAGAATTGAATTGACGATAAATTAAAAAACATGATATTCTATAATAAATAAATTCTATAGGAGGGCTTCTTTTGGCTGAGATAAAAACAAGACAACGAATTATTCAGGTAGCAATTCCTTTATTTCGTGAGAAAGGTTTTGATGCCATAACAATTAAGGAAATATGTAGTGCTGCATCAATAAATAAGCATACATTTTATTATCATTTTAAATCTAAGGATGAATTGTTAGAGGAGTATTATAATTTTGAAAATGAAATTACTCCGGAAATTTTTGCTCGTATTATGAGTGCTAAAAATTATGTTGAGCAGGTGTGGATAGTTTTCCAACGTTTAATTGACTTTGTAACAGCTTCTGGTCCTGAGATTTTTAAGCAACTTTCTATAAAAGATATCTCTGAAAAAGTTAGTGCATTTAAAGATGAGAAAATAAAAATTTTATACGAGACTATAGTTCCTATGATACAAAAAGGTAAAGATTCAGGGGAATTCCGAACCAGTATTGATAATAAACTTTTATTCATTCTGTTTTTACAAGCTTTTCATGGAACTTCTAATTGGAATATAAGAGATGGAGAATTTGATTTTGAAAAAATGATGCGAATCATTTATGAAGCTTTGTTTGACGTTGCACCTGAACTTCGTATAAGTAATGAATCAGAGTTTGATGTAGCTTGGACAAAAATTAAAGAGTCGTTTTAATATGCATCAAGCCTTAGCTTAATGATCATAATCATTAGTTACCTTAGAAAGAAAATTCTCATAAATGATAAAAACTCTTTATTGCCATATTTAAGGCTAGTTATGGAATAATTAATATGGTTGCTGTGACGATAGTCACAGCAAATTTTATTATAACATGATATATTTAATTGTACATTATCAGCTGTAAAGGCGGGGTTTAAAATGACAAAAATAATTTCATATATTATGAATATAATTCACCATCAACATAGATTTATATTGCTAAATAAAGTTAAAAGAGCGTTATTAATTGGATTATGTGTTTTTATATCTGTATTTATAATTAATAAACTCAGTTACTATTATAAAATAACATTGTTGATTCCGCCTATAGCTGCCAGTTGTGTAATAATTTTCACTTTACCACATAGCCCCTTTTCGCGGCCAAAAAATATTTTTTGTGGACATATCATCAGTGCTTTTATTGGAATATTTCTTGTAAACACAATGAATATTACCTCATTAAGCTTATCTATTGGATTAAGCTTGTCAATACTTTTTATGCTTATAACAGATACTTTACATCCTCCTGCAGGAGCTACTACTATTTTAATTATGTCTACTAAATCAAACTGGCATTTTGTGTTTTTTTCAGTAGGAATCTCAGCTATTACAATATGTATAATTTCAATAGGATACAGAAGATTACACAGGTTTGTAAAGGAAGGAAAAAAAGAAATACATACATAAGAGTAAATGTTTTTCTGTAAATAACTTTCTATGATAATTATTATTTAAGCATGAAAGCCTACTAGAGACTTTCATGGCTTTATTAAAATGTAGTGGTAACAAAGTCGAATACAAATCCAACTTAATTCAAGTTTCACTTTATTTTGTTTGCTTTAGTGCAGTTCTTAAATCATCCTCTGGTGTACTTATTGGTGTTATATTAAATGTATCCACTAGATATTGTAGTACGTTAGGTGATAAGAATGCTGGCAAACTTGGTCCTAAGTACATTCCTTTTATACCCAGTGATAATAGTGCTAGTAAATCAGCTACAGCCTTTTGTTCATACCAAGAAAGTACAATGGTCAGCGGCAGCGAATTTACATCTGTTTCAAAGGCATCTGCCAATGCTGTGGCTATTCTAACTGCCGAATAGGCATCATTACATTGACCTACATCTAATAATCTAGGTAATCCAGCTACTGTCCCAAAGTCCAATTTATTGAATCTGTACTTACCGCAAGCTAAAGTAAGAATTACACAATCTTCTGGAACCATTTTAGCAAAATCAGTATAATAATTTCTTCCTGGTCTTGCTCCATCACAACCACCTATTAAGAAAAAATGTCTTAGTTTTCCCTCTTTAACTGCATTAACTATAGCTTCAGCATGTGATAATGTTGCATTATGTCCAAAGCCTACTAGTATTTCCTTTTCTTCTTCATCTTCTTTAAATCCACCTAGTTCTAATGCTTTATTTATTATTTCACTAAAATCCTTAGTTCCATCTTCAGAAACTCCGATATATTTTACTCCATCCCAACCTACAACACTAGTAGTAAATATTCTATCTTTATATGTTTCTCTTGGTCTCATCAAACAATTAGTTGTCATTAAAATACAGCCTGATATTCCATCAAATTCTTTCTGCTGATTTTGCCAAGCAGAACCAAAATTACCTACTAAATGTTTATATTTTTTTAATTCTGGATATCCATGTGACGGAAGCATTTCACCATGAGTATAAATGTTAATCCCCTTACCTTCGGTTTGCTCAAGCAGCATTTCTAAATCTCTTAAATCATGTCCGGATACTATAATAAATGGACCTTTTTTAATATTAACATTTACCTTATGAGGTGAAGGATTTTTGTATCTAGTGGTATTTGCTGCATCTAGAGTTTTCATTACTTCTACGCTCATCTCTCCAGTTCTCATAGCCATACGTATCATATCTTCAAGAGCTAAGTTGTCATTTGTGGTAGATTCCAGTCCTAAAAAATAAAATTGGTCTACTTGATCACTATTATAACCAATAAACCTTGCCTGATGTCCGTAAGCACTTATACCTTTTAATCCATATAATATAGTTGATCTTAAGGATCGAATATCAGCATCAAGATCTTGGTCATACATAATTCCTGCTTTTACTGAATCCTTTAACATAGCTTCTTTAGTATCACTTAGATTATATGTAGCAGCATCTGGATATTCTCCTTCAGGCGCTTCATTTCTTAAGCTTTCCTTTATCTTTTGTGATTCCTTTAATCTTCTTACATGAACCTCTGCATCAAAGTTTACATTTGTCAATGTTGTGAATAGACTATTTTCTACGAATTTTACTATCTCTTTATCAATAATCTTTCCCTGTTCAATTAGAGGCTTTGCATAACAAGAAATTCCTTTCAGCTGATATATTAACAAGTCCTGGAGATTTGCAATTTCTGGTACTTTTCCACAAACTCCACTCTTTGTACAGCCCTTTCCTCCAAATGTTTGTTCACACTGATAGCAAAACATTAAATTTTCCATTTTAATCTCTCCCTTAATAGAATTTGATTTGTACCCATTTTAACTTTACCATATTACCAATGATATTTGTACTTAAAGCTGTATTTATCAGACAACTTTTTACATATATTTTTATTTTTTTAATTATTCTTCTACTGTATCTGACTATACCATTTCATTATTTATTATGCGAATGAATTATTTATCTTTCATATTAGTCTAACCTAAAATAATAAGGGCTATCCATCTCCCTCTTATAGAAGATTTGGTCGCTTTCACAGAGTGCGCTGGAAATATTAGAGTGGGTAGTCATTGGATAAAAGATTTACACTGTCTTTTCTCATTTACATATGCTGGGGTTCTTCTCTTCTTACTGCAATAATAACCAAACTGTAGATATTTACACTCTGTGCATTTTGCTTTACCTTTCCTGTTCCATTCTTTATTCTTCCTTCCAACATCTACTATATAGCTTGTACTTATACCTGTTTTTCTTGATTTCATAATCTCAACTCCCGTTTAATTTATAATGTAGATTTAAATCATACTGTTTGTGATTGTAGATATTTTACTTTTCAAAAACGTGAGGAAAGAAAAAAATGCAAACACATAATAGCTGCAGGACAGTTATCTCTGACATTAAATACTTTAGCTAGTGCAAAATAAGATTTTACGAGCTACGAAAGAATGTTTTGGAATAAACCACCATATAGCATACACTTTCAAACTCAGATAGTACACACTGATATATAGCTATATCTATGTATAAGAAAAAATCCCTTACACCTTTTATCGATGTAAGGGATTAATAAATCTGCTTATTTTTTAGGATATATAACTTTTCAATATGGTTACTTTTCCTTACGGGTGAGTCCTCAATTCCATTAGCATAGTTCCATATAAGTACTCCATGACTTTTAAGAAATGATTTTAATATTTCCAGGTCATATTGGGCTAAATCTCCTATTGTGAATATATTCAATTTATTTAATTTAGGCAAAGTTGCCATATTTTTCCCAAGTCACAGTTACCTTATAGATAACTATCAAGATCTATTTGTTTCTTGAATTCATCTAATCCTACTCTATCTATGTAGCTTCCTAATCTTTCTCTAACAGTTGCATTTTCTTCATATATTTGAACCACTTTTTCTACTAAATCAAATACTTTTTCTTCTGATACACAAGGTGCTATTTTATCTGCTATTCTTGGCTTAGCTCCACCTTTTCCACCAACATAAAACATCCAGCCTTTTCCGCTTCCTATTAATCCTATATCCTTAAATGCACTATCTGCACAACTATGAGGACAGCCACTTATGCCAATTTTTAATTTATTAGGAAGTTTTTTCCCATGATATAAGCTGTCTAATTTTGATCCAACTGCTACTGAATCTTGAAGGCCTCTTTTACAAAAAGTAGTTCCTGGACATATTTTTACACTTCTTACACATAAACCTATTGCTGCACCTGGATCCATGCCTAAATCTTCCCAGACATTATCTAAATCTTCTTCTTTTAATCCAACTAGTGCAATTCTCTGAGCTCCTGTGACTTTAATAGCTGCTGAATTGTATTTTTCAGCTACATCTGCAATAGTTCTTAAAATATCCGGAGTTAAAAGTCCAGCCGTTAAATGTGGTGCAATTGCATAAGTTTCTTTATCTCTTTGTAATATTGCTCCTTTTTCTAATAAATCAGTTTTCATTTGTATCCCTCCCAAATTTCATAAATATAAATTATTAACTAATAATCCAGTTTAATTGTAACACATTTATATAATAATTCAATTCTCTTTCATACTAATTCTTGTATCTTATTCCTCAAACTTAAATAATTCTTCCACCGTAGTATTAAATATAAATTTTAAATATACTGCCTTCACCTAGTCCACTTTTTACACTTATATTCCACTGAACAATTGGTTTTACAATATATACACCCAATTCACTCCCCTCACTAGTTCTCCTAAATAGCTTTATTTTTCTAATTCATTAGCTCTTTCTAAAACTTTTTTTACAGCAGACATAACAATTCCATGAAAACCTGATTCATTTAGTACATGAGATGCATTAATCCCAATACCTGCTGGTGAATTCATTCTATCCAAAGCTTGTTTTATTTACCGTCATATTATTAAGCCTGCTATTTATTAGTAACCAATAGAAATTACTCGCCTCATTTTTATATCGAAAACAGCATACGTAATCATCGGCATATCTTACAATCTCGGCTTGACCTTTAAAATTTCTTTTAATTATTCTCTCAAACCATAAATCTAATGCATAATGCAAATATATATTAGCCAAAGTAGGTGAAATTATCGAACCTTGAGGAGTTTCTAATTCTGTTGCTTCCATGACCCCTTCTTCTATCATTCCAGCTTTCAAAAATTTATTTATTAGCTTGATGATGTTAGGATCTCCTATCCTTAGTTCTAAGAATTTTATCATCTACTCATGATTCACATTATTAAAGAATCCTTTTATATCTGCATCCACCACATAACTTATTTTACCTGTTTCAATTATATTGTTTAGCCTTTTAATTGCAGTATGGCAATTCTTGTTTGGTCTGAATCAATATGAAAACCCCATAAAATTTGCTCCATATATAGCTTGTAGTATTTTATTTAGTCCCATTTGCACTATTTTATCTTCATATAATGGTATCCCTAATGGTCTTTTTGATTTTCCATCACCTTTAGGCATATACACTCTTTTAACAGCTTGTGGTTTGTAGTTATGTTTCTTAACTCTCTCAACTAAGTTATTTATATTATCCTCTAAATTCTCAGCATATTCAGCTTTTGTAACCTCATCTATGCCTGTTGCTTTATTTCCACTAAGTTCTTTGTGGCATTTCATTAGCATTTCTTTATTTAGATAATGGTATAATGATATAAAGATGTGAACCTTTCTTTCGGATTTCTCTTTCGGATTTCTCTTTCGGATTTCTCTTTCGGATTTCTCTTTACAATTTCTGCTATCCTAACTAATTTTGTTTCCATTGTTTATTATAGTGTTGCTTTCCAGAGAACCGACATCGTCAGCCTTCCTATTTTTCTACTTATTACGGGACCCACTTTCAAGCCTGCTACCTAACTGTCAACGCTTAATATATAGGATTACTCCCATATATCCATGACTCACTACTGGTGGTTTGACTTTAACCTTTACAGAAGGGATTTCCACCCTTTAAATTACGCAGCCTTGCTCAGCCGCACCGATTCACCGTAACATCACTATCGGAGGTTTTATGCTATGTCGCTGTTTATCTACTTTACTTCGTTTCTCCGCTTATCGGAGTTTACAATTAACAATTGAAAAGCCTTTGGACTTCATAGAGCCCTTATAACCTCCAAAGGTACAGCTGGAAGAATCGGCAGTGTTATAACAACATTAAATCTTACTAGGACGGATTTAAACTATACTCAGTACTTTAAATATTGTCCATTTCTCACACATGGGAAATGTGGAGCTTGTATAAATGGCTGTTCCTCTTCAGCTATTACAAATGAAGGAAACGATAACAGGAGTTGCAGCGATTATATTAATAAAGAAATACTATCTGTATTTGCACCACGGTATGGTTGTGGCAAATGCAACATTAAAGTACCCTGGTAATATAGAATTCCCAAAATTTAAATCACTGGTACCATAATAGCTTTGATGCCAGGCACCAAGGTTATCTTCCTTAAGCTTCAAGATTATTCCAAATAAACGAAAAACACCAATTCTTTTATATTTTGCATATAGAATCAGTGTTTCTTCGTTTTAATTATTATTTCCGCAAAATCTTATCCATCGCTTTTCCCTTTGCTAACTCATCAATTAGCTTATCTAAATAGCGAATTTCCTGCATAGTTGGTTCTTCAATGTCTTCCACTCTGACACCACAGACCACACCTTTAATCAAAGTTCTCAAAGGATTCAGTTGTGGAGCTTCCACAAAGAAAGTCTCAAAATCTGTCTGTTTTTCCAGTTGAGCTTCTAACTCTTCCTGGCTATATCCTGTCAACCAACGGATGATTTCATCAACTTCTGTTTTCGTACGTCCTTTTTTCCCCGCCTTCGTAACATAAAGGGGATAGACACTTGCTACACTCATTGTATAGATATTATGTTTGGTCATGATACACCCTCACTTATGTAATTTTCTTTATTATATCACGAAAAATAGTTGGCTCAAACATAAGTTTCCTTTATTTTTATAAGCTCACCAAAAAACTGAAAATTAACCTCTTTTGCTAATTTCATCTATTATTAATGATTTTGAAATATACAGTGTTTAAATTATATTCTCAAGGCGAATGCGATGAAAGGTACCCTCCGCAAATTTTAGCTGTGCTTTTTCACATTTACTGATTATTGAAGATACTGGGGGTAGTGCTTCTATCAATTCTTCTTTTGTATATTTTTCCATAGAGTTTTATCTTTTAAAAAATCTGTTTAAATCCTGTTGGTTTTGGATTTTTTAAAATTAGACACTTTTCATCAATTCAATTTGAATCTCTCTTTCTTAACTTCATCTAAATCATTAGTGTACATTTTACCGTAGTATGAAGGAATATAAAACACACTCAAATATTCACTTAAAATCCGTAAAGCCTTTGATATCAGCCTATTTCTTTACTATCTTCACAACACACTCGAGGTGGCTTGAGAGGATAGGAAGTACGTCTATTCCATACTCCGCCAACCTTCCGTTTGTGGGAACATATCCACTGCCATTTCTTGTGTTCGTGGAAACATATCCACTACTTTTTCTTTGAATATACCCAAAAGAGAATGCTATCCATCAATCGCAATGAGAATAATACATCTTCTAAAGTAGGATTCTCTTGAGTGGCTTCATTTCTATGCGTACCGTAATCTGACATCATTGAATAAATCATGTAGATTGCTTTTGTTTTAGTTAATTTACCTGCACGATTTTCATAAAAGAAATCTGCCAAATCATCTTTTCGAAGGTCTGTATTTAATGCCTGAGACAAATCCTGTGCAGTAGAAACTGTATTTTCACCACTGGTATTATATATTCCTCTCATCCACTTAGCAAAATCTTCTGTACCCTTATATTTTGAAAAGATACTTACTAAACAAGTTCTGCATGATTCAATACACGCTCCTGCGTGTCCTTGAGTATACGCATCAATAGCCGACTCATAAGAATCATATACTTCTCTGTGGTTTTGTTTTAACCAATTTTCCACAGAAAACAATTCAACAACTCTTTTCTCATTGCTTGTCATACAGGTTGTCACAATTACTCTGTCACAATCAATACTTATTGATAAACCAAGCAACTCATAAAGGTTTGCCAATTCCTCAAAATCCGTAGCCAATTCTTCTGTAATATATCCAACATTAAACGATTTTGTTAGTTCCTTCAGTAAAGATATAATCTCGCCGTTTTTCCCTTCGTGATACAAATCGTTAAAAATGCTGTCCAATCCAAGGAATACATCATATTCCTCGTTCGGGTTCTCAAATTTATGTGCATATCCATTATTATAATAATATGGAATCAGATAATCAGCGTACTTTTCAAAATACTCGCCCAATCCTACACATTTAAGTCTTGATTTAAATTCCGAATTACTCTTTATAAGGAAGCCTCTTCTACTTAATATTTCCGCTATTTTTGATAGAATTATCTCTTTGTTATTCATATCAAATCCTCCTTGTGATGCTTCAGCAAGCCACATCATGCTTACTGTGTATTTTTCCTATTTTCGTATATAATCTGATGATGCCCAAATCTCCCAACAGCAATCAAACTATGCCCTTTTAATTTAGCTGCATATTTACCGTTTTTAAGATAAGACATTAAGAACTGAATAACGTCCCTTTCAGCTTCTTGTTCATCAAGCAATGCCGGCCAATACAGCGAATCACAAACATATGGATATTTCATATCCTCTGGTAGTAATTTTTCATTAAACCCTTTTACCGTGTTGAACTGCAGCTCCCATGATGTTTGCCCATAATTTTTAAACATAAAATATATAGGAATTTTGCCATCAAGCAATATGTCACCACCGAGTATCCTATTAAGCCAATTTTCTAACTGGTCATATTTCAAGCTTTCCTGTGCATCGCTTGTTTCATAATATAAATCGAACTCAGAAACTTGATTATCACTAATGGAACAACCGCCAAGGAGCAAATAGAATAAAACTATTGTATTCTCCCTGATTTCCTTAATCTCTTTGATATCATATACGTTATCCTTATGGAAATGGTCATTTCTATACGTTTTTCTATACTCAGCTAATTTATCTGCGATATAATATCTGGAAAATTTATTTACATCCCATAATTCTGGATAGTGTTTCACATAACCAATGAGACTTCCCAACGTGATGTCCGTTCGAGACGCATTTTCGCTTGTATATTCAATATACTCTCTGCTATCCTTTTTCTTAATTTCCTTCCCAGTATTTATCGAAAGACAAACTATTTTATACAGAAGTTGCTCTATGGATTTTAAGTATCCCGCAACAATTGCGGTCTGCTCTAATCCACTTGTTACCATATGCATTGAGAAGTACCACTCTGAACTCAAAAAGCTTTCTGCCAGATCTGAATCACCAAGGATAATCCTATATAATTCTCGCTCAAAGAAATTATGCTTTATTATATCGGTCTGTGAACTAAATAGCTCTGGTACATATTTTTGATAATCGAATTTTTTTATAACCTCAGCCGTGTTCATCTTAAATGAATGCAACATATCAACTGACGGAATAGTTACTGTACTATACCCAATAAGTTCTCTTACCGAATTATTAAACCTATCGCAGTATTTCTTGTATATACGATACTCATCTTCTCCTAACAGGGCAAATACAGATTCTATAGTTTCGTATGTCACAAAACCACCTGTAAGCCTTATTTCATTATTTACTATACTGTTTAGAGTGCTTTTGTCCCCCTGCACTTCAACAAGAGCCACAACTTTGATGCCATCAAGATTGTACTTTTCTTGTAATTGTTCCCAACCATTAATTCTTTCTGTCAAACTTGACGAAAAATGATAGGCTATGCGTTTTCCATCTTCGATTCTGACGAAAGGCATATACTTGCTATATTTTTCATCACCTTCAAATGGTTCATAGCTTACGTTGTTAAGTGTAAACAATCGCATTACCAATTCTTCGGTTTCAACGATAAGCGAATGTCTACTCATTTTAGTAACCGCATTGTATAGCTGTGTATTGTCATCAGACATCACTACTACCGGACGTTGCATAGACAACATCACGTTTTGAGCCTGCATCATATCATCTTTACATTTCTTTACATGATTATACATACAGCCAAAAGCATACTCATATAATCCGCTATTATCCATATCCACCTCTATATCTATGCTTTGGAAAACATCTTCCGATTGTGCCCTCTGTTCCAATAGCATCTGTGCCTTTGTATTTTTGTTCATAAATTTTTGGACATCCTGAGCTACATACTTCACTTCATTTTTAATCGAGAATGCAAATGCTCCTATACCAACAAAATTCAATCTCAACAATGTATCAGATATGGTTTTTACATTATCTTTCGGATTTCTTAATTTTGCTCTAATTACAGCATCAGCACTATCAACAACAGAAAAAGTTCCTGTAGCAATTGTTATCATACGGACAATACAGCGATTATTAAACGGAAGAATCTTTTTATATTCCAGCTGTTTACAATCCGCCAATGATGAAATTTTCTTTTCAGAATATTCTTGTGCCAGACGTCTGATAAAATAAAAACTTCTTACAATGCATTGATTTATAATCACTGGAACCGATTGTTTAACAGCAAAATTGGATATACCAAGTTCTGTTCTCAAATCAAAGCGTATCAAGTCTTTATTGCTGGTATGTTCAAAAGCAGTGCCGTTAAACAATTTAGAAACCCATGCTGAAAAGGCAATATCATCGCCTTTATATTGTACTTTTAAATCATGAAAAAGTGGAGTAGCTGATAAAACTTTCGCTAAAGACAACAATGGGCCTGGGATTCCTGTTCCTCGTCCTGAACTACCACTTGAGCCAGCCATATCACTAATAAGATGAAATGCCCAGTCGACAACCCCAAACATGATTTTTTCTTCAAAAGTGTTTCCCAAAGTGTCTGTTTGCGGAATGTCAGGAGTGATTATTTTTCCTTCAGTATCTGTCCCATAACCCTTTCCGGTAAATTGATTCAGAATCGAGCAAATCAACCCAAAAGGGGATGCATGATGTGAAAAATCACGTAAGTGATGCTGCCGTCCACCACCAAAGTCATTTGTTACTTTGTCGGCAGCCATAGGGTATTTATCTTCCAAATAGCCAATACAACCCTTTATATCCTCTTTCTTGCAACCCTTTTCTTTCGCAATTGCAATGACTAACTTTTCAATCTGCTCCGTTCCTACATCTTGTGCATACCTTAGCGAAAATTCTCCAACCCACAGTACATCTATCAATGCTGTCAGCATCCCGCTTGAAGCTGCTACGAGATAATCAAGTTTATCCGCTTTAATGTATTCGGCATCATATACAGATTTTATTGAGTCGATAGGAGTCACAGCAATTGTTTTATACGTATCTGTACAAAAGTCGAATTGCACAGATGTGTTTTCAAGTTGTCCATTCCACGAATTAATGTTCATTTGCCACTACTCCTTTCAAATTAAATCAGCCAAGTAACTGACGTATTCTTGCGGTCAATAATGCTTTTCTCTTTTCATAGAACTCTTCAAAACTCTCTAATTCAAGAGAAACTCCGTCTGGAATAATTGCTTCTCTGCGGAATTCAGTTTTTTGCTCATCATTCATATCATTATAATAATCGACAAGACGCATAGCATTTTTACTTCCATTACTTCTTCCCTCAAGCAGTTGAAGATTCGGCAATCTATTTCTGTTACCTCTCCATCTACGCCAATCATCCATAGAAACAGATATAGGTTTTGTGCTGTCAAATCGGTCATACGGATGCAAATGGTCTTGTTCATATTTGAAGTTTTTATTTATCCAATCAGCCCCTAAGAAATACAGAGCTTCACCTGCAACACGACTGCCTTTTTCGGAGTTGATTATATCATCGATTTTCCCATCAGTAACTCTAAGATCGTTCATCTGTTCAAGCATATCAACGGTTATTCCATAGTCATTATCGTTGATGTTACTCTTCATTTAGCAACAAAAATTTAAAATTGCATTTCCAATTTTCGAAAGGTGTCTCTGGCATCTTACAAAAACTGCTACAGTTTTTGTTTCTACTAAATTACAATCCATGAAGCAGTCATTCTTTTTTCATATTTCGGACTATATATATTATTTGAAACTATCAATAGCTTTTATCAATGCATCAACTTTCGCATCAACAACTTTTTTTGCATCTTCATAGAATTTTTTCAATGCAGCCTCAACTAAAGGTTGAACGCCATCACTGCCAGTCATTACATACTGTGTGTCATTTAACAAATATCCGCCAAATTTGCTACAGGCCTCGGAAATATTTTTATAACAGTACATATATTTCCCACGACTATCTTCTGTATCATCAGTGTCAATATATGTTTGATACCAACTCAAAGATTCACGCTCATTCATAATATTTTGAACAAACCATAATTCTTCAATATGGCGAAGTTGATAAACGTATAATTCTCTATTCATCGCATCACCTGAAATTCCAAATTGAGGAGTTACTTCAAATGTATCTATGTCTTTTGGAAAGTTAATTTTACCGTTTGATAAAGCTTTGGCTTCAGCTACAATTTGCTTGAGTAATTGCTCCATTTGTCTATTGAAATCATAATAATAATTTCCAACTTCTGTATCATAATATGAATATTTGCGCAACTTCTTATTTTTGTAATCAACAAGAATTTGCATAATAATCGCTTTGCTTTGTGAATACATTACTCTATCAAACTCTTTCAACCCAGCTTGTTCTGCTTTGTCACTGGACTTATAGTCATACCTATACTCGCCACTGCCGTATGCAGTTGGAGCAGAATATTCAGACTTGTTAAACTCATACTCTTTTCGGTTTGGATATGAGTATTTATAATTTTTTATTCTATCGATAATTATTTGTTTAAGCTCATTTAAACCAGCTTTGCCTGTAGAGTTTGTAAAACCGATATTTGCTAAGGAAATAGCTTTAGCAGGGCAGGAATTTATAACAGATTGTACGCTTGCTAAATTTTTATCGTCAACTATTGCTGGTTCAACTGGTTCAGCTTTTCCGTTGGCGCTTTCTTTTATTAATTGAGTAGATAACGAACAGCTACCACAAGCTTGACATTCATTCGATATTACTATTTTCTTTAAGATTGCTGTTCCATTATTGTCAATCTGTACTGCTTTTGCAACATCGGTAGATTCTGCTTTTACTTCGCTATTGTTTTCTACGCTTTTGTTGGATAATTCCTCAGTTACCTTTGATATATTTGAAAAAAACGAACTTAACATATTATTTTTCCTCCTAAGAATTTATTATTTCTTGTATTTGTGATAAGTATTTTTCTCCAGTTTCTATTGCTTTCATGGATTGTTCGGTTATTGCACCGTTCTCATCCATAAGTGGGGTTGCAAGTACCTTTTTTATAGCATCGGCAAAGATTAAACAGTTTTTTATGCAATCTCTGTCTTGACGGTTATAATTTGCACCATTTTTGCCGTTACGCTCAATGATTTCACTTGTTACTTCAATGCTTTTTCTAAATAATATATTCAATTTAGCAAGTAGCATAGACATACGTTCCGCTCGCTGAAAAATACCATCTAATACAACTTTTATGGTTTCAGATTGTGAAACGCTAACATCAATTGCCTTCTTTCTCATCCGAGCTGCATCTGCATAAAGTTCAGCTTCTTTTGCTATAACATTCGATACTCCACCTGTTAATCCTCCAAATTTTAGAAAACCAATTAAAAAAGTTGAAACTGTTTGGCTTGAATTTAAAGTAAAGCCAGAAACTGTTACCATTGACCTCATTTCATCTATAACCGCTGGCGAAAATGAATTCGCTCTAATTTTATCTATTTCATCAGATTCTTTAAATTCAATAAGCATAATCTTCTCATACAACTGAATAAAATTGCTTATTGATGTTTGCATTATACCTTTTTTTCGATTTGCTAACTTTTCCAATGCAAGACGTGTTTTTTCTTCTTCTTTTTGTTGCTCACGTTGTGCATCACCCAATTTATTTAAAGCCTTAATATTTGTTTTATCGGCTTGAGCATTATATTTATCAGCTCTAATCATATCTAATATAAACACATTTTATCTCCTCTCATTTAGAATGAAAAAACTCGATTTTCAGAATCAAAAAACGCATCAAATTCCTCATTGTTCTTAAATCTAACATTTTCTCCAAAGACATTTAAAATTCTGTCTATTCCGTTAGCAATGCCGTTTGAGTCATTTAAAACAGCGGAGTTAAAAATTTCTTCAAATCCTGTATTAAATTGCTCATCCCAATATGCATATTCTTCTGAAATCATTTCCTTCAAAATTGTACGTTCTTGTTTCATTACATATAAAGCTTGAGTTGCAATTCTTGATACTTCAGATAGTTTTTTATTATCATTTTTATTAAAAGTTAAATAGTTTTTAATTAATTTAAATGTGGTTATTGCGGCACCAATAGACAAACCTAATACAAATAGAGGACCAGCTGCTACTGGAATTAAAGCAGTTATGGCTGAACCTATTTGAACAACAGTTGTTCCTATTGCCCCTAATACTGGAGTCTGTATAATTACTCCTCCTATCAATGATGGTATTCCGGTAGAAACAGCTAATGAAGTAGTTGCTGCTGTTCCATATGCTCCTGCTGCAGCAATTGCCGTATCTTTACCAACCGCTGTTGCTAACTCAACCAAGTCCATATTGCCTTCAATAAATTCATAGAAGTTTTTTCCCATACTTAATCCAGCAGTAAAAGCACCAGCTCCTTTAGCAGCATTTAAGCCGATTTTATTCGCTTCTTCCATAATTTTACTACAAGCATACAATTTAGATGATATTGTAGCTGTGGTGCTTCCAGTTAATTCACCTTCAGCTTGCATTAATTTAGACACATTTTCTACTTCTTTTTTTGAAATGTCAGATTCTCTAAAATTGTGATTATTTTTTTCTAATCTATTCTTTAATGTTGTGTTACCTTTATCAATAACTATAGTATCATTTTCATATTTAAGATTGTCAACCACATTAGGTCTTGTTTCATATCCGCACTTAGCTTGTTGGTATTCTACAGTTCCATTTGCTTGAATTACTTTAATATCTGCAACCCCATTATCGTTGATGACTTCTAATCGTTGCATATTGCCGTTATGTACGTTTTTAGCATTTTCCGTAGCGACATCTGAGTATTCAAATACAAACCCTTTTAAACCTTTACCTCCACCGCGTTGTACATTTAAAGAGCTTAACTCTTTTTCCATAGTTACAAAGTTCTGTGATGCTTTTCCGGCAATAATGCCATCAGATATACTTTTTGAGTTATAAATAATTTTTATAACATCATCATTTTTATATTTATCCATGCAAGCTACTCCTTTAAATTATATTGATACCTATTCTTTGAGATACTTCGAATAATGCACCCCAATTTTCACAATTTTACATAAAATCACAGTGGGTTTATCTTTATTGCTTACCCTTTCTCCTATTTTTAATTCCATAGTAAATGAATCTATAAATAATTGTCCATCTGCAAAACGCAAATGCTCTTCACTATTTCATTATATTTTATTATAAGGACATCCTCTATCCTTATAATGAAGTCAAACTATTTTTATTGTTGTATGTGGTTGTGAAACAAGTATATCATCAACTTTAGAGTATATTGTGTCTTGATACATGCATATATTATTGTTAATTTCTACCTTGCTCTTAGAATCATTTTCGTTATAGATTTCGTTAATATAACTATGTGAATTACTTACACCAAGAGAAATTAAGCAATCATCAAAACATGTAGATTTTGTAAATTTAATTTCATTGCAAAATTCAGAGTATTTTCTATAAAGTGAAGCTGATTTCATAGGAAGTGCAATATTAACACAATGCGGATAGGAATAGGAATCAGACATTTGTACCGATAAATATGCTACCGCATCAATTCCTAAATCATTTATTGCCATCATTATCAATTGTGGGATAATATACTCTGTTTTGAAATTACGTTCTTTTTTTGTATCAACAACAAATGAAGATGCAATTACCAGCGGAAATATCTCTATTAGGTTAGAAATGTGCTGAATTTCATATTCTTCAACATATCCAGTTGCTGCACCGTTTATCGTATGCTGGGTAATGCAAAGATTCAACAATTTCAGATTATTGCTTTCTATCTGAAATGATGAGAGATAAAAATCTTTATAATTTGGATTTCCCAGTTCCAAATAGCTCCCAAGTGAAGATGTTGTAAGATACATACAAGGAATGCCAGACATACTATATCTTTGTGTAGATACTTTTTCTCTCAAATCATATGGAATATGAAGCATATCTTCCTTATCAAGTATTTCTTTTGAAATACGCCCTCTAAATAATGATATTGGGGTTTCATTCATCTTTTTATATTGTTCACTGTATGCCTTATCATAACCAAACTTTTTCTGAAGCATTTTTATTGGAGCAATACCTCTAAAAGCATATGATTTATCAAAATCAGATACAAAATAAGGTTCTTTGACATAATCCCTAATAATCAACTTTGTTTGAGTTATTGCATCTCCTATATACCCGTTAAAATAGAGCTTCAGAATATTCTTGATGGTTTCAATATTACTTTCTGTTTTCTTAACAGTTTGCGGCTGAAGCCCAATTATACTGTGGATATGTTTACTATAAGCACAAAGAACATTATCCAGTGAATTAACGTACTCATTATCACTACTTATGTGAACAGGTAACGAGAAATCATTTAACCTTGTGTCTATAATTTTCGACATAAAATCCCCCCTTAGCTCCTCTTAATTCATATTGAAAATTATCCTTTTGTTTCTATTCAATAGATATGAACATACTCCCCTTGACTTCTTAACCACATATCAATGCCAGTTCCATAAGCCTCAGCACGAATAGTATACACACCATTTTTCTCTCCTATTATTTCCGCTGTTGGCAACCTGTCCAGCACCGCTTCTATTGAAGGGCCACTAAATTCAAATATAATTTTTCTTAGTTCCCCAGAATACATAAATTGCACTCTTTTTCTAAACTCTCCATCATTAAACTTGTCCTTATACGGAATATTAAAATGTTGTTTTGTACCTGCTAAATTAGTAATTCGGTCTATTCGAAATATAGTAGGGAAATCTTTACTGTCATCTCCCATAAAGCCAATGAGATAGAAATAATACTCTGAAAACATTATAGCTACAGGTTTCACAGTTCTATCATTTACCTTTCCATCTTGCCTTGCATAAGAAAACGTGACTATTTCTTGTTTGTTTATAAATAATGATAACTCCCATATAGGTGACAGCAGCTTCTTATTGTGTTTAAGGGGTATGTATTGTGATAACTCATTTTTTACAATTTCACCTACAGTTTTTCTATCATTTGGAACAACCTGAGACATTAACTTACCAATTATCCCATTCAGTTCTTCCTTTTGAAAAGCACGACTTTCTAGAAGTATTTTACAAAGTGCAAGTACCTCCTCGTTAGTCAACCATTCACGCTCAAAGCGGACTAGAAAATATCCACCTTTGGACTTATCATATTTTATCAAAACTTCAGTTTCTGAAAGGTGCGTTTCAGAAAGATATGCTCTCAAATCATCAATATCTCGTTGAATTGTTTTTTCTGATACACCAAATTCAATTGCCAATTTATCTTTTGTGAGTAATTCACCTTTATTTAATCTCTCATAGATACTCAGCAATCTAAATCCTTTATTTCCACGATAGTCTATACTTAAATTCAACTCGTCACCACCTCATCCTCTAAATATAATTATACATATGAAGATGGACACATAATGGGGTTTTGAAAAAATTCTTATTTTAATTTCAATTCATTATTAAGTTCATCTGTATATATCTCAAGTATATTTAGAAGCTTGTCAGTCTCAGGGTTTTTGATAAATACCAATAGCAAGCTTAAAAAAGTATTCCAAGATAACTTAGCTTTCTTATTTTCTACTTGCATTATAGTGTGTCTTGAAACACCAATTAAATTAGCTAATTGTATTTGTGTTAAGCCTAACTTTGTTCGAAGCATTGCTAAATTATCTGCCATGTTTACTGTAACTTTTTCTCTCACTAACATTACATTATTGTTTTCCAAAGCACACTCACCTCTTTTGTGAAAATTTTACCATATAAATATATCACAAAATTTTACATTTTACAATTAATACATACAAAATGTTAAAAATAATGACTTTTAAATAAAAAAAAGAACCAACCCGAGAACATTTTCTCCTAAGTTGGTGCTTATAATAATTCTTCTATCTCTCTACATTCACACTTGTGCCTGACTTGAATTCCACCGAGAATTTTTTCTCATAAACCGTTACCTTTTCAACCATTCGTCTCACAAGGGATTCATCGTATTCTTCTATCTGCTCCATCTGCTCTGCAAGGAACTCCTGCATCTCGGCAATTCGCTGTTTCAAGCCTTCTCGTTCAGCATTCTCTGCCATAGCATTCTGCTTTAGTTCTCGCAAACGGTCTATCTTATCAGCAAGGTCATTATAATCCTTTTTAGCATTTGCTCGTTTCAACAGTTCCTTTTGCAATTCTTCCAACTTAACATTGATGCTTTCCATAGAACTTTCATCTTCCAAAGCAAGTACCGATGCAATGTTCTTCTCTAAAGCTACAAGCATATCATCCTTGCCACCAAGTGCCATATTAATAGCTTTTATTACAGCCTCTTGAAGTTCCGTTTCTGCAACTGTAGGTGCATCACAGCGCTCTGGACCATGTTCCACTCGGGTGACACATCGCCAAACAAAGGAACGCTTACCTCTGTTATTCCAAGCAATTCTGCGATATATATCACCACACTTTGGGCAATAGACAATGCTTGAAAGAGCATACTTGCTGCTATAAACTCTTTTCTTTCGGTCAGCACCACTATGGAGATTAACTCTTCTTAGCATTTCCTCCTGCACCTGCATATAAAGGTCACGGGGAATGATGGGTTCATGGCTATTCTCCACATAATACTGTGGAACAATGCCGTTATTTTTAACCCGCTTTTTCGTAAGTACATCCACCGTGTATGTCTTCTGCAAAAGGGCGTCACCAATGTATTTCTCATTTTTTAGGATTTTCTTTATTGTTTCTGGTCTCCATCTTGCTTTACCGGCTGCAGTTAGGATACCATCTGATTCCAAACTTTCTCCGATTTGTTTTAGGCTTGCTCCTTGCAGATACTCCAAATAGATACGTTTTACAATCTCTGCCTCAGTAGGTTCTATAATCAGATGACCTTCATCATCTTTGGTATATCCCATAAAACGATTGTGGTTCACCTGTACCTCACCGTTTTGGTAACGGAACTGCAATCCCAACTTTACATTCTTGCTTAAGGATTCCGATTCTTGTTGGGCAAGACTCGCCATAATTGTAAGTAGTATCTCTCCCTTAGAATCTAAGCTATTGATATTTTCTTTCTCAAAGTATACGGAAATGTTCTTTTCCTTTAATAATCTAATGTATTTCAGGCAGTCCAGAGTATTTCTCGAAAATCTGCTTATGGACTTTGTAATAATCATGTCGATGTTACCTGCCATACACTCCTCAATCATTCTATTAAACTCATGACGCTTTTTTGTATTGGTTCCACTTATACCATCATCCGCAAATACACCACTTAGCTGCCATTCTTCATTTTTTTGTATGAAATTGGTGTAATGCTCTATCTGTGTCTCGTAACTTGTAGCTTGCTCATCGCTGTCGGTACTTACACGGCAGTACGCTGCGACTCTGAGTTTTGGCTTGTCTTCCATTTTTACAGTATTGCCTACACGTCTTCGTGCTGGGATAACTGTTACGCTTTTATTCATCTTCTGTCACCTCACTTTCTATTAATCCATATGCATATTTAGCCTGTTCAAATGGGTCAGTATATTTTAACTGCACCCTTGGCATGGTAAAACGCACCACTGGCTTTGGCTTTTCCTGCTTTTCAAGTTCTCGAATTCTTCCAAGAGAACTTGCCCTTGCAATTCTCATTTCTTCAGCTTTATCAAATGTTTCTTTATCAATTATGGACGGATAGAAGTCATCCCCAAGGTAATACCTCTTTCTAAGCATCATTCCAGCACTACTATGAGATAACTTTAATCCTGCATTTTCAGCAGCTACCTTTAGTGCAAAGCCGGAAATATATGCTTTGTAAAAATTTCTTATATTTTCAGCCTGTTCTTCATCAACCACTGCTTTTCCATCTATAATTTTGTATCCATAAGGTATGTGTGCCATTAATATGCCATCCTTTCCCTAAGTTCTAATCCACATTTTAATAGGAATATAATTTCCTCTCTTGAAACCACTGTAATCTTATCCACGTGGGCAAGAAATACTTCATCTTCATACTCCTTCAGCATTTCACTTTCAGAAACATATTTTATTAGCTTTTCCAAAGCATCAAATTTTGTTCTATCACCACTTACTGAATGCATCAGCTTGTTTTTTTCAGTCTCTAACATTTCTTTTTCCTGAATCAAGGTGTTGTTTTCACTGTTAAATAGTGCAGGTTCTAAAATGCCACTTGCCATTAGGCTTGTAAGCACCTGCCTTTGTTCCATATTCTTTTCAAGCTTTGTTTCGTATTCTTGTATCTGCAGTAATCGGTATTTATCATCTAGTCCTTGCAAGCTGCGAAGTAACGGTCTTAGCACCACTTGATGTGAAAAAATCAACTTATTCATCATTGTAAGAAAAGCCACCTTTATGCTATCGTCTGTGATATATTTCATGGAGCAGGAATATTTATCTTCAATGTGATGGGTGCAACACCAAGCCACATAATTTCCACTTGGTTTATTATGAATTCTTCGTTTAAAAACACTACCACACTCTCCACATATGATTTTCCCTGAAAAACCATAACGGTTTTGATAACGCTGGGTATTCTCACCATTGCCTTTTTCCTTACCACGCTGGCTCATAACTTCATTAGCTTTGTTAAAAACCTCGTGGCTTACGATTGCCTCGTGATGGGCTGTACATAAATATTGGTCTTGCTCTCCATAATTTGTATGGCGGTTAAAACTGCTATCTGTGTATGTTTTCTGGAAAATAACATCTCCTGTGTACTTCTCATTTCGGATAATCGCATTAACAGTTCCAGCAGTCCATTTACTGCCTTTTTTACTTTTAACACCAAGTTCATTTAGTTCTTTTGCAATAGTATGGGTACTCTTTCCTGCAAGAGTATCTGTAAATATCTGTTTTACAACTTCCGCCTGCTCTGGCACAATTACCATTTCTCCATCTATGTTTGCATATCCATAGGGAGGAAAAGAAATTATGTAGGTGCCATCCTGAAAACGCTTCTTAATGCTCCATTTTTCATTTTCTGAAATGGACACCGATTCACTTTCTGCAAGACTGCTTAAAATGGAAAGCATCAGTTCACTATCCATAGAGCCGGTATTGATATTTTCCTTTTCAAAATTAATGTATACATTTAAATCAAGCAGTTTTCTTACTATCTCCAAACAGTCTGTTGTATTCCTGCAAAGTCTGCTGATGGACTTTGTAATCACCAAATCAATCATACCTTTTTCACAGTCTGCAATAAGAGAAAGCAATCCACTCCTGACTTCTTTTTTAGTGCCTGTGACCCCTTCGTCAAAATAAAGGCCCGAGTACTCCCACTCATCATTGGCTTTGATGTAATTTTCATAATGTGCCTTTTGTGCATCAAGGCTTATTAGCTGTTCATCACGTGCTGTAGATACTCTGCAATAGGCAGCAACACGGATTTTCTTCTTGACTGATAACACTTTGGTATCGATGATTTTTGTTATTCTTTTCATCAACTCACCTCGCTTTCCGTTAGGTCACATATTACCTCTGAACCCCATATAAATCAACGGATTCAGAGCATTATTTCTGCCAGATATGGCGAGAAAGTTTGGCGGTTTAATTCTGTGATTTTGTTAAATTCATCTACACTTATTAGCCCCTTTTCAAGGATAGATTTCAGTATCTTCTGAGCAATAATATAATCATATTCTCGCTGTAATTCTTCCTGCGTATATACCTTCTTTACGGATATAGGCATTTGCTGTTCATCTGTGACTTTTGTGACCTTCATAGGTTTTCCTCCCACCCTTTAAGATTAATCCCTCTAACTTCCTAAGGACAAAAATCATAAATTCGGACGCATGTTTTATAAAAAAGAAAAAAGCCTGCAAGAATCTCCGAAAAGAATCCTACAGGCTGTCGTTCAATTAATATTCAGTTAAACCTTTGTGGTGTATTCTAGGGGTAACAGCTACTTATTGAATATCATAATTGTTGCATCAAAGCCTGCTGCCTTTAACTTCTGTACTTGATTTTCAGCATTTTCTCTTACTGAATATGAACCTGACATTACTCTATAAAAAGTTTGTCCACTTGCTGATTGTGTTGATGCTGAAGGTTCAATATAATCAACCCCTACTTGTGCTAAGATTGCTTTTGCTAATGCCTTTATTATTTCATTTCTTTTTGCATCAAATAAGTTGTTGTCCCCTGTGTTATCAATAAAACCAATCTCTATTAACACCGCTGGAGCTTTGGTTTCTCTTAATACATGATAGTTTGCTTCCTTTACACCTCTATCTACAAAACCCAATGCTACAAGAGATGTTTGTATCCTTTGAGCCAAACTTTTTGATTTTGCTCCTGGATTTAAATATGTGTAAGTTTCAACTCCTCTAGCCTGTTCTGGCTGAAAGGCATTTCTATGAAAGGATATGAAGTAATCATAGATATTTCTATTTTCAAAAGCACTTCTATCATTAAGACTTACTGTAGCATCTGATGATCTTGTTTCATCAACTGTAACTCCATGCCTTCTTACCTCTGCTGCTACAGCCATGCCTATGCTTAAAACATCATTGCTTTCCCTTCTCCCATTATAACAAGCACCGCTGTCTTCTCCACCATGTCCATAATCAAAACATAATCTAACCATTACTCTTATCCTCCTTATTTAACTGTTCTAAAATTTCTTTTAGTTTTTGTGGTATTGGTAGACCTATCTTAGCTGCATTTTCTATAATGCTTATACCTTCATTAGAAACATAGAAAAAAATAACAGCAGTACGAATTGCACTACCGTTCTTAAGAAGATAAACATCTATTATATTTCCTATACCAACAAAAGCAAAAATCAATACCTTTTTAAAAATCCCTCTAAATCCAACCTCACTTGATAGCTTTTTCTCTAGCACTGCTACCATTAAGCCTGTTACATAGTCAATGACAACAAAAGTAATCAGTGCATACATAAAGCCATCAACTCCTCCCAAGAACCACCCTAAGTATCCTCCTAAGGCGGTAAATATCAATTGCAAAGTATTTAATATATTCTTCATCACTTTCTCCTCCTGAATTTATTATTTTAATGTGGCGGCATATCCAATGGATATACATAATCCACAGTTAGATCATATTGAATTTTCATTGTGTTAGTTGGAGTTTTAGTAACAGGCTCCGGAAGTAGTGTATGTGCTCCTGCTGGAACAACCCAACTAAAACCTATATACCCATAGCTACTTGTCCAATATCTGCATACAAGATTTAAATCAAAATCCCATCTACAATAGTCACTACCACTACTCCATTGACCAGCATTATTTCCACTATGGCTATTGCTATAAATACTTAAATCAGATTTATTAAAAACTATATGAATACCATTTGCTACAACCATTAGTTTATTGTTAGGGATTTCAAACACCGTAGCATTGTATCCGCTTGAACTATGAATGGTAATGTTTTTAACAAAAGTTCCATCCTTGTTGTATACAGCCATTACCGTTTTACATATTGACTGATTAGAATTATAAGTATAAAAGGTATATAATACATTGCTTTCTGTAACGCATATATCCCAATAATATCTTGAAGTTGTCATTGTTACTCCATCAACAGTATCCATTGCTGCACTTCTACCATAGGTTTGCACCACTTGTAAATTCTTATCTAGCTTTTTAAAGGTTCCATCTGTATGCAGAATCCAAAAACTTTGAGTGTATTTATCGTAACAAATACTCCTTGCATTTGCTGGCAGTGCTTTATCAGCTTGGGCCACCCAAGTTCTCTTATCCCAACAATATACCTTCGTAGAATCAACTTGTAGTGCGTAAAAATAGGTTTCATCTGTTGCAACACAATGAGTTCCTAAACTAGCGCTAGAATTACCTGACTTAAGCCATTTTTTATCATAAAGCCAATTATACTGTGGATATCCATAACTACCGCTTTCCATGCTCCCAAAACCTGTTAAATAAATACTTTTAAATGTTCCATTCCCTGCACTTGTAGGAAAATCCACTACCCAATGCCTAGTTACTGAATTTAATATTGTTCCACTACCGTTAGCATATGTAGCAGGTCTAGTTGATTCATTGGCATTTCTGTTACCTCTTCTTGTGTTGGAGCCAGCATAATTTTGCCATAAATCACAGTATCCTATTACGTTTCCCCACATCCAATAATCATAAGGATCTTCTGGAATATCTCCATCAGTTAATGCTAATACATTGCATGGGCCATAACCTTGGCTATTGTAACACCTGTAAATATCATTATTCACAGTGTTATCTAGTATTTTATAGAAGTACCCATCTAAGTAGGCTGCATTTGCAAATACCGCTGATATCCTATTTTCACTTTTAGCTTCATAGGTTTTCTCACCTGTTATTGCATCAAATAGCTCTACAGTAAATACACCTTTTGTTGGTACTTCAATAGGCTTATTTTTTACTACTTCAAGCTTTCTGCCTGTTATAAAATCTTTACTGTAAGCCACACTTTCCCTAAACTTCACCGATTACACCCCCTGTGTTTTATAATCTAACTTTATCTGTCTTACTATAACTGGGCTGTTTAAATTGACTTGCTCCATATACCAAGCAAATCTTATTTTCTTATTACTTAGCCCTAAACTAGTCCATTGAGCTTCGGTTATTGCTTCAAGAGTTGCTTTAGTCATCCCCCTGTCTTTTACATCCTGCATATTATTTATATCTAAAGAAACCCAAGCGTTGTTATACCAAGCTTTCCATGTAACTCCGCCATTTTCACTTAGTGCAAACTTTAAAACACTTGCTCCACTGCAATTTACTTGAAGAGTTGCTTTTACTATTCCTATAATATAGGCTTCATCAAAGAATTCATCATTTGCCATTTTTATAAGCTTAGGATGAGGTACACCTGTCTGATATATCTTTGGAGATGGATTTGTATCATACATGGTAGCAAAATCACACCACATAAGTAATGTAGGAGTTGGAGTAACAATCCCCACCCTTGTTGGATGCGGCTTATCATTTCCATAATCTCTAAACATTTGTGGGGTTGCAGGTGCATCACCAACCTTTGCAAATTGAACCGCCTTCAATACTGCTGTAATACTACTTAAAGTTAAACTCTTACCACTACTTGATTCTTGATAAGTCCCACTAGAAGTACTATCAAATACAGTAAACCAATTGATACCATCTTCTGAAACTTGAGTTTTTGTTCCATAATAAGTTCTGCTGTCACTGTAATAATGCCATATTTTTATTGTGCTTAATTGATAACCTTGTTGTAAATCTATCTCTACATAAGCTGGTTGTGTCATTGAAATTCCAACATATAAACTTGTATCTGTGCTATTATCAGTAACCCTTGATAGGGGCCTTGAACTATCTTCAATAGGACCATTTGAAGATACTGGTTTGTTCTGAGCTACGTTTGCACCTAAGCTAGTTATCGCTTGTACTTCTACCCAATGATTACCTGTATTTGCTGTACTACCATTAACCCAGTCTCTTATATATCTAATATTTAATTCACTAGCAAGTTTTGAAAACACAGTAGTTTCAGCATAATTTTTAATCTCCTCACCATCCTGCACTAAATACTTGGTTATCGCAGGCATATACTGCCCTTCTGAAATAGTATAATAAGTTCCTCTGTTGGCAGGGTCTGCTGGAGCTAAAGCGTAGCTTTTTCCTGTTTGACAGCCATAACTTATTGTCCCATTACCCTTTGAATCAAGGTTACTTGTTCCTCCACCATCATTTCTTACTACAATTAAGGTCATCCCACCATCCGGAAAACATATTAGTTCCCAAATTAAATTATTTGACCCCCATGAACTATAATAAGTATTTCCTTCAAATCTAAGCCTAAAGCAGGTTTGTCCATACATTGTTTCAGTGCTGTAATAAAGAGCATTGTAGCTTGCATCTCTATTATTTATATTTAAATGCTGTGTACCACTACCAAACCCAACCCAACTATTACCACTTGTATAAATGGTGTTTACATCAGCTCCTCCATATTTCATTGTCATGCCCATAGCAATATTTACCGTAGTATCATCATTAGTAGTCCCAAGCCTAGTCATTCCTGTATTTCCTAAGGCTGAAAGCTGTGTGCTTATTGCTGGCATATTACTTCACCTCCAATGTTTCTATATAAGACCACTTTGCTGCATCTGCCATTGGTGCTGATAAGATAATTCCATCAGAGATTGGATCTGTAAGCTTTGTAAATTCAACTGCAGGAACTGTACTTAAAAAATACATTCCATTATTGTCTATTGCTAAGTCAGATGCATTATATAAATATTGGTTACTCAAAACTGGAATCACATCCCATATAACCCCATACTTTATTTGACTTATAAAATAGGAAGTTGTCTGATTCTTATTTGCCGTAATTGTATTTATAGCAACTCCTTGGTTGCTGCTTAATGCAGGGTTGTTTGGATTTGTATTTCCTGCTTGGTTAATTGGTTGATCTATAATGATATTTCTAGATGTATTTCCACTTAACAAATTGAAATACATACTGTGCATGGCAACAAAGGCTTGAGAATCTTTAACTTCTGCGTGTGGCGGTTCTGCATTAAGTCCACCTTGAAGATTTCTACCATCAATCATAAGCTGTAAATTCCATATCGGTATTGTAAAAGTTCCAGCATCAACACTAAAAAATACACCTATATAATGTGCTCCTGCTGCTACCTGTGGAATTCCAAGCGGTATTCCTATGGTGTTATCCCCTTGCTGCAGTTTTGTTTTGGGTGTAAAAGTTATATCCGTATTATCAAGTTGTATTTTTATTGTGAGAGTACAAGCTTGACTTGCTACACCATAAATAGATAAAAGCACAGTAAGATTGGTGTTGGCTATTGCAGTAACCCCTAAATATATAGGTTGCTGCACTGATGTATTAATAGTTAAAACCTGTGGACTTGCATAATAAAGCATAGAACTTAAAGCTTGTGCTACTTGGTTTCCTAAATCATCTTTTACAGTTTTAAGCAAAGAAGTAGGGTCCATTGTATTAGTTAAATCCTTTAGCGGCTGCCCAAGTTCAACTTTAGTATTTAAGCCTGTTAATACATCCTTCTTTGTTTTAATTACCTTTACCTTAACATCAACATTAAATTCACTATGCCTTACAGTAACAATATCTCCAACCTTTACAGTTTCAAGCTGTTTATATTGTGTATATTCCTTGGTCCTGCTAAGTTCAATGAAATCCACCTGAATATTAACAGTACTTAAGCCAATAACATTTGCTAAATCAGTAGCCATCTTCCTTAAGGTTACTTCATCACCAGCATCATTAATTTCTACTTTTTTTATAATCGGAAATGGGGGATAACTGCTGCTATCCCAATTAGGAACACTAATATATTTTTCTTTTAACTTAACTCCGCCAGCACCTTTAGGATAAAGCTTTGTTACTACTTCTGTTGTATCAACAGTAACCTTCAAACCTTGAATGTTTTTTCCGTACTTTATTAATACCCCAGTGTCATTTCCCATTTGCTTTAGAATTTTAACTGTGTAGTTGTCTCTTAAAAGTTCCCCTTGTCCCCATTTCTCTATCATCTTGAAAAACGCTTCAACTGGACTTATTTCTACCATATAAAGTGTATTGGCAACTACAATATCACTATCTACTTCATAAATTAGAGACAAATCATTCACTAAAGCTTTTTGCATTGCAGTTTTTATTGGTGCGTTTTCTGCTCTTACATCTTCTATAAAATAATAGGCCATGTCATAAAAGATATGGTTTGCATAAACCTTAATCCTTTTATCACTGGCCTGTACTTTTTCCACTTTATATATTCTAAATAACTGTCCATTAACTTTTATTATATTGAACTCTTGTAAATACTGAACCTTTTTAGAATTAGCAGGATACTCTAATTCCAAAGCATACTGTCCATTTAACTCTTCTGTTATTTCTAATAGGATACACTCATGTAAAACCGCTAAACCATTATTATCAAAGTTCCCTTTTAAAGTCCTTCTATCATAAACGCAGATCAAACTATAGCCACCTCCAATTTGGAGTGATTTCTACCTTAGAAACATTACCACTCCAAGAGATGCTGTTATCTCCAACAGATAAAACAGGAAATTCCCCTGTAACCTTGCTATTTAGATTTTCACCACTTTGATTATATGCATTTTGCTGAAGACTATCTAAAATAATATGATCTGTTATTCCTTTAAATTTTACAGTTTGAGATTGGATATTCAAAGTAATATCTCCATTCCCCATAACCTTTACTACAGGTTCAGAGTATATCGTACCTAGATTGGTTACCTTACCTGTTGCTATTAAATTTATGCTATTGTTATTTACTGCGTATTTAAATGGATGGCAGTTAAAAACAATAACAAACTTAGAAAAATATTTATAGGCTTGAGTAAAGTCAATTTCATTAACTACTTGTGCTACATACTTTCTATCTGTTTGAAAATCAAAAATCAAGCTGCTTTCTCCTGTTCCTATAAGCCAACCTTTTACATCATCTATTTTGTTAGGAAGGCTTCCTTCCTTTAAAGAACATTCAACTGTTATTGTAATATCCTCATAAGTATTTTCATCAAATCTCAAACTTGAATTTCTTCCTGGAACTACAACATTTGTTATTCTTCTTTTAGGCGAAGGAATAGAAGGTCTCTTAGTTATTAAAATCCCATAGTCTGTAAAGCTGTTTTTACCGCCAAAATTAAAACTAAGCATCCTAAGCACCTCCTCTTCCCATTGCTACTCTCTGCCTATAAAATTCAAGTTCATAAGCAAGCTGTTCTATATCTTTTTCTGTATTGTTAATGAAGTTTTCTATATGAAGTGTTAATCCGCTGCCACTTCCTCCTTTGGCTTTTTCAATTGCTTTTGCCATAAGATCATCTAATCTATCAATAGGAAGTACAGCTTCAGTTCCTGCTTCACCAACACCGATAACACTTGGTCTGTTAAAGATTCCTCCCTTTGCATACCAATCTACACCTAGATGAGGTACACTTGGAGGATTTAAGCTGAATTCGCCTTTAATACTGAAGTGTGGCAGGTTAATATGAGGAAATTTAATATCCAGTCTATCAAAGAAACCTTTTATTTTATCTAACTGATCCTTCACAAAATTTACTGCAGCATTGATTGGCGTCATTATTGCAGATTTAATATTATTCCATATATTAGTTGTAACTGATAAAATACTGCTCCATACATTAGATACAGTGTTTTTAATGCCATTTACTGTATTTGTAAATAAGCTTGATACTCCACTCCACATATTTGAAAAGAAACTTGAGATAGAATTCCAAACAGATGTGGTGGTATTCTTTATTGCACTCCATACAGAATTTAAAGCTAATTGTATAGCATTCCAAACGGTAGTTGTCACTGATTTTATAGTATTCCAAGCTGTAGTCAAAGTAGAAACTATTGAATTTATTATAGGAGTAATAAAATTAACTATTGAGTTCCAGACCATATTTATTATTGAAGAAACTGCATTAAACACTGTTGTTGTAACAGTTTTTATGTTATTCCATGCAACAGTAATTGTATTTCCTATTGCTTGAATAGTAGGATTTAGAAAACTGACTATACCATTCCAAACAGTACTTATCACACCAGATACAGCATTCCACACCGTGGTTGTTACAACTTGAATAAGCTGCCAAGCAACACTTATCACAGCTGTAACTATATTTATATAGGTTTGAACAATAGATGAAATAATAGTCCAAGCACTGATAAAGATAGCCTTTATTATTTCCCATAGAAAAGCAAATCCTGTCTTTACACCTTCCCAGATAGTTTTAATAACATTTGCTATACCCTCAACTATTGGAAGAACCACAGCTTTTATTGATTCCCAAGTAGAAACTATTGCTGTTTTTATTGCAGTTACAGAATTACTAATGCTAGTTTTAAGCCATTCCCATATGCCGCTTATTGAAACTTTTATAGTATCCCAGTTTTTATATAGAAGAACTCCAACAGCAACAAGTCCAGCTATAACAGCTATTGCAATTCCAACTGGACCAGTTATTGCTGCAAATACTGCACCTAGTGCCGCTGACGCACCTCCTGCTGCTGCAATGGCTCCTGAAACTGCACTTATAATAGAAGATAATGTTCCTATGATTGTGATAACTTTTCCTACTATTAAAATAACAGGACCAACTGCAGCTACAATTAAGCCTATCTTAACTATACTTTCCTGTTGTTCTTTTGATAATCCTTGGAACTTATCCATCAAAGGCTTTATTACAGCTATAAGTTTTTCAAGTATTGGAATTAGAATCTGACCAAATTGAATACCAATCTGCTCTGCCTGTTCTTTCATTATTCTAATCTTATTTGTTGGGCTGTCCATGGTTCTAGCAAGGTCACCTTGAGCATTCTTGGTTGCTTCCATGATTGCTCCATATCTTGCTTGTACCTTTTGAGCCTCAGTTAATTCCTGTCCCTGCTTTGCTATACCATTTGCATAGGCATAAGTTTTAATTGTTGTGTCATTAACCAAAATACCCAAAGATTTGAGAGGTTCTGCCTCTCCTGAAATACCTGACTTTAACTTTTCAAAAGCCTCCTCTGGCTTAAGGTTGTAAAATGAAGCCATATCATAAGAAAGCTGTGTTAATCCTTCGGACATTTTTAAAGATTCATCTGTTGTAAGTCCCATGCTTGTAAGCATTGCATTATAAGTAGCCATATTGTTTCTAACATTATAGGCATTTAAGCCTAAAGCCTTAGAAGTTTCCTCAGACCACTTTCTTGCATCTCCAGCCACTCCCCCCATAGCTACTTCAAAGAGATTCTCTGATTCTACTGCATCCATAGCCATTTTTGTAGCTGCTGTTCCAATTCCTACAAGAGGTAATGTAACAGCAGTGGAAAGCTTACTTCCAACTGAAGATATCTTCTCTCCTACAGACTTCATCTTTTCCCCTGCTTTTTCCATGGACTCTGAAAGCTTATACCAAGATGAACTCTTCGTATTTAATTCAGTTGTAGTTTGTTTTAGTTCCTGCTGCATCTTATTTAATTCAGCTACTGCATAGTTAAGTTTTATCTTAAGGTTCTCTGTTGCTTTAGCATCTTCACCTTTTTTCTGGGCACTTTCCTGAAAGCTTTTATTAAGTGCTGCAACTTTATCCTTTTGAAGTTCAATCTGTTTACTTAAGGTATCTGCTTTAAGCCTTAGGCCTTCTTCAGATTTTCCAAAGTCACCAAGTTTAGAACTTGCCGCTGCAAATTCACTTTGAACTAACTTTAACCCTCTTTGGATTTTAGCTACACCTTCTTGAAAGCCTCTATCATCAAGGCCAACTCTTGCTACAACTGTACTTGCATCTGCCGCCATCGCATCACCTCCTTAGAAAATAACATTATCTATATAATCAAGCTCCTCTTCTTCTTCAATTCCATTAACTCTTTTGTATACATTGAAAAGTGCTTGTAACTTCTTAGGTGTACTTTTCCAAAACTGCTCCTCAGTCATTTTTAAAAGGTTTGTTCCTAAATAGAAAAGCCACTCCCAATCCCATCCTTCGGAATCAGTGTGGCTTTCTATTCCCCCATGTTTTCAGTTACTTCTGGCATTGCTATTACCAATGCTTCATTAATAGCTGTACCTAATCTCTCCATATCATTTAAAGTAAGCATTTTTCCTACTTCTTTAAGAGTAACACTTTCATCTTCAGCTTTAATTGCTGAGTAGATCAGTGCTCTAATTGCTTTAATCTTTCTGTTCTGTAAGTCCTCAAAGGCTTGGTTAATATCACCATATACCTCTTCTAGCTCACAGAATGTGTTCATATCAAATTTAAGCTCATACTCTTTATTACTGAGTTTAAACTTTATTCCTTTATTTTTTAGTTCTGATGCTTTCATGTGATCAGCTCCTTTCTGAATTTTGGGCAAGAAAAAAACAGGGTGTCTTGAATTCCCTGTTGTAAGTTACTATATAAGAACATTGTTAAAAATAATAACTAAATCACTTCATACATAAATAAATTCAGTTCATTATCTTCTACAGTATTTAAAGCAGTTTTAAAAAACTTAGTCTTAATACTTCTTTTATTTACTAGGTTCAATGGTGCATTGTCTCGAATTAAATACTTATGATTTTCATCTATATCTCCACCATAACCTATTATAAACACATATTTTTTACAACCTAGTTCCTTTTGAAGTTTTAAAACATCATTTTTAATATCCTTATCATCATCTTTTATCCAAATTTTAAATTCAATTAATGAATCTAAAGTTCCATCTTCTTTTAACAGGGCAAGATCACAATGATTCTTTGCATTGCTAGGATATGGGTACTCCCAATAAACAGTGAATGGATACTCCTTTCTTAAAAGTTCCTTAAAAATCAAATAAACAAATGTAGTTTCATAAAGATTACATACTCCATGGTGACTCTTTTTATAGTAATTTGCATTTAATTTAAAAAGTTCATTCAATTCATTCTCTTCGCATAAAATAGCCTCAAGAGCAGAATTAAAAAAAGAATTTATCATCTGCTATACCTCCTCATTAATTTCTTAAATTATTTTTTAAACACAAATACCTCTGCATAGTTATCTGTATAAGTTACCCTTTTGACTGGTGTCATAATAACAGCATCCATATTAGGGTAGATACTTTGTAAAGCATTTGAAATATTAGATAACCTATTTAAATCTTTTATAGAAACAAAGAGTATTACACCTACATCATTCTCTGCTGGTTTAAAGCTTTTTTTAAGCTTTTCAATACCTTCTGATTCATCACAATTTAAATTTATTTTCAAATACTCAATTAAACTTCCTTTTGTAAGTGACTTAATATCATTAAAATCAACCATTCCCACACCATAGTCTTCTGATTCATATTTTTCTAACATATCTAGATAAGCCTCAATATGCTTTTGACCTATAAAAGCATCTACACTACTGCTTAATTCATCAACATTTATCTTAAGATTATCCTTAGAATCTTCTTCTGTAAAATCATAGTTTCTATCTACTACACAAATATCACACCCGCTCAATTCAGTAACGAATTTTAGTTGTCTATGTTTAAATTTTTCATTTATCCATTCAATATTTGTAAAGCATCTTAACTTAAAATCTGGCTCATCTAGTTGAAAATCAAGCAATTGTTTCATCTCCTCATCTATCAACAGAATTGTATTTTTACAATTTAAAATGCAAATCACTTACACTCTTTATTATACCAAACATTTCCTTCAAGTTAAATTTATTTCATATAATTAGTTTATGGTATTTCAGCAGGCTCACTTGGCACAGCTGTAAACCATGAACTAATTATTGTTGTATCTACTCCTTGAGCATCCTCATCACAAATAAATCTGTAATTACCATCAAACTCCCTTGAGAAGAATTTCCCTTTAAGCTTTGCGCTCTGAGCCTTTGGCTTTTCTGCCTCTGTATCATATTCATCTGTGGCAAGTTCAAATTTCCCTTTCAATAGCCACACAAACCTATACTTACCACTATTCTTCTTTGATTTAAAACCTAAAGCTATCGTTGGTGGCATATCATCCTTATTTTCAATAAGAACCCCTTTTACAACCTTTGCTCCTTGAAGCTTTGCTCTGCTTGTAAGTGAAAGCTGATTCACTTCAATTTCAACATCTACACCTTCAAAAGCAGTAATAATATCTTCCACTGCATCATCAGAATAAATATTATCTGAATTTGATTTTGGAGAAAGCTTTGCACTTATTGCTCTTTCAAGTTTTATTGGCGGATCATAAGTTGTTGCAGTTGCATCATCTGTTTTTAATATAGCTATATGAATATCTCTAAGTCCTATCTGTCTAGCCATTTGAATCACTCTCCATTTCTTCTAAATAATAAAATTTAAGACCCTTATGATAAATTTTCGTATCTTCCTCATAAAGGTCCACTTCATTTAATCTTTTAAATCCAACCTTAATCAAAAGTTCCTTAATACTTTTAACTATCCCTGTATAATCCACCTTTGACCAAACATCTACTTGTATATAATGTGCTGTTAAGGCTTCCTCATCATCTTCATATTCTTCACCATTTGTAAAATACTCGTGAAAGGTTATATAGGTATCTGCTTTTCCAGTATATCTTTGAAAAGAAACAGGGATATTAAGAGGTTTTAAGGCATCAATTATAAGTTTATTTATCATTCCTCAATCCCCCTTTTTAGTTCTTCCATAATGGTTTCATTTATTTTCTTCTTATTCTCAAGAAGTGAGTTTTCTGCCCAATGTTGTGCGGGCATTTTTGAAGTTCCAAACTCTGTGAATTTAGAATAAAAGAACTCTGAATTATCTCCTTTGTTAGGACCGATATTAATAAAGTCTACGCCACTTTCCTTCTTTATATCTGAAACCTTTATATTGTCAGCCATGTGTTTCTTAGTTATTTGAGACCTTGGTGCTTTGTTTTCCATGCTATTTTTAACAAGTTCTCCTGCCTTATCTAAAGCTTTCTTTTTGATTTGTTCACCTTTAGCACTAAGTTTATTAACCTTATCAATAAGTTCTTGCATTCCTTCAAGTTCTATTTTAGCCACTGCTCTCTACCTCCAGAGCCTTGATTTCTATGAATTTATTAGCATATTTTATGTTATCAATAGAGGTTATATTGTACTGCTTATCTTTAAATATAATCCTCATTGTTGGTTCTATATTTGGTACATACCTTATTGTAAATTTTACAGTATTCTCTGCTTTAATCACTGCAGCTTCAAAGTATTCTCTACCATGAAGATTTGTAATTGCAACCCATACCGTCTTGTAATCTTGCCAATCCTCAATCTCAAAACCATTCTCATTGGTATCAGTTACTAATTTTTGAAAGGTAATTCTATGCCTCAATTCACCAATATCCATAAAATCACCAGCTTTCCCTGCGAAGATTTCCGAGTATTAATTTCATTACATTAATTGTCTCTGAAATACTGCCACTTTCACTTTTCTGAGAATATGTTCCTTCCCTTTTTTCATACATATTGGCTACCGCATAAAGGACTGCTTGCCTTACTACCTTTGGCACTTCCTCAAATTCAGATAATGGATATCTTAATATATCTTCACAGATTTCTTCAGCTGTAAAAATAAAATTAGTGATGAGTGTATTTTCCTCATCACCATCTATTCTTAAATACAGTTTTGTCTCTTCAAGTGTTACTACCATACACCCATCACCTCACTTTATTCCACTTCCATAAGACCTGCTACTTTAAGTTTTGTAAGTAGAGCATTGAAATCATTTTTTAAATCTGCAATAGTAGCAGCTATACTTTCTGCTTGATTTGTAGCCATAGGAAACCCTTCTACAATAGCATCTTCATTTATTTTCAAAGCTCCACCTATAACCCATTTATCCCCACCTTGCTCGCTATAATTTTTCGGTATATAACTCATACTACACCTCCATTAAGCTTTCATTTTCAGAATCTGTACTGCTTCTGGAAGAACAAGTCTACCATCCACACGCTCTTTGGCTACAAAACCAACCATGCCATTACCTGCAAATAGTTCCTTCAATTCCGCAAATGAACGGGAACCACGGTCACCAATGTTATAGTAGCTATAATCACCAAATGCCATTACGGGATTTCCTGCACTAACCGTTGGTACATAAGCCGATGTATAGACAGGGTAACCGAGTAAACTATCTGGTTCTCCAACTTGATAGGATGGTTGCCAAATATATGCACCATTACCGTCCTTTAATTTACGAAGAATGGCAAGAGTTTGATCATTGGTTATAAATGCAGCATTCTTACGATATGGACGCTTTAGTGAATAAATTAAATTGATTACCTCATCAGCTGTAATTGTTGTAGCACTAGCAGTAGTTACAGCAATTTGTCCACCACCAGTGGCTGCAAAGATACCAAGTGGCTTTCCTACGCCATCACCATTTAAGAATGCATCTTCCTCTGCATTTGCAAGTGCTTTAGCAAACCTATTAAGGATATATGTTTCAAGATTAAACACATTATCATAGAGAAGTTCTTCTGTCACCTTAACTGCCACATGGAGTTTATGTGCATCAAGGTTAATCTGGTCAAATTTAGCATCGCCAAAGGTCAGAGCCTCACCTTCATCAATCCAAGCTGCCGCAGGAGTGGATGCTGCAATGTTAATTTTTCTTTCAGCACCTGTTTTGATGATAGTTGCAAGCTTACGCATAATATTTTCTTCAGTTAACCCTTCAATTAGGCGAGTATCATATTCTGTTGGAACAAGATATCCACCATCAGCATCAACACCTTCTTGTAGTACATTGCCAATTCTTCTGAAATTAGAGCGAAGGGCATTTAGCATAGACTCTTTATACTCATTTGTTGCAATTCCTGCTTTAGGCTTTTCATTTGTTTGTGGATTTGTTGGAGTACCAAGAATAGGACTACTTGTAGGTTTTGACATTTCAGCATCAATTGCTGTTAGTCTGCTTTCCCTCTCGATTTCCTTTGTTAGAGCCATAATAGAATTCTCCATTTTTGTGTAAGTAGCATTATCCTCTTCTGAGAGAATGTCACTTTCATTTCGCTTGCTATCAAGAAATGCTCTTGCATCAGCCACAGCCTTATTACGCTTTTCATATAGTTCCATAAGTTTATTCATATTGAAATTCCTCCTAAATAAATTTAAGACGCTCTTTTAGCGCCTCAATTGATGGTTGATTTTTATTTGTTTTAGTAGCCTTTTTTATTACCATTTTATCAAGTAGTGCGTTGGTTACTGCTCTTCTCGAAAATGCAAAAGTTACAGTTTCATCGGAAGTATTATTATCAACATACATTATCTCGTCAGCAAAACCTAGCTCAACTGCTTTATGTGCATTCATCCAAGTTTCAGCGTCCATAAGATTGCTGATTTTCAGCCTCGACATTCCAGTTTTGATTTCATAAGCATTGATGATACTTTGCTTAACTTCTGAGAGCATATCGATGGCCTTTTGCATTTCCTCACTATCACCGATGGCTACAGTTAGTGGATTGTGAATCATCATCAAACTGACTGGCGACATTTTTACTGTAGTTCCAGCCATAGCAATAACAGAAGCTGCACTTGCTGCAATACCATCAATTTTTACAGTAACGTTACCCTTAAAATCCATAAGCATATTGTAGATTTGAGCAGCGGCTACAACATCCCCTCCAGGTGAGTTGATTTGTACTTCAATATCACCAGTGCAGTTCATGAGTTCAGACTTAAAAAGTTTAGGTGTAACCTCATCGCCAAACCATGATTCTTCAGCAATTACACCATTTAAGCACAGTGTGCTGATTCCTGTGTCTTCATTTTTTATCCAATTCCAAAATTTCCTCACTTGCTTTCCTCCATTCCTAAATTATTTTTATTAGCAAATATCCCTGCATCCTGCAGCTTTGTCATATTTCCATTAATCAGATATAAATTGCCACCTAGTTCTTCTGGAATACGATCTAGGTTTTCAAGTTCTCTAATGTCATTGGCGCTCATCCATCCGTTTTGCCTTGCAGTGGCATAACCACTCATACGGCTTTGGTAATCACCTCGAAGTAGTCCATCAACATTGAACTTGATAAAATATTTTCTTTTATCTTTTGGCGAAAGTAGAGAACGCACCATTGCCTGTTCCCATCTTGATACCCAAGGGTCAAGAGTATACTTAACAAATTCAAGTGATTGCTGCTCTATATTAGAAAAGCTAGACTTCTCAAGGTCACCTACCATATGTGGTGGCACTCTGAAAATTCTAGCTATTTCATTAATTTGAAATTTCCTTGTTTCAAGAAATTGTGCTTGCTCTGGTGAAATTGATATTGGTGTATATTTCATTCCTTCCTCTAAAACAGCTACCTTACTTGAATTACTGCTACCTCCAAAGGTTGCATTCCAACTTTCTCGAACTCTTGTAGGGTCCTTTAATGTTCCCGGATGCTCTAGCACACCACCCGGTGCAGCACCATTTGCAAAGAACTTAGCTCCGTATTCCTCACAAGCAATTGCCATACCTATAGCATTTTTTGCCATAGCAATAGGGGAATATCCCATAAGTCCATCAAATCCAAGACCGGGAATATGAAGTACATCTGAAGGGTGTAACTTTACGGTACTCCCTTTCATATTTGGGATATCAAGACTACTAGTAAAGTACGTGTAATAAAGTTGTCCGTTTTCATCTCTATCAACAGTCATTCGATTTGGCATTAGGGGATATAATGCTACTACTTCACCTTTACCATTTCTAATAATCTGAGCATAAGCATTCCCCCATAAAAGCAAATGGGTCATAAGCGTTTCACGAAATACAAAGGATGTCATTTCTGGATTTGGCTCATCATGCAATATAAAGTATAGTGGATTGCTAATAGCTTTATCTTTTCCACCATTCTCTGTATACTCATACAAATGGAGTGGTAATCCTGCCACTGCCTCTGCTAAAATTCTCACACAAGAATACACAGCTGTCATTTGCATTGCGGTTCTTTCAGTAACAGGTTTTCCAGAAGTTGTATTACCTAAAAAGAAACTATATCCACTTCCAGCAGTTCTGTTTATTGGCTTATCACGAGACTTAAATAGACCGCTTAATATATTCATAAAATATCACATCCCTTCTAAAAACAGGCATAAGAAAAGCACCTACCAATCGATAGATGCTTTTCTTATATTAACTACAAAATTATATTAATAGCCAATCAGGCATTTCAAAAACAGACATACGTTTTGTGCCTTGCTTTTGTCTCTTTTTATAAATGGTCTAATAGAGAAACGGTGTGGATATGGAGATGATGTTTTTAAATCAAAATAAGCATATCCCTGTTTTTCATCATATCCTAAATTGACAATCTTATTATAAGGATACATCATAGCAGTGTTATTCAATAACATATAGACACTTTTATCCGTAAAAACAATGCTTACATTCTCTCCAATAAGCTGATTTGTTTCATTCCATGTAGGCATCTTTTCATATCGATAGCCTGTCTCGACCATTTTGCATCGGTTCTTTGACTCTGAAATGGAAACCATATTTTCTATATAGATGACTGTTTCATTTGTCCGAATCGCTGTCTTATCTAAAATCTCATGTTCTAAATAATTCTTATATAAACAATCAGATGATGCTAACGACACCAGTTGGTTCTTGGCATCTTTTGCAGTTATAGATTCTTGATTGTACTGATTTACAATCTGCTCCATTTTTCCAAGAAACATCTGAATCTTATCGTAACAATCCTCATGATAGCTTTTTAACAAACCCGCTGGATTTTTGCAGAAGATACACTTCATCCTGCCACCTCCATACTACACTTTTTCTCCATTATAGCATAAAAGTATGCAGCCGAATTATGATTTTAAAAAATCAAGCGTGGTTACATTAGATAAACAAAATGCCTCTGTCATCATAAACAGAAGCACCTGCCTCATTGCCACAACGAATTGCTCTATCAAGCGCCATTATCGTTGCTACAGCCCCATCTATCTTTTCAGTTGATTTTTCTTTATCAGCTTTAATGTTCCCAGCAGGGTCAGTTCTAATGAAGATATTATCCATCATCCATCTAAGAACAGGATGCCCACTATGAGCAAGTCTCTGCTCTAGTGTCAGTTTCATTAGTTCCTTGGTTGGTGGACTCATATCCTTAAACCCTTGGCCAAATGGTACAACGGTAAATCCCATGCCCTCAAGGTTTTGTACCATCTGAACTGCTCCCCAGCGGTCAAAAGCTATTTCACGGATATTAAACTTCTCACCAAGCTTTTCTATAAATTTTTCTATAAATCCATAATGAACTACATTGCCTTCAGTAGTTTGTATAAAACCTTGCCTTTCCCACACATCATAAGGAACATGGTCACGCTTTACACGAAGATCTATTGTTTCTTCTGGTATCCAAAAATAAGGTAGTACACAAAATTTATCATCTTCATCTACAGGTGGGAATACTAATACAAAAGCTGTAATGTCCGTTGTACTAGAAAGGTCTAAACCACCATAACAAACACGCCCTTTTAAAGATTCTTCATCCACCCTAAAAGAACAAGCATCCCATCTATCCATTGGCATCCAACGAATAGCTTGTTTTACCCACTGATTAAGTCTAAGTTGCCTAAAAGAATTCTCTTCAGCGGGGTTCTGCTTTGCAGATTCACAAGCAGCTTTTACTTTATCAATACCAACCGTTATTCCAAGGGAAGGATTGGCTTTCTTCCACACCTTAGGGTCTGTCCAATCGTCAGCTTCTTCTGCTCCATAAATAACAGGATAGAAGGTAGTGTCATTTTTTCTACCTTCTAAAATATCCTTTGCCTTTTGGTGTGTTTCATAGCAGATACTCTGAGTATCTGTTCCTGCTGTAGTAATAAGAAAATATAATGGTTGCATACGGGCATCTCCAGACCCCTTTGTCATAACATCAAACAACTTTCTATTTGGCTGAGTGTGCAATTCATCGAACACAACCCCGTGTATATTAAAACCGTGTTTGGAATAGGCCTCTGCTGATAAAACTTGATAAAAACTATTTGTAGGGGTATAAATTATTCTCTTTTGAGATGCTAGAATTTTAACTCTTTTACTAAGCGCAGGACACATACGCACCATATCAGCAGCTACCTCAAATACGATAGATGCTTGCTGGCGGTCAGCTGCACAGCCATAAACCTCAGCTCTTTCTTCAAAATCACCACAGCATAAAAGTAATGCAACTGCGGCAGCAAGTTCTGATTTACCTTGCTTTTTAGGAATTTCTATATATGCAGTATTAAACTGCCTATATCCATTGGGTTTTAGTGTTCCAAAAATATCACGGATAATCTTCTCTTGCCAATCTATAAGTTCAAACTTTTTTCCTGCCCATGTACCTTTGGTATGGCAAAGGGCTTCAATAAAGGAAACAGCATAATCTGCGTGTTCTTTGCTATAAGTGCTACCCTTTGCCTTAAACTTAGTTGGAGCGTACTTCTTTAATTTACGCATATACTGCCTCCTTTCTTTGTATAAAAAAAAGACCACCAGCAGTAGTCTATATCTATAACTTGAAACAGCCCTATAAAGGGCTATCTCATAATATGTCTATTGTCTTATCCTTCTACAATCTTGCATTTATCCACTCCATAAATAACATGAAGTCCAGAGCCATTATCCCAATGCACCATAATTGATCCTGCATCATCAACACCCCATACTGTACCCTTTGTTCCCATTGGAGGTGATTGAACATCATCCATCTCCACAAGTTCTACCCTTGCGCCTACTGGATACTTCTTCCGAAGCATTTGAACTATTTCTTTACTCGGAAACTTCATTCTTAGCACCTCCCTTGAAAGCTGATGAACCTGTGAGGTTCTGTAGGAGAATCTTGCGTTCCTTCTTATACTCATCACCGATAAAGCCTAATCGAAGGAGGAAACAGCGAAATGCGTATTTCTCATTGTCCACTTCCTTTTCTCTTGAACTGATTCGTTTCTGGTTTCTTGCCATTTCACAAATGCTGTAAATGAAATGGGTGTAGGCTTTAACAGTGTCGCTGTCCTCAGGCATGAATGAAAACCAAGGGAAGGAAACCTTATCATCGTCCTTGAGAATCGGAAGGCTGTTTAATCCTAGTGCCTTTTTAATTAAGTTTCCTTTTGCCTTGATAATGTGCTGTAGGTTTTCCAAGGCATCATCTGCAAAGTAGGTCGCAGGCATTGCCACTGTTAGCCCTACATTTTCATTTTGTGGTTCTTCTTCTAAAGTATTGGTATGTTCGTTTGATTCTTCTGTTATTTCCGCCACAAAGCCTTTTTTAGCAAGTTTCTCAAGCAGAGTTTTGATTTCCTCCCTGTCTGCTTTATCATCAAAAATAAGTGTTCCTTCTCTATCAATGGTGAAGGAACTAACTGCATAATTGCAACTTGGAACACCAAGGTATTTTACTTCTGCACCAGTGATTTCTCCCATTATCTGTACAAGGTGTTTTCTATCCTTGCCTGTTACATTAAATTTAACTTCCATCATGTGTACCTCCTTGTTTTTTGGTACTTACATATATCACTCTAAAGGCACATAATAGCAAGTGGTTTGTATAACATTCTAATAAGAAAAAAGGCTTTTCAGCCTATTTTTCTACCGCTGTGTACCTTGGGTATGTGTATCCTTCTGAATCTACTAAGATGCATTTCTTTGTCTTTATATTCTTAACTCTTATGCATCTTAATTCTCCCTTTTCATTGCAGCCACCGTCTTCTTTTGTTATCCAAGGCTGGTCTTTGCAAAAGTCCTTTTCAAATTCCTTAAACTCCTCATCACTTAATTCAATTACCTTTGTAACTTCATAGGCTGTACCTTTTGCTCCATCTTCCTTAGCTATTTTTGTTAGTTCCTTAAGCTCCTTTAAATTTAAAACCTTTCTTCCAAATAATGCTTTCATTTTCTTACCTCCAAGTGTGTTTTTTGTTATACTATATATCACTCTAAAACACACATATAGCAAGCTAATAATGTATAATTAATCAAGTTTATTTTGTGAATACATACCACCTATATTTTTTAGTTTTCTTCATTCAGTAGCTTCCATTTCTGCAATTACAGTAGAATATGGAATTTTATTGTCATTTCTGATAACAAAAATATCCGTTCCCGCTTCATCGGAATTCTTGTGTTCTAAAGAATGCTGATAAAATCTCTTTACAATAACATCACAAAACTTCTCATCAAGTTCAACAGTACAGCAGATTCTATCTGTTTGCTCACAAGCTATAAGAGTTGAGCCACTGCCACCAAATGGGTCAAGAACTATTGAGTTTGTTAAACTTGAATTTTGAATTGGGTAAGCAATAAGAGCTACAGGTTTCATCGTTGGATGATCTGCATTTTTACTTGGTCTATCAAATTCCCATATGGTAGTTTGCTTACGGTCTGAATACCATTGATGTTTACCCGATTTCTTCCATCCAAATAAAACAGGCTCATGCTGCCATTGGTAAGGACTTCTGCCTAATACAAGACTTTGCTTCTTCCAAATGCAAGTACCACTTAAGTAAAATCCAGCATCTGCAAAGGCTTTTCTAAAATTAAGTCCTTCTGTATCAGCATGGAAAACATAAATGGAGCCATCACTAGCTAATGCCTTTTCCATGTTGGTAAAGCTATCAAAAAGGAAATTAAAAAAAGCATCTGCTGAAAGATTATCGTTTTGTATCTTTCCTGCAGTGCCTTCATATTTGACGTTATAAGGTGGATCGGTAACTATTAAGTTTGCCTTTTTACCTTCCATCAACTTTTCATAGGTTTCAGCTTTTGTACTATCCCCACAAACAAGTCTATGCCTTCCCAAAATCCACACATCACCTTGCTTTGTAATGTTAGGATTTTTAAGTTCTTCATCAACATCAAAATCATCTTCTTTTACATCTTCAGCAGAGTCTAAAAGTATATTTAATTCAGCTGCATCAAATCCTAAAAGGTCTATATCAAAATCAAGTTCTTTTAAACTTTCAAGTTCAATAGATAGTAAATCTTTATCCCATCCTGCATCTTCCGCAAGTCTGTTATCTGCAATAATGTATGCTTTCTTTTGTGCCTCAGTTAAATGGTCTACAAATACACAAGGTACAGTTTTCATTCCATCTTCTTTCGCAGCTAAAACTCTTCCATGCCCTGCTATTATATTAAAATCTCTATCAATCAAAATGGGATTTACAAAACCAAATTCTCTAAGGCTTGATTGTAATTTCTTTATTTGCTTTTCATTATGGGTTCTCGAATTGTTAGCATATGGCACAAGCTTTGATATTTCTACTTGTTGCATTTCTTGAGTGAATTTATTTTCTCTATCCAAACTAAAACCCCCTTTGTAATATTTTTATAAGTCCTTTATTTGCACCCATAACATCTCCTGCTACTGCCTGCCCTTTTAAGGTTCTGTATTGTTGTTTGCTTAATATATTTTTATTTTGATTAAGTTGTTTCATAAAAAGTTGTTTCTCCATTTTTATCTTCCCTTTCTACCCGATAAAAGTGCCTCCATAATATCATCTTGAGGATTTCCAACAAATGCAGTGGTACAATTTTGCTTAACGATATCAAAAATCTCATACCACAGTAGATTGGCTTGTTTTAAAAATGATTGGCTCATCTGTACAAACGGACTTGCTATAGCACCACCTGTTGTAGGATGCTTTCCTAAAAGTCCGTATGTACTAATAGCCTCCTCACATTGAATATATCTTGTAAAGGCTTGAGCATATGATTCAATAAGTCTTGGATTAACAAACTTCTCACAACCTCTCTCTTTCAGCCATTTCCATGTTTCAGTGAATAATAAATCTGCTCCAAGTGGTTTACCATCTCTTTGTTTTGCACTAAGATAATCACTTGGATTTGGCATATCTTCACCATTTAAATTTTCAGCACCATCTAGCTCATCAACCTCAAATATTGTTTCAGGTTGTAGGTTTGGTACTTCTAATACTTTTGCTGCTTTACCTTTTGTAATTTTATCTGAAAGAGGTATCTGCTTATCCCCTGCACGAACTCGTCTGCCACCCCTATTTGTTCCGTCTTTGGCCACATTTTTCACCCCTTTCCTAGCCTATGGGTTTAATACCCTGTTTGAACTGCGGTTTTTGTGCGTGTGACCCCCCGCCCGTTCCCCAGCGGTGTCGGCACAGAGATTTCTACCGCCCCTACCTTCTACTAGGCATCAGCTTCTATTCCATCTGTCCCCATCCTTTGCAGTAATAGCAGAGTGACAAGACTTACACAAAGCCATTAGGTTAGTCCTTTCATGAGTTCCGCCACGTGATAAAGGAAGGATATGATGAACCTCCTCTGCTTTTGTAAGTTTTCCTTGTCTTTGGCACTCCTCGCACAAAGGGTGCTGTGAGATATAACTGTCACGAATTCGTTTCCATGCTCTTCCATACCTACGGCGTATAGCTGGGTCACGACCATACTTCTCATAGCGTTTGTTCTCTTGTCTTTCATGTTCCTTGCAAAACCTCCCATCTGTTAAGTTAGGACAGCTTGGATGGGAACATGGTCTCTTTGGTTTTCTTGGCATAACATTCACCTCCTTAAGGGCATAAAGAAAGCCTCGCAGGTGCAATCCCACAAGGCTTGTTTTATTTTTTCTCTATTGTAATACTATCATAATATCCTACTCTATTTCGCTGTACTTTACTGTAATGTTTTGGGTACACTCCCCTCAAAAGAAAAGCCATTACAGATTTTACTTCGCAACAGCTTTAATTTTTCACTTCGTCTATTATAATTAAATCACAATTTGCTACTCTCTTTCTATCACATTTACTCTCATCTTTTTAAATTACTATTACCTTTACTGCCTTATCGTGAATACGAAATATATGTTGTAAGCTATACCCCATCTCAACAGCTATTTGCTCCCAAGATTTAAAACAAAGATATCTAAGCTCTAGCAGCGTATGCTGTTCTGGGTTATTTACCTTTTTAATAACCTCCATAATATCTTTTTTCAAATCTATAAGCACATCAATATCTGCATTTATTTCATTTTCCAACTCAATCATTTTAACAATGGTATCTTCCATGGAATGCACATTGCGTGTGCCACTTGGAGGTGTATCACTTAAAGTTGATGTAGCTTTTGTAGCTAAAGATCTTAAAGACATTATCTGTTCTAGCTTACTGTTTATCCTTTGGTCAATTCTATAGGCTTGCGATAAATATTCTTTTGCTGTCATATTACTTTTCCCCCTTTAACTTAGCTTTTACAGCTTCTATTAAGTCTGATTGTACTTTTTCTTTTCTCTTTAAAGCTTTTATAATGTCCTCATCAATTGTTCCTTTAGCAATAATATGATGAATAACTACTGTTTCATTTTGTCCTTGCCTCCACAATCTTGCATTGGTTTGCTGATAAAGCTCTAAACTCCAAGTAAGCCCAAACCATATAAGAGTTGAACCTCCTGCTTGAAGGTTTAGTCCATGTCCTGCTGATGCAGGATGTATTAAAGCTACTTCTATTTCACCATTATTCCAATCCTTAATATCTTTTGAAGTTTTTATTTCACGAACCTTAAACCTCTTTTTAACTCTTTCTAAATCATGATTAAACCAATAAGCCACAAGTACCGGCTTTCCATTTGCTGATTCAATTAAATCTTCTAATGCATCTAACTTTTTATCGTGTATTTCAAAAACTTTCTTGTCCTCACCATACACAGCACCATTTGCCATCTGACAAAGCTTATTCGATAATGCAGCAGCATTTACTGCATCTATTTCTTCATCTTTAAGAGATAAGACCAAATCTTGTTTTAAGCTGTTATAATCTTTTTGCTCCTTTTCTGAAAGTGTTACAACAACCTCATTTATAACGCATTCTGGCATTTTCAAATAATCCGTACTTTTCATAGAAATTGTAATATCTGAAATAAGGCGATAAATTGCATCTTCAGCACCTGCTTTAGGTTTATAACTAAATACCATCTGCTGATTTCTTTTATCTGGGTCAAAGAAGTTATTTCGATAATGAGTAATAAATCTTCCAAGCCTTTCACCCATATCAAGGAGCCTAAACTCTGCCCATAAATCCATTAATCCGTTACTACTTGGGGTTCCTGTCAGCCCAATAATTCTTTTTACCTTTGGTCTGACTTTTAATAGACTTTTAAACCTCTTAGCACTATAAGATTTAAAGGATGATAACTCATCTATCACAACCATATCATAATCGAAAGGTAGTCCACTCTCATTTATAAGCCAATCCACATTTTCACGATTAATAAGATACACATTAGCTTTTTGCATAAGTGCTACTTTCCTTTGAGTTTCACTACCTATAGCTACTGAGTAGGTAAGCCCTTTAAGATGATCCCATTTTTTAATTTCTAATGGCCATGTATCTCTTGCAACTCTTAATGGACCAATAACTAAAACCTTTGATACTTCAAAGCTATCAAGACAAAGTGAAAATATAGCAGTAAGAGTTATTACACTTTTGCCTAAGCCCATATCCAAAAGTACTGCTGAAATTGGATTCTCTAATATAAAATTCGTTACAAAGTTTTGATAATCATGTGGATTGTATTTCATCAAGAATACCCCCAATCTGGTCTTCCCCATCAATAACAAATACTTGAAAGCCTAACCCCTGAAGTAATCTGTGTCTTGCAGCCTGAAGTCGTCTTGGCTTTTTCTTAGGAGCCTTTACTTCTACAAATGCAATCTTCCCACCTGGCAATAAGATTAAGCGGTCGGGCATTCCATCAAAACCAGGTGACGTGAACTTTGGACAGATACCACCACGCTTTTTAACTTCTATTGCTAACTTCTTTTCTATGACCTTTTCTCTCATGCGAACCTCCATCAAAAATAATGTTGTGCAGGTCTACTGTGGTCATATCCTAAACTCTTCTTATATGATATTTTTATATTTTTTGCTATAGGGACTTTTTATATATGACTATAGTAGACATACATTTTTATAATTTCTTCATTTAAGAAAAGTTTAGATTTTGACCATTAATGACCTGCACATCACTGTAATTACTCTATAAAATCTGTGTTTTTAAGGCGCACCCCATTAATAAATGATCCATTGGATAACCTTTTACGATTTAGACCTGATACCTCAAGTGCAGCATAAAAATCTGTGGTACTTCTTGTGTATTCTCCTGTTCTCAAACAGTAGGCACGATATTCCTGGTAGAACTCTCCAGACTTCTGCTTATAAGCAGGGTCAAGTTCACAACACTCATCAAGAAATGCTCCAAGCCAGTCATTATTAGCACGATAATGATTAATCGCATTTTCTACACAAGATGGAAGTTTTAATTTAAAGCCATTTGCAATAACTTTCTGCGCGCCTTCAATAATCCATGCCAATACATAAGAACCTGCATTTTGAACTAGATAATCTGTATAGTTCTTGATATCACTATTTCCTTCAATCTTTGCATTGAAAGGAATAACAATTAATCTACGCCAGGTCCCTTCATCATTAGCACCTACTCTTGGCAGGTGATTGGTGTATAGAACCAGTGTATGGCTTGGCACATATTTGAAAGGGTCCTTATACTTCTTCTCTGCCATAACCTCATCTGTGGAACAAAGCTGTTTAATGACGGAAGTGTTCAATCTCATGCCTTCTTCCAGTTCAGCAGCTATGATGAGACGCTTACCTTTCAGTTCCGCCATCTCTGGCTTAACATTTCTCTTGCATCCAACGGTCAATGCATCAGCTGACATAGAGCCACTGTAGGTACCAAGAACTCTTGAGATAGTGTTCCAGAAGGTAGATTTACCGTTACGGCCTTCTCCATAAGAAATGATAAGAGCCTCAACATACACCTTTCCGATGGATGCAAGTCCTACAATCTGCTGTACATAATCAATCAGTTCCTGATCACCACAGAAGAATGTATCAAGTGCATCGAGCCATAACTGCTTACCGTCATCTCCTGGAGTGACTGAGGTCTGTTTTGTGATGTAATCCATAGCATCAGGCTCGTGCATTCCAGAAAGCCCATCTTTCAAATGATAAGTTGCACTGGGTGTATTTAGAAGAAACTCATCCTTATCCAAATCACTTACACTGATAGAAAGCATCGGCTTGGCAGCCTGTAAGGCACTTATTACATATTTCATGTCACGGCGTTTCATTACAAATGATCTGTATGCTATTGCAGATAAATAAGTACGGTATGCCTCCAACTGGTCACCCTGCAGTGAGTTTTCAAACTTTTTACCTCCTGCTTTAACTTCATCCTCTACTGCTCCACTTGCCACAACAGCCTCTAAGGCTCTCTGCACTTCATCTAAAGCATCTTCAAGCTGTAAATCTAGGAACTCTTCCATTGCTCCAACAGCCTGCTGCTTTGATTCCACCCAATACTCCCCATTAAAGCGAAGGTAGTCAGTGGCATCCGTGTAGCAGAGTTCATTTCCATATTCACGGGTCAAAACCTTTGCTTGTCCTATATCTGAAAAGTCTGAAGGTTTGAGTGACTCCCCTGTGAAATCATCATTAAAATCATTTGGAGCAACATACCCTTCTTGGCTCTGTACCTTCCTAGCAAATTTCACGGCACTATTCCATATAGTAGTAAGTTCCTCATCATCCATTGGTGGGTCACACTTTTTTGCCTCATCAATAAAAATCTGATGTGCTTTTTCTGTAGCACCATAGCGTTTTACCACTCTACCTGCAAAACGGGATAATGTACTGTTTCTTTTTCCTTCTGGAATAGAAAAACCTCCTGTTGTTTCAGTATCCTCTTCATCTTGAAATACAGGTAATTCTTCATCAATAGTCTCCCATCCGTCATGCCATATTACTTCATTGCAATCAGCACCAAAAATAAAACGTGCTGCATCTAAGGCATTATCATCAAAGAATGGAAAAGCATTTTGTATCCTTCTTTTTAGCTTCACATAATCCATGGCATCTTTGCATGGATTAATAAGGAAATACACATGAAACCTTGGTCTTGCTGATTGGTCATCCTTTTGTTTCATATGATTACGGCTTGGTGCAATGGCATAAGAAACATCTGGTAAAAGTTCATCTATCTTTTCTGGGGTAATCCAATCACTTGCTTTTTCTGAGTGGTCATTATCGCAATCCATAACAGCTACCACAGACTCCACAAAATTATCTGCACTACGGTAGTTGTTCTTGTATTCACCGCAAACATGATCAATTTTAACTACTGCCTTTAATTCTTCTGCATTCGTTGCCTCCACGCGGTTAGGGTAGCTGCAGTTCTTGGCATTACCTGTGCAGTTTGCTGTATAAAATACTAACTTCATCTGCTCTCCTCCTTTAAGTCCTCCGTAAAATAGCGGATTGTCATACGTTTTTGCTTGGCTCTTTGAATCTCTGCACTCATCCCTTTTGATACTTTTTCTCCAAACACCCACAGTTCTGAACATCTTCCAAGCAGTACCATGTTCATGAACATTGCTAATTCCCTTTCCTGTGGAATGTCATCATTCATAAACTGTGGAAACAACAGATGTGGTGCAATTGGAATAGTATTTTTATCTACTGCAAACCTACAAAAGTCACGAGCCTTTTTTACATTTCCAACAATATCACCTGAATAAGGTGAACAAATATATACAAGAGGTTTGAAGGCAGCATTTTTTTCTGCCCTCTCACCTTTAATAATATTTGTAAGAGCCTGATAAGTAGTAGGGTCCTGGTAACCTTCTGAGTTATATTTGCTTATGCACATAACCCTTTCCTCCATAATTCGCTCTGATTTTTTTACTACATTCATTGCAATAAACAGATGTGCCATATAAATCCCCATTCCCATCAGCAAATATTTCTGAAAAGTCAACATTAACTTCACATCCACAAATAGGGCAGATACAGAATACATTTTCATCATTTATTTCTACTGACACTTCCATAGCGTCATTTATTTTTTCCTTAACATAAAACATTAAATTCTCCCCCTTTTATATTGCCTTATTATTTAATTTTGTCATGTACCATTCAAGATGACGCTTACGCTGCTCATAGTCTGGCACTGCTACAAGCAAACCTACATCAACTTTTTGTAGGGTTTCAAGCATACTGATTTGCTCATCAATGAGATATGGTCTAATGCTTTTTCCTTTTTCTATGTTGTTTGCCAACCTAAACTGCTTTGCTGTCATCCCAATTACAATGCGGTTAAGCATATCGCATTCATTACTGAAATGATAAGGCTTCGGATTTTCATGAAGTAACTTGATGTTTTCCGTTAATAATGGGAACTCCTTACGAGCAGAAACTAATGTTTTTATAAATTGCTCCATTTCATTAAAGCGTTTAATATATAGTTCCTTAAAACGCATTGCCTTTTGTCCTGTGTATCCCATAACTAACATAGTAAAACCATCTCTAGTCATAGCATAAGCTTTTTGCTTTCTGTTCCAGCCATCTGTGTATGAGGTCGGCTCAAAATTGAGCCGAGCAAATTCCTCACTCAATCCAGATTTGGGGTCAGTGATTTTAGCAATGTCACGTAGAACATTTTTATGTTCCTTTTCAAAAAAATCAGCTACAAACAAACTATCAACCCTTGCAGTATCTTTTGTGTCGGCAAAAATGCCATATTGGTCTTTAGGTATTAACTCTTTCATAAGAACCCCTCCTTTAAAAGTACATAGGGATAAGTCCCCTATAGCTTCCTAAGGACAGAACTTTCTCTTTTGGACGGAGGATTTAAAAACTTTTTTACTTTAACAAAATTGCTTCCTTAATATAAGAAAAAATAGTATTTTAAAAAAATTAAAAAATCCTCCGTCCATTTTTAACTCTTTTGTCCTTAGAGAATTAGAAGGATATGAAACAAAAAGTATTTTTAAAAAACTTCAAGAAAGTCCGTCCAAATTGAAAACTTTTGTCCTTTGAAAGGTAGAGGGACATAAGTAAAAAAATTTCAAAAAAGGTTTCTTGAAAATCCGTCCAAATCACAAACTTCTGTCCTTTGGAAATTAGAGAGGTAATAAACTCTCAGAAAGGTGGTGCTACTTATGCAAGCTGGAACAACTGCTGACACTGAAAACAGACAAGAGAACTGCTTAGATGAAGAACTTGCAGATGTACTAATTGCAATTAGTGTCATATCAAAAAGACTTGCAAGGAAATTAACCGAGCAGTTAGCGCAAGAACAATCAAATATGGAAGGAGATAAAGCACATGGGTAAAATGAGCAAATTATCTGCAGAACTTGATGAACTCAGGAAATGTGGAGAAATCTTAATTGGAATCTCAGATACTTTGAGAGAATTGTTTTCTACGGCAGAAGAAGAAAAGCCCGCAAAAGATCCTAAGAAGAAAGAAGCCGTGGCAGAAGAAACTCAAAAGCCTGAAAAGAAGGCACTCTCACTTACTGATGTCCGTGCTGTTCTAGCTGACAAATCCCGTAATGGATATACAGCAGATGTCAAAGCACTTCTTTTAAAATATGGTGCGGACAAACTGTCAGACATCAAACCATCAGACTACGAGGCTTTACTGGCAGAGGCTGAGGTGTTTGGAAATGCCTAAACACGCACTACTCTCCGCTTCATCCAGCCACAGGTGGCTAAATTGCCCACCTTCGGCAAAGTTATGTGCAGAGCAAGATGACAAAGCCAGTGCCTATGCACAGCAAGGTACAGATGCACACAGTTTATGTCAGTACAAATTGGAAAAGGCTCTCGGCATGAATACCCAAGACCTAATAAAGAATCTGGAGTACTACGATGCAGAGATGGAAAACTGCGCAGATGAATACGCATCCTTTGTCATGGAGCAGGTGGAAGAAGCAAAACAGCACTGCCCTGATCTTTTGGTCTTGATCGAACAGCATCTTGACTTCTCCAAATATGTAGAGGAAGGCTTCGGCACGGGTGACTGTGTCATCGTTGCAGATGGTGTTCTGCAGGTAATTGATTACAAGCACGGTCTTGGCATCTTGATATCGGCAGAAGAAAATCCGCAAATGATGTGCTATGCACTTGGTGCTTTGGAACTCTTCGATGGTATCTACGATGTGGGTATTATAAAAATGACAGTTTTTCAGCCACGCAGAGACAATGTCAGTACCTACACCTTATCAAAGGAAGACCTGCTGAAATGGGGAAATGAAGTTCTCTCTCCTATAGCTGAACTTGCTTATGCAGGCGATGGAGAATTCAAAGCTGGGGACCACTGTCAGTTCTGCAAAGTAAAGGCTACCTGCCGTAAACGTGCTGAGTATAACCTTGAACTTGCAAAGTACGATTTTGAAATGCCTGCTACCTTGGACAGCACAGAAATCGAGGTCATTCTCTCAAAAGCTGATAACCTTATAGCCTGGGTCAATGACATCAAGGAATATGCCTTAAAGCAGGCACTCAGTGGTACAAAGTATTGTGGGTTTAAAATTGTAGAATCACGTTCCACAAGAAAATATACTGATGAACAAGCGGTTGCAGATGCTGTTAGTTCAGCAGGCTTTAATCCATATGAACAGAAACTTCTCGGAGTTACCTCTATGACTTCGGCTCTTGGCAAAAAGAAGTTTGAAGAAATCCTAGGTAGTCTTGTCTACAAGGCACCAGGTAAACCAACACTCGTGCCGGAGAGTGACAAACGTCCGGCAATGAATACAGCACAAAATGATTTTATTGAAGAATAAGGAGGACAATATTATGTCAAAAATAGCAAATCCAACTAAAGTTATTACAGGTCCACAAACAAGATGGTCTTATGCAAATGTATGGGATCCAAAGTCAATCAACGGGGGAACACCTAAGTATAGCGTAAGCCTCATTATTCCTAAGTCCGATGTTAAGACTGTTGCAAAGATTAAAGCAGCAATTGAGGCAGCTTACAAGGAAGGCGAATCAAAGTTAAAAGGAAATGGCAAAACAATACCTGCTCTTTCAGTTCTTAAGACTCCGCTTCGCGATGGCGATGCAGAAAGACCAGATGATCCTACTTATGCAAATGCATACTTCATCAATGCCAATAGTGCTACCGCACCGGGTGTAGTTGATGCAGACCGTAATCCTATACTTGAGCGCTCTGAAGTATATTCTGGCGTTTATGGCAGGGCCTCAATTAACCTTTATGTCTTCAACTCTAACGGAAATCGCGGAATCGCTTGTGGCTTAAATAACCTACAAAAAATTTCAGATGGTGAACCTTTAGGTGGCAAATCTCGTGCTGAGGATGATTTCACAACAGATTCAGATGATGATTTCCTTTCATAAGATAAACATTTAGTCTCTAACTAGGCGGTAGCTATGCTGCCGCTTTTTATTATAAGGATGGTGACAATCATGGACAAAATAATATCATTATCGATAGACCTTGAGACTTTCTCTGATATCAATCTGAAGAAATGTGGAACATATAAATATACAGAATCTCCCAACTTTGAAATTCTCCTCTTCGCCTACTCCATCAATGGTGGTGATGTTATTGTCATAGACCTGGCGAGTGGCGAGGAAGTTCCAATTGAAATAATATCTGCCCTTTCAGACGAATCCGTGACCAAATGGGCATTCAACTCGGCATTTGAGCGTATATGCCTGTCAGCATGGCTTAGAAAAAATTATCCTGAACACTTCAGTAGCTACAGTAACAGCGATGACACTGTCGGTAACTACCTAAACCCCTCTTCATGGAAATGCTCCATGATATGGTCTGCTTATAATGGACTGCCCTTATCCCTTGAAGGTGTTGGGGCTGTCCTTGGCTTACAGGAACAGAAAATGAAAGAAGGCAAAGACCTCATCCGTTACTTCTGTGTTCCATGCAAGCCCACAAAATCTAATGGTAACCGAACTCGCAATCTTCCTATGCATGACATAGCAAAATGGGCAACCTTCGTCTCCTACAATCGCAGAGATGTTGAAGTTGAAATGTCCATTCAGAAAAAGTTGGCTAAGTTTCCTGTGCCTGAATTTGTATGGGGAGAATATCAAATAGACCAGAAAATTAATGATCGTGGAATCGCCATTGACGTGAATGTTGTTGAACAGGCAATTAAGATGGATGAGCGTTCCAAGGAAGTGCTCTCGGAAGAAATGAAGAAGCTCACAAATCTTGATAATCCAAATTCTGTACTGCAGATGAAACAATGGTTAAATGACAATGGCATTGAAACCGACACTCTTGATAAAAAGGCTGTGGCAGAGATGCTAAAGGATGCTCCACAGGAACTTGCTGATGTCCTTATTCTCCGTCAGCAGCTTGCCAAATCAAGTATAAAGAAATATCAGGCAATGCAAAATGCTGTATGTGCTGATAGCCGTGCAAGAGGAATGTTCCAGTTCTACGGAGCAAATCGTAGTGGTCGCTGGGCTGGACGTTTAATTCAATTACAAAATTTGCCACAGAATCATATGCCAGATTTGGAGCAGGCTCGTAACCTTGTAAAAAGCGGTAACTATTATGCATTAGAAATGCTTTATGATTCTGTCCCAGAAGTATTGTCAGAGTTAATCCGCACCGCTTTCATTCCAAAGCCTGGATATAAATTCGCTGTGCTAGACTATAGTGCAATCGAGGCGAGGGTACTCTCACACCTTGCACAGGAGTCATGGAGAAATAAAGTCTTTGCTAATAATGGAGATATTTATTGTGCAAGTGCCTCTGCGATGTTTGGTGTTCCAGTTGAAAAACATGGTCTGAACAGCCATCTTCGCCAGAAAGGCAAGATAGCCGAACTTGCATTAGGATACGGCGGTTCCTGTGGAGCCCTTAAATCTATGGGTGCCTTAGATATGGGGCTTGCAGAAGAGGAATTACAACCTCTTGTTGATGCCTGGAGAACCTCCAATCCTAACATAGTACAGTTTTGGTGGGATGTTGATAACGCAGTTAAAATTGCAATAAAACAGAAAACTACCACCGAAACTCACGGTATCTATTTTATTTATCAAAGCGGTATGCTGTTCATCAAACTCCCATCTGGAAGAAAGCTGGCTTACGTAAAGCCTAAGATTGGTGTTAATCAGTTTGGTGGCGAAGCTGTAACCTACGAAGGTGTCGGAGCAACAAAGAAATGGGAACGCATCGAATCATATGGTCCTAAATTTGTGGAAAATATTGTACAGGCAATCTCAAGAGATATCCTCAGCTATGCTATGCATACACTAAGACACTATTTCATCTGTGGTCATGTCCATGACGAATTAATTATTGAATGTCCTATGGATGAATCCTTGGATATCATCTGTGAACAAATGGGGATAACACCCCCGTGGATGAAAGGTCTGCAGTTAAGAGCCGATGGCTATGAGACAATGTTCTATAAAAAAGATTAACCAAAATGGTAGCAACACTGATTCTCAAGTGCTGCTACCATAGTTTTTTAAATCATATCATCCAGTAAATCCATTGCAATTTTCTTAATCTTTGCCACTTTATCAGTGACAGTACTCTTTCCTATCCCAATTTCAGCTGCTATTTCCCTATGGCTGAATCCATCAGATAATAGCTTAAGTATCCTACCATAGTTAGGGTCAATTTCCTGTACACGACTAATCAGTTCATTCAGCGTACCAAAATAGATATCTTCTGAACCATATGTAACTGGAGTAACTGCTTCGAAATCAACCTCTTCCCCTTCTGCATTTTCTGCTGACAGACAGCTGAATGTTAGTGTTCCGAAGTTCTTCTTATCCAATGAAGTGGCATATGGACACTTACTGCATTTGTTACTTTCTGGGCAACGAATCAATTTTCCTTTGCCATTACTTACTTCGCAGCGTTTATCACGATCCTCTGCTTTAAACTCCGCTGAATAGGAACTCATCACGGCATCGTACTGCACTTTAGTTCCTGGAATCAGAACCACATCTACCTTTCTGTTCCCCACTCTCCATTTTCTAATCTGGGATTTTTCTACACCTACTATCATCCCATGTTCTTCGATAGAATCCCTATCGATAATCATAGGTATTAGTACCTGTTCCTCCTCTGCTCTATTTACTCTGATTTCCTGTGTTTCTTTTTTCATTAAGTACTCCTTTCCGCCAAGTTGCTTTGGCGGCAAAGGATACAAAAATAGGGCTTGTGCCTAAAAGAAGTACACAAACCCTAAAAAAGAGCGCAATAAGGGAAGGTACTTCTATTGCAACGCAACTGTTCTTATTAACAGTGCGAAACAATATGTATCCTTTGCCTTATTGCAACTCAGGCATTTGATATTTTTTCAGCAGCCCTTTGACTGCTTTATACAGAAGAATTCTCCGTTCTTCTATATAAAAGTTTATAGAAAAACTTAACTGTTGTCGTATCTTCCCAAGTTAAACAAAAACCCTGAAACAAAGTACTTCCAGCCCTCTACCTGATATTAAAACAAGTTAAAAACAAGCTTTTCTCGAATTGAATTCTAACTTGCCAAGTTAGAAATATCTTTAGTTCTATAAGTAATTGAAATCATTTAATATATGTAAATTTAAAAAGTAGTTGTAATAGTAATTACTTTTTTGATACAATGTAGTGTGAATTGTTGCACACAAGAATAGGAGGTTTAAGATGGCTATTCCAAAGAAAATAAAAACACCTATGGAACATTACAATATGTCTGACTTGCTCAGAGGTCAGGCTTCAAAAATAGTTACATCCATTGCTGAAAAAGATACAACTGGATATATTTTAAAAAATGGAAAGCCTCTAGCAATCCTCATTTCTAATGAGAGATATGAACGTTTGCTAAAGGCCGGAATTGATATAAGTGAATTTTAAACTGGAGGAAAACAAAAATGGCAGATACAAAAATAACTAAAGTTATGATGGATGACGCAAGCATCAACGTAAGTAAAGAAGTAGATATGGTCTTCTCTATTGCTAATACTCTCCGTGGTCCATATAAAGCAGATAAATACAAAGATATTATTATCCCGATGATTATTATAAGACGATTAGAATGTGCATTAGAGGTTAAAGATACTGACGGCAAAACTAAGAAAGAAAAGGTTACTGATGCCTTTAAGAAAAATCCACAAACACCTGCACAAATTCTCACAAGATTGTCTGGCTACCCTTTTTATAATACTAGTGACTTTAATCTAGCAAACCTGTTAGATGAGGCCCCAGCTATTGTAGAGAATTTCTGTTTTTATATTGAATCATTCTCACCTAATGTGCAGGATATTTTAATTAATAGGCTTAAGTTCAAAGAAAAAATTGCTGATTTAGATAAAAATAATCGTCTTCTCGGTGTTGTAAAGAAGTTCTCTGAACTAAATTTAAATCCAGATACCATTGATGGTCACAAAATGGGTTATATGTTTGAAGAAATCATTCGTAGATTCTCTGAAAACGCTGAAGCTGGTGACCACTATACTCCTCGTGAAGTTATTCGATTACTTTCAAGTATTCTACTAGCTGAAGGTTGCGATGATGTATTTAGTGAAGGAAAAGAAATTACAGTATTAGATATGGCCTGTGGCACAGGTGGTATGCTTTCCACTACACACGATTTTATAAAGAGAATGAATCCTGATGCCTCTATTCGTCTGTTTGGTCAGGAAAATAATCCTGAGTCTTTTGCTATCTGTCTTGCTGATATGCTTATAAAAGGGCAAGCCGCAGAAAATATTAGATTTGCTGATACTATGAAAGAAGATTGTTTTGAAGACACTTCAATGCGTTTTGTAATTGCTAATCCTCCATTTGGTTTATCTTGGGGTGGTAAGGATGCAGGCGATGGAGTGGAAAAAGCTGTACGCGCAGAATACAAAAAAGGAAAGAGCGGACGCTTTGGTGCAGGTCTTCCAGGAACAGGTGATATGCAATTACTTTTCATGCAACACGCTATAGCAAAGATGGATAAGGATAACGGACGTGCTGCTATTATTACAAACGGTTCTCCTCTTTTCTCTGGCAATACAACAAGTGGCGAAAGTCAGATAAGACGATTTATGCTTGAGAATGACTTGGTTGAAGCTATCATAGCTCTCCCATCCCAGTTATTCTACAATACTGATATTGGCATTTATGCATTTATTCTTTCAAAGAATAAACGTAAAGAACGTATGAATAAAATTCAACTTATTAATGCTGTAGATTTGTGGAAACCTCTTAAGCGTTCCCTTGGAAAAAAACGTAGAGAGATTTCTCTTGAACAAATTAAGGAAATAACACGCATATATTCTGAATTTCAACCCGGACCTCTTTGCAAGATTTTTGACAAAGAAGAATTTATGTATAAAGAGTATTCCGTATGGCAACCGTTGCAGCGTAGAGGTGTTATCAATGCGGAAAGTATAGAATCTTTAAGAACCAGTGCTTATTTCACGAGCAACTCAAATATTTATAATGAGGCTGATTTTACCGAACTTGAAGAAACAAATCCTCGTGATGCAGCAGCTGAAAAGAAATATCAGAAATATAAACGTGGTCTTGTATTTACTACTGCAGTCATTGAAGCTCTTAAAGCGCATCAATCTGAAACAATCTATACTGATTATGCAAAACTTGAGAATGCTATTAAGTTGATTATCAAAGATATCGATGGATATTCTGCTTCACGTTTAACTGGAATTGCAATGGAAATGTCTGTAATGGATAAAACGGCCGTTATTCAGAAAGACCGTAAGGGAAATATTATCCCTGACCCAACTACTAAGGATACTGAGATAATAAAGCTCAATCAAAATGTACAAAAATATTTTGAGACAGAGGTATTGCCTCATGTTCCAGATGCTATATGGGCATATGAATTCGATGAAAATAAAGCACTTAGCTCTACTAATAAGGAAAAACTTGGTGCTGAATTCCCATTTGCTCGTTTTTTCTACGAATACAAAGAACCTGAAAAAGCTGATGATTTATTAACTCAATTTATAGAGATTGAATTGAGTTTGAAAGAGAAAATCTCACTTTTAACTGGAGGTAAGCATTAATGTCTAAAACAAAAGAAAGTGGTATTAGTTGGATTGGCACCATTCCCGTCGATTGGCAAACTAATAAAATTAAATATATTTCTACATTAAAAGGTCGTATTGGTTGGCAAGGTTTAACTTCTGAAGAATATTGTGATGAAGGAGCTTTTCTAATTACTGGTACAGACTTTGTCAATGGTGGTATTAATTGGGATACCTGTGTTCATGTTCCTATGAAACGTTGGGAAGAAGCTCATGATATCCAAATTGAAAATGGAGACTTACTTATTACCAAGGACGGAACAATTGGTAAAGTAGCCATTGTTGATGGTCTGACCGCCCCAACTTCCCTTAACAGTGGTGTACTTCGTATTTCTACAATAAGCGGATATGATCGTCGTTTCCTTTACTGGGTACTCCAATCAGACGTATTCTGGACTTGGTATGCTATTAAAAATGCTGGCAATAGCACAATTCAGCACTTATATCAAGGTGATTTTGCTGAATTTAAATATACAATACCAAAAATAAATGAGCAAAAGATAATAGCAAATTTTCTTGATAAACAATGTTCACAAATTGACAGTATTATTATAGATTTAAAAACACAATTAGAACTTCTTCAAAATCACAAAAGAAGATTAATTACCGAAACTGTATCACGTGGAATAAATAATTCTGAACCAAGAAAATATAGTGGTATTGAATATATTGGTTGTATCCCCTCATCATGGGAGACAAAAAAAGTTAAATATGTTATTGCAGGTATTAAAGATGGAACTCATGGAACATTTGATAGAGTTTCATCTGGCAAACCACTACTTAGTGCAAAAAATGTTTTTGATGATGGATTGCATATTAGTGATTCAGAGAGTGAAATATCAGAAAAAGACTTCAATCTCATTGTTTCCAATGGCTATCCTCAGAGAAATGATGTTTTACTTTGTTGTGTTGGAACCATAGGTAGATGCTGTGTTTATGAGTACAATGAACCTGTTGCTTTTCAACGTAGTGTAACATTTTTACGTCCACTTTCAACTACTAATCCTAAGTATTTAGCATACTGTTTAAAATCAGAATCGACTTTGATTCAGGAACAACTTTTAACTAATAAATCTGCGCAAGATGGTTTATATATGGGGGCAGTAAAAGAGCTCATTATACCTTTTACTGAAAATATTGATGAGCAGGTCAAAATTGTAGAGTTTCTTGATAAACAATGTGGACGCATTGACTCTGTTATATCTGAAAAGCAAAAACAGATAGAAGTAATGCAGCAACATAAGAAGTCACTCATCTATGAATTTGTAACAGGAAAGAAGCGTGTAAAGGAGAATAAATCATGCCAATTATAGCAGACCAATTGAAAGAAACTAAAGATTATCAAAAATTAATTCTTAACCATTTGCATGATGTAAATGGTTTTCGAATTCGCCAATCCTCTGCTTATAAAGCAGGATTATCAATGGACACAGAAGTGCTCTTTGAATTTTTTGAAAATACTCAGTCCGATGTTATGAATAGCCTTAGAAAGCTATACAAAGATCGCACTGAGGAAACCATACTAAATACAATCAACGCTGAAATAAATCGACATAATGGAAATCTTATCTCTCGCGGTCTTATTGATGTAATAAAAAACGGTGTAGAGTTTGATAATGGAAAAACACTTAAACTAATGTTCCGCAAACCAGATAGTACTAGAAATACAAAGGCGGTTGAAAATTACAATAAAAACATTTTCTCTGTAATGGAAGAGGTCTATCATAAGAATGATGAACGAATTGATCTTGTTATATTCTTAAATGGCATCGCTATTTTTGCTATAGAGTTAAAGTGTAATACATCAGGCCAGACTTATAAAGATGCCATCACTCAATATAAGGACGAACGTGACTGCAATTCTCGTCTACTAAAAGAAAAGATTGGTGTGTTTGCTGCATTTGCAATGGATTTAAATGAAGTCTATTTCTGTACAAAATTGCAAGGAAAAGATTCTTTCTTCAACCCATTTAATATCGGTGATAACTTTGGAAAAGGAAATCCTCACAATGATAATGGAATCAATGTTTCCTATATGTGGGAAGATATTTGGACTAAAGATAGAATTCTTTATTTAATTGAACGTTTTATTTATATAAAAACTAAAGAAACCAGAAATGCAGACACTGGAAAAAACAAGAAAACAAAAGAGCTCATTTTTCCTCGTTTCCATCAGCTCCGTGCCGTAGAAAAGGTAATGGATGATGTTATAATCAATCATACTGACTGTAACTACCTAATTGAACATTCAGCTGGCAGTGGAAAGACAGAGACAATATCTTGGCTTGCACATATTCTTTCCACTGTACATGACCCTGCAAATGATAATATTTTCGATACCGTATTAGTTATTACTGATCGTATTGTTGTTGACAGGCAACTACAAGAGTCCATTTTAGGGATGGACCACAAGAGTGGACAAGTTAAAGTTATGGATGACAAATGTGATTCTGAAGATTTAGCTATCGCGCTCTCTGGAAACACAAAAATTATAGTAACCACTATACACAAGTTCTTCTATATACTTAATAACGATTTATTAGGTAATCTTAAACAGAAGAAATTTGCTATTTTAATTGATGAGGCTCATTCTTCTACAGAAGGAGTATTCATGCAGTCCGTTACTCAGGTTCTATCGAATGAAGATAATGATGAAGAAAAGACAGAAGAAGATAAGATGGTTGAAGAAATACAAAAAAGTGGCAAGCAGAGCAATGTTTCCATGATTGCATTTACTGCAACTCCAAAACCAGATACCATTCAACTTTTTGGCACATTAAATGCTGAAGGTAAGAAAGAATCTTTTGATGTTTATTCCATGAAACAAGCTATTGAAGAAGGCTATATTCTAAATGTCTTAAATAACTATATAACTTGGAAAACTTACTGCCATATTAACAAAGCAATTCAAGATGATCCAGAACTAAATACTATCACTGCTAAACGTAAAATGGCACGTTTTATTGACTTACACGAAACCAACATAGCTCAGAAAGTTGAAATTATTGTAGAACACTTTAAAAATAATGTAATGCACTTACTAGATGGTAATGCTAAAGCAATGGTTGTTACTTCTTCTATTCCCGCTGCTATTGAATACAAATTAAAATTTGAAAAATATATTAACCAAAAGGGCTATACAGGTTTAAAGGCTTTAGTTGCATTTTCAGGCAAATGCACCCTGAAAGATGATCACGATAACCCAACCGAATATACAGAACGTGGAATGAATGGAATTAAAGAAGATGAACTCCGTTATGAATTCGATCGCAAATGTTATCAAGTTTTATTGGTTGCAGATAAGTATCAGACTGGTTTTGACCAGCCAAAGTTGGTAGCAATGTATGTTGATAAAAAATTACGAAAGACTGCAGCTGTTCAGACCCTATCACGTTTGAATAGAATTTGTCCTCCATATGAAAAGACTACTTTTGTTCTGGATTTTAAAAATGAATATTCTGATATAAAGAAGGCTTTTCAACCTTACTTTAAGGATACTATTCTCTTTCAAACAATTTCTCCAGCAGATATTCGTGATCTTGACCGTGAAATTGAAAATTATAATGTATTAGATACTGATGAAATTGATGAATTCAATTCATTCCTATATCAATCTAAACGTACAAATAGGGACAAGCAACGTATGTGGTCATTACTGGATGCATCATTAAGAAGGATTTACAAGATGACTGAAAACGAGCAGATTAAGTTAAAAAAGGATATCCGTCACTTTCTCAAAGGATATTGTTTCTTAATACAAGCTACTGCATATGAGAACCTTGAATTTCATAAACGTTATAATTACCTTTCCTACCTCATTAAAGAAATTGATATAGGAACTGGTGGTAATAATTTCGATATTGCTGATAAGATAACAGTCAGCAACTTTCGTCAAAAACAAACATCTTCTAATAACGGTGATGAAATTGAAGCCAAGCCGGAAGTATCTATTAAGAAACCTAAGCCTGCCACTGTTGAGGAACAGCAGAAAAAATTACTTTCAGCGATTATTGATGAGGTTAACGCCTTGTATGATAAAAACTACGAATCGGATTCTACCTCTAAAACAGCATCACAGATACGAGATTTACTCTTAAATAACAAAGAACTCCATGAGCGCTTAGTGAAGAGTGCAAAAATCAATTCGTTTGATGATTTTAAATTTACGTATGATGATTGCGTTCAAGATGCATTGGTTATCGGATATGATCAAAATGTTGACTTTTATACCCTGCTTTTAAACAATGAAGAAATTAGAGGTAAAATTGCCAATGTATTCATGGGGGAAATATACAAAATCCTACGTGGTGAAACTGCTACTATAAATGACTTTCAAAAGTCAACAAGTAAATATGCACTATCTTCACAAACATATAAAATTGCTGAGAACTCAATACCTTACGTAAAAACTTCAGATGAGGAATAGATATAAGGAGGTACTATGGCTGAAAGAAAAAATCCATTTATGCCATTTATTGATGATTTCGATCAAGAGGCAGAAAAGTTTCTAAGAAAATATAATTGTGCTGAGGCTATTTATACCCCTATGCCTATTCCTATTTGGGATATTGCCACAAAACTTATGGCTTTAGACATCGTACAGACTGAAAACTTATCTGCAGAGAGCAATGTACATGGTGCCATTGCTTTCACTAAAGGAATTATAGAGATATACGATTGGCTTGAGCAGGAGTATATAGGATATGAAGTCAAAAAGGGTACTGTATTCTTAGATGCAGATATGCTAAATAATGGTCGCATCAATAATACACTTGCTCATGAATGCTTTCACTGGTATAAACATAGAGCCTATTTTGTTTATCGCTGTACTCATGAAGCTGGTGTTGAATTTGGATTTCGCTGCGATAATAAATTACATCAAACAGACAATCAAAATTCATGGTCAGATGAAGAAAAGATGGAATGGCAGGCTCGTACTATCGCTCCTAAAATCTTAATGCCAAAAAAGGCTACAATAAAGAAAATTGATGAATTGTACAAAACTGCTTTAAATGCCAATGTATCAGCTGACCGTTTTTCAGTTACAAAATGTGTTATAAATGAGCTAGCATCATTCTTCCAAGTTTCAAAACAATCTGCTGCTATACGAATGACCGAACTGGGGTACCATGAAGCATCAGAATTCTATCATTACGATGAGCAGGAAAGCCAATCACATCAGCATCGGAGACATCGGCATTCAAAAGCCAAACGATATCAGCAGAAAACCACTCCTGCTGAAGCCTTTGAATTATATTGTAGTAATGATTTCCTAAGGGCAACTATAAATACTGGATCATTCTGTTATGCTGAAGGTTATTTTGTATTAAAAGATAGCAAGTACATCATCTTGGACAATAACAAGATTAGTCTAACAGAATATGCAAAAGACCATCTTTCAGAATGTACACTGGACTTTTCTACAAAGCTGGTAAATGAAAATGAAAGATACGATCACGCAACTCCTTTGTACATGATGTACCGCATAGATATGCAATATATCAAATTGCCTACATACGACTCCACTCCCCAAAACATGGAGATGTTTAATAAGGCAAAAGCATTAGAAAATGTAACTGCTGAATTTGAATCAGACTATACTCGTGCAAGAATAGTAAATCAAACAACAACACAAAGAATGTGGTCATATATTCAAGCAGCCAAATGGAATACATCTATTTTCCAAGATAGAACATTACTTGGACCTATGGATTATTCCCGTGTTCAAAAGCCTGAACATATTTTCAAGATTGAGGCATATACGGCAATGGCGGTCGGCTTGAAATTATCACTTACTGAAGCAAATAGTGCCTTGCAATTATCTGGGATGGTATATAGTCCTACTATTAGAGAACATTATGCATATATGTATATTCTTACATCCTTTCATGGATGTTCTATACATGAATGTAATGAAGTATTGCAGACACTAAAAGTACCTACACTTGGCGCTCACTCTCGAGATGAAAAAACTAAAAAACCTAAAAAACAAAGGAGGCTACCATAATGGCTGCTACAAGAGGAAAAAGTATCAACCTGTTCCTCATGGATGGTGATGCAAACGGACGCATAAAATGTACGCTCGCTAACTGGACTGGTGTTGCTTATAAAATTCCACGTACAGAACTTGATAAATGCAAGGAACGAGATGATCTTAAGCAAAGTGGCGTTTATTTTCTATTCGGAACATCAGATCAGACGGGAGAAAATGTTGTATATATAGGCCAGGCAGGAGCAAGGAAAAATGGCGAAGGAATTCTTTATCGCTTATTAGAGCATAAACGCAACCCAGAGAAGGATTACTGGACGGAAGCCATTGTATTCACAACCTCCAATAATTCATTTGGTCCTACAGAAATAAGCTATCTTGAAAATCGTTTTTGTAATCTTGCTACGCAGGCAAACCGATATATTATAAAGAACGGAAATGACCCAACTCTAGGAAATATTACTGAGGAAAAAGAGAGTGAATTAGAGGAATTCGTAGATTACGCTAAAATCATCATGGGTACACTTGGGCATAAGGTGTTTGTGCCTTTCAGTGAGCCTAAATCTATCACTTCAGAAGTTGATACAAAGACCGATGAAGAAATTATTCTATATCTTAAGAGGAAAAGCAGAAAAAGCGGCCAAGTCATTGAGGCATCTTGCAAACAAACCAGCGAAGGCTTTGTTGTACTCAAAGGTAGTCATATTGAAACAATAGATTCCCAAAGCATCCCTGCTGGAATAAAAGATGCTCGTAAAAATGCAAAAATTGATGAACATGAAGTATTACAAGATGATGTTCTATTTCACAGCCCTTCCTACGCTGCTGCTTTTGTTATAGGCGGTCATGCTAATGGTTTAACTGAATGGAAAACCGCGGAAGGCAAAACACTGAAAGAAATCGAAGAAGAATCTGACAAATAATAAACAGCCAATCTCACCGGAAAAGACAATGCCACGAGATTGGCTGTTTTGCATCCATCTATCCTGCATCCTCAACCTGTCTCACATCTAAACCAACTCCTCAACCTACCCAATAATAATCCTATCCACTCAACTATACTCCATTGACATGTTTCCTGTCACCAATAAAACATAATAAAATCGAGAGTCGGAATCATTGCCTAACCAACTCCAACTCTCGAAAGCCCTTACTTCAAGCCTTTTCAGTCCTTTACTTCTATTTCTTTGTTATCAATACAACACACTCCACGTGCCCAGTCATCGGGAACATATCCATCCCCTTAACTCTCTCCACCTTATATCCGCTATCTATAAGCTTTCTAAGATCCACCATCAAAGTCTTAGGATTGCAGGAAACATATACGATCTCCTTAGCATCAAATTTTATTACATAATCTAAAGCCTTTGGATGTACGCCTGGTCTTGGTGGATCTAGAATTATTACGTCTGGTTTATCCTGAAGTTCCTGTATTACTTTGGCTACATCTCCTGCAATAAAGCTGCAGTTATCTAAATTGTTCAGCTTTGCATTTTCATTGGCAGCTTTTACTGCTTCTTCTATGAGCTCAATGCCTATAACTTTTTTTGCATTTTTAGCTGCTGCAATTTGGCCAATGGTTCCTGTGCCGCAGTATAGATCAAAGATTAGTTTTGAATCAGCTTCACCTACAAAGTCCATAACTATGCTGTAGAGTTTTTCAGCCCCCAAAGTATTAGTTTGAAAGAATGACAGTGGTGATATTTTAAATTTAAGACCAAGTATCTCTTCAATTATATAGTCTCTTCCGTAAAGTATATCAATCTTATCTGCTGCTACCACATCAGAAAAAGAATCGTTAGTAGTGTGAAGAATTCCAACTACATTAGCTTCAAGCTTTAAGGAGAACAGTAATTTAACAACTTCTTCTTTATCAAAGGAACCTTGAGAAGTTGTTACAAGATTGACTAAAATTTCTCCAGTGTGCTCTGTTCTTCTGATTACAAGATTTCTCAGATATCCTTCTCTTTTCATTATTTTATAATAAGTAGACTCTTTATCTCTAAAATAGTTTACAATAGTATCCAAAATTTTTCTAAAATCCGCATGAACAAGAGTGCATTCATGAACATTTACAATTCCAAAGGCCTTGTTTTTCATGTGCATACCTAAAGTGAGCTCTCCACCCTTTTCCATATCTCCAAAGCTGAATTCCATTTTATTTCTGTATTCAAATTCCTTTGGACTTCTACCTATGCCTTCATAGATAAAATCGTCTATTTCTGCATCCTTGAATAATTTTAAAAGTTGCTTTTCTTTTAAGTTTATTTGCTTATCATAATCAATAAACTGGTGGGTGCAACCTCCACAGACTCCAAAGTGGACACATTTAGGTTCCACTTCTCCTTCAATTGTATTAAGCGCTTTTATAAGCTTTGCTTCACCATATTCCTTTTTTAATTTTTTAACCTTTCCCAAAACCTTTTGACCTGGTACGGCGCCTTTTATGTATATTTTTCTATCCTCACTGTATGCAATACCCATACCTGGAAATTCTATATCTACTACATCAAATTCATATTCTTCATGTCTTCTCAATCCTGATCGCTCCTAGATTATTTATACTTTTATTTCATTGTAAAACTTATTTATTTTAATCATATAAAAATAAATAATCAGTCAAATATACTAGCATACTGACTAGCTATTTATTTGAATGTACCTTAATTCAATTTCAAGACTTTCTAACAGTAATGCAGATACTCCCATTAAGTACAATGGGAGTATTACATCAGTTAGTCATCAGATAACTTTTTAAGATAAAAATTCACCTTATGAACTGGCGTATTAAATTACTTACTAAAATTAAATACCCGAAATTTTATAAAAAATGTTTATGAATCCTAAAATAATATAATATTATTAAAAGTTGATACTTATTTCGTAATTTTTAAATGTGCTAATTTTTCTCCAAAAGTACTTGATGCTTTTGCTTTATGCATTATTGTGTTGTAGATTATGTTAACAACTACAAAGAGAATAATAAACATACCTTCTTTGTCTTGAACAAACAGTCCAAAAAGCCTTAAAATGAAATCCCCAATAAATAATACTGCTGCAGATATTCCTAAAGAAATAGCCTGATCTACTACGATACTTATAAAGGAATCCTTTCCATTTACAGAATTTGTTTCCTTTTCAACCTTAATTTCTTCTTTAGCTTCTTCCTTTTTTTCTACAGTTCCTGTTTCTACTTCATCTAACTCATTAGATGATGCAGGTGTTATTTCAGTTATATTTTCTTTTTCGATTTCCTTGTTTTCATTATTATTTTCCATGCTCATTTATCCTATCCTCCTGATTATTTAATATTATAATTCCATTTAAGGCATCTGAAAATGAATAACAAGTCAAAGATGCGACGTATATTTTCAATCCAACAAGGAGAAGATAGTGAGCTATCTGAGGGTTCTGTTGACACAGTAGGATTCAAAATAGACTAGCATACTGACTTAATTATTTTTTGAAGCTGCCTAATTATGTATGTATATATCTTCGCTGATGTATAGAAATAAATTAATGTTCAGCAGCAAAATATATTATTAATATAGCTTACACATATGATTATAACATTATTATGCAATAGTATATGGCATATGTAAATACATATTTGCTAAATATACTGTAACATTTACACTTGATATTATTAATTTTTTTAACTATAATATGTAGGAATTATTATATTACTAAATATTTATTTACAAAAATAATTTACATTTTATTTTTATCCTATACATAGTTACAAGTTATATTAGAATAGTGTACTTTTGTATAGTTTATTTTATAGGGGGTTCAAACACTAATGCACATAAACAATAATGCCACAGCAAAAATCAAAAAATTTTTCATTAATAATTTAGATATAGTTTATTTTATAATTATACTATCAATAAAAGCCTTTAATTTCGATAAATCTATTTCCCCTACATATTTTAGTTATTTTTATGTTGGTTCGGCTACTATATCTTCTGTAGTTATTCTTGGAAGCATCGCTTTAATTTTTAAAAATAATACTAGGACAAGACTTCTCTACATATTTAATATAATTATAAGCATAATTATAATTGTAGATACTGTTTATTATAGGTATTTTAAAGATGTAATATCCCTTGGAGTTGTAAGAAACGGCTTTCTTTTAGGAGGCGTTGGTGCCAGTGTAAAACAGCTTATTAGTCCTACTGATTTCCTATATCTTTTAGATGTCTTCATATTAATCCCACTGTTAAGATTCTATAGGAGAGTAGATAGGCCAAATCCAAAATTTTTAAAAAGATTGGCTATGTTTCTAATAGTATTTGCTGTTTTTACATCTATAGATGCAAAAAAAATCTATGATTTATCTGTAGAGCAGCCAAACCTTATATCTACAATGTTTAACAGGATTTATCTCACCCAGCGCCTTGGAACAGTAAACTTTCATGTACTTGATGCTTACAATGTAATCAAGACAGGTATATCCAATATGCAGAAATTGCCTCAAGAAAGGCAAGATGAAATAAAAACTTATCTGGAAAAGAAGAATTCCTCTACAGGAACAAATTTTAAAGGTGTTGGAGCCGGTAAGAATCTAATAGTAATTCAAGTAGAAGCATTACAGCAATTTGTAATAAATCAAAAGATTAATGGTCAAGAAATAACACCTAATCTCAATAGATGGATAAATAAGAGTATGTACTTTGACAATTACTTTTACCAGGTAGCAGCTGGAAATACTTCAGATGCAGAGTTTTTATCAAATAATTCACTATATCCTGCGGCCTCTGGTGCAGCTTACTACATGTACTCCGGTGATACTTACAGTTCTCTTGCCAAGGAAATGAATGATAAAGAATATTATACTGCTGTATTACACGGTTATCAGGAAGGATTTTGGAATAGAAATGTAATGTATAAAGCTGAAAAATTTGATGATTTTTATGGAGAAAGAACTTACAATATTAATGATACTGTAGGCCTTGGTCTAAGTGATAAATCTTTCCTTAATCAAGCCTTTGATAAATTAAAAACTTTTTCTCAGCCTTATTTTGCCTTTACCATAACCTTAAGCAGCCATTATCCTTATGATGATGTAAAAGGATATGATAGGGAAACTACAGGAACCTTTAATGCAGGCAAATATGATAATACTTTATTTGGTGATTATCTTAAGGGAATACATTACACCGATCAGCAGCTTGGAATGTTTTTAGACAAACTTCAAGCCTCTGGTATGCTTAATAATTCTATTGTTATGCTATATGGAGATCATTATGCCATTCCTAAAAATGACATGCCTTCACTATATGATTTCGAGGGTATTAAAAATCCAACAGATTTAGATTGGTATGAACTCCAAAAGGTTCCAATGTTTATCCATTTCCCTGAGGATGCCAACAAAGGAGTAAATCATTTATATGCTGGTCAAATTGATTTGTTCCCTACTATAGCTAATTTATATAATCTTCCTAACAAATATATGCTTGGAAAAGATTTACTAAACAGTACTGAGGGAGACGTAAAGTTCAGAAATGGTTCCTTTACAGATGGAAAGTCTTTTTACGTATCCTGGACAAATACCTTTTATAATATAGCAAATAAAAAGGTTATACCATCTAATCCTGATTTGGATGCCAAAAAGGATACAACTCTTAAAGAACTTCAGTATTCTGATGATATTTTAAATCATAATCTTCTAAAGAAATTTTTACAGGAAGATAGTCAAGGTAATACAAGTAAATAGAAAATAATTACTATTGTACAAAGTATTTTAATATTAATTTATGAGAAAAGCACTATGAAGGTCTATACTATTCTTAGTGCTTTTCTTACTTTTAACCTAATGTGTAGAATTCTCCTGTTCTCTATAGTATAGTTAGAATATCTCCTTACTTCCTTTTTATAATTATGTTAAAATAATATATAGCTTACTACATAGAGAGGATGTCTTATTAACATGTATATTTTACAACTATATAATTACCCTGTGCTTTCACTGGCAAAAAACATATTTACTCAAATAAATCTAAGTACTTTGGCACTATTATGCGTATTTGGTTTTATTGCAGCCGCTGTGGATTCAATTGCTGGAGGCGGTGGTTTGATAAGCCTTCCTGCTTTTTTACTGGTTGGGCTTCCTACCAGATTGGCTTTAGGTACAAATAAATTCTGTTCAACCTCTGGTACACTGATGAGTTCTTTTGAATATGGTAAAAACAGCAAAATGAATTTTAAGCTGTTAAAATACTTATTTCCTTTTACTTTTCTTGGAGCTGCACTTGGAGTTTTAGTTGTTCTAAATATAAATGAAACCTTTGTGCAGTCTCTAGCACTAATATTAATTTTATTTGTAGGTTTATTTAGTATTTTTTCAAAATCAAGAGGTATTACAAATAATTTTAAAGGTTTAAATATTAAAAACATTTTTCTTGGTATATTACTAGCTTTTGCCATAGGTTTTTATGACGGTTTCCTAGGACCGGGTACTGGTTCATTTCTGATTTTTGGACTTATAAGTATATTTGGATTTGATTATATTAACGCCAGTGGAAATGCAAAATTTTTAAATTTAATAAGCAATATAACTGCTTTAATATTATTTGCAGTACATGGACAAGTGAATTATATTTTAGCAATTCCAGTAGCAATTTGCATGATTTTTGGTGCAAAATTAGGTACAAGACTTGCTTTACTTAAAGGTGCTAAAATAATAAAACCTGTATTTATAAGCATGTCCCTTGCTGTGGCTGTAAAGATGTTAGTTTCAATACTTAGTTAAACTATATTTTTAGAAATTTGAGTTTTATAATTACTAGTCACCAACAATTAAAGCACATCATATCTTGCAATAGATTATATTCACAATAAATAAATTTATAGAAAATTAGAGTAAATAAAAAATCACTATCAAAATTGTTAAAATAAATCTTGATAGTGATTTTTTATAGTTTATTCTTTTCCACTTATAATATTATCTTTCAAATATAGCACCTTTATCCGCAGAAGAAACTCCTTCAGCATATCTCTTTAGATAGCCAGTAACTTCTTTTACTTTAGTTTTAGGTACTCTCTTTTTAAGCTCTTCTTCATCTACTAAAAGATTTAATGTTTTCTTATCCATATCAATCTCTATAATATCGCCTTCTTGAACATAAGCTATAGGCCCACCAAGAGCAGCCTCTGGTGATACGTGGCCAATAGATGCACCTCTTGTAGCACCGGAAAATCTTCCATCAGTTATAAGAGCTACAGTTTTATCCATACCCATTCCAGCAAGTAAAGATGTAGGAGAAAGCATTTCTCTCATACCAGGTCCGCCCTTTGGTCCTTCAAATCTTATGACAACTACGTCACCATGATTAATTTCTCCGCCAAGTATAGCTTTTGAAACCTCTTCTTCACTATCATATACTCTAGCAGGACCCTTATGCTGCATCATCTCTGGTGCAACAGCTGCCTTTTTAACTACAGCACCATCTGGAGCTAAGCTTCCCTTTAATACTACAAGGCCACCTGTAGGGCTATAAGGATGGTCATATCTGATTACGTCATTATTTCTTACTTTTGCATTTTTTACATTTTCATAGACAGTTTTACCTGTAACAGTTAAGCAATCTTTGTTAATTAATTCTTTATCTATTAATGAATTAATTAATGCAGGTATTCCTCCAGCAAAATGGAAATCTTCAATATGATGATGTCCAGCTGGACTTAATTTACAAAAATCTGGTGTTCTAGCACTTATTTCATTTACTCTATCAAAATCAATAACTATGCCAACTTCATTAGCTATAGCAGGTAAATGAAGAAGTGAATTTGTAGAACATCCAAGAGCCATATCTGCTGTAATAGCGTTCATAAATGCCTCTTCTGTAAGTATTTTTGATGGTGTTATATCTTCTTTCACAAGGTCTACTATTTTCATTCCTGATTTTTTAGCAAGTCTCATTCTTTCAGAATAAACTGCTGGTATTGTACCATTATAAGGGAGTGCAAGTCCAAGTACCTCTGAAAGACAGTTCATTGAATTAGCAGTATACATACCTGAACATGATCCGCAAGTTGGACATGCTGTATCTTCAAGCTCTCCAAGTTCTTCTTCAGTCATTTTTCCAGCTTTTACTGCTCCTACTGCTTCAAAAAGACCGCTTAAGTCTGTAGGTTTTCCACAAGTATTTCCTGCAAGCATTGGTCCACCGCTTATAACTATTGCAGGAATATCAAGTCTTGCTGCTGCCATCATCATTCCTGGCACTACTTTATCGCAGTTAGGTACAAGCACTATTCCGTCAAAAGCATGAGCACTTGCAACTATTTCTACGCTATCAGCAATTATCTGTCTTGAAGGTAAGGAATAACTCATTCCCTTGTGATTCATAGATATACCATCACATACTCCAATAGTTCCAAAAGTAACTGGGACACCACCGGCCATTCTTACTCCATCTTTTACTGCCTGAACAACTTTATCCAAATTCATATGTCCTGGTATTATTTCACTGTATGAACTTGCAATACCAATAAGTGGTTTATTCATTTCTTCATCTATAAAGCCTAATGCTTTAAAAAGTGATCTATGTGGAGCTTTTTCTAATCCTTTTCTAGCTGCATCTGATCTCATATAAAATTTCCTCCTCTATATTTGTTCAAGAACTAATTTTCCCATTTCTGCAGTTCCTACTTTTTTAGTTCCTTCAATATATATATCAGCTGTTCTATATCCTGCATTCAATACTTTTTCTACTGCTGCTTCCACATCTCTTGCAGCCTCTGACATGTTAAGAGAATATTCCATAAGCATAGCAGCTGAAAGTATCTGTGCAAGAGGGTTTGCTATATCTAGTCCAGCTATATCTGGTGCAGAACCATGTATAGGCTCGTACATTCCGAAGCTGTCTTCTCTTATGCTTGAAGATGCCAGCATTCCTATAGAACCTGTTATCATAGAAGCTTCATCTGATAATATATCTCCAAATATATTGTTTGTCAATATAACATCAAATTGAGAAGGCTTTCTAACCAACTGCATAGCAGTATTATCAACATACAAATGATTTAATTCTACCTCAGGATATTCCTTAGCTACTTCATTTACAGTTTTTCTCCATAATCTTGATGCATCAAGTACATTGGCTTTATCTACTGAAGTAACTTTCTTTCTTCTCTTCATGGCAGCTTTAAAAGCAGAATGTGCTATTCTTTTAACTTCTTCTACATTGTATTTTTCTGTGTCATAAGCTGTTTCTATTCCATCTATCTCTTTAGTGCCTCTGTCACCAAAATATATACCGCCTATAAGTTCTCTTACTACTAACAAATCAACGCCTTCATCTATTATTTCATTTTTTAAAGGTGAGGCAGCTTTTAATACATTATAAACCTTTGCAGGCCTTAGATTTGCATATAATCCAAGTGCACCACGTAATCCTAGAAGAGCTCTTTCCGGTCTTTTAGAGCCTTCAAGATTATCCCATTTTGGTCCACCTACAGCACCTAAAAGTACAGCATCACTGCTTTTGCATTCATCTATTGTTTCCTTAGGAAGAGGCTCTCCACAAGCATCTATAGCATCTCCACCTGCTTTAACTTCTACAAAATTAAATTTTGTATCATATTTTTCCCCAACCTTAGTAATTACCTTTACAGCTTCTCTTATAATATCCGGGCCTATACCATCACCAGGTATAACTGCAATTTTAAATTCTTTCATCTATAACTAGTCTCCTTATATTCATATTAATTTTGCCATTTTTTACTAAAACAAAACAATTTTTATTATATCTGCAGATTAATATTAGTAGTTTATAATTATACCACTATTTAAATCTTTAAAAATCAGAAAACAAAATTATATTTATTAACATTAAAATTATTTGAAGCTTCCATTTTTAACGCAATTTATCAAGCCTTCATTTTCCATAATATCTATCATAAACTGTGGATAGGCCTGAGCTTTATATTCTTTGCCTAAAGTAATATTCTTTATAATGCCACTAGTAAAATCAACTTCAAGTTCATGTCCGTCTTTTGCATCATCAACAGCATCATCACATTCAAGTATTGGAAAACCTATATTTATAGAATTTCTATAGAATATTCTTGCAAAACTCTTAGCTACAACGCAAGACACTCCTGCTGCCTTTAGTGCGATAGGTGCATGCTCCCTTGAAGATCCACAGCCAAAATTTTTGTCTGCAACTACTATGTCACCTTTATTTAATTTTTCCAAGAAATTTACATCCAAATCTTCCATACAGTGTTTTGCAAGTTCCTTTGGATCTGATGAATTTAAATATCTTGCAGGAATTATAACGTCTGTATCAACATTATTTCCATATCTTAAAACTTTACCCTTTGCCTCCATTATAATACCTCCTCTGGTGAAACAATTTTTCCTGCTAATGCAGATGCTGCTGCTACTGCCGGACTAGCCAAATATACTTCACTTTCAGGATGTCCCATTCTACCTACAAAGTTTCTATTAGTAGTAGATATAGCCCTTTCCCCTTTAGCTAGTATTCCCATATATCCTCCAAGACATGGTCCACAAGTTGGTGTACTTAACACAGCTCCAGCTTCAACAAATATTTTTGCAAGACCTTCTTCTATAGCTTGAAGATATATGTTTTGAGTTCCCGGAAGTATTATCAGTCTTACTCCTTTTTTAACCTTTTTACCCTTTAAAATTTCTGCTGTAATCCTTAAATCCTCTATTCGTCCATTAGTACAAGAACCTATAACAGCTTGGTCTATTTTTACATTCCCTACATTATCTATAGTTCTTGTATTGTCTGGCAAGTGAGGGAAAGAAACTGTTGGCTTTACTTCACTTAAATCTATTTCAATTACTCTTGAATATTCAGCATCCTCATCAGCCTCAAATATTTTCCATTCTCTATTTGTTCTATCTTTTATATACTCTATAGCTTTTTCATCTACTGGAAATATTCCATTTTTAGCTCCAGCTTCAATAGCCATGTTTGCTATGGTAAATCTACCATCCATTGATATCTCTTTTACACCTTCTCCTACAAATTCCATGGACTTATAAAGAGCACCATCTACTCCTATCATTCCAATTATGTGAAGAATAAGATCCTTACCACTTACCCACTTATTAAATTTGCCCTTTAAAACAAATTTTATTGCTTCCGGTATTTTGAACCAAGCCTTTCCTGTGGCCATTCCCACAGCCATGTCTGTGCTGCCCACTCCTGTAGAGAAAGCCCCTAATGCTCCGTAGGTACAAGTATGTGAATCTGCTCCTATAACTATATCTCCAGGAATTGTAAGACCTTTTTCAGGTAAAAGTGCATGCTCAATGCCCATTTCTCCAACTTCAAAATAGTTTACTATTTCCATCTCCTGTGCAAATTCTCTCACCAATTTACAATGTTCAGCAGATTTTATATCTTTATTAGGTGTGAAATGATCTGGCACTAAGGCTATTTTATTTTTATCAAAAACTTTATCAAGTTCTAATTTTCTAAATTCTTTAATAGCAACAGGACTGGTAATATCATTACCTAAAACTAGATCTACATCAGCATTTACTAATTGTCCTGCCTCAACGTAATCAAGTCCCGCATGTGCTGCTATTATCTTTTGCGTCATTGTCATGCCCTTTTTCATATACCTTTTCCTCCTTGGGTTTAAGACTATATTTAATAATAATTTTACATAATAATCGGTTTTTCACTATACTTTAAAACTAGACTATATACTATTATAAACTTTTCTATTATATAATTAAAATACATATTAATTATGTCTGTTATAACTATAGGTTATTTTACAAAACAATTGATCTTTAAAAATATAGTATTATATTATTCTTATAATTTCAATATTCAGTATATTCCAACTCTTTAATTGATCATTCTGTTTATATTTTAATTATTTAATAATTTAAACTACTGCTTAATAATTTAGTTTTTTACAGTTGTATTGTAAAGCACACTCTCAAATCAATTTACATATTCAATATATTAGAAAACCAAGTTTATTTTTTAATTATTAAACTTGGTTTTCTGAAAATACTATATTTAAATATTTTTATTATGTTAAATTATCTTTTAAAAAGCTATTATACTAACTTTTCTTTATCGCTCCAAGACATCATTTTTCTAAGTTCAGCACCAACTGTTTCTAATTGTTGGTCTCTATCCATTCTCTTTCTAGCATTGAAGTATGGTCTTCCAATTTGATTTTCTAAAAGCCAATTTTTAGCAAATACACCTTGCTGAATATCCTTTAATACACCCTTCATAGCTTTCTTAGTATCTTCTGTTATTATCTTTTCACCAGTAACATAATCACCGTACTCTGCAGTATCACTGATAGAATATCTCATTAAGTTAAGTCCGCCTTGGTTTATTAAGTCTACGATTAATTTCATTTCGTGGCAACATTCAAAATATGCCATTTCTGGTTGATAGCCTGCTTCAACTAATGTTTCGAAACCTGCTCTTATAAGAGCTGTTACTCCTCCGCACAATACTGCCTGCTCACCGAAAAGATCTGTTTCAGTTTCTTCTTTAAATGAAGTTTCTATAACTCCAGCTCTTGCTCCACCAATTCCAAGTGCATATGCAAGTGCTATATCTCTAGCTTTTCCTGTTGCATCTTGGTGAATTCCGATAAGACATGGTACCCCTTTTCCCTCTAAGAACTGACTTCTTACTGTATGACCAGGTCCCTTTGGAGCTATTAAGAATACATCCACATTCTTAGGTGGTACTATTTGACCAAAGTGAATAGCAAATCCGTGTGCAAATACTAATGCTTTTCCTTCAGTTAGATTTGGTTCTATTGATTCTTTATAAAGCTTACCTTGCTTTTCATCATTTATAAGAATCATTATTATATCTGCTTCCTTTGCTGCTTCCTCAGAAGTAGTAACTTTTAGACCAGCTGCTTCAGCCTTTTCCCAAGACTTGCTGCCTTTATAAAGTCCAACAATAACATCAACTCCACTTTCATGCAAGTTAAGCGCATGAGCGTGGCCCTGGCTACCATAACCAATTACAGCAACCTTCTTTCCTTTTAGAAATCCTAAATTACAATCCTGTTCATAATAAACCTTTGCCATTATAAAATGCCCCCTAAATTTATTTTAAAAAATTTTTAAATTTTTTATGAGCTGATACCATTTACTATTTTACTACATTTGATGCATAATTAAAAAGCTTTTAATTTGTATTTTTTATAAAAAATTTATTTTTTTAATATATTTTATATTTTTTTACAAATTTCGGAACACCATACTCATTGCCTAGAATTATAGTTATTTATTTGAATGTGCCTTAATACATGATTAAATTTCACTAACTATAATACACAATAAATAAATGCATAACTTAGAAATTAACGCATTTTAAAAGTGTTATCAACTTTTCCAAAATCGTAACACCAAAATTTTAAATTGTCAACCTGTATGAATATATTTTTTAAAGTATCAATATTCACGAAATATTATATTATATTTTTAATAAAACATATGAAAAATTGAACAAATAAAAAGTTTTAGAAAATATCATTGACATATTTTTATGATGATAGTATATTTATACGTAAATATTAGTTTTGAAAAACCTTGAAAGGGAAAAGTAAGTATAAGAGATGTCCAAAAGAGAGCAGGGGCAGCTGAAAACCTGCGGATAATTGTATACCGAAACTCACCCTGGAGTTGCAGACTGAATTAAGTAGGTTGTGCCGGCATGTAGCCGTTATATAAATTAAGTAATAAATTGGGTGGTACCGCGAAACAGTCTCCTCGCCCCAGGAAGGATGGCTGTTTTTTATTTTAAATTAAATGCTATGATAGGGACTAGTATACATAAGGATATCCAAAAGAGAGCGGGGGCAGCTGAAAACCTGCGGACAATTGTATGTTGAAAATCACCCTAGAGCTGCAGGCTGAAATCAGTAAGCTGTGCCGGTCTATTGATCGTTATTTTTACAAGAAAAATTTTGGGTGGTACCGCGAACAGACACTCGCCCCAGGGCATTGTGTCTATTTTTTTATACTTTTTTAATATTAAGGGGGATTTAAATTGAAATTATCAGGTGCGCAAGTACTATTAGAATGCCTAAAGGAACAAGGAGTTGACGTGATTTTCGGTTATCCAGGTGGAGCTGTATTACCAATATATGACGCTTTATACCATGAGAAAGAAATAAAACATATATTAACTGCTCATGAGCAAGGCGCCACTCACGCTGCTGATGGTTATGCAAGAGCAACTGGAAAAGTCGGTGTTGTAATAGCAACCTCAGGGCCTGGTGCTACTAATACAGTTACAGGAATTGCTACTGCCTTTAGTGACTCAATACCACTAGTAGTTATTACGGGGCAAGTTGGTAAATCCTATCTTGGAAAGTCTTCTTTTCAGGAGGTTGATATAACAAGTATAACTAAGGCAATAACTAAAGAAAACTACATTGTACAGGATCCCGAAAGCCTTTCAGACACTATAAGAAGAGCTTTTAAAATAGCCTCAACCGGTCGTCCAGGTCCTGTACTTATAGATATTCCAAAGGATATACAAAATACTATTATTAATTATTATCCTTTAACCGAAACTGTTAAAGATACTTTGCCTGAAACTGGCGATTTATCTCAAGCTGTTAATCTAATAAAAGCATCAAAGAAACCTGTTATCTATGCTGGAGGTGGAGTTATAAGTTCTAATGCTTCTAAGGAATTATACGACTTTGCAAAAAAAATTCAATGTCCTGTATCCTGCTCTCTTATGGGTCTTGGAGGTTTTCCCGGGGATGATCAATTGTTTCTTGGCATGGTAGGTATGCACGGAACTTATACCTCTAACTATGCATTTTCTAATTGCGATCTTCTTATTGCCATAGGTTCACGTTTTAGTGATAGAGTTACAGGCAAGGTTACCTCCTTTGTGCCAAATGCCAAAATAATTCATATAGATATTGATGCTTCTGAGTTCAGCAAAAATTTACCAGAGGATGTTTCCATAAGAGGTGATGTGAAAACTGTACTCACAACTTTAATCTCTTCCTTAGAGGAGAAATGTGAGCCACAATGGCTGGAACAAATTAACCTTTGGAAAAATTCTCATCCACTTATGTATAAAGAAAACACTAGTGTAAATCCTCAAATTTTACTGGATAAATTGCATAAGTTTACGGAGGGAGACTGTATAGTTACTACAGAGGTTGGTCAAAATCAGATGTGGACTGCACAATTTTTTAAATTTTTAAATGCAAGAAGCTTTATTACCTCTGGGGGACTTGGAACCATGGGCTTTGGACTTGGTGCTGCTATAGGTGCCTGTATAGGCAGTGATAATAAAAAAGTAATAAATGTGGCTGGTGACGGCAGTTTTAGAATGAATTGCAATGAACTGGCAACCTTAGCAAAATATAAACTTCCAGTAATTCAGCTTGTTTTAAATAATCATGTACTGGGTATGGTATATCAGTGGCAGGATATGTTTTATAACAAAAACTTTTCCCAAACTGTATTTGATTCCACACCAGACTTTTGTAAACTTGCAGCAGCTTACGGAATAAAATCCTTTAAAATATCTTCTAATGATGAAATAGATTCTGTACTAGAAACTGCTCTTTCTTTAAATGAACCTGTAATAATTGATTGTGAAATATTAAAGGAAGAAAAAGTACTGCCTATAGTTCCTCCTGGTTCTGCAAATACAGATTTGATTGAACTTGAAGATTAAAAAAAGTTGGGATATAATTCCCAACTTTTTTTAATATGAAATTCTATTCTGGTAATATTAAGAATCTTATTATGAATATTACAGCTAATATATAAATCAATGGGTGTACTTTCTTACCCTTTCCAGTAACTAATTTTACTATTGGATAAGATATTATGCCTGCTGCTATTCCGTTAGCAATACTATAAGTAAAAGGCATAATTACTATAGTAAGGAATGCAGGAAATGCTTCAGTAAAATCCTCAAAATTAATTTTTGTAATTGAACCCAGCATCAAAACTCCTACAATAACAAGTGCTGGAGCCGTTGCCTGTGCCGGAACCATACCTACAAGACCTGAGAAAAATAAAGCAAACAAGAATAATACTCCTACTACTAATGATGTAAGCCCTGTACGTCCACCTTCTGCCACGCCCGAGGTAGATTCTACATAAGTTACTACAGTACTAGTACCAAATACTGAACCTACTGTTGTAGCTACTGCATCACATATAAGCGCCTTTGGCATATTTTTAACTCTTCCATTTTCATCAACCATATTTGCCTTTTGTGCTGTTCCAACTAAAGTTCCAAGAGTATCAAATAAGTCAACCAAGCAAATTGTTATAACTACCATTAATACACTGACTATTGCTCCTACAACACCTGCTTTACCTAGTCCAAGAAGTCCACCAAAATCCATTTTTAAAAATGTAGGTGCTATACTTGGAGGAAGACCCACAAGCTGGCTAATTGGTACCGGATGAGTTATTTTAAGAGGTATACCAATAATTGTTGTAACTAATATACCTATTAAGATTGAACCCTTAACCTTTTTTGCCATAAGTATTGCTGTAATGACAATACCTATTAGTGTAAGGGTGGCACTTGGCTCAATAAGTTTACCAAAGCCTACCAATGTAGCTTCATTGGCAACTATAATACCACCATTTTTAAGTCCAATAAGTGCAATAAAAAGACCAATTCCACCTGAGATAGCAAATTTTAAAGTTTGAGGCAGTGCATCTACTATCTTTTCTCTTATAGAAGTTAAGGTAATTATTATAAATAATACACCTGAAATAAAGACTGCTGCTAATGCCTGCTGCCATGTATAATGCAGCGTAAGGCATACAGTGTAAGTAAAGAATGCATTAAGTCCCATGCCTGGAGCCTGTGCAAAAGGCAAATTAGCATACAATGCCATTATAATAGTTCCCACAGCTGCCGCTATGCAAGTTGCAACAAAGACTGCATTTGCATCCATTCCAGTAAGCTTAAGTATACTTGGGTTTACAAATATAATATAAGCCATAGTAATAAATGTAGTAATACCTGCTACAATCTCTGTTCTTGGATTTGTCTTGTTCTCTGACAATTTAAAATATGATTCCAAAAATGATTTGTTTTGAGTTTCTTCCCCGTTTGTCAAAAGTCATTCCTCCTTAAAAATAAATATAGAATAAAGCAAAAAAACCCGTCATGAATATATAATTACATCCATTAACGAATCTTATTTTAAATTTTCCTGTGAAGAAAATTTAAAATATTAACTTAGATTCATCCATAGTCAAAGATTTAAGGTACCTTGGTAGAAACTCTTGACCCATATTGTCAAGATTATACGGATGTTTTAACATTACGTGAAGAATTTTAACATTTAACATTTCAAAAGTCAACCTAATTTTTATTTTATACTGTTATAAATTAATTTTGTATTGAATAAATGATAATACCGTACACCCTAATTAATATCTGCTGTGCAGCATTATATGCTTAGCTTTATGAAAGATTCTAATGCAATATTGATAATCGTTTTCTTTAATATATTTGCATGAATAAAAAAAATATATGTCATTATTGATTATATGTATAATTTAAAAAACAATTTATATATTATTTTTAATAAAAAATTAGTATTAAAGAGGATTTTGAAAAAGATATCTATTATAATTGTAATAGATAAAATAAGGAGGCATTTTTCAATGAAAACTAAATACTTTTTAGCAATAATTTTATTATCAGCCTTATGGGGCTTCTCTTTTCTATTTATGAAAATCAGTTCCCCGGAAATGGGAGCAATCTTTACAACAAATTTAAGGGTTCTAATATCTGCCATCACCTTGATAATTGTCTGCTTCTTAAATAAAGATAAGATATCATTTTTAAAAATGTGGAAAGAATATTTTATTTTAGGTCTGTTAAATGCAGCACTGCCCTTTGCCCTTATATGCACTGCTGAATTACATATAACTGCATCATTAGCCGCAATCTTGAATGCAACTACACCAACCTTTACGGCTATTGTTTCAGTAATTTGGAGCAAAGAACATTTAAATATAAAAAAGGTACTTGGTCTAATTTTAGGTTTTTTAGGAGTTATAGTTCTTGTTGGATTAACAAGTACACATGTTAAAAATATATGGATATATGCTCTTTTGTCTATATTAGCTGCATTTTCCTATGGATTTGTAGGGGTATATTCTTCCTTAAAAGTTTCCAAAAATGTACCTCCCCTAAATTTAGCTCTCGGCCAGCAATTAGCTGCTACAATAATATTGTTACCTTTTAGCATTTTAACTCTGCCTAAGCAAGTACCTAGTTCTAAAGCAATTATTTCTGTTATTTTATTAGGTATACTTTGTACATCTATTGCTTATTTAATATACTTTTATCTAATTAAGCAGGTTGGTGCAGTAAAAACCTTAAGTGTAACTTTTTTAGTTCCTGCATTTGGCATTATATGGGCTGCCCTCTTTTTAAGAGAAAAAATTACTATTCAAAATGTTATTGGATTAATAATTATAATTTTAAGTATTGTTTTAATTAACAATAGAATTCCATACAAGAAAAAAATACAAGCTCTTAGAAATAAAGCTGTCTAATAACTACCATAAATCTTAGAAATTACATTTAAAATTTAATTGATAATAAAAGCACCATGGAAATTCGTAAAGATTCCGTAGTGCTTTGTTATAATCATAAAAGTTTAGTTATAATTGAATTTTACAATCCACATTTCTCAAAGGCTTGCCTTAAATCATTTATAATATCCTCTGGATCTTCAAGGCCCACACTAAATCTAAGATGTCCCTCTTTAAATTCCTCTGGATAAAAGTGATTTCTTTCATCATCAGGTCCAGTGTAGACAATTAAACTTTCATCATGCCCAATGGATACCGCAGAAATAACAATTTCCAAAGAATTTACAAATTTATTATGGGTTTCCACATCTGCCTTTAGACCAAAAGATATAACTCCAGAAAACATACTCATCTGTTTCTTTGCAATTTCATGTTGTGGATGACTTTTAAGCCCAGGGTAAGCAACAAATTTTACTGCTGGATAACTCTCCAAAAACTCTGCAATTTTAAGTGCACTTTCACTATGTTGTTTCATACGTAAAGGAAGTGTTACAACACCACGCATTATTAGCCATGCATTAAAAGGACTTATGGCACCTCCTACGTTTACCATAGCCTCACGTTTAATCTTATCTATGAGTTCTTTCTTACCAATTATACCTCCACCCATAGCATCTCCATGTCCATTTATATACTTTGTCAAACTGTGAACCACAAGATCTGCTCCAAGCTCAAGTGGATGCTGTAAAAATGGTGATGCAAAGGTACTGTCTACTGAAAGTAAAGCTCCTGCCTTTTTCGCAATCTTTGATATCTCTTCAATATCACTTATTCTAGTAGTAGGATTTCCCGGAGTCTCTATATGTATAAGTTTAGTATTTGGTCTTATTGCCTTTTTTATCTCATCTATATTTGAACTATTCACAAGAGTAGTTTCTATACCATATTTATCAGGTAAATATTCATTTAATAACCTATATACTGCTATGTATGAAACATTAGAACAAATTACATGAGACTCCCTATTTAAAAATGTAAAAAATACAGCAGAAAGTGCAGCAACGCCGCTAGCTAGCACAACACAATCCTCTCCACCCTCTAAAGCTGCTAATCTCTGTTGAAGATATATCTGATTGGCAGAAGTATTTCTAGTATAAACTAAATTATTTGGATCACTCCAATTAAGAGTTGATGCATCTTCTGGAAGTCTATAGCTATTTGCCATAGTAAGTGGCCTTCTTATTGCTCCAGTTTCTTTATCTATATCATTACCAACATGGACACATTTTGTAATAAAGCTAATTTCATTTTTATCGGCCATAATATATCCAACCTTTCCTATGTGTTTTATAAATATTATAAAACATTTAAGAAAAAATAACAACCACAATATTAGCAGCATCCTAAAAAATATATATATTTTATTATAAGTGAATAAACAATAGTTATATGGTAATAATGTTAAATGTAGTCTTCATGAAAAATCACTTTTCAAAAGACCTAGGTTTTACTGAGCCTAGGTCTTTAAATTTTTCTAAAGAACATATAAATTCTGTAAGAGAAAATTTTCCCCATCCAATTGTATCATGTAGAATTTAATGTAATTCTCATAGAAGACTCTAAATAAGTTATACTAAAAAAACACCAGGTATAAAACCTGGTGTTTTCAATGGACGAGCACGCCTGTAAGCCGAGTTCTGTGTTAGACAATCATCTATCTAGGCCTATTGTTACCATATAGGCTCAAGCGATACACCCAAAGACGGAACGGGCCGTTCCATAAAGTCTTTCTATTCGATCTTGCTCCAGATGGGGTTTACATAGCCACATAGTTGCCAATGTGCTGGTGAGCTCTTACCTCGCCTTTCCACCCTTACTAGTATAGCTAAAAGCTACCTTTAGCGGTATATCTCTGTTGCACTTTCCTTAGAGTCGCCTCCACCAGGAGTTACCTGGCACCCTTGCCCTATGGAGCTCGGACTTTCCTCTCCTGCAAAAGCAGCAGCGATTGTCTGGCTTACTCGCAGATAATATAATATCATATTACAATGAGAAAATCAATGCTTTTTTGAATTTCATTTAGCTTCTTTCAACTTTTTTCCATCATCATATATTAAAATCCTTCCACAGTTATCACAGTACACTATTTCTTTTCCTTTATATATATTATCCAAAGTAACTGATGAAACTCGCATTTTACAGCCTTCACAAATTTCATTTTTTAACTTTACTACTGCAACTTTTCTCTTATCAATCATAGAATAAAATACTTTTAACTCATTTTCTGGAATTATTTTCTTCAATTCCTCTACTCTATTCTCTGATTCCTGTAACTTATCTTTTGCATCATTTATTTTTTCGCTAGTGACTTTTTTATAATTATAAAAATTATTTTTAACATTTATTAAATCCATTTTAAGTGACTCTATATCTAACTTTAATTTTTCTTCTACTTCTAAAAGCTCTATAGCTTTATCCTCTAAAGTTTTTAATTTCTCCTTGTTAATTTCAATATTGCTTTGAAGTGCATTTATAGCTTTTACATCATTATCAGCATTATTATATAAATCATGTTCATTTTTATCTATTTTATTTTTTAAACTTCTTAAGTCCTTACCTATAGAAGTGTATTCAACTTTTAAATCTTCAAGAGCTTTGCGTTTTCCATTATATTTATTCTTCATATTCTCAAATTCTTTTTTCATCTTTTTTAATAGATAAAGATATGATCCATCATTTAAGACCTTTCTGCTCTCTTCAATATCCTGATAACACCTTTGAAGCTCAAGTAATAATTTTGAATTACCCATAGTAATCATTCCTCCCTGATTCTATAATAAGTAAGATTATTTTACACTCACTATAAATAGTGTTAGAAATAACAAATATTAAGCATCTATATATTTTATCTATATAAAACAAAATGAAGCAGAAATAGCATTAAGCTATTCCTACTTCGTTTTGTATGGATTTCTTGTAACTTCTGATAATACTACAGAATTATTATATCCTAATTTATTAATTCCATTTTCAAGAACAGAGGCTACTTTCTTTAATGCAGGCCATTCTGTTCCAAAATGTCCTGCATCAATAACAGCTATACCCATTTCAGCATAATCACTAGCATAATGATAAGTCACATCTCCTGTAATTATACAATCTGCACCTAATTCTCTGCTTATATCCATATAAGCAGTTCCACTGCCATTAATCAATGCTATTTTTTCAATAGGGCTTTCTTCCTCACCAATATATGCTAAATGAGTAAGTTCCAGCTTCTCCTTTACCAATTCGCATAACTCAGAAAGTTTAATTTTTTTATCTAAAACTACAATTCTTCCAATTCCAGAATTTCCATCATTGAAGCCTTCAATTGTTGATAGTTCTATTACTTCTGCATTAGAAAACCCTAAAATTTCTACTAATATGTCGTTTAGTCCACCCTTTACAGAGTCTAAATTAGTATGGGTGGAATATAAATCTATATCATTTTTAATTAATTTTATAATCTTTTCTCCAAGGAGAGTCCCCGTAGTTATTGAATTAGGTCTTTTGAAGAGTAGAGGGTGATGTGTAAGTATAAAATTACATTTTTTCCTCTTAGCTTCCTCAATAACAGTTAAAGTACAATCCAGTGCAACTAAAATGGAACTTATATTTTTCTCGAAATTTCCGACCATAAGTCCAACATTGTCATAATTTTCGCTTAATTTTTTAGGTGCAACTTTCTCCATAATGGAACAGATATCTTTAACTCTTAAAGGCATTTCAACAACTCCTTAAGTTTTATAATCTTTCCTTCTAATTCACATTTTCTACTTATTGCAAGTTTACTAGTATAATTTATATCATTTAATATTTTATCATACTTTCTGATTTTAAAAAAGATATATTTTTTTAAAAGTGGATGTTTTTTTTCTAATAGTTTTTTACTTATTTCACAATATATATCATCAAACTTTTCAAATTTATTGTCATAAGCGATTTTTATAATCTCATAGTATTTATTCTCATCAACACAAAGTTCCTCGTCAATTATATTATAGCCATTTTCCAGGATATATTTTCTAAGTACATCTACATTCTGAACAGGCTGCAAAATTACATAATCTAAATTTTTAAAAACCTCAATACTATCTTCTAATATATCTCTTATTAAATTTCCACCCATCCCTGCTATAATAGCACAATTTACCTCTTGTGGTAAAATCGTAGTAAGTCCGGCTCCCAACCTACATTGTATCTGATCTGATCTATGTGCAAAATAAATATTGCGTTTTGCCTTTTCTACAGGCCCCTTATTTATATCAGAGGCAATGGCTCTATTACAAATCCCCTGTTCCACCAAATATATAGGTAAATAAGCATGATCTGTACCTATATCTGCAACGCATTCACATTTTCCAACCATATTTGCAATACTTTTCAATCTATTACTTATGTCCATCTCTACACTCCCATATACAATACTTCATTAGCTTAGGCATATTCAAAAAATAACTAAGTCAGTATGCTAGCCTATTTTGAATCCTACGACCTCAGCAGAACCCTCAGATAGCTCACTATCTTCGGAACCTGTTTCCTTGTATGATTCAAAATATACGTCGCATCTTTGACTTATTATTTATTTTCATATGCCTTATTATTTACTTTAACATCAATTATTAAATAACCCTTGATATTATTCTTTGCTGAATTAATAAAAAAATTAAAGCTATAGCAAGAGAAACATATAAATATTTATAGGAGGATTCTCTATGATGCTTTGCACTAAAATGTGCAGCAAAATACATGCACAATAATATGGCTGTATTAAATGCTCCATAACTCATTTGTCTGAATAAAAAGTCTCTGCTTGTACCAATAATAGTTGGCTGAAATTTTATATTAAAGCTTAATGGCATAGACGAGGGAAGCAAATTTTTATAATAAAGTATGGCTGGACGTAATGTAAAAAATACAATTATAATTATTGACGCAAGAAGCGGTATCATGAAATGCTTATCCCTGTACAGATTCACAGGTTTATTTGATTTTGCATACCAATCCCCTATAGAAATATTCTCAGATATTAATCTATTTTCAAAACTTTTAAAGCTTTCAGGGGAAACTCCGTACACCCCTTGATTATTCTTTAAAAAAAATATATTTTTACTGGAAGTCACATACATGTTTACAAATCCTAGCTTTTTAAAAAAACATTTTCCTATAACGAAATTTTTTTTGCCATATCCACTTAATTTTACTGCCTCAATACTCCCACTGGATTTACTGTATTTCTCCATTTCCTTGAAGGGCAGAATAGTTTTTTTCATTCCCCCAAAAGTTATTATATAAAAAGCCTCATCATCTACAGCATAATTAAGAGTAACAAACAGTGCCACATGGTAAAATTGATATATATTAAAAACAATTAAAAAGGCTCTTAAAAAAATATTAAGCACATAATCATTTAAATATATAGAACCTAAGCCAATGAGAATATCAAATAATAAGGTTATAAAAATTATAAATTCCATGCCTTTTCTTCTATCCAAGGGTTTAAAATATTCCATCCTATCACCTTCTCCAAAATTATTATAGCATAAAAGAAATATTATTAAAACTCACTGAAAAAACTGCAACCCCCTTTACCTGATTGCAGTTTTTCGCAGATTATCAATCTAAATAATCTTTTAACTTTTTACTTCTGCTTGGATGCCTTAATTTTCTAAGTGCCTTTGCTTCTATCTGTCTTATTCTCTCTCTTGTAACATTAAACTCTTTTCCAACTTCTTCAAGAGTTCTAGCTCTTCCATCATCCAGCCCAAATCTAAGTCTAAGTACCTTTTCCTCACGGGGAGTTAGTGTGTCAAGTACATTTATAAGTTGCTCCTTAAGCATAGTGAAGGCAGCTGCTTCTGCTGGTGCTGGTGCTTCATCATCCGGAATAAAATCACCAAGATGGCTATCTTCTTCTTCACCTATAGGAGTTTCAAGAGAAACTGGCTCTTGAGCTATTTTCATAATTTCTCTTACTTTATCCACGGGCATTTCCATAATCTTGGCAATTTCTTCTGCCTGAGGTTCTCTACCAAGTTCTTGAAGAAGCTGTCTTGAAACTCTTATTAATTTATTGATTGTCTCTACCATGTGTACTGGTATTCTTATAGTTCTTGCTTGATCTGCTATAGCTCTTGTAATAGCCTGCCTAATCCACCAAGTAGCATAAGTACTAAATTTGTATCCTTTTCTGTAGTCAAATTTTTCTACAGCTTTTATAAGCCCAAGATTTCCCTCTTGTATTAAATCCAAAAATTGCATTCCTCTGCCTACATATCTTTTTGCTATACTTACCACAAGTCTTAAATTAGCTTCAGCTAATTTTTTCTTTGCTACCTGATCTCCTTCTTCTATTCTCTGTGCAAGATTAATTTCCTCATCAGGAGATAATAGTGGTACTTTGCCAATTTCCTTGAGATACATTCTAACAGGATCATCTATAGCTATTCCTTCTGGAACTGATAAATCTAATTCTTCTTCTTCAACTTCTATATCTTGAATATCTCCAATAATATCAATACCCATTGTCTCTAAAACTTCATATACCTTCTCAATTTGCTCTGGACTTAAATCTATATTCTCCAGTTCATCCATTATTTCCTTATAAGTTAAATTACCTTTTTTCTTACCTTTATCTACAAGTTTTTTTACAAATTGCATTTTTTCACTTTGAGTTTTTAAATTTGCCTCTTGCTCTACACCCTTAACTTCTACTTCACTTTGTTTCTTTTCTTTCATGGAAATATCCTCCTTTCGTGTTTATAGCAAGTTATTTATTTCTTCTTGAATTATATTTAACTCTTTTACTTTCTCCAAAGATTTCTCAACCATTCCTTTAGTTTCATAATATTTTATTTCTTTCATTATTTTCTTTTTTGACTCCTCTAATTTAAATTTTTTCACATTAATTATATAATCATCAATAAGTTCTTCCATATTACAGTTGCTATTATTAAATTTTTCTTCGCAAATATTTATCCATTCAGAGGAACTTTCTGGATCATCACATTTCATTTCTATTGCCCTTTTTCTATGTTCTTCCTCCAAGGATCTATTTTCAATTATTAAATTGAATATTTTTTTATGACTTTCTAAGTTCAAGTCATCAGAAAATAATTTTCCCACTATATAATCATATGCTTCTCTATTACAATACATAAGTTTTAATAAAAGTCTTTCTGCTTTAATATAAGCAGGCTCTAAATATAATTTTTGTCCATAATTATCCATATTATTCACGTTTTGTAAACCATTAGTGTTTTTATGCATTTCATCACTTAAAAGGTCATAAATTGCTTGCTCTTTTATACCTGTATTTTCTGAAACTTTTTTAATATAAACATCCTTTTCGATGGGATCAAGATCAATTAAAATATCAGCTATTTGCTTTATATATGCAGGTATTTCCTCATTATTTTTAAAGTTAACATTATCTCCTGCTCTTTTAATTCTATAATCTATAAGCGGCATAGCATTATTTATAAGCACTTCAAAAGCTTCTTTACCATTATTTCTTATAAATTCATCTGGATCCTTTCCTTCTGGTACCTTCAACACTTTTACAACGAGTCCTACATCTCTTAATATTTTCAATCCTCTTAGAGTAGCTGTTTGCCCTGCTGTATCTGCATCATAGGATATTATTATATTATCAGCATATCTTTTTAGAAGTTTTGCTTGGCTTACTGTAAGTGCGGTACCAAGTGATGCCACTGTATTAGTAATTCCATATTGATGAAGAGTTATGCAATCCATATAGCCTTCAACTATTATAAATGTTCTTTTATTATCTCTTTTCAGTGCAAAATTTAATCCATATAGATTTATTCCCTTTTTAAACAAAGCAGTTTCTGGCGAATTTAAATATTTTGGTTTTGAATCATCTAAAACCCTTCCCCCAAAGCCAATAACTCTTCCTTTATAATCAAACACCGGAAATATAACCCTATTTCTAAATCTGTCATACTTATTACCTTTTTCATTTTTTATTATTAAGCCAGCATTTAATAAGTCTAAGTCAGAATAACCTTTTTTCTTTAGAAAATTCATTATTCCATGCCAATCATTTAGTGCATATCCCAAGCCAAAGCTTCTTATGGTGCTCTCCAATATACCCCTGCCTATGAAATAATTTTTCGCCATTTTATTTGAATTTAAATTAGAGAAAAAAAATCTTGCAGCATCTACATTAATTTTAAAAAGTCTATCATTTTCATTCTTTTTCTTGCTATTACCCTTTTCAAAATAATCTAAATCTATATGAATTCTTTCCGCAAGTATTTTTACTGCTTCTATAAATGACAAATTTCTTGTTTTCATGACAAAGGTAATTACATTTCCTGCTTCACCACAGCCAAAGCATTTATATATTTGTTTATCTACAGACACACTAAATGAAGGTGACTTTTCGCTATGAAAAGGACAAAGTCCCATATAGTTTCTACCACTTCTTTTAAGCTTAACCGTATCAGATATTACATCTACAATATCATTTTCATATTTGATTTTTTCTATAACATCTTCAGGTATCACCAGCACACTCCCACCTAACTAATTATTCTAAGACACCTCAAAAAACTAATCAGTCAGTATGCTAGTTTATTTTGCATCATATACTTCTTTAAATTCCTATGCACCATTATCATGGGAATCTGCATTATGGTCTGATACAGAATATACCAACACCTTTGCCTTCCTATTTTTTTAGATGCCTAACACCAACTATCTAGTATTTCGACAAAAACTTTTAAATTCCTTCTTCTTTTTAAAAATTTGTTTATTTTATTGTTTATTTTATTATTCATGAACTATTTTACCCAAATTAATTGATAAATTATTCTAATTATTTTAATAAACTACTAATTTGGGTACATATTTTTCATTAAAGGTTAGTAAGCAATAATCATCGCTCATTCCAGATATGTAATCAGCAACCCCTTGATAAAGTCCTTCTCTCTTAACTATATCTCTATAAAATTGTGGAAGCTCTTTTTCATTCTTTAGAAAATAAAAAAATACCTGTTCAAGAATAAACTTAGCTTTATCTCTTTCAACCTTGAGTTTACTGCCACTATACACATTCTTAAACATAAAACTTCTAAGACCTAAAAGTGCTGCTTCTATATCTTTACTTAAACTTACTTCTATTTTGCCCTCTTCAATATTTTTAAGAGTATTATATATACAATCTTTAACTAAAGTATCTATTCTGTCACTACAATTAGTTCCTAAGATTTCTATATAATCTTTTGGTAATTCCTCTTCCTGTAAAATTCCCGCCCTTATAGAATCATCTATATCGTGATTTACATAGGCAATTTTGTCACTATATTTAACTACCTGACCTTCCAAAGTAAATGCCCTTTTATTTTTGTTGGAGAATCCACTGTGATTAAGTATTCCATCCAATACCTCTTTAGTAAGGTTTAAGCCCTTACCTTGATTTTCAATCTTAGTAAGTACTCTTATGCTATTAATATTATGACTAAACCCAGTTGGTAAAAGTTCATTTAGAATCTCTTCTCCATTATGTGCAAAAGCCACATGGCCTATGTCATGTCCTAAGGAAATGGCTTCTATAAGATCTTCATTTAACCCTATACCTTTTCCTATAGTTCTGGCAATTTGTGATACTTCAACCGTATGAGTAAGTCTTGTTCTATAATGGTCACCAAAGGTTTTTATAAAGACCTGAGTTTTGTGTTTTAATCTTCTAAAAGATTTGCTGTGAACTATTCTATCTCTATCTACCATAAAGGAAGTTCTTATTTCATCAGGTTCTTCTTCTATTTCTCTTCCTATTGTCCTTACAGAGATAGTACCGCAAATATTCATTGATTTTTTTTCTTTTTCCTCAATTATCTCTCTTATACTCATCTTGATCACCTATCCTAATATCTTATTCTATAATAATTGCTAAAACTCCTTTTTTTATTTATATTGTTTTAAAATAATGTATTAGATATTCATTATTTTATTAATAACCTTTCATTTAAACGTATATTATAAAAATTTTATTAATATGATTATAATGTAAAGTCAGCTACATAAAAAAATATTAAATCAAAAATATGTCACAGCTATACTCTGCAAAATCAAGCTTATTCTGAAGATAGTTTAGTTATCAAAAGATCAGCTTAAAGATTAGACTAGCATAATGTCCACTTAATTTTAAATATCTCTTATGTAAGGAGTGTTAACTATGCCTCAGCCGGCTGTAAAATATATTTTATTATCTGAAGATAAATTGAGAAAATTCATATTAAGCAAGTATAATCTACAAGATGCTTCTATTTGTCAAATAAAGTTTAAGGACACCGATAAACAAAGAGCTGTATATAAAGTAGAATCTAATTCTAAGGCCTATTGTTTAAAAAAAGTTTACTATACCAAAGAAGAACTTCTCTTTGTATACTCCAGTATTGAATGGCTTTACAGATTTCAATTAAATGTTCCAAGAATACTCCCCACAAAATCTGGTGGCAGATTTGTTATCTATAATGATATGATCTTTATACTAACTCCTTGGATTGAAGGTGAAAAGTGTGACTACGATAATACTACTCATATAATTGAATCTGCCAAAACCTTAGCCGAAATGCACAAGGCCACAGAAAACTTTTTTCCCATGACAGGAAGTAACATGCGACTTGGATATGAAGACATGTATTCATCCATGAATAGACATTTTCATCAATTAATCAGTTATTCAAATTTGGCTTTTGAATACCAAGATATTTTTTCCGGTATATTCGTCAAGAATTTTCATGTATGCATTAATTTAGCTAAAATATCTAATGATGTAGCTTCACATATAAATTCCAATAATATGAGAAAATCTCTTTGTCATTTAGATTTTGTAAATAAAAATATAATATTCGATAAAGATAATAAGGTCTGGATAATAGATTTTGATAAATGTAAAATTGACTATTGTGCTCATGATATATCTTATTTTCTTAGAAGATTTTTAAAACGTGAAAGTACAAATTGGGACTTAAAGCTTTTAGTAAATTGTCTATACGAATATGAAAATATTACTCCTTTATCTATAGACGATTATAGATATATTTTATCATATATTAGCTTTCCACAAAAGTATTGGAAATTGGCACGGGATTATTATAATAATATAGATAAATGTAACAAATCTGCATTTATAACTTTATTGGAGAAAACTGTAAAACACACAGAGAAACAGCTGGAAATGGTCTATAGATTTAGAGACTTTATCAATTCATCTAAACTCAGTGGGAGTTTGTATTCCCACTGAGTTTAGATGAATTATCCAGGGACGTAGCAGCCGTTATCTCCCACTTTGATAGAAAAGCAGAGAACCAAAATCTTGGATTTTGTGTGAATCGCTTTCGCTGTGTGCGATGGGAGTATTACGGATGGTAGTCATCGGATAAAAAAATGATTTAGGCGATGCCGCTTGCTGCACCGCCTAATATTATAATTCTAATAATTATACTGTATAAGAACTCAAACTGATGTCTAGAACTCTGTTTATTACCTCGGATTTTTCACCTGAGCTTGTGCTGCTGCCAGTCTTGCTAGAGGTACTCTAAATGGTGAACAAGATACGTAGTCAAGCCCTACGTTATGGCAAAATTCAACTGAGGATGGATCTCCTCCATGTTCTCCACATATACCAAGATGTATATCTGGTCTAGTTTTCTTTCCAAGTTCTGCTGCTATTTTTACAAGCTTTCCTACTCCGATTTGATCTAATTTTTCAAAAGGGTCAAATTCATATATTTTATTTTCATAATAGTCATTTAAAAATTTACCTGCGTCATCTCTAGAAAATCCAAATGTCATTTGAGTTAAATCATTTGTTCCAAAGGAAAAGAATTCTGCTTCTTTTGCAATTTCATCTGCTGTAAGAGCAGCTCTTGGTATTTCTATCATAGTTCCCACACTATATTTAAGTTTTTCTCCACTTTTATCAATTATTTCATCAGCAGTCTTTACCACTATATCCTTAACAAATTTTAGCTCTTTTATTTCACCAACAAGGGGAATCATAATCTCAGGTACTATATTAATTCCTTTTCTTTTATTTACTTCAAGAGCCGCCTCTATAATAGCAGTAGTTTGCATCTGTGCAATCTCAGGATAGGATACAGTAAGTCTGCATCCTCTATGCCCCATCATAGGATTAAACTCATGCAGCGAAGCTACTGTAATTTTAAGTTCATCAAAACTTATCCCCATTTCCTTTGATAGTGCTCTTATATCTTCTTCTTCAGATGGGAGAAATTCATGCAGTGGTGGATCCAAAAATCTTATAGTTACAGGTTTACCTTCCATAGCTTCATATATACCTATAAAATCTTTCTTTTGCATTGGCAATAACTTATCTAAGGCTTTCTTTCTCTGTTCTACAGTAGTTGCTACTATCATTTCTCTTACAGCTGGAATTCTATCTTCTTCAAAAAACATATGCTCAGTTCTGCATAGCCCTATACCCTTGGCTCCAAATTTAACTGCTTCCGTAGCTTCCTTAGGTGTATCAGCATTTGTTCTAACCTGAAGCTTCTTAATATCATCTGCCCATTTCATAAAGATTTCGAAATCACCGCTATTTTCAGGTAAAGTAGTTTTTATAGCTTCACCATATACATTTCCAGTACTTCCGTCTAAAGAAATATAATCTCCTTCAGAATACTGTTTTCCACCAACCTGAAATACTTTTTTTTCTTCGTCGATATTTATCTTGCCACAACCTGCCACGCAGCAAGTTCCCATACCTCTTGCAACTACCGCAGCATGAGAAGTCATACCTCCCCTTACTGTAAGTATACCTTCTGCTGCAACCATTCCCTCAATATCTTCAGGAGATGTTTCAAGCCTTACCAGCACTACTTTTTCTCCTTTTTCATGGTATTTTTTTGCATCTTCTGCAGTAAAATAGACCTTACCACAAGCAGCCCCTGGTGATGCTGGCAAACCTTTGGCTATACAGGTAGCCTTTTTAATTTCATCTGTATCAAAAGCAGGATGTAGCAGTGTTTCTAACTGTTTTGGTTCAACCTTTAGAATAGCTTCTTCTTTAGTAAGTGAACCTTCATTAACCATGTCTACTGCTATTTTCAAAGCAGATTGTGCAGTTCTCTTACCATTTCTTGTTTGAAGAAAATATAATTTTCCCTGTTCTATGGTAAACTCCATATCCTGCATATCTTTATAGTGATTTTCCAGACTGTGTGCTATATTTATAAATTCTTCATAACACTGTGGTGAATCTTCTTTAAGTTTTGTAATTGGCTGTGGAGTTCTTATACCAGCAACTACATCTTCCCCCTGAGCATTTATAAGATATTCACCAAATATTTTATTTTCTCCAGTGGCTGGATTCCTTGTAAATGCCACACCAGTGCCTGAAGTATTACCCATGTTACCAAATACCATAGTTTGAACGTTTACAGCAGTGCCCCATTCTCCCGGTATATCATTTAATCTTCTATATACTATAGCCCTGGGATTATTCCATGATCTAAAAACAGCTGTTACAGATTCTATAAGTTGATCTTTTGGATCTTCCGGGAAAGGTTTTCCTATTTCTTCAGCATAAAGTTTTTTAAACTGAAGCACTAATTTTTTTAAATCATTTTCGTCTAATTCAGTATCAAATTTAACTTTCTTTTCCTCTTTAATTTTATCAATTAAATCCTCAAATTTCCTCTTTTCAATTCCCATAACCACATCAGAAAACATTTGAATAAACCTTCTATAGGAATCGTACGCAAATCTTACGTTATTAGTTAATTTTACTATTTTTTCTACAGTGATATCGTTTAACCCTAAGTTAAGAATAGTATCCATCATTCCAGGCATAGAAACTCGAGCACCGGATCTTACTGATAAAAGTAGTGGGTTATCTGAATTACCAAAACGTTTGCATGTAATTTTCTCAAGTTTCTCTAAAGCATCATTTATTTGAATAATGATGTCATCAGACACATTTTTTTCATCCTCATAATATTTTATACAAGCTTCTGTACTTACAGTGAAACCTTGGGGAACTGGTATACCCAAATTAGTCATTTCTGCTAAATTAGCACCTTTTCCCCCTAACAGATTTCTCATTTTAGCATTTCCCTCACTAAAAAGATACACATATTTTTTATTTTCCATAGTAATATCCCCCTTTATTGACTTTCTATTTATTTTAATAAAATTAATTAAACCCTAAACTAAACATCATTTCCAAGTTTTACGAATAATCTTGTTATATTTGTCTTAGATATTTTTCCTACAATTTTGTATAATTCTTTACTTCCTTCAATAACTTTTTCAACTACAGGTAAGCTATCTACCTCATGTTCTATTATTTTCTTAGCTGCTAAATAGGCCACATCTTCTGCTTCTACGCAAATTATATTTGGCATTCTAGTCATTATGACACCTATTGGCACCTGATGCATATCTGTTCCACCAATAGCAGTTTTCAAAAAATCTTTCCTAGATACCGCACCTACAAGATAGCCTTTGTTTTCAATAAACAATGTCCCCACATCATTTAAAAACAGGTATACAATAGCATCATAAACTTTAGTTTCTTCGTCTATAACTACTGGTTTAGACATTATATCTTTTGCTTTTATATTTCTTATATAATCATATAGAATGCTATATGATGGCTTTTTCGAATAAACATAACCAACTTTAGGTTTTGCTTCCAATATTCCCGTCATTGTAAGAATTGCAAGATCAGGTCTTAAGGCTGCTCTTGTCAAATTTAATTTTCCTGCTAACTGCTCGCTGGTTATAGGCTGTTTTTCTTTTACTAAATCTATTATTTCCTTTTGCCTTTGTGATAATTTAATGATTGACACCCTCTTTCTAAATCTTACATTCTAATTATAACACTTAATTCATTTTAATTGTATAGCACTTTTTATTTTTGCATAATTTTAACATACATCATATTGGCAAAAAAATTACTTTATCCAATTATATCATTTGATCCATTTTAATTGTATAGCACTTTTTTATTTTTATGTGATTTTAATGCAGGATATCAACAAAAAAAATCACTCCGTTAGAAGGTATAAATCATTTTAATTTTATACCTTCTAACGGAGTTACTCAACAATTATTATTTACTTGTTGTTTTTGTCTTCCTTATCTTCTTTATCTACATCTTCAAACTTTACAGTATATTGATATGAATTACTATCTCCTGTGCTATTTTTATCAGCACTGTCCTTAGTAAATTTATCTTTAACTTCCTCTGCCTTATCTTTAACATTTGAAACAGCATCTTTTATAATTTTATTAACTACCTCTACACTTCCATCTTCTTTTGTGATTTCTACAGTAACTTTAGTAATCACAGCAGTTAAAAATATTACAGCAAGCAGTGCTGGCAGTGCTGCCATTATAGCAACACCTGCTGCTACACCTGCATTTACAGGTATATCAACAAGAATTTTCTCATCTTTTTTCACTACAATTCTTGTTACATTTCCTTTTCGTATAATCTCTTTCATCCATTCAACAAATTCTTCTTTTGATGTATAAATCTGTTCTTTAGTAGTTTTTGCATTTTTTTCAATATATATCAGTGCATCTACCACATTTCCATCTGTAGCCTCTAATGCCGCTTTTGCCTCAGTATAAGATACTCCTGTTCTCTCTCTTATAATATCAATTTTTTCTAATGTTATTTCTGCCACATTAATCACTCCCTCTTAAACTATTTAATATTTCTAAGCTCTTTGGTTTTTTCCCATAACTTTGTAAAATTAAGTCGCTTAAAATTTTGTAGATTTCATCCTTAATTTTACTATCAAGATTAACTCTGTAGACTTTATCCATAGATAATTTAGATAAATAATTCAACGCTTTAAAAGCAGCAAAACTTATGTTTTTTCCATTATCTTTTTCACATTGATTACAAATACCACCATAATATTGATAACTAAAATAATTAGAAACAGATAACTTTTTTCTACATTTTACACAATAATCTAAATTAAAACCATATCCAGTCAACGTTAAAAGCTTAATTTCAAAAGCTCTAGTAAGAGTTTCTATATCCCCAACCTTATTTTTTATAAGATAAAAAGCAGTAACAAATATTTTAAATAGCGCTCTATTGCTCTCACCTTCAGTCATTGATAAATCAATCAACTCGCAAAGATAGGAAGTATAGGTTAATGTATCTAAGTCAGATAAAAATTCCTGAAAGGAATCTATTATTTCACCTTCATTTATATTAAACATACTCTTACCTTTAAATAAAGTATAATTACCAAAACAAAAAATCAGTGAAATGGGCATAAGTTTACTTCTATTTTTTTTTGCACCTTTTGCTATTACAGTTATTTTACCAAATTTTTCTGTAAATATCCATAAAATTTTGTCATTTTCTTTTATATCCTGGCTCTTTATAACTACGCCTCTGCTATTAAATATAGACAGAAAATCACCCCACTATCTATATTCTATCCTTTTTTCTTAGAATTAATTATTTTTTTATTTTTTTGTATCCTAATTCATTTAGTAAAAATGGATTATCTCTCCATTCCTTTTTTACTTTAACCCAAATTTTTAAATTAACTTTTATTCTTAAAAATTCTTCTATATCTTCTCTTGAATACTTAGAAATTTTTTTCAACATACTGCCATTTTTGCCTATTATAATTCCCTTATGAGAATTTTTCTCGCAGAATAGAGTAGCCTCAATATTATATTTGTTATTATCATTCTGTTTCATTGACATTATTTCTACAGCTATACCATGTGGTACTTCCTCTGTTAAAAGTCTTAACGCCTTTTCTCTTATAATTTCACTTATAACAAATCTCTCCTGTACATCTGTAAGCATATCTTCAGGATAGTATTGTGGTCCCTCTGGCATATTTTCTATCATTATTTCAAGAAGTTTATCTACATTTTTTCCTTTAGCCGCAGATATAGGTACAATTTCTTTAAAATTAAATTTTTCAGAGTAATTTTTTAAAGTCTCTGCAACTCTCTCCTGAGTAGTTTCGTCTATCTTATTTAAAATTAAAAAGACAGGAATATTCAATCCCTTAAGTTGCTCTAAAATAAATTCATCGCCTCTTCCCATTGTAACATCTGGAGTAGTTACAAAAATTATTAAATCTACATCCTTAAAGGAATCTGTAGCAACCTTAACCATGTACTCTCCAAGCATATGTTTTGGTTTATGTATTCCCGGTGTATCTACAAATATGAGTTGAGAATTACTTCCTGTCAGTATTGTCTGAATATTATTTCTTGTAGTTTGTGGTTTATTAGATACTATGGATAATTTTTCACCCATAATATAATTTAGCAAAGTGGACTTCCCCACATTAGGTCTACCTATAATTGTAACAAAACCTGATTTATACATATTTTCTCCTTTTGTTCTCTAATAAATTTTACTTTTAAAACTGTTAGGCATATTCAAATAAATAACTAGTCAGTATGCTAGCCTATTTTGAATCCTACTGCGTCAGCAGAACCCTCAGATAGCCCACTATCCTCGGAACCTGCTTCCTTGTATGCTTCAAAATATTCGTCGCATCTTTGACTTACTATTTATTTTCACATGCCTTGGTTATTTATTACGCCTAATCTAAATCTTTTTTTGAAAATGCTCCTGGTAATATTTCATCAAGACTCTTTACAATATAGTTATTTTCATTTTTTGCCAAAACTATATCTGTACTATCATCTGAAAATTCCTCAATAACCTGTCTGCATATGCCGCAAGGATATGTATAATTATTTAGATCTCCAACGATAGCGATAGCCTTAATAGTCTTTCCGCCCTCAGATACAGCTTTAAAAATAGCGGTTCTTTCAGCACAATTTGTTGCTCCATAGGAAGCATTTTCAATATTGCAACCTGAATATATTTTACCATCCTCCATTATTACAGCTGCTCCAACCTTAAATTTTGAATAAGGTGCGTATGCTCTTTCTCTGTATTTTAATGCTTCTAAAATCAATTTTTTATAATCCATATATAAATATCTCCTATTGTGAATTCCTATTCAAACAATCTAAAGAGCAATATAGTTAAAAGTGTGCCAAATACGCCTCCAACTAACACCTCAAGTATTGAATGTACTTCAGAATCCACCCTACTTTGAGCAACTAAAAAGGCTAAAAAGTAACTCAGTATAATCACCGTTGGCTCCTGTGCTATTAAAGTAATGGTAGTAGCTACTGCAAAAGCAATAGCACTATGACCACTTGGCATACCACCTCTTAAGGGCGTACCTTCTCCAAACACAGCCTTAATTATAAGTGTAGTAATAGATACAATTACCAAGATAACAAATATCATATAGGGATTAGAGTTCTTAATCTTTGCTATTAATGCAAAGGATACAGGTCTCAATTTATCTCCAAATATAATGTAACCAACTATAACTGCATTTACGGCTGTAACTAGTACTGCACCAGCTGCTACATTCTTAGCTATTTTTGCTAATGGATGATAATAATTTGCGGACATATCTACAGTACATTCCACCGCTGTATTTATCATTTCTGCACTTATAACCATAGTAATAGTAATAGTCACAATTAGTAATTCTACTCTACTCAAAGCTGTAAAAAAACAAGCTGTAAGTACAAGAAGAGCGCCTATCATTTCTATTCTCATATTCCTTTGAGTTCTAACAGCATACAGTATTCCATCAATAGCATAATTAAAGCTATCTACCACCTTTTTTACCTTCATACTCAGGCATCCTCCTAGAAGCATTATATTCTGTTTATGTTGAATTTATTTAATATCTCTTCTTCCCTTTTTCTCATTACTGTTTTATCTTCTTCCCTTATATGATCATATCCCATTAAGTGAAGTACTGAATGAATAGTTAAATATGCACATTCTCTTATAAAAGAATGATCAAATTCTATGCTCTGAGCCTTTGCTTTTTCTAAAGATAATGCTATATCTCCTAGCACAAGCATACCCTCATCTAGAAAAATATCTTCAAATCTATTTTCACCATAAACTTGTTTATATACCTTTCCTTCAGGATATTCCAGCATAGGAAAAGACAGAACATCAGTTATGCTGTGAATACCTCTCATTTCATCATTTATCTCTTCTATTTCCCTATTGTCAATTAAAATAACTGAAATCTCATAGGGCATATTCACTCCTTCTTCTTTAAGTGCATAATCAATTATATCTCTTATTGTTTTTTCATTTTCCAGGGAAAAGTCTATTTTATCCTGTCTGTTATCAATAAAAATCATGAAAAAGTTCTCCCTTATTTTTTTATTTGAGATTTATCTATAGGATATTCAATTCTCTGATGGTAAATACCAGTTAAAGTCTTTAAAAAAGATTTTCTTATAATATCTATATCCTTTAAAGTTAAATCACAGTTATCAAGCTGTCCTTCATCCAATCTAGCTCTTATTATGTTATTAACCATTTCTTCAATCTTACCTTTGGTAGGACTAGAAATTGACCTCACTGAGGCTTCCACACTGTCCGCCAGCATTATTACAGCATTTTCCTTAGTCTTTGGAATAGGACCTGGGTATTTAAAATTTTCTTCATTTACATCATTGGGGTTTTCACTGGAATTTTTCATGGTTATATAAAAATATCTAACTAAAGTAGTTCCGTGGTGTTCAGCTATAGTATCCTGTATTGTTTTAGGTAATTTATACTCCTTTGCAAGTTCTAAGCCTTCCTTCACATGGGAAATTATAACCAAAGCACTTAAATTAGGTGATATCTTATCGTGAGGATTATCTTTTCCAATTTGATTTTCTTTGAAAAAATAAGGCCGCATTATTTTTCCAATATCATGATAATAGGCACATACCCTGGTAAGTACCGGATTACCTCCAATATTCTCTGCTGCAACTTCTGCAATATTGGCTACTAAAATACTGTGATGATAAGTACCCGGTGCCTCCATTAGCAATCTTTTCAATAAAGGCTGATTTGGATTTGACAATTCTAAAAGTTTAACTGTGGTTACAATGTCGAATACACTTTCTAAAAATGGGAGAAAACCTACAGTTAATATAGCGGAAATGCATGCACCTAGGAATGAGAATCCTGTTATTGTAAGTACATCTATAACATTATTACTAATTAAAAAGCCCACTGAAAATGTGATTATGGCATTTATTACCGCTATATAAATAGAAGAATATAATATATCATTTCTCATCTGCATCTTTCTTAAAACAATAGCCGGAATCAATGCACTAGTTATAGAAATCAGCGTTATTTGTGTATTAAATTGAACTACTACACTAATAAGTATACAATTAAGTATGCTTATAAATAAAGATACCCTATCATCTATTAGAAGTATTAAAAGCATAGGCATACACGCTAATGGAATTAAAAACGGAGAAATAATATATATAGATCTAGCTAAAATTAGAGAAATCACATTAAGTAAAAATATAAGTATTAATTTGCTGTTATCCTTAAACAATCCCTCATGATATCTATATAAATAAAATACCTCTATAAACAATATAATGAAAATCAATACTGCAAGGTTAATATAGATAAACCAATTGGAACTATTATTATTGTCTAAAAGTCCTAAATCTTCTAACATTTGTAATTGTTCTTTTGTTACCGGTTCCCCTTCTTTGGCAATAATCTGATCCTTTTTTATTATAACAGGTGATACTTTCCTTTCCGCACTATCTCTCATTTCCTGTGTTTTATCTTCATCTAAAAAAAGATTTGGCTTTATGTAAGAATTAGATATTATAGTTCCCAAATCAATTATATCTTTATTGAATTTAGAATTGCTAAATTGCAAATTTATATAATCTTGAGCTTTCTTAACATCATCACTATTACTTTCTCTTATGTCATTAGAATATATTCCCTTAATATTTTTTATAATTAAAGCTTGAAGACTATTAAAATCATCTTTACCCATTGAAATTAAATTATTAATCTCAATATCCGATAAATTATAAGGTATAGAATTTTTAATATTAGAAGCTTTTTGATTTATATCTGCATTAGAATTTCTAATATTATTTATCTTATCAAAATTAGTATTTAAATCTGCCTCTGAATTTCCCTCTACCTCTGTCTTTTTATTATACTGTTGACCTACTAAATCCGCTGCCTGCTTTCTTCTGGCATCAGTAGCCAATCTATCTTCTACTTCCCTTGAAGCTTTAATATCAGCTTTAGCTATATCGCCTTCCTTAAGATCGTATTTCTGAGTTACAAGAGAAGTAAGCATAATCCCGTAAATTATAACAAATGTAACAAAAAAAATATATACCTTTCTCGCATTTTTTCCTTTTATTAAACTTAATAATTTCATATAATTCACCCTTTTGTTTATCTAAGACATTTTCCACTATTTATTTTGCAACTACTCAAATTATTTATTTTGAAGTTTCTGCTATATCTTCTTCTGTAGTTACTAGCACTCTTACTTTACACATATTTCCCTGAACACTACTCTCTACTGCTCTATCAATAATATTAACAGACTTATCAAAATTTATCACTAAATTTTGATATATAGCATCTGCGGTTTGGTTCACAGCAACTTCAGGATCTGTTTTAATATTTTTTTCCTTAACCTCATAGTATATTTCCTTTTTTATGAAATTATCATTTTCTTCTATTCTATCATATTTGGCAAATTTGTTTAAACTATTTTTTAAATAAAATTTTTTACCTAATATAGGTATATAATAATTTATAATCTTATTACCTGTCCTATTTTTTTCCGTCCTAGACAAAGGAACCTCCCTTGTTTCTTCATAATAAATTTTAGCTATAACGCTGCCACTAGCATGTACCTGATAAGTACTCCCTTCGTTTCCCTGCTCACCTTTAACAATAAGCTGGCCTTTTCTAACTATATCCCCTTGCTTAACCACAGCAGTTCCGGCCTTTGTATATATTCTCACTATCTGACCATCTTTTTTTGCCACAAGATTACAGGGTGAATCATCATTAATTACCTCAGGGGGTGACTGCCTTTCCGTAGCTGTTACCTTAAGCTTAGAGCCTTGTATTCTCACTCGTACCCACATTATATTTTCATTATTAGTCTTTAGTTTTTCTTCTATATCGTACACATTTATATTCCTTTTATTTATGCCGGCAGTTATGCCAATATTCTTAAGCTCATCTCTTATTTCATAGGGTGCGATATTTTTTTCAGTAGTTATATCAATACCCCATATATAATTTGATAAATAGCATATAATTCCTATAAAAATAAATACACCCAAAACCATAGCTATTCTATTCTTTAGCTTCATTTTAAGAAATATCATACCTCTTCTATTTATTATCTTTATCTTACTTTTAGTCCTTGCAGCCAATTCTTTTACCTTATAGTAATTATTAAAGCTTGTATCAAAGGTTATAACATTTATACTATTTCTCTTTATATTTGTTATTACTATACCATGACTCCACATCACATTTATAATTCTCTCAATCTCTTTAGACTGAAGCTGTACCGTTATGATTCCATTTTTATACTCTTTAAAATTAAATTTATCTCCCATTTTATTTCCCCTCATATTCCACAGACTTAAAAATGCCACTTAGCACTATAGTCGTACCTGAAATAAATAGAATTTCAAAACCACTTCCCTGTACACCTATATTACCAAGACTGGATTTTATTCTTATAAAATTATCACTAAACTGTAAAATCCCCTGATGATTTTCGATGGTTATTTCATCATTTCCAACAATGATTATCTTAGGTATATTTAAGACAACATCTCTAGGTATATCTAATTTTTCAGCCAGATCCTTTTTTACCTTTGAAATCTTATTCTGCATATTCTAACCCTCTAACCTACAAAAATGCTCTCATGTAAATTTATGAAAGGAAAATGGAATTAATTACTCAAAAAAATAAAAAGCCCGGCAAAACCGGACTTAACATATTACATTACTTATTTTAAATATTCCTTTACCAAGCTACTAATCTTGCTGTTATCAGCACGTCCCTTAGTTTTAGGCATTATAGCAGCCATAATTTTTCCCATATCTTTTATGCTATTAGCGCCAACTTCACTAGCTGCACCTTTTATTATATCTTTTAATTCATCTTCTGTTAATTGCTGAGGAAGGTAACTCATAAGAATTTCAATTTCAGCATTAGCTGTATCAACTAAATCCTGTCGTTTGCCTTTTTCAAATTCAAGCAAAGCGTCACGTCTTGACTTAACTTCCTTTGCCAAAACCTCAATAACTTCTTCGTCATTTAATTTAACTGCTTTTGTCTTTTCAATTTGTAAAATAGCAGCTTTGGCCATACTGATCACATTGGCCTTAAATTTATCTCTACCTTTTAAGGCATCTTTCCAATCCTGCTGTAGCTTTTCCTTAAGGGACATCCGTCTACCTTCTTTCAAAACCCTATTTAAACTTTCTTTTCCTAGCAGCTTCTGATTTTTTCTTTCTCTTTACGCTAGGTTTTTCATAATGCTCTCTCTTTCTCACTTCTGAGAGAACTCCAGCTCTAGCACATTTTCTCTTAAATCTTCTTAAAGCACTTTCTAATGTTTCATTTTCTCCAACTTTAATTTCTGACATCTGTATCCCTCCCTCCGCTAGTACAATTCAAATCTTAAATTTAAACTAGCTTCTATATGGGCTAAGTAGCACATTGTTTATTATACAACATTATATTTATTAATGTCAACAATTTCAAAGGTAATAAAGAATATTTTCCATAAAATTTGTAAATTTATTCTATTTTATACCTAAAGGCTAATCTAATTTCTTACCTCCTAGAAGGTGGAAATGTATATGTGATACTGTTTGACCACCATCTTCTCCACAATTTGATATTATTCTATAGCCTTTCTCTGATATGCCCAATTGCTTAGCAATTTTTACCATTACAGTATAAATATATCCTACAAGCTCCTCATCCTCAGCTTTTAAATCATTAGTACTGCTAATGTGTTTTTTTGGTACAGTTAACACATGCACTGGTGCCTCTGGATTTATATCCTTAAAGCTAAGCACCTTGTCATCCTCATATACTTTATCACAAGGTATCTCACCTTTTATGATTTTACAAAATAGACAATCTTCCATTTTATCATCTCCCTATATTATTTATTCAACAAAATAGTTCATTTTCCTTTAGATATGGTGAATTTCTCCAAGTAAATATTCATCTTCAATTTCAAGCAACTCTGTATTCTCTATTTTTGAACACAGACTCTTATTGGATCTTGAAACTACTTTTATATAGTTTGGCGTATAACCTTCATACAAATTATTATTTTCTTTAAAAACATCTTCATAGAGCACCTCAGCTTTAGTTCCTATAAATCTACTAATGAACTCTCTTTCTAATCTATCATTTAATTCTATTAAAGCCTTGCTTCTTTTCTCTTTTGTATTTCCATCAATTTGATTTTTCATTTCAGAGGCCTTAGTTCCTTCTCTTGGACTATACTTAAATATGTGCATTTTTGATAATTTTATTTCCTTTAGAAAATTATAGGTAGTATCGAATTCCTCATCTGTTTCTCCAGGAAAACCTACAATTACATCTGTAGTAATAGATACATCTTTAATATTATTTCTAAGATCTGTAACTATATTTTTATATTCCTCTGAAGTGTATTTTCTATTCATTCTTTTAAGTGTTTCATCACATCCACTTTGAAGTGAAAGATGAAAATGAGGACAAAGTTTTTTTAGAGAAGATATTCTTTCAATAACTCCCTCAGTAAAAAAAGTAGGATCAATAGAACCTATTCTCACTCTATTAATTCCCTGTATTTCATCTATTTCCTCTAATAGACTTACAAGATTATAATCTCCTTTTATATCTACTCCATAGGAAGCTGTATGTATTCCTGACAAAATGATTTCTTTAAAACCATGATCAGCCAACTTTTTTACTTCTTTTAATACCTTTTCAGGCTCTTTACTGCATACGCCACCTCTTGCATAGGGTATTAGGCAATAGGAACAGAATCTGTTACATCCATCTTGTATTTTCAAGAAAGCTCTTGTTCTATCCTGGTATTCCTCTATATTTAACTCTTCAAAAGTCTTATCCGTAAATACATCATTTACCGCTATAATTTGCTTTTTCTCATTCATTGCTCTATTTACAAAATATACAATTTGCCCTTTATTTTTTGTACCCAAAATAACATCTACTCCATCTATTTTGGATATTTCATTAGAGGCAACCTGTGAGTAACATCCAACTACAGCAATTATAGCCTCTCCATTTAACTTCTTAACTTTACTTATCATTTGCCTGGACTTCCTGTCACCCATATTAGTAACTGTACAAGTATTTATAACATATACATCTGCCGCATCACTATGTGTTACAACCTGGAAACCTTCTTTTATAAATTTTTCTGCCATGGCCTCAGTTTCGTACTGATTTACTCTGCATCCTAATGTAACAAAAGCAACCTTCATTAAATTTCTCCTCCAATATCTCCTAGCTCATACATTAACAAAGAGGAACAAACAAAGCCTGCAGTTTCAGTTCTTAAAATTCTTGGTCCTAAAGTCACTATATATGCACCAATTTCCTTCAATTTCTTTATCTCTTCCTCTTCAAAGCCACCTTCCGGTCCAACCATTATGGCTATAGTATTTATTTTCTTTCCTTTTAAATTAGCAATCATATTTTTAATTCCTTGATTCTTTTCATTCTCATAGGGTATAACTACTAAATCGAAATTCTCTACTTCCTTTAAGAAATCATTAAATTTAATTATATTTTTAACCTCAGGTACAATGGTTCTCTTACTTTGCTTACAAGCCTCCAGGGCTATTTTATTCCATCTTTCTATTTTTTTTGACTCACTCAACTCATTTTTTACTATAACCCTTTCCGTTATGACAGGGGTAACTGACATTACACCAAGTTCTGTAGCTTTTTGAATTATCAGTTCCAATTTTACAGCCTTAGGTAATCCCTGATATAAATGAATTTTGATATTGCTTTCATTATTTATATTAATATTTTCAATGATATTGCAAGTGATTAATGCCTTATCTATAGATTTTATTTCCCCAAGAAATTCTTTTCCAATACAATTATTTATATTTATTTTATCTCCTATTTTAAGCCTTAATACTTTATAAATGTGCTTAACATCGTCCCCTGTAATAATGGCAATGTTATCCTTAATATTGTTTTCAGGCACAAAAAACTTATGCATAAAATCCTACACTCTCCCTACTGCTGGTTAAAGTTGAGCTACTATACATATCCACTCACCTTGGTTATTTACTTCAAGTATATCGAATCTATTTTTCTTAAGAGTAGCAATAACTTCTTCTGCCCTATCTTTTATTATACCAGAGGAAATAAAATAACCTCCCTTTTCTAGAAATTTAAGTACATCTGGAGTAAGCAGCATTATTATATCTGCTATTATATTGGCAACTACAATATTGGCTTTTCCATCAATAACTTCCATAAGGTTGCCATGTATAATTTCAATGTTATTTATATCATTATATTTTACATTTTGTTTTGCTGAATCCACAGCAACAGTATCTAAATCTACACCTATAACTTTTTTAGCATTTAATTTTGCAGCAGTAATAGCAAGTATCCCTGAACCTGTTCCTATATCAAATACTGTTAAGTCGTTTTTAACGTATCTTTCTAGAGCCTGAACGCACATTCTTGTAGTTTCATGGGTGCCGGTACCAAAAGCCATTCCTGGATCAAGTTCCACAACCAGTTCATAATCTTCTTTATCGTAATCTTCCCAAATAGGCTTTACCACAACTCTTGCTCCTACTTTAGTTGGCTTATAATATTTTTTCCAGTTATTTTCCCAATCCGCTTCATTTACTGTATTTACAGTAACAACTCCAGCTCCCTTATCTATACCAAACTCACTGAGGTTATCTATAGATTTTTTTATATATTCTATGTATTCATTAAAATTTTCGTCTTCTTTGTAATATGCCTTTATGGTAGTTCCATCTTTCACTTTTAAAAGCGTTTCATCAAAATAATCCCAGTCACCAGGATGCTTCTTTTTAAACTCTACATCATTAGGATCTTCTATGGAAACTCCTTTAACATCCGTATTATATAATATTCCATTAACAGCCTCTACAGCTTCACTAGTTGTAATTATGCTAACCTCTAGCCATTCCTTTTCCATTATGTATTTCCTCCAATTTATATTTCATGTATTCTAATATACACCCATTGATTTTACTTTATATATAAACATAGTATAATTAGCCTAATCTAAATTTTTTCATATAATAATCTATAGTAAGTCATCTAAAAAAAAATAGCAAGTGAAATAAATAACCTTCAATTAGTAATTTAAGAATTTTACAAAATAAAAAAGCATTCCGGGCATATAAGAAAATTTATGTAATTTTCTTATATCTATTATTTTAGGCAAAACCTAAAATTCTTAACCGAAATGCGCAAAAATTATAAATTTTATTTTACCACACCAGCTTCCTCTATTTGCTCATCAATTTTCTTAAGAAGAGTCTTATATTCTCTTATTACTTTCCTAACTTCATCTTCCCCATATTGCATTTCATCACTTATATCATATCTTAGTTCATCTATTCTACTAGTAATTAAGCCCCGTAACTTTTTGATATCATCATATTCTAAACTTATTCTCATAAAAACCCCTCCTAAAATTATTTTTATTTAATAATACTTATCCCTAGTATTATTATATCAAAAAAATCGCACATAATATGTACGATTTTTAAATTTATATATAAATTAAACTCATCTTATTTAAATCCATGTTTTAATTTATCATAAAAGGAAGACTTTTTATCACCAGCTTCAGAGGTGCCTGCACTTGCCTCTTCAAACAGTTTAAGAGCTTCTTTCTGTTTTTCATTCAATGTCTTTGGTATATCTACTATTACTCTTACGTATTGATCTCCTCTACCACTTCCATTAACTCTTGGTACGCCCTTACCTCTAAGTCTAAATCTTGTTCCCGGTTGAGTACCAGCTGGAACTGTATATTTAACATCCCCATCTATGGTTGGAACTCTGGTTTCAACACCTAGAGCTGCATCTGCAAAGGATACGTGAGTATCTATAAATATATCAAAATTCTCTCTTTTAAATATTTTATGAGGTGCTACTCTTATATTTATATATAGGTCTCCTGCAGGGCCACCATTTTTTCCATGTTCTCCATGGCCTCTTAATGGTATTACATTTCCAGTATCCACTCCTGCTGGTATCTTTACTGTTATCTTTCTCTTCTTTCTTTGCACACCAGCACCATGACAATCATGACATGGATCTGAAACTATAGTTCCCTTGCCACCACATTTATCACAGGTACTTTCACTTACAAAGCTTCCAAGAGGTGTATTCCTTTGAACTCTTATACGTCCGCTGCCATGACATTTATCACAAGTTTTCGGAGAAGTTCCAGGCTTCGCTCCGGTCCCATGACAGGTTTCACAGGATTCACTTCTGGTAATAGATATTTCTTTATCTACTCCAAAAACAGCTTCTTCAAAGGTTAGATTTATGGAATATTCCATATCATTTCCTCTTTGAGGAGCATTTGGTCTTCTCCCTCCGCCTTGAGAAAATCCACCTCCGAAAAATGATCCAAAAATATCTCCTAAATCTGAGAAGTCAAAACCACTTGCATCATAGCCGCCAAAGCCTCCAGCGCCAGCGCCATTGAAATCAGCAGTACCAAATTGGTCATATTGTGCTTTCTTTTGAGGGTCAGATAAAACCTGATAAGCCTCATTAATTTCTTTAAACTTTTCTTCTGCTTCTTTGTTTCCCTGATTTTTATCTGGATGATATTTTATAGCTAGCTTTCTAAAAGCTTTCTTTATTTCATCATCACTGGCACCCTTTTGCAATCCAAGCACCTCATAAAAATCTTTTTTTGCCATCCCATTCACCACCTACGTAATTAGTTATTTACTCTTAACTGAATATACCAATAGTATAATTTGTATACACTATAAATAATTATACTTTATCTTTATACAATTTATCTAGAGCAATATTTTCTTTATTTAAGAGTTTCTAACTTAAAATTAAGGGAACGGTAAAACCCTTCCCTTATATTTAGGCATCATAAATAAATAACCAGCCAAGTCAATACGATAACAATCTTTGACCTTTTATTTATTTTCAGATACATTATTATACTTTATCAATTGAAGCAAGTTCTTAATTCAGGTGGGAATTCTTTTACCCCATCTGAATTTTAGAACTGCAAATGCATGGCTTACTTGGCGTTGAACTCCCACTTGAAGAAAAGCAGAGAACCAAAATCTTTTTTT
>NZ_JBDNRK010000005.1:0-126459 GCF_047718555.1 Clostridium sp. | reverse complement strand
GAAAAGCAGAGAACCAAAATCTTAGATTTTGTGTGAATCGCTTTCACAGAGTGCGCTGGGAGTATTACGGATGGTAGTCATCGGATAAATTTTTATTGAAAAGGATGATTTTTTATGACTATGATGGTTAAATGGAAGACATTTTTAATTCCTTACAGTCAAGCGGTAGAGGAATTAAAAGTAAAAATGAGAAGTGTAAGAAAAGAATATAGAAAAAAGAATGAATATTCTCCAATCGAGTTTGTTACTGGCAGGGTGAAGGAAATATCCAGTATTTTGGAAAAAGCTAAAAAACTCAATTTAACTCTAGATGAAATTGATAGTTATATGGAGGATATAGCTGGAATCAGAATAATGTGCCAGTTTGTAGATGATATTCAGCATGTAGTGGATTTAATTAGACAAAGGAAGGATATGCTTGTAATAAATGAAAAAGATTATATAAACAATGTAAAAGATAGCGGCTATAGAAGTTATCATATGATTATAAAATATCCAGTTAATTTAGCAGAGGGAAAAAAAGAAATATTAGCAGAAATACAGATAAGAACATTAGCTATGAATTTCTGGGCTACTATTGAACATTCTTTAAATTATAAATATAAGCATGATATACCTGTAGAGATAAGAAAAAAGCTTAAAAATGCTGCCGACGCTGCATTCCAATTGGATGGGCAGATGCTTGAAATTAAGGATGAGATAAAGGATGCCCAAAAATTGTTTGAAGTAAAATCAAATTTAATTTCTGATATTGTAAATAACATTTTAGTATTATCTTCTATGAATAAATTATCTGAAGCTGTTTATTATAAGAATCGCCTGAATAAACTACTTGAAGAAGAGGATGTATTTGAATTAAATAGTCTGCTAGAAGCTGTAGAAAAATCAGTTTATGAGTTTAAAAAATATTAAATAAAATTGAAAATTTAATTTTAAACATCAATATAAAATCAGGATAATTGAAAATTTTCAATTATCCTGATTTTATGTACTACATTTAACTAACTATGTTAGTTTTAATTGAGTGAACTACCATCACTTATAGAAGTGTATGGCTTCCTTTAATCCATCCTAACCACAAGGGAAATTTTCTTTTACAGGATATCAGTTTCCAAGGCTATGGATTTTTTATGAGGAAAATCCTTCCCGTAGTACCCACGGTAGTGTTATCTTACAAATAACGTTTGTAAACCTATAATTCATTTGTTGCCTATCGGCAAGTGCTATTCATCTCCCACCTAAGAGGATAGGAGAATTTCGCACATTTTCTTAAAACTGTCTCTATATGCATATAGAGACAGCCACATGGTTCTATATCTTGGAAGATTTTATAGGAGTTTTTGATTCTAAGGTTTTTTTATTTTTTAAATGAAATATTATATATACTATAATTGGTATAACAACAAAATTAGCAAGTGAAATATAGAGAAATACATTTAACGCTTTAAAAAGTAATACTGCATCACGAGAAAATAAAAATGAAATTATTAAAACTAGGGCGGTTACAAAATAAATGTAAAATTTATTTCGTATATTCATTTTATTTAATATCAACTTCATAGAGAAAAAAGTTAATACATATTTTATGTACCATCCAGCAATTACCTGTAATAATACATACAATTCACCACTTTCCAAGAATCCCCAATAGTTTACAAGCTGAGTTTGAATTAATTTTGGATAATACATTGTATTTCCACGGGTAATTCCGAAAGTTGTTATAACTCCCACAGTTGAAAATACTTCCATTTGAATAATAAATAAAAGGCCTATAGTTAAATACTTTTTTACAGTTTTTTTATTCTCCAATTCTGTCAAAAAAGGAAGTATTATAGAAAAAAAACTGAAAAAGGCTAGGCTTTTTATGATACTCATAAGAAAGTTTGGTGTTATGCCGTTTTCCATAATAGGTAAAAGAAAATTAAAATTTTTATATTTGGAGGTAAGTATAGCTAAATTAGTTCCTGAAAGGGCCACGAAGGTTATTCCAATTATAGTTACAATAACTATGGAGTGACTTCCTCGCCAAATTGTGTATATAGCAGGTATGGCAAAGAATATTGAAAAAAACCAAGGCGGTGTGTCAGCTAACATATTTACATGCATTGAATTTGCTTCAACAGCTGTACATTCTATTAATGTGAAGAATAGAGCCAATATAAAGCAACAGATAAGTATGTTTCCTAGTACTTTTCCTAAGGCACTGCAATAGATATCATACATATTATAATTATTATTTTTTTGCATTATCCACATAATTATATGAGCAAACAAAAATATAATTATTCCTGAGCAAATTACAGCTATCCAAGAATCTCTACCACCTAATTGAGTATAAAGGGTAGGATAGGTTTTCATTGAAACTATAGTTACTCCAGATAGGAGAAAAATTAAATGAGTGCCATTAAATTTATCCATAACATTACCTCTTTTGCATAAAGTATTTATAAAAATCCATACTACTATTAAAAGCTTTGTACTTGATTCTATTATTTGATATTTAATGAAAATTATACAAGATAAAGAAAAAATAAGGCAGGAGATAGCATGAATGAAGATTATATTACATTTGTAAAAGAAAAGCTAAAGGATAATGTAGACGTAAAAAACAGGGAAATAAAATGTAAAAAAGGCTGTATATATATAATATTTATTGATAATTTAACAGATTCTCATTTTATAAGTCAATATATAATTGAACCCATTGTAAAGGAAAGAGATACTATTGAAACTGCAGAAGATATAAAAAAAAGTATTATATTTGCCAATTCCATAGGCAATATAGATACCAGTCATGACGTACTGCTGCATATACTTTCAGGGGATGTAGTTATAATTTCTGATTTTTACGAGGGGTTAATATTTTGTGAAGCAAAGAGTTGGGCCAGAAGATCTGTATCCATACCAATTACAGAAAGTGTTATAAAAGGACCAAGAGAAGGTTTCACAGAAGCCTTTGTAGATAATATTTCTCTTATAAGGAGAAAAGCTAGAAATGCGGATTTAAAATTTGAAAGTATGTATATGGGAAAAAAGTCTGATTCAATTGTAATACTAGCGTATATAAAAGGCGTGGCCAGCAGTAAATTGGTATCTCAAATAAGAAAAAAATTAAAAAAGATGGATGTGGATTTTTTACTGGATACAAATTATATAGAAGAACAGCTAAAGGAGAAGGGTACTCTTTATGATACCGTAGGCTATACTGAAAAACCAGATGTGGTGGCTTCCAAATTATTTGAAGGAAGAGTGGCAATTATTGTTGATGGTACACCTTTTGTAGTTACAGCACCTTATTTCTTCTATGAAAATTTTCAAATGCCAGATGATTATTATTTAAACAAATATATGTCTAATTTTCTAAGAGTTTTAAGGTGGCTGGGATATATTATTTCAGTACTTTTGCCAGGGCTATATGTTGCTTTAACTACCCACCATTTTTCATTAATACCTTCTGTATTTGTATTTAGGCTTTCTATATCCAGAGCAGGTGTACCATTTCCCATGGTAGTAGAGGTTATTATAATGATATTTTTCTTTCAAATATTGAGAGAAGCCGGAGTAAGATTGCCCCAACCAGTAGGGCAGGCAATGGGTATTGTTGGTGCTTTAATTCTAGGACAATCCGCTGTAAGTGCGGGGTTTGCCTCTGAAACTACAATAATTGTTGTAGCTTTAACTTCCATAGCCTCATTTTTGACACCAAAAATTTATGGAGCAATAACCTTTTGGTCAGTTTTTTTAATAATAATATCTAGTGTAGTTGGATTACCTGGTTATTTTATAGGAGTAGTTTTGATGATATCTGAACTAGGTGGACTAAAAAGCTGTGGATTTAAATATATATTTCCAATGGGAACCATTAAAAAGTTTGATTTTAAAGATTTGATTTTAAGAGATGATTTAGATTCTATATCTGGAGACTTTACGAATGAGGATGGTAAAAAATGAAAAAATTACTTATGTGTTTATTTTTAACAGCTTCTATATTTTTAAATGGATGTTTCAGTTATATAGATATAAATAATGTAGTTTTTGTAACTTCAGTAATAGTAGACATAGATAAAGAGAATAAACCTGTAGTTTATTTAGAAATTTTTAAGTCAGCTAGAGCTGCATCTAAAGCTGCAGAAACAGCTCAGAGAATTGTTTTAAAGGGCACAGGTAAAACTGTCTATGAAGCGGTAAACGATATAAATTTGGCATCTAGTTTTCAGATAAACTATACACAAAATAAAGCCATAATATATACAAAAAGAGCTGCAGCACAGGGTATAGAAAGTTATCTTGATATTTTTAGAAGAGATGTAAATGCTATAATAAAGCCTTATTTACTGGTGTATGATGGTGATGTAGAAAGACTTGCAAAAGGGAACTTTCAAGGACAAGAATATATAGGTCTATTTGTATGGGACTTAATAGGCAATGTAAGAAGCAGTCCGAGAGCAGTTCAATCTTCACTTAACAGATATTTATCAAGAAGATTAGCTCCAAGTAAGACAGATGTATTGACAGTACTAAAGATAAACAATGAAGAACCTGTTCCTGCTCTTGTAATAAATGGTGGAGCTATAATGAAAAATAATAAATTGGCTGAAATGCTTCCACAATCAGAAGGGGAGGCCTATAATTTTCTCATTGATGCAGTATCCTTAGGCTCTATGGAAGTGGCTGATCCGAGGGATAAGATAAAATATATATCTTTAGCCATAGAAAACAGTAAAACAAATACTGATGTAAATATGAAGGGTGACAATATACAGGTCACAAAACAAATGAATATAAAAGCCAGAATTGTTGAAGTGCAAAAATATATGGATCTGACAGACGAACAGTTAGATGAAATAAGAAAAGGTGCAGAGGCTAATTTAATTAATTCCTGTATGAATATATTTAATAAATACAAAAAGAGAAATTTAGATATTTTTATGATAGGTCAGGAGGTTGAAAATAAATATGGTGAAAAGGGTATGAAATATAGTGAAGATATAATAGAGCATACTAATATGGAAATACAGCCAAGAGTATTTATAGATAGTCCTGGAAGAATACGACCATATGAATAATAGCAAGCTTATAAATGTAGAAAAATGTCTTCAATAAATTACTATACATGTGAAAATAAATAGCAAGTGAAAGATACTACATATTTCTCACTTGCTATTTATTTATGATATTTAAGTTGAGGTAATACTATTTCAACTTAAATATTTTAAGACATTTTTCATATACAGTTTAGCTTTTATTTTGCAACTATATTAACTAATCTTCCTTTGATTACAATTATTTTCTTGACATCTTTGCCTTCAATAGCTGCTTTAACATTATCATCCTTTAATGCTGTTTCTTTAATTGCATCATCTTTTAAATCAGAGGATATGTTTATTCTTGTTTTGATTTTACCATTTACCTGTATTGCTATTTCAATTTCGTCTTTAATTAATGCCTTTGGATCAAATTTTGGCCAAGCCTCCTTGAATACTGAAAAATTATTTCCAACATTTAGCCACATTTCCTCTGAAAAATGAGGAGCAAAAGGAGATAAGATTCTTATAAAATCATTGACACATTGCTTTAGAAATTCAGTATTTTTCTTCTCTTCATTGAGATATTTTGAAAGTGCATTTGTGAATTCCATTATTCTTGCTATACAAGTGTTAAACTGAAATTTTTCAGCATCTTCAGTTACGCTCTTTATTACGAAATTTCTAACATAGTTTAATTCCTTTTCAGCTTTATCTATAGTAGTTTTGTCATCAGAAACTTCAGTACATTGTGACAGAATTCTTTCAACTCTATCTACAAATTTTGAGATAGCCTTTATGCCATCATCACTCCAGGCACCGCCTTCTGTGTAGTCGAAACCAAACATAAGATACAGTCTGAATACATCAGCACCATATTCACTTATATAATCATCTGGAGATATTGTGTTTCCCTTGGATTTACTCATCTTCTGTCCATCTGGTCCAAGAATTAAGCCTTGGTGCCTTAATGAAAGGAAAGGCTCATCAAAATTTAAATATCCCATATCTCTTAAAGCCTTTGTAATGAATCTGGCATATAAAAGATGCATGCAGGCATGTTCCGGGCCGCCTACATATTTATCTACAGGAAGCATTTTATTTATGATCTCCGGGTCAAAGGCTTTATCACTGTTTTTACTATCTGGATATCTTAAATAATACCAGGAAGAGCACACAAAAGTATCCAAAGTATCCACTTCTCTTTTAGCAGGACTTCCGCAGTGTGGACAAGTAGTATTTACAAATTCCTCAGATTTTGCAAGAGGAGATTTACCATCTGGAGCAAATTCAACATCATAAGGAAGCTCCACGGGAAGCTGTTCTTCTGGTACAGCCACAGTTCCGCATTTTTCACAATAAACTATAGGGATAGGAGCACCCCAATACCTTTGTCTTGACACAAGCCAGTCACGAAGTCTGTAATTAATCTTCCAATGTCCTAGATTCTTTGAAGACAGTAAGTTTACTATAGCTTCCTTGGCTTTATTTCCGGATAGACCATCAAATTCTCCACTGTTTACAAGCTTACCATAATCCGTATAGGGAAGGGAATCTCCACCTTCTACTACTCTTATTATTGGTAAATTATATTTTGTAGCAAAGGCAAAATCTCTTTCATCGTGAGAAGGAACGGCCATAACAGCACCTGTTCCATAGGTGGCAAGTACGTAGTCTGCTACCCATATAGGAACTTCTTTACCATTTGCTGGATTTATAGCATAAGCACCAGTAAATACACCAGTTTTTTCTCTTGTTAAAGATTGTCTTTCTATATCAGACTGCTTTGCTGACTGGGTCTTATATTCTTCTACAGCTTCTTTGTATTCGGATGTAGTAACTTTATCTGTCAATGGACTTTCAGGAGCTAAAACTACATAAGTAACTCCAAATAGAGTATCTACTCTGGTAGTAAATACATCAAAGGTAATATCACTGTTAGATACTTTAAAGGTAACTTCAGCACCTTTAGATTTACCAATCCAGTGTCTTTGCATAGCTTTTGTCTTTTCTGGCCAATCCAAATCATCTAGTTTTTGTAAAAGTTCCTCTGAATAGTCAGTGATCTTTAAAAACCACTGTGTTAAATCTTTTTTTACTACTTCAGTACCGCAGCGTTCACAGCCACCATCCACTACCTGTTCATTGGCAAGTACTGTATTGCAGCTAGGGCACCAGTTAACAGGAGCTTTTTTTCTGTAAGCTAAGCCTTTTTCATAAAGCTTTAAAAATAACCACTGAGTCCATTTGTAGTAGTCAGGAAAACAAGTTACAACCTCATGATCCCAATTGAACATTGCCCCCATTGCCTTAAGCTGTTTTTCCATGGTTTCTATATTTTTAATAGTGGAGTCTTTGGGATGAACTCCTGTTTTTATAGCATAATTTTCTGCAGGAAGACCGAAGGCATCAAAGCCCATAGGTTGAAATACATTATAGCCCTGCATTTTCTTAAATCTTGCCCAGGAGTCCACTGGACCGTAGTTAAACCAGTGACCTGCATGAAGCCTTGCTCCAGAAGGGTATGAAAACATTTCTAAAGCATATAATTTTTTATCCATGTTATTTTCATCAAATTTATAAAGTTTTTTATCTTCCCATATTTTTTGCCATTTTTCATCAATTTTAGTACTGTAGTTTCCCAATTTTAAATAACCTCCTCGATATCTTTTATGTAATAATATATCTTAAGATATGAACTATCTTATTTATTAGAATGATAGTATATTTTACGTTCTACTACATCAACAGAACCATGAGATAGTTTACTATCATGGTTATCTATTTCTTTGTATGATTGAAAATATACATGGCATCTTTACATTATTATCTATTTTCACATGCATAAGAACCAATAGCGAAAGATAAATAAAAAAACCCCTCATCTCAAAAAAGAGACGAAGGTTAGACTCCGTGGTACCACTCTAATTAGGTAAGAACCTCACTTTACAATATAACGGTTTTAACCGTACTGCTTTTTGGCAGCAATGCTCCCAAGCGAGTTCATATATAATCATCACTGTTTTTCAGCAATGCAACAGCTCTCTTTAGATGACTTCAATATTACTATTCTTGTTCAAAGCAAAATATAAAAACACATTCATACCAATAAATTATAGATTATATATCATATATTGTCAATATAATTTAAGAGCTAATTTTTTGTTTATACAGCTAGAAGGGCGGTAAATAAGTGACAGAAATCAAAAAAGCTAAGATTTTTAAATCTTAGCTTTTTGGCTGCCCTAGCAGGACTCGAACCCACACAATGCCTGAACCAGAATCAGGTGCCTTACCAATTTGGCTATAGGGCATCAGCAACAATTAATATTGTATCAGTTTTTTAGCAAATGTCAATACAATATAGATGAAAAATTTCTAAATAAATAGTAATTTCAAATATAATTAAGAGTATTTTTAGTGTAACAGATAACCACATTAAAAATACTCTCGTTATTATTTCAGTCTTTTCAAATAGTTTTTACCCACATAAGATATAAATAAAGTTAAAGCGTAGTCATAAAGCAGGAAAATAATTTCCACTGCAATTATTAAAAGGGCAATGGGAAACTTTGTTGCTGCTATTATATCCACAACAAATATCAATTTATAGATAAGATAAATAATTACAGCACATATGTTAGCAAATAGAAGTTTTAATAATATTTCAATAGGCAGTTTATTGATTTTCTCTATATAGTATTTTATAAAGCCATAGCTTCCAAAGAATATTATATAGGATAATACATTTAATTTTATCCCCAGCAACAGAAGGGATAATAGTGAGGTGGCTGCATAAATAGTAATACTATTTCTTAAATTAGTAGTGATTATGGAAATAGGGATTATACAGGAAACTATTATAAGAATAAAGAATTTATTTGTAGGTAATATATTAGAGAGATATATAAATAACAGTGATAGAGCTGTATATAATCCTCCTTTAGTTATATTACTGGTTTTTGTTTTTGCCATATAAGTTAACCTCCTAACTAACAACCTCCACCCATACAATCACACATCTGCTCTGCACACCATATGCTTATACAAATACTGCAGCAGTCATCTCTATCATTTCTTCCTCTATTAAAATAGGGTTCTCTATAGGTGCTATTTCTTTGATTAAGAGATTGAAATGCATTTCTGTATTCAGGATTTTGAGGATTCAAATTATATGCCATATTTATATAAGTATAGGCATTATCATACCAGCCTTTTTTCATACAAACACTGCCCATTAGAAAATTCCATTCTGCATCTCTTACTTTTATTCCAGTTAACTTCTGTTCCGCTGAACCTAAATTGCCGTTATTTATATCCATTCGTATGGAATTATATAAATCAGCATTGTTTCCACTATAAGATGAGCTGCTGTAATTTTGATTATAATTTGTACTGTTATTATTATAGCTATTTTGACTTGAACTATGATTCTTTAAAAGATAATCATAAGCCTCATTTATTTCTCGCATTTTTTCTTCTGCAAGATCTCTTAATGGATTATTTCCATATTGATCAGGATGATATTTTTTTGCCAATTCTCTATAAGCCTTTTTTATTTCTGCTTCGGAAGCACCTTCCTTTATCTCAAGTACCTCATAGGGATTTCTCATTTATTGTTTCCTCCTCGTATTTAGGCATCTTCAAATAAATAACTAGTCAGTATACTAGTCTATTTTGAATCCTACTACGTCAACAGAACCCTTAGATAGCTCACTATCTGCGGAACCTGTTTCCTTGTACGATTCAAAATATCCGTCGTATCTTTGACTTATTATTTATTTTCATATGCCTTATGTAAGCATTATTATATTTTAAATTTATATAAATTAAACTTTAATTCTTCTCTTTTAATTTTAACAAATTAACTGTAAAAATGCCATGTAAGTTATGTATATTTTATTCCTCATTTGAAGCAAGTTCTTAATTCAGGTGGGGATTCTTTTACCCCATCTGAATTTTAGAACTGCAAATGCATGGCTTACTTGGCGTTGAACTTTCACAGAGTGCGTGGGAGTCTTACGCCAAGTTAGTCAGGTGAAAACAAATACCTTTTCCATCTTTTCCAAAAGACCAAGCTGCAATATATTATAGAGAATATCCCTGTTGGTTTTTAGTGGCAGCTTATTAATGCACTCAAAACAGCCTCTTGCACAGGTAACCAATATGAAATCTATTCTATCCTTTATAGAAGCTTTGAATTCCTTAAAATGTAAATTTTCTGTGTTGAAAATATTATTTATAGCATTAAATTTACTTTTTTTCATGTCTTCCTGCAAATCATCAAAAGCATCTATTATGTATATCCATTTACCTAGATTATATCCAAGGGTATAAAGTGTACCCTTATACTCTTGCAATTTAGGATAAGAGCTGAGTACAAAAGCTGTAAGTTCTGCAAAGGGGTGAGAAAGTTCGTCTATAGTAATATTATCTGCATTGTCCTCTAATTTATATAATTCATTTAATTTTTCCTTTATGAAATTACTATGCTCTTTAAGATCATCTGGAAATTTATTGAAGTAATTTTTAAGGAAAAAGGCAGATAAACTACTTAGTTTTGATTTATCATCTTTCACGTCATCTGTCAGTTTAAAATACACCAGTGCCACATTTAAAAAACTGGCATAGTCTAATGCTGAATTATTAATTATAAAATTTCTTTTTTTTATGGGATGAGCTATGCAGTTTCCATAATGGAGCTCACAGGGTTCTTTCTCTAAAGCGTCCAGAAGAACTGCTACAAAGGTCATATCGTAATTTACGATAAACCTTGGAAGAGTTCCATAATTCTTTTTTATAGAGAGACAAAGACCACAATAATAAGCTTTAAATTTTTCATAATCTTTTATCTTAAGTTCGCCCTTTGAGGGCAGCACATATCCAAACATAGCGACTCCTTTTTCTTTTATAGATCAATAAATCTTACTCAGTGGAAGTTTGTACTTCCACTGAGTTTAGATGAATTATCCAGGGACGTGTCACTGTTATCTCTACCTTTAGAGGGTGAAGTATTACAGCGGCTAGTCATCGGATAAACAAGTTTAAAATTTAACATATTAAATACTGTAAGGTTATTTATTTGATGTTTCTTTAAGTATTTCATATATGGTTTTTGAAGTAGTATCTTCCATAGTGTAGCCTAAAAGGGCTACTACTTCCTTTAATTCATTTTCTTCATTTGTTTCGATTTCAATATAAGGGAAAGGGCAAAAGGATTTATCATTTATGTCTATTTCCACTAAAGTATTTTTATATTTATAGCTTTCTCTGGATTTTTTTATACTACTTTTAAGTATTAGACCAAGAGACAAAAATATATCATTTCCTGCATCACCATTACTTATGATAATTTCATTCTCTTCCATAATTTTATATTTTTCCTGACTTATAAGTTTTTTTGTAGTCATATAATAACGTGTTTCATTTTTTAATAAATCTTCTACAACTCTGATTCTAGCATAGCCTTTTTCTTTAAGTAGTCTATTATCAGGAAAGTCATATAAATTATTAGTTTGGTTTTCCATTTTTACTCTTTCAGCCTTTATGTCTATCAGTTTATTTCTTATTTCATCTATATTTATATGTATTATTTTTGTTTCAAGTTCTTTCAAAATGTTCACCTCTTAATTCGTCATAAGGACAGTTTAAATTTATATTTTTACATGACCCAAATATATTCATTGATATTATAACATAGTGCAGTTAAATAGGGCATCTTAAAATAAATAATAAGTTAGAAATGCGGTGCATATTTTCAATCATGCAAGGCAATGAATTATGATGGTAGTTGTGCTATCAGGAGTTTGTACTGAGGTAGTATAAATAGACTATAATACTGGATAATTTAGTAGAAGCTTATAAGTTTAGATTAAAAGGTTAGTGTGATATAATTAAGTATATTTAAATGTTAGACAAGGGAGATAAATAATGGATGATTTTTATGAACAATTTGTGGCCAGAAAAGACAGTAGATTATATAATTATGTTAAGTTTTTAATGTATGTTACTGGTTTTGTAGCCATAGCTTGTTTTGCTATAATGAAGATTATAGGTTTTATTATATTTGCTGTAATAACAGTTATTATTTTTGTTGCCAGAAGGATGTTATATGTGGAATATGAATACAGCTTTACTAATGGAGAAATAGACATTGATAAGATAATAGATAGAAACAAAAGAAAAACAGCAGCTAATTTTCAAATAAAAGATATTGAAGTGATGGCAAAGGCAGAAAGTGATTTTATAAAGTCTAGCGACTTTAAGTATGACAAAGAACTGAATTGTTATAATAATTGTAACAATAGTGATATTTACAGTATATTAGTAATTTGTAATCAGGAAAAATTGAGAATAAACTTTGGACCGGATAAAAAATTTATAGAACTCTGCTTTTCAATGAATCCTAGAAAAGTAAAGACATCCTCAAGGTAATCATAAAGAATTTGGAGGGAATATTTTGGAATACATTAATGAGGTTAATTTAAATGAGGCTATCATTCATGTGTTAGACAATAATGGTGATGAGCCTGTTTATAATGAATATACACTGGAGCTTTCTGATGAAACCTATGAATATATATTAAAACATATACAAAAATCTTTAAAAGATGAAGAATTGAAATATGCAGTGTTTAATAGTGAAAGAAACATTGTTAAAGAACTTTCACAGGAATATCTAAGTGGTCAGGGGGATTTCATAACTGTATCTAAAGAAATAGCAAAGCAGCTTTTTATATTGATGAAGTCAAATGGAAATATACCATCCTGTGATCTCATAGTAGTATCTATATCTACAGAATTTGGGCCCATGCTGGCACTTTTAAAAATGGATTATGTTAAAAATTACACTCATAATATAGAATTTTTGGAGAATAAAATAGGGATAAACATAATACCCCAATTTATAGGACTCCCTTCTGGAGGACAGAGACTTCAAAAATGCGCCTTTATAAAGCCAATTTTAGATGAAAACAGTTTCGATTTAATGGTTATAGATAAGCAGAGTAAAAGTAAAGAGGGAGAAGATTATGGATCAAATTATTTTATAAGTAATTTTTTAGGCTGTACTGTAGTTGAGAATGAAAGAGATATTACTAGGAATTTTATAAAGACAGCTGAAAAGTGGACAAGAAATAATTTAAAGGATAATGCGGAAGCGGCAGAGGTTGTAAGATCTTCTCTTAAGAAAAAACTTAAACAGGAGGATAAAATTGATATCAATGAATTTTCACAGGATGTTTTTGGTGAAAGTAAAGATGTAGCAGAAAATTTTGTGCAATATGTTAAAGAACAAGGTGTAGGTGATCATGTAGAGGTTGATAAGCAGTGGGTAGAGAATAAGCTAAAGAGAGTACGTCTTAAAATAGATAAGGATATCGATGTCTACATAAATGAAGAGACCTATGACGATAGTTCAAGGTTTGAAATTGTGAGAAATGGTGATGGAACCATAAATATAGTTATTAAGCATATTAAAAATTATATAGAGAAATAAATTGTTCAATATTATTAATTAGATGGATCATCAATAGAATTTATGTTATGGATATAAAGAATTATAAAAATGAGGGGTGAATAATGTGAAATTTGATTTTGATTCTATTATAAATAGGAAGGGTACCAATAGTATCAAATGGGATACAGTCCCTGAAGGTTATATTCCACTTTTTATAGCGGATATGGATTTTAAATCTCCACCTGCTGTTATCAAATCTATAGAGAAAAGAACGACTCATGGTGTTTTCGGATATACAAACCCTGGTGAGGAAGTTTATGATGCTATTTTTAAGTGGTTTTATAAGGAATATGGTTTTCAATTAAAAAAATCATGGATTACCTGGCTTCCTGGCGTAGTACCTGGACTTAGGGTGGCAAGTGCAATGGGTCAAGGAGATGTAATTACGACTACTCCTAATTATTCTATGCTGCTTTCTGCACCAGTAAAAGCTGGTAGGAACAGAATTGATTCTCCATTAAAGTTAGGTAGTAAAGGCTATGAAATGGATTTTGAGGATTTAGAGAGAAGAATTACTCCTGAAACAAAGGTATTTTTACTTTGTAATCCACATAATCCTGTAGGAAGAGTATATACAAAAGAAGAACTTTTAAAGGCAGCAGAATTTTGTAATAGACACGATTTAATTCTTGTATCAGATGAAATCCATTGTGAATTGATTTTTGATAGACCTCATGTACCTATTGTAACCACAGGTGATATTGCTCTGCAGAGGTCTATTACTCTTATGAGTCCTGGAAAGACTTATAATATTCCTGGAGTTCCTATTGCTTTTGCAATTATTCCAAATAGAGAACTTAAAAAACGTTTTGAGGCAGCTGGTTATGCCATGCCTCATCCAGGTGTACTAAACTATGAAGTTTGCCGGGCTGCCTATGGGGATTCAGAAATGTGGAAAAAAGAGCTCATAAATTATTTACGTAATAATCGTGACTATATTGAAAAAGAGCTTTCTAGTAGATTCCCAGATGTAATTTATACTCATGTAGAGGGTACCTACCTGACCTGGATTGATTTTAGACCTCTTGGAATAGAAAATCCCTTTCAATTTTTCTATGAAAAAGCTAAGGTGGTATTTTCAAATGGTAAGGATTTTGGCCAAGATGGTTTTGTAAGACTTAACTTTGGATGTTCCCGTCAGTTATTAAAGGAAGCTTTTCATAGAATAGAAGATGCTGTAAGAGAGTATTGCTAATGTTAAAAACAGTATATATATTTGAAGAGAGTATAGGAATAAGTTGATTATAAACAATAGAAAATAAATGTTAAATTTTAATTGCAATTTATATACAAAAATAATCATAGAAACAATATGTAATGTATAAAATAAAAAAAGGAAGGGGCCACCTTCCTTTTTAAAATTATAGAGTGTTTGCTGAACCTAAAACATTTTCTATTTTATCTTCTACAGTAGCTTGGATTGCAGCTCTTCCAGCTCCACAGTATTTTCTTGGATCAAATTCTTTTGGAGTATCTCCAAATACTTTTCTGATACCAGCTGTAAAAGCAAGTCTTAAATCTGTATCCATGTTTATTTTACATACAGCTAAAGATGAAGCTTTTCTTAACATATCAGTAGGTATTCCCTTTGCACCAGCAATATCTCCACCATATTTGTTACAAGTTTCAACAGCTACAGGATCAACTGCTGAAGCACCGTGAAGAACTATTGGGAAACCTGGTAATTTTTGTTGGATTTCTTCTAATATATCAAATCTTAATTTAGCTTCTCCAGTAAATTTGAAAGCACCGTGACTTGTTCCAATAGCTATTGCTAATGAATCAACTCCAGTTCTAGTTACAAAGTCTACTGCCTGCTCTGGATCAGTGTATACATGAACGTCGCTTTTAACGTCATCTTCAACGCCTGCAAGTACTCCAAGTTCAGCTTCAACTACAACGCCATGAGCATGAGCATAATCAACAACTTCTTTAGTTTTTGCTACATTTTCTTCATATTCAAAATGTGAACCGTCAAACATAACAGAAGTAAAACCGGTTTCTATAGCAAGTTTAACTGTTTCGAAATCTGGACCATGATCTAGGTGAAGAGCAAGATCTATTCCAGTATCAGCTATAGCAGCATCAACCATTGCCTTTAAATATTTAGGACCAGCGTACTTTAAAGCACCTGATGATACCTGAAGTATAACTGGTGATTTTTTAGCTTTTGCTCCGTTAACAACTCCTTGAATTATTTCCATATTATTGATGTTAAAAGCACCTATTGCGTAATGACCTTCATAAGCCTTTTTAAACAATTCTTTAGTAGTAACTAATGCCATTTTAAAATTCCACCTTTCAAACTTGAGTGGGGACTATTTTTGTCCCAGTGGGACATATCCCTACATATATTATAATTCAAATAAAGATTATTTTCCATAGTTTAGGCACAATAATTTTCATTAAAATGTGTTTTTAAATGTTAATTTTCTCTAAAATACGTTTTGAATGTTAATTTTCTCTAATTTTCTGATTCTTTCTATGAGAAATTCTATACTTTGAGCAGATGCAAGAGCTTCATCTTTATTTTGACATTTTATGTATTCCTGAAGTTTGTGTTCTTCTATGCTTATATCGTCAATTAGAGTATGATTTATAAATAGAGAACAGTTATTGGAATAAATATGCCAATCATTAGATATTTTAGCTGATAGATCGTTGGCAGCTTTCCAATTGTCATCATTAACATAATTTTTTATAGAATTATTAGAAGAATACATGATATAAGATATTTTGTTTAAATATTTTACTGAAAGAAAGCAAGTAAATATCATAGCTGCAAATAAGATGAAGGCTATAACGACATTTTTCATTATATTTCCTCCTAAAATTTAAATTTCATATATTTATATATTACAGTAAATTATTTGGTAAATAGACATTGCAGCACTCAACTTTTGAGTTTACGACAATAGCGATACTAGTGAACTTATTGATAATGTATCTAAGCTTGTTGAATGTATAAACTTCCGTTAAGTGAGCTTCATTGATAAAGTTGTGTGTAAAATTTACCCTTTGAATCAACGAGGGCAATAAATACATCTTTAGATGAATTTATATTTTTACTTCTTAAGGTTGTCATAAGCCATTTCTCATCTCGGTTTATAATATCTAAGTTTTTATAATTAACTACACCATCCAATATTAGAGTTACAGGAATAGCATCCTGTTTACATTTCACATTTAAATCCTGCTTTGTGGCGTTAGAAAGTTCAGTCTTTGGAATTATGGATAATTGACCGCTGGTTTCCAATATAGCAAATTCTATATCTTGTAAATTGTAATAGCCTTTAAGACGGACTTCCTCTAATAAATCATTCATATTCAATCTTTGACTTCTCATTACATCTATGTCTACTTTGCCATTATTGATAAGTATACTTGGCTTTCCGGATATTATTAAACGAGCAGCTTGAATCTTTAGTTGAAGTAGGGAAAAAATTATTTCTATAAATAAAAGAGTTACTATGGGTATTACCCCATGAATAATAGGTATTCTTGTATCCTGCATAGGAAGTGAAGCCAAATCAGAAATTATTATAGTTATTCCTAGTTCAAAAGGCTGCAATTCGCCTATTTGCCTCTTCCCCATAACTCTCATTACTATAACCAGTAAAATATATAATATAATAGTTCTTATCATAAGAATAAACATAAAATCTCCCCTTAATACTTAGGCATATTCAAATAAATAACTAGTCAGTATGCTAGCCTATTTTGAATCCTACTGCGTCAGCAGAACCCTCAGATAGCCTACTATCCTCGGAACCTGCTTCCTTGTTGAATTCAAAATATTCGTCGCATCTTTGACTTACTATTTATTTTCACATGCCTCATTCTATCTATAATCTATAATGTTTGCATATTTGTTAAATTTAATACAAAACAAATTTTTTATTTTAGTTGCCTTTTGTGGAAGATAAAAAGATAATAAATTTTACAAATAGTAGTGGTTGTTTTATGTTTAAGGGTGGTTTACTATGTTTATATACAATTATAATAAGGCACATTCAGATAAATAATAGTTAGTATGATGGTATCTTTGACTTACTATTTATTTCCATTTGCTTAATGGCACTATTGAAAAAAAGATAGGTGATAGAGATATGAAAGAGTTTAGTTGTTTTGATATAGTAGGACCAATAATGATAGGACCTTCCAGTTCACATACAGCAGGGGCTGCAAGACTTGGAAGAATTGCAGGTATAATTGCAGGAGAAAAAGAAATTTCAAAAGTTAAATTTTTTCTTCACGGCTCCTTTGCTAAAACTTATAGAGGACACGGAACGGATAAAGCACTAGTAGCAGGTATTCTCGGGATGGATCCCTGGGATGAAAGACTTAAAAATTCTTTTGAAATAGCAGAGGAGAAGGGATTAAAATATGAGTTCATAGAAACAGATCTTGGCATAGAGCATCCTAATACAGTTAAATTTGTTATTACAAAAAAGGATGGAAGCGAAGTTGCAGTTTTAGGCTCTTCAGTAGGTGGAGGAAATATAAATATAAGTGAAATAGATGGGCAAAGGGTGGATTTTGATGGAAATTATCCAACACTTATAATAAAGCATAAGGATGTGCCGGGAATGATATCAAAGGTAAGTACAGTTATATCAGAAGCAGGCATAAATATTGCATTTTTAAAGGTATATAGAAAAAGTAAGGGTCTTACTGCAGCTATGATATTTGAAACAGATGAAATTATATCTGAAAATATTTTAAATAAAATAAAGGATGTAGGAAATATTGAAAGTATAAGATGTGTAAATCCAGTTACGGAGGGAAGATAGATGTTTGTAGATACAGGCAGTGAACTTATAGATATTTGCAGCCGAGACCATATATCCATACATGAGTATACTCTGCTGCAGGAAATAGAGAAAAGCGGAGAAACGGAAAATATTATATTTAATAGAATGGGAAGGGCTTTGAATGTAATGAAAGAGTCAGCTGAATACGGATTAACTCATGAGGTTACCTCTGTCAGTGGACTCATTGGTAAGGATGCAGTAAAAGTATATAAATATGCCAAGAGTAAAAATACAATATGTGGAGAATTTTTAGTTAAAGCCATGGCAAGAGCATTATCTTCTTCAGAGGTAAATGCGGCTATGGGAAAAATTGTGGCAGCACCTACAGCTGGATCCTGCGGAATTTTACCGTCGGTTATAATAAGCACTGGCGAAAAGTATAGTAAATCTGAAGATGATCTTATAAGAGCACTGTTAACGGCTTCAGGGGTAGGTATAATAATAGCTAAAAATGCTACTTTAGCTGGAGCGGAAGGAGGCTGCCAGGCAGAATGTGGATCTGCAGCAGCCATGGCTTCAGCAGCAATAGTAGAGATGTTAGGAGGCAGTCCTAAGCAAGCCTTGGATGCAGCAGCTATAGTTATAAAAAATATTTTGGGACTTGTATGTGATCCAATTGCAGGACTTGTAGAAGTACCTTGTGCAAAGAGAAATATAGGAGGGACAGTAAGTGCATTATCTACAGCAGATTTAGTACTTAGTGGCGTGGAAAGTAAAATACCCTTTGATGATTGTGTAGCTGCTATGTACACCATAGGAAAACAATTGCCCTGTGAGCTTAGAGAAACAGCTCTGGGAGGACTTGCAGCTACGAAAACAGGACTTGAACTTAAAAAAATTGTTCAGAGCAAAAATCATTAAATTAGTATTTATCACATATAATATTAGTGATATTTATGTTAAAGGTGGATTTGATTTGTCAAAGAGAAAAGTTATAGAAAATTATTACTCCGACGTTAGCAATCTTGCGGATCTACTTGGAAGGCTTGTTAATTCTTATAGACTTTTAATCGGCGGAGTAGGTGAACTCAATCAAATAGCACTGGCTACTAAAAATGATGTGAAAAATGCACTTAAGAGAGTGGATAAGCTCGGTGATGTCATTGACAGCATATTGAGTGATATGGATGATACTAATGTACACTATATTCAATATTGTAAGCTTAAAAGTGAATTTCTAAAAAAATCTACAAATATAGATAGTATTCGTACAGAAATTGAAGAAGAGCTAAAATCATCAAATTAAAAGAGCTCCATAATTAGTTTATGGAGCTCTTTTTTACACTTTTTTAATTTTTAACTTACTTATCATAAGATATGATAGCATTATTATTAAGACAATGGTTAATGTTGCATTAGGAGCTGTTTTAGATAAAATTAGAATTAGAGAATAAAATGCAATAATTATGCCAGCAGCAGTTATTGGAATCCCCATAAAATTTCCATCAAAGGTTGTAGTATTATATCTTGCCAGTCTGTAAGCACCTGCAATTGGAAGCAGCAAAACTAAAACATAACCAATTAAACCAAATCTAGAAAAATCATACAAATTAAAAACCAAAATGGAAGGAGCAACACCAAAGGAAACTAAATCAGCCAGTGAATCAAGTTCCTTTCCAAGTTCACTAGAAACGTTTAAATATCTTGCTACTCTACCATCATACCTATCTATAAGTGCCGCGAATATAATAAAGAGACAAGCCCATTTGTAAGCGCCTAAATTTTGTGATGAAGCCTCGAATGTCATCAAAAGAGATAATACCCCGCAAGCCAAATTACTTAGTGTAAAAAAATTTGGTACAGAATTTTTAGCCATTTTTAAAATCACTCCTATGTTTTATATAATATTGCATAATGAGTTCGTAAATAAAACCAGATAATTGCAGTATATCAATCTGATATTATTAAGCATGTATAATATAATTATCTATTATAACTCATTTATAGGAAATAGTTAATAGTTTATTAATAATTTTATATATAAGTACTCTAGTTTTTGCAAATACTAGAAATGAATTTACTGCCATGTTATTATATAATATACTGGAGATGATAAAAATATGAAGGGCTATAATTACAAATTTAAATATGCTCTTATTATTTGTATTGTGATTATTGTTTTATACTTGTTTTTTTATAATAGAACTATACTTACATATACAGGTATGGGACATTTTAGAAAACATATATCTATGAGATACTTAAAAGATTATATATTAAGCTATGGAAATTTTGCGGTAGTTGTCTTTATTATAATATATTCACTTAAACCAGTAGTGCTAGTTATTCCAACTTCATTATTATCTATATTGGCAGGGAATATATTTGGACCAATGTATGCCTTTGTATTAAGTATGATAGGATGTTTTTTTTCGGCTTCTCTGGCATTTTTCCTTGCTCATATGCTTGGAAAACCCTTTGTGGATAAGATACTTAGAGGAAAGATTTTTAAACTTGACAATAGAATCGAAAAACATGGTTTTTTAATAATGCTTCTCATGAGATTATCTTTTGTCTTTCCCTATGACCCTCTTAGTTATGCCGCAGGGCTTACTAAAATGAGATATACGGATTTTATTCTTGGAACAATGCTTGGAATAATACCAGAAATGTTATCTTATTCCTTTATGGGAAAACATTTAAATAGACCTTTTTCAGTTAAAATGTTAATACCTATTGCTGCAATGCTTGGTGTTGCTTTTACAGCTTCTTACATATATAGAAGGTATAAAAAAATAAAAACTAATTAGGTATTATATAAAAATTACTCTTGGTTAAAATATAATTAGGAGGTGTTTTTATTATGAAAGTTAGCGAAATAATGACTGAAAGTGTAGCTAGTCTAAATTCAAATGATACTATTGAGAGGGCAGCTCAACTTATGATGGAACATAATATTGGTTCTATACCTGTGTGTAGAGGGGAAAAAGTTGTAGGTGTTATTACAGATAGAGATATAACTCTTCGATCTGTAGCCAATGGACAAAATGCAAAAGTACAAACCGTTAAGGAAATAATGTCTTCAAATCCTGTGCTTATACAACCTAGCATGGAGGCTGAGGACGCAGCAAGAATAATGAGTGAAAGGCAGATAAGAAGACTTCCCGTAGTAGAAAATGACAATTTAGTTGGTATTGTTTCTTTAGGTGATATAGCAACTAATTCTACCATGGAAAACTTAGCAGAAAAGACATTATGTGAGATTTCTGAGCCTTGTACACCAATAATTTAAAAACAGCCTGATATTAGGCACATGAAAATCAATGAATCTTACTTGGTGGGAGTTTTTATTCCCACCAAGTTTAGATGAATTATCTAGATGCTAGTCATGGAATAAACAACAAGTCAAGAAGATAAGTATGTTGACTTGTTATTTGTTTACAAATTATTTTGAAACAAATATTAAAAATAGAATATACTATATAAAGAGAGATAAATATGCTTTTATAATAATTTTGCTGCTTAAATGATATAATCTAAGCAATAATTATTTGTGGATAATAATTTTACATTATACTATTATGAAATTTATTGATAGGAGATACAGTATGCATAAAGTAAAATTTATTTATAATCCTTATTCGGGAGAGAATTCCATTATAACCAATATAGATAAGGTTATAGAGATACATCAAAAAAAGGGTTATATCGTAATACCATATAGAATAAGTAGGGGATATAGCATAGATAAGGCTTTTGAGGATATAGAAGATGACTATAAATATATACTTATAGCTGGTGGAGATGGTACTGTAGACACAGTAGTTAACTGTATGAGGAGTAAAGAAATAGATATACCTATAGCTATTCTTCCTGTAGGAACAGCTAATGATTTTGCAAAATTTATTGGTATGCCTGCTGACATCGAAAAGGCTTGTAAACAGATATTGAATACAGATGTAAAAAAAGTTGATTTAGGTAAAATAAATGATAAATATTTTATAAATGTAGCCAGCATGGGGCTGTTTACAGATATATCGCAAAAAATTGATATTAATTTAAAAAACACAATGGGAAAGTTAGCCTATTATATAAAAGGGATAGAACAACTGCCCAATTTTAGAAAGTTAAAGGTTAAGGTTAAATCTTCAAAAAATCATTTCGATGGAGATATGTACTTGATTCTTATATTTAATGGACAAACCGCGGGGAATCTAAATTTTGCTTATAAAGCTCATTTGGATGATGGGCTCTTAGATGTAATTATAATAAAAGCTAGCAATCCTGTAGATATGATAGGCCTATTTATAAATATGCTTAAAGGTGATCATTTAGATAATAATTCAATAATGTATTTTAAAACTGATGAACTGGAGATAGAAAGCTATGAGGATATAACTACAGACATAGATGGGGAGAAGGGGCCAGATTTTCCACTTAAAATTACCTGTATAAAGCATGGACTAAAAATTTTAGGTATAGAAGAATAAATAGAGTTTTTTACTAATATTAATAAGTAATAATAAGTTTGAGGAGAAGATAAATGATAGTTTATATATATCTAATTTTATTATTGCTTGTTTTATTATCTGTTTTATTTGGAATAGGACTATGCTTAAAAGGTCCAAAAAAAATACGAGCTCTTAGCAGCATTGTTTTAATTTTGCTATTGCTAAGATATATATCACTTTTCATTATGTATATAAATAATAATCTCAGTTATATGTATATTATGAAGTCTGTTTATTTTCTACATTTTACATGTATACCAATAAGTGGTGCTATAATACTGTATATTTTACTTAGAAGAGATAGTATAAATTTTTTACATATTACTTTGGGAGCCTTAGCATTTATAATTATCTATTTTTTAATGTTTTTAAAGGTCACAGTATATATATCAATGATAAATGATAGTTCACTGGGTTATAGCATGAATTTACAACATAATTTTTGGTATATAGATATAGTTTATCTTGTTATAAATATACTTTTCCTTATGTTGGCGATTAATGCGATAAACAATTCAAATATAAATAGGATAGGCATAATATTAGTAGTTTGCTCGGCTCTTTGTACTACAGTGGCTATTATATTACCTTATATTGGTATTCAAATCATGCCTCAGTATATATGGGGAGAACTTATGTGGGTATCAACTTTAAATTATTGCCTGGACAAGGTAAAGAAGAAATAGACTTAAAAATGGGAGCAAAAGAAAAGGGAGATAGCTTTTATGAATTTATTAAATAAAGATCAAGTAAACATTCTTGTTGTAGATGATGAGGAGAGTATAACCTTATTTATAAAAATGGGGCTGGAAGCTGAAGGCTTTATTGTATATACTGCATCTGATGGGATTGAGGCAATTTCTTTAGCGAGAAAATTAAATCCAAATGTAATAATATTAGATGTTATGATGCCGGGTATGAATGGCTATGAGGTATGTTCTCAAATAAAGAAACTTATAAAAACATCCATTATCATGCTTACTGCTAAGGATGAAATAGATGATCGAGTTAAAGGGTTGAATTTAGGGGCAGATGATTATATGGTAAAGCCCTTTAGTTTCAAGGAATTATTAGCAAGAATTAACGTTAGGCTTCGTAATAGATTTCCGGAGCTAAATGATGTGTTACATATAGGAGATTTTTCAGTAGATAATGGCGCTCATGAAATTTCTTTCCATAATAAAATTTTGAAATTATCTCCAACGGAATATAATTTACTTAATTATTTATTAGTTAATAATGGATTAGTATTGAGCAAAGCAGCAATACTTGAAAAAGTTTGGGGTAATGATTTTAATGGTGAAGAAAATATAGTAGAAGTGTATATTAGGTACTTAAGAGATAAGCTTGAAGATAAGGAACATAAAATTATTTGTAATGTACGGGGTGTAGGTTATAAGGTGGTAATATAGATGAAAAGGCTCAAAAATATATTAGAGACTAATAGCTTAAAATGGCAGCTATTATCTCGTTTTTTTCTAATATTAATATTGTTATTAATTATAATTGGAATTTTGCAATATGTAACCATGAAAGAATATTTATATGGAGGTAAAGAGCAGGTTTTAGACTCCAGATTTCATAATCTCGATCAATACAAAGTACAGCAAATTCAAACATCAGAAGATTTGATAAAAAATTCAAATAGTCTTATGGATAAAACAATTGATTCAAATATGAGTGGTGCAATTATAGATATAAATGGAAATATTATAGCAGGTGTTAGTAAGGGTTCAAGTAATATGGATACTAATGATATAAGTAAATCTAAAGATTTAGATAGATTCCAACAAACTGTTCCTATTCCAAAGTTATCACAGGATGATTATAAAAACCTATTTAAGCAAAGAGGAACTCTAGAAGGTTATAGATTAGTTAAAGATGAAAATAATAATTTACAGATAGTAGCTTTTCGTAAAATTGGAGATTTACATTTCCCCTCAGGTCTAATACAATTAAGCATTTCGGCTAAACCTGTTCAGGATATACTTTATCGACAATTTTACATTTACATAGCAGTTTCAATTTTAACATTAATGGTAGGTGGAATATTTGGTATAACAGTATTTAAATATACTTTAAAACCACTTTATAATATGACTAACATTGTAGAGAATATCAGCGTTGGACAATTAAATACCCGTTTGCCAATAGATAATAAACAATTGGAAATTGATAAATTAGCAAGTGCTTTTAATACTATGTTGGGAAAAATAGAAACATCCTTTGAAAAAGAACAATACATTAAAGAAAAGATGAGGCAGTTTATTTCCGATGCTTCCCATGAATTGAGAACTCCGCTTACGTCCATTCATGGATTTGTAGAAGTTTTATTAAGAGGGGCGGCAAAAAATGAGAAACAATTGGATTTAGCATTGAATAGTATTTTAATAGAAAGCGAAAGACTTAATAAATTGGTTAATGATTTATTATTGTTGACTAGATTAGACCAGCATGCTCCTGTAAAAATGAATAAAGAAAATATTAGTGATATTATAAATGAAATATATCCACAGCTAAAAATACTTTCAAAAGAAAGAAAAATAGAATTACAGTTAAAGGACAATATATTAGCTTATGCTAATAGAGATCAGATAAAGCAAGTTATTTATAATCTGATACAAAATGCTGTAAGGCATACAGATGAGGAGAAGGGCATTATAAGTATTATTACGGATTATGAAAAAGATTTTGTTCTTTTAGAGGTTAAAGATAATGGAATGGGAATATCTAAAGAGAATGTTACTAAAATATTTGATAGATTTTTTCGAAATGAGTCCCATAGATCACGTAAATATGGAGGATATGGCTTAGGACTTTCCATAGTGAAATCCATAATAGATGACCATCATGGAAAAATTGAAGTAAATAGTGAATTGGGAGTTGGAACTACTTTTTCTATATATTTAAAGAGGGTGCCTCAAAAGTAAAAATTAATGAATGATTTCCTAAATAACATTTATAACTATATACAAAAACAATAAGAACACTATGAAATTCAATTAAAATTATGTGAATTTCATAGTGTTTTTTATAATTATAAATTTTCATAACAAATATATTTTGAGGTAAATTCTATGCTTTAGCTTGATTTAACGCATCTTCTACTGCTGTCATAATTCCGTTACTACTATATGTAGCACCTGAAACAGCATCTACTTGAGGAGATTGTGCTGAAATTATTTCATTTTTTATTGAACTATAAGCCGTTTGATAATATTGATCATTCTCTGATACTGTTCGTATATTAACAATTTTACCACCTTTTATTGTAACTGAAATTTTAGTTTCACCCCTAAAGCCATTACCTATTCCCGTATATGTTCCGTCTTTATATTTACTTTGAGTAGTTGTACTGCTTCCAGTACTAGGTGCTACACTAGTTGTGCTAGAGGTTGTACTGCTCGTAGATTCATTATTATTTGTTGCATTGCTATTTTGAGATGGTGTAGTATTATTATTTGAAGAAGAACTATTATTTGCTACTGCGGTAGTATTACTTGTTGATGAATTACTTGCTACTGCATTGCTTAGTGCATTCTGTACTGCAGAAATAATTCCATGGCTGCTATATGTAGCACCTGAAACAGCATCTACTTCAGTAGATTGAGCTGAAATTATTTCATTTGGTATTGAGCTATAAGCCCTATTATAATAGTCTGGCGTATCTTCATTTGATATTGTTTCAACACTGGCAATTTTACCATTTTTTACTGTAACTGAAATTTTAGTTGTACCACCAAAACCAGTACCTGTTCCAGTATATGTTCCATCTTTATATTTTGTTTGTGGCATAGCGCTGCTGTTAGTATTGGCGGATACAGTAACAGGAAAATTTCTACTTATAACTTTGCCAGCTACATTATTGGCAGAATATAGTCCAGTAAAAGCAACAATGGCAATTGAGCTGGCCAATGCTGGATTAATGCTTTCATCACATATAGTTGCCTTAGTATTATTTCTAGGACATTTTTCTACACATTTTAAGCAATTTATGCATTCGCCACCCCTTACATTTTGAAGTTTATATAATTGTATTCCCATTGAACAATTGTTAGTACATACTCTACACTTACCACATTTATCAGAAGGTTTATTTATTTTAAATATACTAATCCTAGATATTATTGAAAATACAGCTCCTAAAGGGCATAAATATCTACAGAAGAATCTTTCGATAAATACAGCTCCAAAGGCTATTAATATCAATATAATAAAGCCTAGTGGATAATTTAAGATAACTTGCGGTAAATTAGTTATTTGTGCAAAGGCATCCCAGGGACTAAAAGTTTGGAAGGCTTTACTTCCAATTGTCCATATGAAAATTACTATAAATAATAGAACTACATATTTTAAATACTTTAATAGGGCATCTGCATCTTTATCAATTTTAAATTTGGTTTTAAATATTTTCCTTGATATAATATATATAAAATCATTAAAAGTTCCAAAGGCACAAAACCAACCACAGAAAAATCTGCTCAATACTATGGTTAAAATGAAAAGTGTTAACATTGACACTAAATTAGGAAATAACTGAAGAAGATTAAATTTTCCATTAATGATAGCAGAATATATTTCACCTAGTTGACTGAAAGCTAAAGCAAAAAGGCCGGGGAGTAAAAATAAAAATGCAATTTGAACAAAAATTCTAAATATCTGTATTTTAGGTATTTTTTTCATGACATCAATTCTCCTATTTCTATTTATTTAAAATGTATCATGAATATAACTATATAACACTTGTATTAATAAACACTTAAAGTTTACTTAAAGTTTGCTGAGAAATGAGTAACTATATTGTTAATATTATTTTAAAGTTATTTTACATGACTCTCATATATTTTTTCTTTTTTAATTCGATTTTAATCTTCTTTAAAGATAATAAAGGCGAAGATAATTACTATTTCTAAAAATAGTAGAATAGCTAAAAAGCTGTCTCCCAACGCATATGTATGCATTATGAGACAGCACATTTATCCTACACCTGAATTATAAAATCCACTATATTTTTTGCAATATTGGGATCACTATAATTTCTTTGACATTCTTTAATTTTTATTAATTCAGCAGCATCATCGGAAAGTAAGTTATCAATGGTGTTTTTTAGCCTTCTCACATTGGTACAGACTGCTCCTATATTGTATTTTTCAATATACTGGGGATTTTTTTCCTCCTGACCTGGTAAAGCTCCAGTTACAATCATAGGTAAATTACAGGCAATAGCTTCCATCATTACATTTGGGCTGCCTCTTGTGAAAGCTACATCAGATTCCACCATAAGTTCTTCAATATTATCTACGAAACCGTAGATATTAACTTTATCATCATATTTATCAAGTAAAGATTTTTCAAGTCTCCTTTTCAATAGTGAATTACGGCCTGTAACTATATTTAAATTACAATTAAAGTTGCTAAGGAGAATATTGGAAATCTTATTCATATTACCAACACCATCGCCTCCGCTAAGTAATAGGAAGGTTAAAGGATTATCATAAGTATCATATTTGTTTGTAATATTAGAATCATTATAAAATTTTGAGCGTACAGGAAAGCCTAAAACTTTAATCTTTGCTTCCGGAACTCCAAATTGTATACATTTTTCCATGGCCTCAATGGTTGGACTAATTATATAATCAGCTCTTTTATCTGCCCAAAGTGGATAAATACTTACTAGATCAGCAATAAAAGTGATAAAAGGAATTTTTATTTTGTTTTTCTCCATAATATTTATTATAGAGCCATTGAAGTTAGGATGCAGTGATAATATTAAATCTGGTTTTACACTTTTAAATAATCCCATGAATTTATCAGTTATGCTTAATTCAATTATTTCATTTATTATGGATGGTTTAATCGATGATAAATCCCAGATTAATTGCCATAAACCTTTGGCAGTTCTGGTAATTGTACCATAAGATTTACCAATTTTAAGTAGAGAATCACCACCCAAGGAAAAGCCATCTATTACAGTTACATTTATATCAGGATGCAGAGCAAATTGCTCGCATAAAGCTTCTGATATGCTTTTGTGGCCATTTCCTGTATAATTGGAAGAAATAATTAATATGTTTTTAGTCATGTTTTCACCTCTGTAATTAAATAATAGTTTATTGTTCTTTAGTATTTTGTTTAAAATACATACTAATTATTACACGAATAATTAATGAATTTTGTTGAATGCCTATAAATAAATTTTATATTAATAGGCTCATATTTAATGTTAACAATAAGTAAAAAATTTTTCAATGTAAAAATATAACTTTAGAAAATCAAACAGTTACAGTAATATATAATTTAAGGAGTGATTTTTTATTTATGAATAGAAGTAATATTAGAACAATATATACTGTGTTTATCTTTGTAGCCTTAGCAGCATTTGACAATATTATAATAGGTTTATTTCCACCTCTGTTTTCTTCTATAGCCAAGGATTTAAACATAAGTATATCTTCATTAGGAGTTGTATCTGCTATAAATATAATTGTTACAGCTATGTCATCAATCTTATGGGGATATGCAGCAGGAAAATACAATAGGAAAAGGCTTATTATGTTCGGTACCATTATTTGGTCTATATCTGTTTTTATGACTTCTAGAAGTAGTAATTATTTAGAGCTCATAATATCACAATTTTTTACAGGTATTGGTCTTGGCTGCATAGCGTCTATTGGTTTTAGTGTGCTTACGGACTTTATACCCTATAAATATCGAGGAATGATTCTCAGTCTTTGGGGAATGTCTCAGGGTTTTGGAGGGATAATGGGATCTCTAATGGCGTCACTTATTGCTACATCAAGTAACTGGAGAGAGCCTTTTCAGATTGTAGGCATAATAGGATTTTTCTTAACTGTTTTATATATTTTTATAAGAGAACCAGTTTTAGGTGAAGCAGAGCCTGAACTTAAAAAGCTTATAAGGGAAGGAAATACATATGATCACACTATACAATTAAGTGAAGTTAAAGGAATAATATGTAAAAAAACTAACCTATTGTTGCTGCTCCAAGGTATTTTTATGAATATTACTACAGGGAGTCTTATATGGCTTCCAACTCTATATATTTCAAAAATACAAAATCAAGGTTATGATAATAAAACAGCTATTATAGCCGCTGGATATCTGTATGCAATACTGCAGTTAGGTGGTTTGACGTCCTCTGGTTTTGGGTATCTAGGGGATTTATTGCAGAGAAAAAGTTATAAAGGAAGGGCATTAATGACTTCATTTTTTGTATTTATAACTATGCCGCTCTATGTACTTATGTTTATAATGCCAATGAATAAACTTTTTATTGATAACAGCAGTACTTATTCAATACTAATAAGTCTTTTGAAAGAAATAGTTATAAATCCGTGGATGATGGGAATATTTATACTGTCTTTTTTGGCAAGTGCTACTCAATCTTCAAATACTCCGAATTGGTTAGCCTTAATAACAGAGGTGAATCTTCCAGAACATAGAGGTGCAGCTTTTAGTATATCTAACATTGCAAATAGTCTTGGCAGAACTGTTGGAAATGTAGGAGTAGGATATTTGTTAGCTTTTATTTCAATATATAGAAGGGAACCCAGTAATTATATTATAACTATGGCAGTATTTCAGATGTTTTTGGTTCCAGCTGCTGTCTGTTATTTACGAATAGCAAAAACAAATGTCAGAGATATAAAAGACGTAAAGAAGACATTGTATAAGAGGGCTAAAGTTAATTAATATATTATTGTTTTGGTAATACATTCAATCTAAATTGGGCAAGTAATTCTTTTAAGTATTGATAGCTTTATATTTATAAAAATTTTACAAATATAAAGCTATCAACATATCTGCGATTACTTGCCCCCAAAATTTTAAGTAGGATTAAAATTTTTTTCGTAAATAAAATATTTTTAATCTAATTTTAATGTCCAGTGTGAATAATATATGTAAAATAGGGGAAAGAGGTGGGTAAATATGTATTTAAATATTTTAAATAGAATAAATATATTTGATAATTATGTGTTGAATTCTATTAATAAATATTTGAAAAATAAATATTTAGATAAATTAATGCCTATGATTACTACAATGGGGAATATAGGCATTATATGGATTGCAGTAGCTATTATTCTATTATTGAACAAGCCCTATAAGGTAATTGGAGGTATAGTAATATTGACATTGGCTATAAGTACAATTATTGGGGAAGGAATAGTTAAACACATAGTGAGAAGAATTAGACCTTGCAATAATGGAATTAATATTAATCTTCTAATATCCAGACCAATATCCTATTCTTTTCCCTCAGGACACACCAGTTCATCTTTTGCTGTGGCAGGGGTATTATCTATGTATTTTCATCAATATAGAATAATATTTATGGCAGTAGCATTCTTAATAGCATTGTCTAGATTGTACTTATATGTTCATTACCCTACAGATGTTATAGGTGGCATCATAATTGGAATACTATGCTCAAAACTAGTACTTATAATTTTAAATATAGTTTCTATACAAAATATTCATGTTTTAGGCATCTGAAAATAAATAAGAAGTCAAAGATGCGACGAATATTTTAAAGAAAAATAAATAAATTTTTAGGAGCTAGGACATTATATGATAAAATTTAATATTGATATATATTGAAAATAGAAAGAGGCTGAATATGAAAAATTTTAAAATACTCATAGTAGAAGATGAGAAACAGATGGCTATGTTTATTGAAATGGAATTGATTCATGAGGGCTATGAGGCTAATGTTTCTCACAATGGCATAGATGCCATTAAAAAAATAGAAAAAAACGGTTATGATTTAATTCTTCTTGATATAATGCTTCCTGGTTTAAATGGAATGGAGGTTTGCAAGGAAATAAGGTGCAATTATAACATACCTATTATAATGGTTACGGCCAAAAGTGATATAAATGACAAGGTTAAAGGACTTGACATTGGAGCGAATGACTATATAACAAAGCCTTTTGCAATAGAGGAGCTGTTAGCCAGAATAAGAGTAATAGAGAGGAACAATATACCAAGCTGTAAATATAATGAAATAAAATTCAAGGATATAATAATAAATAATAGTACACATCAAGTATTAAGAAGTGGTAGAAAAATTGATTTGACAAAGAAAGAATATGATTTATTAGAAACTTTGCTTATAAATAAAAATATAGTTCTTACTAGGGAACAGTTGATTGAAAAAATATGGGGCTATGATTATGAAGGTGACACAAATGTGGTAGATGTTTTTATAAGATACTTAAGGGGCAAAATAGATGATGATTTTGAAGATAAATTGATTACTACTGTTAGAGGGGTAGGATATGTAATTAATGAAAATTAATATTATTAGAGAAGCCAAAATTTCTGCTAAATTGACAATAATTTATGCTTTTATGTTTTCTTTTATATTACTTATATTAAATGCCTCTGTTTTATATGGCATAAAACATTATTTTTATTCTCAAGCTAATAAACAGTTAGTTGATGTGAAAAATATAATTTTAAATGATATAGGAGAACAAAAAGAAAATAACGATACAATAGATAAAAAAATATTAATAAATTTGCCATCTAGAGAAAATTTATATATAAAGCTTACAGAAAAGGATGGAAAGATAGTAAATATTCCAGAAAGATATTATTATAATGTAAAGGTTAATGAGGATTATGACAAAATAATACATTTAGAGGAAAAGGATAGGCATCTGATATATGAGAATGTAAAAATTGAAAATAATAATTATGGTATTAAAAATTTGCAAATAATCAAAGATATGGGTAGAGAATATGATTTTATGAAGATATTATTTTTCTTTATGGCAGTATCAGATTTTATAGGCATTGTCTCTTCAATTATTATTGGATATATTATAAGTAAAAAAATGCTGAAGCCTATAGATAATATTACTAAAGCAGCTGAAAATATAAGTATTAATAATTTAAATGAAAGAATAGATATGAAGGGTCCAGAGGATGAGCTTAAAAGACTGGCCGCTACTTTTAATAATATGATAAACAGACTTCAGGATTCCTTTAATAGGCAGACTCAATTTGTATCTGATGCCTCACATGAATTAAGAACTCCTATTGCAGTAATTAGTGGATATGTAAATTTGCTTGATAGGTGGGGGAAAAATGATAAAAAGGCTTTAGAAAAGTCAATTTATGCCATTAAGTTTGAAGTCTCTACTATGGCAGATATGATAGAAAAATTACTTTTCCTTGCCAAAGGTGATAGCGGTGTTTTGGAGATGAATAAAACTAGATTTTTTTTAAATAAACTTATAGATGAGGTAATTGAAGAAAGCAGGCTTATAGATAAAACTCATAATATATTAAGTGAAAAAAATCAAGTTGTAGAGATTCTTGCTGATTATAAAATGATAAAACAAATGTTTAGAATATTTATAGATAACAGCATTAAATTTACACCGGAAAATGGCAATATAGTTCTAAACTCCGTAATTAAAGAAAAAACTATAGAAATGACAATTAGTGATACTGGAATTGGAATACCAAAGGAAGAAATAGAAAGAATATTTGATCGGTTTTATACTGTTGATAAATCCAGGTCTAAAGATAAGGGAGGAACAGGTCTTGGACTATCTATTGCCAAGTGGATTGTAGATAGGCATAATGGAAATATAGAAGTAATTAGTGAGGAAGGAAAGGGAACAAGGATAATTATTAAAATTAATATAAATTATTTGGATGGAAATTTACTATAATCAGGTTTACTAAAAAGCATGTATTTGTAATTAAGAGAAGATATGAATACATGCTTTTTAGATAAGTAAAAATATTATTTTATTCTAGCTTTTGAGTTACTTTTCCTGGGATTATGTTTGTTAATCTTTGTATTGGTTTTATTGCTAGAAGAATGCTTTGTTTCATTAGTTGAAATTTTTCGCTTATTATTTTTAGCTTTAGTAGATTTATTTACCCTTGCCCTTGGAATAGATGGAATAAGACAATTAGGTCCACCACCTATTAAATCTTCTCTATGAGCCTTTACTAATGCTTCTTTAACAATTTTATAATTTTCTGGTTTAGCAAATTGCAGCAGTGCTCTCTGCATGTTTTTTTCATGCTGTGTTTTAGGAACATATACCTTTTCACCTGTAAAAGGATCCATCTCTGTATAATACATAGTAGTAGAAAAACTTCCAGGCGTAGGGTAAAAATCTTGTACCTGCTCTGGCTGGTATCTCATTTCCTTTATATATAAAGCAAGTTCTATAGAAGCATTAAGGTCACTTCCTGGATGACTGGACATAAGATAAGGTACAAGATATTGCTTCATTCCCAAATTATTATTTATATCAAAATATTTTTTTACAAATCTATCATAAACACTTCTGCTTGGTTTTCCCATCTTTTTTAAAACTTTATCACTTATGTGTTCCGGTGCAACCTTTAGCTGACCACTTATATGATGTTTGCAAAGTTCCTCAAAGAATTTTGTGTTTTTATCATGTATGAGATAATCATACCTTATTCCAGAACGTATAAATACCTTTTTTACCTTTGGCAGTGCTCTGAGTTTTCTTAGGAGACTAAGATATTCAGTGTGATCAATTTTTAAGTTTTTGCAGGGATTAGGGAAAAGACACTGTTTATTTTTACATACGCCTCTTTCAAGCTGCTCTTTACAGGATACATGTCTAAAATTAGCAGTAGGGCCACCAACATCATGAATATAGCCCTTAAAGTCAGCGTAATTTGTCATAGCTTTAGCTTCATCAATAATAGAATTCTGACTTCTATGCTGAATAGTTCTACCCTGATGAAATGTTAGAGCGCAGAAAGAACAGCCGCCATAGCAGCCTCTGTGGCTGGTAATGGAAAATTTGACCTCTGTAAGTGCTGGTATTCCCCCTTTATCTTCATAGCATGGATGATAGGTTCTAGTGTAAGGAAGATTATATACTACATCCATTTCTTCTTCTGATAAAGGATATTGAGGTGGATTTTGTACTATATATCTATCACCATGCTTCTGAACAATAGTTTTTCCTCTAAATGCATCCTGCTCCATAGCTTGAATCTTATAGGCATTTCCATAGGCTTTTTTATCTGAAGAAACCTCTTCGTAGGAAGGTGTCTCTACATAGTCCTTTAATGGACTTATGTCTGAAGTGATGTATTCCGTTCCACGTATATCCTTCATGTCTTTTATATTCATGCCATATTTACATAAATTTGCTATCTGAATGGTAGTTTTCTCACCCATGCCATAAGCTAATAAATCTGCTTTGGAATCAATGAGTATACTTCTTCTAACCTTGTCTTCCCAATAATCATAGTGAGCAAACCTCCTAAGGCTCGCTTCAATGCCGCCTATAACTATAGGAACATCTTTATAAGCCTCACGAGCTCTATTGCAATATACTATAAGAGCTCTGTCTGGTCTATGACCACTTTCACCTGCGGGGGAATAGAAATCATCATGTCTTTTTTTCTTTGCAGCAGTATAATGATTAACCATAGAATCTATATTTCCAGAGTTTATAAAGAAAGCATATTTAGGTTTTCCAAGCTTCATAAAATCCTTAGAACTTCTCCAATCAGGCTGAGCTATTATTCCAACAGTAAAGCCTTCATTTTCAAGAACTCTTCCAATTATAGCGCTGCCAAAGGAAGGATGATCTACGTAGGCATCTCCTGTTATTATTATAAAATCAAGCTGATCTATTTTTCTTTCTATTAAATCATTTTTACATATGGGTAAAAATTTATTGTTTTCCTTCATTAATTTTCTCCTAAATTTATTTTCAATATATTAATGTATTTCTGCTTTTAAATAGCTTTGTATAGTTATAAATGTTTTATTAAATATGAAAAACTGGCATTGCGTAATATGGGTCAATTAATAATATTAACATAATATAAGATAAATATAAATATGCAATAGTGAGAAAGTGAGAAAGGACGAAGTAACTATAAAGATTGAATAAACTAATAAATGTGGATTTTTGCTCATTGACAAGTGAAAGCTTTTCACCCGGCTTACGCGGTGAAAAAGTGAAAGATTGCCGCTGGGGCGTCAAGGTGAAAGAATTCACGGAGTGAATAGTGAAGGATGCTTTTTCTCTGCTATGTTGCGAAAAAAGCTTTATAAATAAAAACTTAATGATTATGGAATTCCAATTATTCTTTTAGACCGGTAGGTCGTTATAATAACTTGATTATCATGTAGACTTTGGATTTTATAGTAATATAGAGTGATTAGTAATAAGATTCATGGATTAATAGGGTAAAAGTAATTGTCAGTGGTCATTAATAGTGATTCAGCGCCCGCAGGGCTATGTTATGAATTTAAAACTTATAAATCGTCAATGTTATTTATTGGGTTAATGCCATCGGTCCTACGGACTATAATAAAACAACTATTTCAATTCTTCTGTTTTTAATAAATGAAAAACATTGCTTTACAATGTAAGAATACTGATAACAAACGGGCTTCCACCCAAAAAACTTTTTAAGAATTAAATTTCTATATTAAGTAGATTATTTTTAAATTTTTTCGTAGCATAGCGGAGAAAAATATCCTTTACCTTTGGCTTTAGCCAAATCTTTCACTTTCAACAAGCAAAGTGCTGTTGAAGCTTTCACCTTTCACGAAGTGAAATCTTTCGTTTTTTGTGGCTGTTAAATTCAATGCTTTTCGGGATTTTACACCACAAAAGCTTTCACTGGTTAATGAACAGAAACTTTCAAGTTAATTGGCACTTTTCTTATATTACGAATTTTAGATTTTTATAAATAAGCAATAAAGAAAAAATTTCCTTTAAAAGAAAAGTATTTTTTTCAGTGATTAAGTAAAAAATAGAATTATCTTTTATAACAGTAAAGGTAAGTTAAATATAAATAATTTGTGAAAAGGGGCTGAGAGCAGTTAGACAAAGTTTATAAAAATATTGAAATTTTTTAAGGTAAAAGAGCCAATAAGGCAAAGAAAATGATTAAGGAGTTGCTAAAAGATGAAAAGGGCGATTAACATTAGGCTTTTTCCATCTAAAGAACAAGAAATTCTTATGTGGAAGCATATAGGTTTAATGCGATATGTGTTTAATTGGGGATTAGATAAACAAATTAAACACTATGAAACCACTAAAAAGAAATTATCAGCAGCTGAATTAGGTATAGAACTTACTAAACTTAAAAATCAAGAAGGTTTTCAATGGCTTTATGATGTTAGTCATGCTACCTTAAAAGAAGCATTAAGAGATTTAGATAAGGCATATAAGAATTTCTTTAATGGGAGTGGATTTCCTAAATTTAAAAGTAAGAAAAAGTCTAAAGATAAGTTTTATTCAAGATACGATAAAATCTACTTTAAAGAAAACATAGTTAATCTTGAAAAGATAGGTAAAGTACAAAGTAGGCATAACTACGACGTTGATTTATCAAAAGTAAATAAATTCAGTAATCCAAGAGTGAGTTTTAATGGTAGAGTTTGGGTACTTTCAGTTGCTATTGAAATTAAAGTAGAAGATAAAAAAGAACAATTAAATGATTATAGCATAGGTGTGGATTTAGGTATAAAGATGCTTGCAATAACTAATATTGATAGTTTAGATACAAAGAATATTAATAAAACTCAAAAAGTTAAAAGACTAACAAAGAAATTAAAAAGATTGCAAAGACAATGTTCACGAAAATATGAAAAAAATAAGAAAGGAGTATGTTACCAAAAGACTGAGAACATTGCAAAACTTGAAAAGAAGATAAAAAGACTTCATAGTAAGTTAACACATATTAGAGAAAATCATATACATCAAGCTACTTCTAAAATCGTGAAAGCCAAACCTTTTAGAGTAGTTATGGAGGACTTAAAAGTATCTAATATGATGAAAAATAAGCACTTATCAAAGGCAATAGCGGAGCAAGGATTTAGTATGTTTATTACTCAAATGAAAAATAAATGTGCTAAATATGGAATAGAGTTTATCCAAGTACCAATTTTTTATCCTTCAAGTAAAACTTGCAGTTTATGTGGCAGGATAAAAAAAGACTTAAAGCTATCAGATAGAACTTATAAATGTGAATGTGGATTTGTAGCTGATAGGGATAAAAATGCTTCATATAACCTTGCAAAATATGGTTTAGAAATATCACTTTAAAGATATTCTAAATTGGGTATTCGTTATAACCCACTACTGAAAAGTAGCAAAGCTTATGGAGTGTTACACAAACCAAAGTAGCTTCGGCAAAATGGAACACTATGAAGTAGGAAAGAAACAAAATAATAATCTTTTATAATCTTTTTATAAAGTTTTATAGATTTTTGGTAACGGTGTACTCTTAGTAAAACTTATTTAAAGTTTTATTTAAAATAAAATAATGTAAATATATAAGTTTTGCTTAAGAGCTATTAGTATATGGAGACTATAAAAAATAAAAAAATAACATTTTCTTTAATAGCAGTATTGCTAGTTACATATTTTGGTACTTCTATTATTTTTTCTCCCTACAACAATGCTGTCAATGTTATTTCCTATAAATATGGATCAAGTGGAACTGCTGTAACCCAAATACAAACCAAACTAAAAAATTGGGGTTACTATAAAGATAGTGTAGATGGTAAATTTGGATATAATACCTATTTAGCTGTAAAAAGTTTTCAAAGTAAAAATGGATTGACGGCAGATGGTATTGTAGGAGATAGTACTTTGGCGGCTTTAGGGATAAATAATCCATCACAATCTGATAATGCACAATATTCCAGCAATAGTCAGGATTTAATGCTTCTTGCAAGATTAATTAATGGTGAGGCAAGAGGAGAGCCCTATGAAGGTCAGGTTGCTGTAGGAGCGGTAGTTATGAATAGAACAAGAGATTCAAGATTTCCTTCAACTGTTGCGGGAGTTATATATCAACCAGGGGCTTTTACAGCAACGGTAGATGGGCAGATAAATGCTAATATAGAACAGAGTTCTATTAATGCAGCAAGGGATGCTCTAAACGGCTGGGATCCATCAGGTGGAGCAATCTATTATTTTAATCCAGCTAAAGCTACAAGTAAATGGATATGGTCTAGGCCTTTAATTAAAATTATTGGAGAACATAGATTTTGTAGTTAATATATTTAATAGTCTAAGTTCAGTGAATTTATATCTTCACTGAACTTAGATTTATTATTTTCTAATTAATTAAAAAAACAAAATATATCCATAGAAGTTCATTAATATGTACACAAAAATGCGTTTATTTGCAAAATATAGTTGACAAAAAATAATTATAGAATATAATAAATATATAAAAACATACTCAAACACTTGGAAATATGTTGAAAAAGGAAAGTATTTTAAATGGAATTTTAAGAGAGAGAACTGGAAGCTGAAAAAGTTCTTAAAGGAAGTTTAAGAGAAGTGCCCTTTGGAATAGTGTCTTTGAATTTTAGTAAAAGGCAACGGTGAAGCCCGTTATAGCTTTAGGGCATATATGTGCTTGAATATGTAGCTTTTAGAGTGGATAACGAGCTATGAACTTCGTCTCTATAATGGGGTGGAGTTTTTTTCTTTTATATAAAAGAATTATATATTTATTTGAGGTGAGAGGTTAATGTTTAATAATCTGAAATACGATTTAGACAAAATAATGGAAAATGATCCTGCTGCTAGAAATAGAATTGAAGTATTTTTGCTTTATCCATGTGTACATGCAATATTATGGAGTAGGTTATCTCATTTTTTCTATAAATCAAAAATGTTCTTTTTAGCAAGATTAATTTCACAGTTAGCAAGATTTTTTACTGGAATAGAAATTCATCCAGGCGCAAAAATAGGAAGGGGTCTATTTATAGATCATGGAATGGGAGTTGTAATTGGGGAAACTGCTGAAGTAGGAGATAATGTGGTATTATATCACGGGGTTACTTTAGGGGGAACAGGTAAACACAAGGGAAAAAGACACCCTACTGTTGGAAATAATGTTCTTATAGGTAGTGGGGCGAAGGTATTAGGACCTGTGAATATTGGGAATAATGTTAAAATAGGAGCCAATGCGGTGGTATTAAAGGATATACCTGATAACTGTACGGCTGTTGGAGTACCGGCAAGAATAATTCCTCCCAGAGGAGGAGAAAAAAGTATAGTAGAAGAAAAAAATATAATAGATATGAAGGATTATATGTATTAAGTATAAAACTGCTGCTAAGGGAGCAGTTTTTTTATTAGCATAAGTATCAATGAATCTTATTTGTTCGTATAAACTCTTGATAAATAAGATTTAAAAATATAAATGGAGAAAAATATATGAGTAATAAAAGGCGTATTATAGATTTTTGCAGAAAATTAGGTATTTCAGAAATAGGTTTTTGTAAATGCGAAACCTTTTATGAATTAGAATCATATCTAAATAAAAGAAAAACTTCAAAATTACAAAATGAGTTTGAAGAAGAAGATATAAATAAGAGGATAAATCCTAATTTTTACATGGAGAAAGGTAAGACCATCATATCTATAGCATTTCCATATAGGTTTAATGAATATAAAAAAGAAGATGTATATTTTTCTTTATATACAAGGGGAAAAGATTATCATAAAGTAGTCTCCAGCTATCTTGAAAAAGTATGTAATTTTATAGAAACTCTAGGGGGGAGATCAGAATATTTTGTAGACAGTAATGTTCTTCCGGAAAGATATATTGCCTACAAAAGTGGAGTGGGTTTTATAGGTAAAAACAATATGCTTATTAATGAGAAGTATGGTTCCTATGTTTTTCTCGGAGAGATTATAACCGATTTATCTATGGAGCCGGATAAGTCAATTAAAAGTAAATGTGGGGAATGTGAAAGATGCATAAATGCATGTCCTACCAAATCCATAAATAGAGATTTTAATAATCCTAATATATGTTTATCTTATATTACACAGAAAAAACACATAGATGATGAATGGTTTAGTAGATTTAATGGCAGGTTGTTTGGTTGTGATACTTGCCAGATAGTGTGTCCTTTTAATTGTGAGGTGGATTATTCAACCATAGAGGATTTTCAGCCATTGGAGTTTATGAGCAAGGTTGATCTATATGAACTTATTCACATGGATAATAAAACCTTCAAGGATAAATATAAATTGTCTTCATGTGGATGGAGAGGCAAGAATATAATTCAAAGAAATGCTCTTATAAATTTTATGCTATATGAGAATAATAGAATGGTAGAGAATCAGAAAATAATATCACCTTACATAAATGAGTACCTTAATAGACTTTTAAATTTTAATAAATTATAATATAATAGACAATTGAAAGTTAATTTTGTAATTTACATATAGCTTGCGTATCTATGAAATTGTATATAATTTATTAATTGAAAGGCGGGATTTAAGTGATTATTTCTCCAAAACTATTAGGACTTATAGAGCTTCTTCCTACTGGAGTGGTTAGAGTTTTTGCTATTAAATTTTTGTCGAGGCTTATAGATAAACATGCAAAAATTCATTTATCGGGAACAGAGAATTTAAAAGGAGCAAAGGGACCATTTCTTTTTATAGGTAACCATTTGAGTAATTCTGATGGAATTATTTTATGGAAAGTTATGAAAGAATGGGATCCAACCTTTGTGGCAGGTGTAAAATTAAAGGGCGATGCCTTAACTTATCTAGGTACAATAGCTGTTAAAAATACAACTATAATACCAAATACTGCAGATAAAGAGGGAATATCAAACATAATAAAATTACTTAAAAGTGGGGAAAATATAGTGATGTTTCCTGAGGGAACTAGAAGTAGAGTAGGTTCTATGATAAAAGCTAAAAGAGGACTTAATTTAATTGTAAAGTTAAGTAAGGCTACGGTTGTACCCATAGGAATGTATGGTTCCGAAAAACTTCTCCCTATAGGCAAAGATTCTGACATGAATAATGAAACCTTTCACAAGTCAGATGTGTATATAAAAATCGGAAAACCTTTTGAAATGGCGAAGAGAAACAAAGATGAAGGTAGAAAAGAATATGAGGAAAGAGCTGCAGATGAAGCAATGAAGAGAATTGCAGAGCTTTTACCAGAGGAATACAGAGGAGTATATAAGTAATGTTCAAGTTAAATGCAGGCAATTGCTGTACAAAGTAATTCTATTCACGTATTAGAGAGTATATAAATAATGTTCAAATTTAAGAAACTAAATGTATTGATGGAAGTTTTCAATTATTGTTTATTTTAATATATCTAAATAAAAGTTGGTGACAAATTGAAAAAGAAAGATATTGATAGTACTTTAAAAGTTTTAAGTGAAGTTTATAATGAAGCAAAATGTGCACTGAATTTTAATAGCCCCTACGAGCTTTTAATTTCAACTATTTTATCTGCTCAATGTACAGATGTAAGAGTGAATATGGTAACTGAAAAATTATTTAGTGAATATAATACTCCAGAAAAAATGGCGGAGCTCACAGATGAGGAGCTTCAGGAAAAGATTAAACCTTGCGGTTTCTATAGAAATAAGAGTAAAAATATTTTAGCAACTTCCAGAGCTTTGCTTTTAAATTATAATGGCAAGGTTCCAAATACTATGGAGGAACTTACTGAATTACCTGGAGTTGGAAGAAAAACTGCTAATGTGGTTATGTCTAATGCTTTCAATATACCTGCTATAGCAGTGGATACCCACGTATTTAGGGTATCTAAGAGGATAGGCCTTGCCTCAGGAGACAATCCTCTTAAGGTAGAAGAAGAACTTAGAGCAGTTATTCCAAAAAAATTATGGAGTAATGCCCACCATTATCTCATATGGCACGGCAGAAAAATATGTAAAGCCAGAAAACCACAGTGCGAAATTTGCCCCATAAGTGAGTATTGTAATTATTATAAAGAAAATTTTAGTCACTTATAATTAATCATTGAGATTGAAGTATTGGAATCTATACTCAAGATTGATAAACAGAGTTCTTTGTTTCAGGTGGAATTTTTTTCTCCAGCTGAAACTTAGAAATCGTTATCCAGGGACGTAGCATCCGTTATCTCCCACTTTGATAGAAGATGGGAGTATTACGGATGGTAGTCATCGGATAAAATAAATCAAGAGGTGACTTTCATGAGATCTTTAAAAAAAATTTCTACAGAGGAATCCATTTTTATTGCAAGTGCACTAAAATGGACCTTCTTATCTATACTAATAGGTTTATTAGTAGGATCTTTCACAACATTATTTATAAAAATTATAGTCATTGGTGTTAATTTTACATCAAAATTTAAATTTTATTATTTATTTCTTCCGGCGGCATTTTTCTTAAGCAGCTTTATAATACTTAAACTTGCCCCTGATGCGAAAGGCCATGGTACAGAAAAGGCTATTGAAAGTGTAAATAAAAATAATGGGAATATGAATATAGTAGTAGTTCCTGTAAAACTTTTAACTACATTTATAACCATAATTTTTGGTGGTTCAGTTGGGCTTGAAGGTCCGGCAACTCAAATAGGTGGTGCAATTTCATCTTTCATAGGTCAGATGACAAAAATGAATGCAATGGACAAGCGTCGTATCGTGGTATGCGGAATAAGTGCTGGATTTGTGTCTGTATTTAATGCTCCTGTGGGTGCTGCAATATTTGCCTGTGAAGTTTTATACATAGGGAAAATTTCTTACATAGCTCTTCTTCCATCTCTTATATCTTCTTTTGTAAGTTATTATGTTGGACTATATATGGGAAATAAACCTTTGATTTTTACTATAAAATATGTACCTAATAATCAGGTAACTGCATTTTTAGAAGTATTTGTTTTTGGTATTGCCATTGGATTTTTAGCCATACTTTTTATAAAATTAATTAAATATGTTGAAAAAGGCTTTAAAAAAATCAAAATATATGCTCCATTAAGAGGAATTATAGGTGGTATTTTAATAATAGCAATAATTTATATGTTTAATTCTTTTCAGTCACTTGGAATAGGAGAGGGAACTATAAATAGAATTGTTTCAGGTGAAAAATTCAGTAATTCTTTATTTATAAATAAAGCTTTAGTAACTGCTTTCACATTGGGGTCTGGTGGAAGTGGTGGAATTCTAACACCTATGCTTTTCATTGGATCTTCCTTTGGAAATGCCTGGGCACAAATTACAGGTTCAAATGTAGCCTTTTATTCTGCATTAGGTATGGCATCCTTTTTAGCTGCCTGTTCAAATGTTCCAATTTCGTCCATTATAATTGCCATAGAGCTTTTTGGAAATCAGACTGGAATATATGCAGCTATAGCAATAGGAATAAGCTATATAATAGTTGGTCATGAAAGCATTTACCCAACTCAAGTTGTTATATACTCTAAAACACCTTCAGTGTCAATTGATGCAGATGTGGAAATAGGCGATATTAAAGAACAAAAAATATCAGAAAAAAAACATATTATGTGGAAATAACATCAGAATGAATTCACGAAACAGTACAGTCTCAAAATTTAGTAATGAGTTTTAGAGACTTCATTGTTTTTTATAGCTATTTTATATATTACTGCTTTCAATTAACTTCTCATTTTTGTGGGAAAATACTATTTTTAACAGAATAGGAGTAATTATAGTGGTAAGTATTACTACAATTAATGTGGGAAGAAATACTTCCTCGGATATAAGCTTTCTTTGGAGGCATATATTTGCAGTTATTATAGCTACTTCACCTCTTGAAATCATACCTACTCCAATTTGAAGGGATTCGCTTTTACTCATTTTCAGCATTCTGGCAGCAATACCGCAGCCCGCTATTTTTCCTATTACCGCCACTATGAACATTACTACGGTTATAAGTATTACTTCTAAATTCAATGCATTTAAATTTGCTTCAAGGCCAACGCTGGCAAAGAATATGAGAGATAAAAATCCAGAAGAAATGGCTTTTATGTTTCGTCCTATATATTCCTTGTAATGCAGCGATGAAAGAATAAGACCACATATATAAGCTCCTGTAATTGTAGCTATTCCCAAAGATTCAGCTATAAAGGCCATTAATAGGGCAAAGGCTATGGAAAATGTAAGTACAGATCGCCTTGGCTTTATATTTTTAGAGAATTTAATCATATATTTTGGTAAATATGCCACCGCAAATATTGAGCCGATGCAGAATAGGATTATCTTTGTAAAGGTTAATAAGAGTATTACAGCAGTGGAAGAGGCAGTACCTGCTGAAGTATTTGTCTGAGCTAAAGCCAGGACTAAAGAAATAAGAATAAGACCAAGTACATCGTCTATTACTGCGGCCCCTAAAATATTAATTCCAGATCTGGTATTTAATTTACCTAGTTCTGTTAAAGTTTGAACTGTTATACTGACGCTGGTAGCTGTTAAAATTACTCCAATGGTAATATTTTCCCATAAATTATTGAAAAACATATAGGCAGATAATGTACCCAGAATTAAAGGAACCGTAATCCCCATTATTGCAATTATAAGTGCAGATAAGCCTGATTTTTTAAATTCCTGTACATTTGTTTCTACCCCTGCAAGAAACATTAACATGATAACTCCTAGCTCTGAAAGCAGCTTTATATTATCATCATAATGCACAATATTTAATACTACGGGTCCAAGAATTACACCAGCTATTAAAGCTCCAAGAACTTCAGGCATTTTAAATTTTTTGCTTATTAGTCCTCCTATTTTTGTGAATATTAGTATTAAAGCTATATTTAATAAAGTTATTTCCATAAAGACCTCCTTGTTCAATAATTTAAATTATTTTTAATATGCAAATTGCAATTTAAATTATACATTTTAATAATATAACTAACTGCAATATAAGTTAAATCAATAGTTGTTTTGTAATGAATATTAGAATGTTATGCTATTTTAATGTAAGAGGCATTAAAATATTTTAAAATAACGACAAAAAAGCGGCAAGTATTGAAACTTTCCACCCCAAAAGTTATAATCTCTTGAAAACAAATAAATTATTTGTCCAACCGAAATACAAATATTAATTTTAACTTGATACTAGCATAAATATAATATTAAGTCAATTCATAGTTTATAGCTTATGCAATTTGTAATGCAGAATTTGTATAACAAATATTAGCTTAAAAATAATCTGAAATCCCATTGCTTTGTTTGAAACTTTTATGTTGATGCCTAATTATAAATTGTAGATATCATATTAATATAAAATTTTTACTACAAAATTACAATCAAAGTGATAAAAAAAAGTATAAATGGAAATAATATATTTACAAGTAATAAAATTTATATTAAAATGAAAATGAGAATCAATATCAATATATAAATGAAAATTAATAGAGAATATTTTGTTTAATTAAAATAATAGGAGGGAAGATTTATGAGTATTTTACTTGTTGGGGGAGACAAACTGGATAATATAAAGGAAAAGTTAACGGAAAAGGGATTTCAGAATATAGAGCATGTTAGTGGTAGAAAGAAGAGCGACAAGAAGATAAAAATTCCTGAAAATACAGATTTAGTTTTAGTTTTTGTAGATTATGTAGGACACAAGCTTTCACAAGCTATAAAGGAGCAATCCAGAAAGTATGATGTAAGAATTGCTTTTAGTAAACGTTCTTGGACGTGTATGGAGAAGACTATTCAAAAATATATTGAGGACATAGGAAATGATAAGCGAAGTTCTATTTAGAACTAAAGAAAAGACTATATATCATGATATTATTGAAAGCTTGGTAACAGCTCTTGAAGCTAAGGACATTTATACAAGTGGTCACTCGGAAAGAGTTGCTTTTTTATCCTATGAATTATCTAAAAAAATTGGTCTAAAAGGATTAGATATTGAAAATATCCATATAGCCGCTCATCTTCATGACATTGGGAAAATAGGTGTACCTGACAAGGTATTGAATAAACAAGGAAAATTACTACCACATGAATGGGAGTATATGAAGATGCATCCTAAAATAGGATATAATATTTTGAGTAAGTCGAAAAAATTAAAGCATATAGGAAAAATGGTATTGTATCATCATGAAAGATGGGACGGAAAAGGATATCCCAATGGACTTATTCGAACAGATATTCCATTAGGTGCAAGGATAATAGCTATATGTGATTCCATTGATGCAATGACATCTAATAGACCTTATAGAGAAGCAATGGGTTTTCAGATCTGTATGAAGGAAATATTAATTAACAAAGCTATTATGTTTGATCCATACATAGTTGAGTGTATTGAGGATAATTTAAATTTTATGAGGGAAATTATTAATATAAAATAAAATTATAATAAATTTATGTTGTTTTAAAATTTTTAATATTAAAAGCTTTAATACTGGCAATGCAGTTAATACCAGCGTTAAGGCTTTTATTTTATATTTGCATAATAATTTAAAAAATGAGGAAAATAAAAAAATTGATAATTAAATATATTTTTATCTTGCAGCAAAGGGAGTGGAATGATATGACAAATGCCTTTTTTAGTGAAATAATCTCGGCTACTGCAATCATAAGCGGAACTCTTATAGGTGCCATATGCAGTTATCTTATAGCTAAAAGTACTACTAATAAAAGTACAAAGGTTCAAAATGAAATATTTAATGAAAGCAGAAGATTAGAAGAAAATATAAGAAAAAAAAACACTTGTCAATATGCAAATATACTACAGCTAGATATATGTACAGCCATATTTCAAAGTATAAGGTCAATAAAAAATATTAATAGTAATGAAAATAATAAATATCCAATTTATATACCGGTAAATACTCAATATTCTAAAGCCATTGCATTTCTTACGGATGATTTTAATTTAAAAGAAATGAGTTATTTATATCAATTATATGGAATTATTGAAAAGATAAATTATGATATAAAAAATTTGAATTATAAAAATAATAGAGATTATGATTCTATAAAAATAGATTTTGAAATATTTCTAGAAAAGCTTTATGGGAAAAATATGAATATAATTTTAAATTTGGACGTAGATAATGAAATTACTTATGAAGAATTAATAAGTAATAATTTTATAAAAGATGGTTATAAAATTGTACTTCAGAAATTAAATAAAATTTGTAATTCTTCAAAATAAATTTTTAGTATAATAAGAAGCTATCTTATGGGAAATAAACAATTAATCAATTTTTGCCAAAAGTTTAATTATTATATGGAACTATATAAGGCACATTCAAATAAATAACTAGTCAGTATGCTGGTCTATTTTGAATCCTACTACGTCAACAGAACCCTCAGATAGCTCACTATCCTGGTCACCTGTTTCCTTGTATGATTCAAAATATCCGTCGCATCTTTGACTTACTATTTATTTTCATATGCCTAAAATGAATAATTAAATGTAATTTTATTAATAACATGATATAATTTAATTAGAAAATTTAGAATAAATGGTAAAAAAGAAACTTTAATATAAACTTAGTAGGAGAGTGTTGGAATGCCTTATATTAACTCAAATTTAACAATGAAACTTACAGAGGAAAAGAAAAATACAATAAAAGAGAAGTTAGGGGAACTTATAAGCATTTTACCTGGCAAAAGTGAGGAGTGGCTATTTGTAGGATTTAATGATAATAAGACTTTATACTTTAGAGGAGAAAAAAAAGAAAGAGCGGCGGTTGTAGAAGTACAAATATGTGGAAGTGTAAGTAGAGAAAGTAAAGAAAAACTTACTGGTGCCATTTGCAATTTATTAAGGGAAGAACTTAATATTGATGGAGAAAGTATATATGTGATTTTTCATGAAATTAATGATTGGGGTTATAATGGAACTCTATTTTAGAATATATTTTTCAAGAATATAAATTTATAGTATTTCTTTGTATGGAAACACATAGAATTAAAAGTAAATTTCATAAATATTTAGGAAAGGAAAAGGTTGACATCTTAATAAATAAGAGATGAATTTTATATAATATTCTGTCAACGGTAATTATATGAGTAAAACTTTAAAAACAATAATAATAGTCATAGTAATTGCATTAGTTATTATTGTGCCAATTATAGGCACCTACAATTCTATGGCGGCTTTAAATCAAAAGGTAAATAGTTCATCCTCAAACATAGATACCCAGCTGCAGAGAAGATCTGATCTAATTCCTAATCTTGTGGCTACAGTGAAAGGATATGCTTCTCAGGAAAAAGGTATTTTTACCGATATCGCCAATGCAAGGGCGAAGCTGGGTAGTGCTCAGGGAATACAGGAAAAAGCAGATGCAGATAATCAACTATCTCAATCATTGTCAAGACTTTTAGTTGTAGTGGAAAATTATCCGGATTTAAAGTCCAACCAGAATTTTAGAGATTTATCTGTAGCACTTGAGGGCAGCGAAAATAGAATTTCTGTAGCAAGGCAGGATTATAATAATGCTGTAAATGATTATAATACATCTATAGTGAAGTTTCCTAGCAATATTGTAGCTAGAATTTTTGGATTTACTTCTAAGCCTTATTATAAGGCTGATGCAGGAGCTTCTCAGGTACCTAAAGTTGATTTTACAAAGTAGGGATTATTATGAATAAAATTAAAGGTAAGCTAATATTAATATTGATGATATTAATATTAGTAATTATAGTATCGGTGTTGCATATAAAAGCACAACCTCAACCTCTTTCACCTACAAGTCTTAAATATGTAAATGACTATGCAGGTATAATGGACGATAGTACAAAACAGTATATTGTATCTGTTGGAAATGAACTTGAAAATAAAACCGGTGCCCAGTCAGTGGTGGTTATAATTAATTCATTAGATGGCAGGGATATAGAAAGTTATGCTAATGGACTTTTCAGAGAATGGGGTATAGGTCAGAAGGATAAAAACAATGGTTTACTTATACTCATTTCTATGAAAGACAAGAAATGGAGGGTAGAAGTAGGAAAAGGCCTGGAGGGTACTATAACTGATATTTATTCTGCAAGAATTATGGATTCTGTGGCTGCACCTAAATTTTCAACTGGAAATTTTAATCAGGGCATAAAAGATGCTTATTCTGTATTTGCGGATGACATAGCAAAATCTTATAATGTAAAACTAGAAAAGAATTCACACATAAAAATAAATGAAAATAGCGATAAAAATACCAGAGGAATAGTGAGTTTAATACCAACTGCTGCTATAATTTTGATTGTTATAATTCTAATCTTAAGGTCTTTTAGAAATGGACCAAGAGGTGGAAGCGGATTTGGTGGCGGGGGTTTTGGCGGATTTGGTGGAGGCGGATTCGGTGGTTCAAGTGGAGGATCTTCTGGTGGAAGTGACTTCGGTGGTTTTGGTGGTGGAGATTCCGGCGGCGGCGGGTCTTCGGGAGGTTGGTAGCAAAATAAGTGATAGCCTTAGTAATTTGACCTTGAGCCCAGTATTATTTCATAGAGAGGGTAAAGAATATGTACACACAGAAAAATAAATCTATTCTAAGGCTTTACAGAGAGCAGCTTGCAATAATTGTTATACTACTTACTTCAGCAATAATCGTTTTTTTCTCATTACTAATGGTGAATGTATATAGAAATCATCAAGGTATTAATCTTTCTAATTCACTTTCAGAACAAATAACATTGACGCAGATTATGGCAAAAGATTCTAATAGAGTTTTTGAAATAGAATCTTTGCTGCAAGTATACGATGGCAATGGTGAATCAAAGGAATCCCTACAAAATAAAGTAAATGAAACTTTAAAAGACTTAAAACAGGCAGAGAATAGCTATATTAAACAGTATAACTTTATAAAACAGGGATACATAGTTCAAGATAATGCTATAGTGAGCTTTAAGGGAATGCGTAATGATAATTTAAATAATATCTTTATTAAGCATGATAAAATTTGGCCGCAATATTATGAAAGTATAAATGTAGTTTTTAATAACAAAAGTAATCTTACGGAATTATTAAAAGCTACAAGATACATAAACGAGAATAATCAGATACTTCTAGACTATAATGAAAAAATGGCAAATTTAATTAAAGAATATGATAATAATAGAATGCAGGTTTATATTAATATTCTAACTGCTGTCGGAATATTAATATTAATAATATTAGCTGTATTTATGACAAACACTTATATAAATTTATTTCTGCCTATGAATCAATTTTATAGGGGAATGACTAATATAGGAATTAATGACCTCAACGTAGCCATACCTAAATTTAGGAGAGAGGAATTAAAACCTGTATTTTACGAGGTACAAACTGTATTCGATAAGTTGAAGAGTTTGATTAACATAATTGAAGATTTGAGTAAAAATTTACCTTTTAAAGATATATTGGATAAAATCTTCAATTCTTTTCAAGAATATGTTCCTTATACATATATAGGAGTAGCACTTATTGAAGATGATGGTAAGTTTATAAAAGCTTCTTACGCCTCAGCGGGAAAAGAACATGAAAATCTAGCTAAAAGGATGTTGGGTATAAAGGCAGAAATTGTTAGTACAAGCCTTTACAAAATATTAAAAGATAAAAAAGCAAGGCTTATAAATGATTTAGAGGAATATGTGAATGGAAAAAATGTACGTGAATACAATAAAATATTACTAGAAGAAGGTATAAAGTCATCAATAACTTTTCCGTTAATAAATAATGACAGTCCTATAGGAATAATATTTTTTTCCAGCAATCAAAAAAACATTTACAAAAAAGAACATATAGAATTTCTTGAAATAGTTGCCAATAGCATTATGCTAAGTCTTGAAGAAGATATTTTAATTGAAGATATGATTGTAAGCTCAACTTTAGCTCTAGCAGTTCTAACAGAAGAAAGAGATCCAGAAACAGGGGAACATTTGGATAGAATGAAAATTTATTCAAGAATGTTAGCTGAATATTTATCAAAGGAGGACAAATATAAGGACATAATTGATATGACTTATATAAATTCCATAGAAAGATTTAGTCCTCTTCATGATATAGGAAAGGTAGCTATAAGGGATGATATATTGCTAAAGCCTGATAAATTAACGGAAGAGGAATTTGAAATAATGAAAACACATACTACTTATGGTGGAAAAGTATTAAGATTGGCAGATGAAAATCTGATGAAAAAAGGTAGAAGTGTATTTAAAATGGCCATTGAAATAGCAGAAGGGCATCATGAATGGTGGAATGGTACAGGCTATCCTTACGGGAGGAGCGGTGAAGAAATTCCACTTAGCGCAAGAATAGTTTCTATAGCTGATGTATTTGATGCATTAACAAGTAAAAGACCATATAAAAAGGCATTTTCTTTTGAGGATTCCATAGAAATTATAGCTCAGGATACAGGTAAGCATTTTGATCCATATATTGCAGAAGTATTCTTTAAAAATATTGATAGATTTAGGGCTAGATATAGAAGATTTAATAGACAGCGTCAATAAATTTTTTATATAAATATTCTCAATTTATTTTGAATAATTAATAGATATTGTGCAGAATAAAATAAGTATAAAGACTACTATAGCATTTAGTTTAAAGAGTGTATTATAGTAGTCTTTTATTTAAGGTTGGAAAAGTATATTCATCTAAATAAGTATCTCAGATACTTATTATTTACAAAATTTTTGTAAGAAAAATTGAGATTTGCCAATAGTTAAATTAGCTTTTCATGCAGTAATTAATTATTAAATCCAATGTAGATAATATTCCATCAATATGAGTTCTCTCATAGCCGTGAGATGCATAAACGCCAGTGCCTATAAGAGCAGTTTTTATGTCCCAGCCAGCTCTTAAAGCTGCAGAAGCATCAGAACCATAGTGAGGATAAATATCTGTTTTGTAAAATATATTTTTGTCTTTGCATATATTGGTGAGCTTTTTTCTAAGTTCTAAATCATAGGGACCAGAGGAATCTTTTGCGCAAATACAGACACTGTATTCGGAAGAATTCTGACCGGTACCAGGTGCGCCCATGTCTACTGCAATAAACTCTTTTGTATCTTCAGGTATGCAGGAGCCACCATGGCCCACCTCCTCATAATTGGTAAATAAAAAATTAACGGTATAAGGAAGTTCTATATTGTTTTCCGTAATATATTTTATAGCATAAAGCAATATAGCAGTACTTGCTTTATCATCTAAATGTCTGCTTTTTATAAATCCGCTGTCAGTAAATTTTATTCTAGGATCAAAGGTAATGAAATCACCTACGTCTATACCCAAATTTTCTACATCTTCTTTTGTAGTAACCTTTTCATCCAGCACTACTTCCATATTTGAGGATTCTCTTTTTAAATCTTTTGCATCACTATGGATATGAACTGAGGGTTTTATAGTTTGTATAGTACCACTAAAGCTTTTACCTTCCAAAGTTTCAACTATACAATTTTCACCTTCGATTGAATTCATCATAAATCCACCTATAGGAGATAGTGCGAGAGTTCCTTTAGATTTAATTTCCTTAACCATGGCACCCAAAGTGTCTACATGACAGGAGAAAGTTTTTATATAATCTTTATTTTTACCATCTATTTTTGCCACAACTGAGCCCTTATTTTTCGTATAATAAAACACATTCAATAAATGTAATTCTTCCTTTATATAATCCATTATATTGCAAGTAAAGCCACTTGGACTAGGAATAGCAAGAATATTATTAAGATAATATTTGATTTTGTCAACATTATACATCATATCACTTCCTTTCTCATAATTTTATCATAATATATAATTTTTTTGAACTTAAATATGTCTAACTTAGTTTTAATAAAAGTTAATGATCCTATTCTACATGTAAGAAAAATTTAATATTTTATAAATAAGGTACAATGTATAAATAACTGTTATTTTATAGTATAATAAATATCATATAGTGTGAAAGACGAGGAGATTGTTTATGAAGAAAAAAAATATAATTATTATAGGCATTGCCTGTGCTGTTATAGTAATTATGGGTATTTCGATACCAGCATATAATATTTATTCAAAGGTTAAAAGTTTCGACAATATTATTTATCCAGGAGTAAAAATTCAGGATATAGATGTTTCTGGTAAAAGTATAGATGAAGCCAAAAAAATGGTTTCTGATAAATATCAAGCTGTAGTTGGAGATAAGAAAGTAAATGTACAAGCACAGGGAAAGAATTATAGCATTTCTTATTCTAAATTAAACGCCCAATATAATATAGATAAGGTTACAGCAGAAGCTTTCAACTATGGGAAAAATCTTAGTACTTATGATAAGTATAAGCTTATAAAAAAGCCTCAGCAAAAGGATATTAAACTTTCCTTTACTTATGATAAAAAACCCCTAGATGAATTTGTAAACAATATAAAGAAAGATGTCAATAAGGATGCTATAAATGCTACCATTACAAAGTCTGGTTCAGGATTTCAAATTACACCAGATACAGATGGATATAAATTAAATGATGTTGAACTGAAAAATAAAATAACAGCAGCCATAGATGCCATAGGTGGAACTATTACTTCAGATACAAATGTACAAGCTAATGTAGAAACTGTAAAAGCAACTAGGACTAAGGAAAAGCTTCAAAAGATTAACACATTAATATCTACATTTAATACAAGCTATGGACCTATATCAAGTCCGGGAAGAGCAATTAATATTCAGCTTGCGACAAAAGCCATAAATGGTCTTGTTCTCATGCCAGGAGAAAGCTTTAGCTTTAATGGAGTGGTAGGTGAGAGAACGGCAGCAAAGGGTTATCAATCTGCACCTGTAGATATTGGGTACTCTACTGGAATGGGACTTGGTGGAGGAATATGTCAGGTTTCCACTACACTTTATAATGCGGTATTACAAGCTGGTATAAAGGCAACTGAAAGATTGCATCATACTATACCTTCTGCCTATGTACCCTTAGGTTTTGATGCTACTGTAGATTATGGTAATTTAGATTATCAATTTAAAAATACTTTGGATTTTCCAATATACATTGAGGGAAATTCAGATAATGGAATAGAAACCTTCAGTATATATTCTGACAATAGCTTGACTGGTAAAACTTATAAGGTAGCAAATAATGTTTATGAAACTATTCAGCCAAAGGTATCTTATATTGATGATCCTACTATGCCAGCGGGAACTACAAGAATTGATCAAAATCCTTCAGTAGGACATAGAGTAAAAGTATTTTTGCAGACATATCAGAATGGACAGATGATTTCACAAGATGTAATAGCTAATGACACATATAATGCTGTTGATCAGGTGATAAGAAGAGGAACAAAGAAGTAGATTTTTTGATTTTTATAAGATGTAAATAAAGGTGATTTTTGAGTAGAGAGTTGAGTGAAAAATCCTAGAGCTGATAAAGTGCTCTAGGATTTATTTTAATGTTTTGGGAATAATTATTGAATTTAGTAAAATAATTACTATAGATATAAATAGCATGATAAGGTATATATAAGTAGAAAATTTTTAGGGAGTCACCAAAACTGGCGATGTAATATTTTTTTTTAGAGTATTTAAATGGATTATTAATGGTTGATTATTTATAAGAGTGGTGTATAATAGGATATATCAATTATGCTAATTCTAGTGTGAAGTAGTAAGAAAATATATAGTGTGAATGGCTTAGTTATGCGGGTATGGCGGAATTGGCAGACGCGCTAGTTTCAGGTATTAGTGGGAAACCATGCAGGTTCGAGTCCTGTTATCCGCACCAATATAAAGTCAGTAATATCAATAGGTTGCGGTGGGTTAACAGTGATAACCTTGCCGAAATCTATAATATAATCCGCACTAATTCTTTGTGTAAATTAAACAGAGGGTTAGTGGGGGTTTTTTGTCGTGAAAAGAAAGAAATTAGAGCTGAACAGAGTTAAAGAAGGTAAGACATTTCAGAAAGGTTTTGAAGAGTTCATTCTCTATTGTAAAGCCAGAAATCTAAGGGAAACTACAATTAAGCACTACAGAGATATAGAACATATTTGGTATTTGTTTATACCTCCAGATACACAGCTAAGCAGTATCACCAGTAAAACAGTTGAAGAATTTATCAGACATCTAAGAAACAATACAAAGTCTAATGAGGTAACTGTAAACTCAACACTAATAACAATAAGAGCAGTTTTGTATTACTTTATGAAGTTGGAATATGTAGAGAGATTTAAGATACCCAAGTTAAAGTATGATAAAAAAGTTATTGAAGTATACACAGACGCAGAGCTGGAGTTATTGTTGCAGAAGCCAGACTTAAAGAGTTGTAATTTCCTAGAGTATAGAACATGGTGTATAGTGAACTTTCTACTTGCCACAGGTTGCAGAGCTAGGACATTAGTAAATATACGGTTGAATGACCTGGACTTCCAGAATGACTTAGTTAAATATACTTGGACTAAAAACCGTAAAGAACAGTTAGTTCCAATGTCCAGTACGATAAAGAAAATATTGATTGAGTATTTGCAGTATAGACAAGGAGAACCAGAGGACTTTTTATTTGTTAATGCTTATGGTAATTTCCTACAGGTAGATTTACTTTCACACAATATAATAGACTACAACGCAAGAAGAGGTGTAATGAAAAGGGGAGTTCATAGGTTCAGACATAGTTTCGCTAAGAAATGGATATTAGCTGGTGGAGATATATTTAGATTACAGAAGATATTAGGACATTCTTCAATGGATATAGTTAGAAATTATGTAGAAATGTTTACCAGTGACTTACAGAAGGACTTTGACCAGTATAATCCGTTGGAGCAGATGAAGCCAGAATCAAAACAAAGTATTACTATGAAGAGAAATAAAAGAAAATAAGCCAGTATTCGCAGTACCGACTTATTCCACAATTGAATACTGTTAAACTGTAAGCCTAACAAATTCAAACTTAACGATATTTTCATTATAATTTAAAAAATAGGATTTGTAAAGGCTTAGTTTCCTATTGTCTTTTTTGGTAATAGGTTAGTTATCTATGCACTGGAATAACTATAAAGGCTATCCAGTAGGTGACATTGAGCCGACGCTATAAAATCAATGGGGACAAGCTATTTTACTGTTATTAAATGCCTGCCCCTTAGTCGGGTACAGATGACCGTCTATGCTAAATTATCTGGGGAGGTACATTCGGATTAAATTCGGCATTAATACAGCCATATGGCACTCTATGGGCGAATAATAGGGTGAAAGTATTGATACAATGACAGTGCATAATGAGAGGGAAACTTCAACATAAACCAAACACTAATATGCAGATTCTGCCCAAAATCACAGGGCAAACTGCGTCCATTTCAAGGTTGCTTAACATTCCCAAACATTAACAGGTAATTAATTATGGGTTAATAGCATTTGCAAAAAAAGCATAGATTATTAAGGCATTGGAGAAATCCAGTGTCTTTTTTTCTTTTTGTCTTATTATTCTGTACAAACTTAATATCTGTTTTTAAGCCATTATTACTTTCTTTGTACAAATTGTTACTACCTAAGTATATATTATATATCTCTTATTATCTTTTATATAAATACTGTTATGTCACAAATATTAATACAACAGCTCATTATTACTGAAAGGAGTTGTTGAAGATGGAAAACATCATAGGGAAAAAGGGATTCAAGAAAACAGGTTTTTATGCTGGATTAATTGGTGTAATTAGTAAAAGTGACTGGGAAGGATTCGAGCATTTATACAAGATAACTTTTAAATATGGTGGAAGTGTACTAACAAATATAGATGATATTCAGATTGTAGAAGGGGGAAATAAAAATGTCAAATGTTAATAAGAGTTTTTTTAAATTAGGTAGTGAAACAGATAACGAAGGAAATGTAAAGATATTATTACAGCTTGATACAGAGCTTATCAGAAAGGGAGCATTAAGGGTATTGACACCTTCACAGCTAAAAGTATTGCTGGCTATTGCTTCACATATGGATGAAAATGGGGAAGCTTTTCCTTCTATGAGGTATTTGTCAGAGATTACAGGAATATCTACGAATACTGTCAATACAGCAATAATAGGACTACTAGATGTTAGAGTGGATGGCTTACCTATTGTTAAAAGAAAGATTGAGGGAACTGGAGCTAGGAAGAAAAGCAGATATAGTTTCATTGTGGATAATGACTGGGATGTTGAGGAAGTTGAGGTCGCTGGAGTAGTAAGGGTATCACCTAAAGCATTATTGCTATTTTTCTGTGAAGAGTTTGAGAAAGAGTTCAGGTCACAATATAGACCAAACTGGGGAAGAGATATAAAGAATATAAAGAGCATAATGGAAAAAATTGAAGATGATGAAGATATAAAAGAGATTTTCCATGTAGCAATAACAGAATATAGAAACAGGTGGGCTTCACCTTCATATCCTACTCCTACTGTGGGGGCTGTATGTGGCTGGATTGGTAATAATGTAATAGAGATAATACAGGGCAGACATGAGAGAAAACAGGGTACAAGCAGTAAATATGACTATAAGGTAGATGAAGGGTTCACATTGGATTAAAACCAAAATGTTTAGCAACGAAGTCACAAAGTATAAATAGACCGCTCATTATTAGTGTAACACAAAATAATACAAATTTAGGGGGAAGAAAAATGTCAAATAATTTATCTGTAATTGATGAAAGAGTAGTTTTGGGTAAGGATTTTAAAGTTTACGGTACTGTGGAAGAACCTTTGTTTCTGGCAAAAGATGTAGCAGAGTGTATAGAGTATAGTACAAGGGCAGATGGAAGTTATAGAACAGGAACAATGATAAATTGTGTAGATAATGATGAAAAAGTTTTTACCGCCTTTATTGCTGACGGTAGAAGAATAGAAGCTTGGTTTTTAACAGAAGATGGATTATATGAAGTGTTAATGCAGAGTAGAAAACCGATAGCAAAAGAGTTTAAAAAACAGGTAAAACATATTTTAAAAACTATCCGTAGAAATGGAATGTACGCTACAGATGAATTACTGGATAATCCAGATTTATTAATAAAAGCGGGACAGAAGTTGAAGGAAGAAAAGGAAGCCAGATTAAAAGCCGAAGCAGAGAGAGCCGAAGCAGAAAAACAGCAGAAGTTAGCAGAGGAAGCAAAACGCATAGCAGAACATGAAAAGGCAGAAGCAGAAGAGATACTAGAGAAACAAAAACCTAAAGTAGAATTTTATGATGATTTTATGAAAGCGGGAGAAACTTGCTCAACTACGGAATTGGCTAAATATGTAAATCAAAGTATGGGATTGAACACAACAGCTACAGAAGTAAATAAAGTATTATTAGCTCTTGGTGTATTTAATAAGAGAGTTGCTAGACGCTGGGACGAAAAAACACAGAAATATAAATCTACAGGGAAATATATATTGAATAAGAAGTTTGAAAGCAAAGGTTGGCATAAATATGTAATGAATAAGGACAGTAAAACAGGTAAGAACTTTACGCAGACAAGATGGACTAATAAAGGTATACATGGAGTTATCCAATTATTTGAAGTAGAAAGAGAAAAATTGAAATTAAAATATAGTGCATAGACAAATAACTGGGAGCTGGCAGAAATGCTGGCTCTTTTCTTTATGTCACAAATATTAGTACACCCGCTCATTATTACTGAAAGGAGTTGTTATGAGTGAGAGATACTAAAGATTGTGCATTTAGGGATACCTGTAAGAAATACGGTACAGCGGATTGTAATAACAGATGTTATCCTCATGTTTTTCTATATGGCATAGAAGGTACTGGGGGATTCTGGCGGACTAGAAATGTGCCAAAGAAATATGAGAATAGCTTTCTGAAAAACTTACCTATCAAAGAAGATAATCCAGCAATCTACAAAGCGGTAGAGATTTACATTGCAGACATTATAAATAGAGTACAGAAGCAAGGTAAGAGCTTATATTTTGTGGGGGGTACAGGAACAGGAAAGACTACCACAGCAGTAACAATACTGAATGAATACCTAAGAGCAAGATGTAAACAGCATTTAACAAGTGAGAAAGCTATTGAATATAATCCAGTGTTCTTTATGCGTCTAGCGGAGCTTCAAAATGTTTATAACAGTCAATTCAGAGGTACACCAGAGCTACAAGCAGAGAACGCACTTAAATATTCTACATTCAAAGAAATGATTAAAAAAGTGGAATTGCTGGTAGTAGATGATTTAGCACTTAGAAGTTGTCCAGAGGGATTCCAGAATGAATTGTATGAGCTGATAGACCACAGAGCTATCGAAGAGCTGGCAACACTTATCACATCTAATGTACCTTATGAGAACTTATTTGAATACTTAGACGACAGAATTATTTCAAGAATACAGGGTATGTGTAGAAAACCAGCAGTATTCAAAGGCAATGACCACAGACAAGATGATTTGTTTTAGAAGGGAGGTTTAAATTGTGGAAAATAGATTATTAAGCAAGGTTATAAATGATGGTGATATGTCAGCTCTAACAAGAGGAAATATTACAGCAGACGACTTCTTTATCGACAAGAAAGCCTATCTGTTTATCAAAGACTATACAAAGCAATACGGAGAAGTACCGCCAGCGGAAGCAGTAGTAGCAGAATGTGAAAATTTTGATTATGACGCAGATGTACAAGAGAATATCAACTACCTAGTAAAAGCGGTAAAGAATAATTCAGCAAAACAAAGAGCTATGTTATTCCTTAAAAATGAGTTAGAAGATAAATTCAGTGAGCTACAAGGAATGACTTTTATTAAATGGATGGCAGAAGAATCAACAGCTCTTTACAATACAGCTTGTGCCGAAAGTGGACTAGGTACAAACTATGCTACTAATGGTCAAGAGAGATTAGAGAATTATAAAAACCGTAAGGAAAATAGGACTGGAATGTTTATCCCAACACCATATCCAACTTTAAATAAATGGCTGGGTGGCGGTACAGAATTAAGCGACTATGTGCTGTTAAATGCTTATACAAACAGAGGTAAGTCTTGGATAGCTTCACAGTTCGGACTATGTGCATGGAAAGCTAGTTTCGGAGTTCTTCACTATTCTCCAGAGTTAAGCAGAGAGCAACAGGAGGACAGGCTTGATACTTTGAACGGACACTTTAGTAACATGGCTCTTAAAATGGGTAATTTGTATGACGAGGACAAGTTTGAAAGTTACTTAGAGCAATTCAACGAAGAAAATGAAACTCCTTACATTATCAAAACTATGGGAGATATGCCAAAGGGATTGTCGCTAGAGGTTATTGAAGCAGACTTGCAAGCGAATCCTAATATAAAAATGGTAATTATTGACGGCTTTAATCTAATGACACACAAAGGAAATAAAGGCAGTTCTAACAGGGACAACATGAGTAACACTTCCAGAGCTTTAAGACAGTTATTTGGTAAGTACAAAGTAGTGGGAATTGTAGTACATCAAACTCCAACTTCCGCAGAAAAGGAAAATCAAGGTAAGGATGAAAGCGGAGCAAGAATTGTTAAGCCACCAGAAATACACCAGTATTCAGAAACCATAGCTGTAGTACAAGACGCTTGCACAGTTTTAACATTCGACCAGTACGACGGTTGCGGAAAAATGAAGCTGGCAAAATCAAGAACAGATGGTGTGGGAAATGAGCTGGAGCTACAGGTGGACTTCAATAGAGGTTATATCAGAGAAGTTGAAGCTGTGGACTACTTTTAAGGGGGCATGAACAAATGGAAATAAGAGATATTGAATTGGAAGTAGATGTGCTAGAAGAGCTGGAACAATTTGACTGGGTGAATGAACAGATTAGAGGGAATAAGTTTCAAGCTTGTTCTCCCTTCCGTTCTGATAATCACCCATCCTTTGCAGTAAACCTAGGGAGTGGATTGTGGATAGATTCTGGAAGTACAGATGATTATTACTATAAAGGGAACTTCACTAAACTATTGGCACTTCTTAGAAATGAGGATTATGAAACTATTGAAAACTACCTTATTGAGAAATACACACTATTCCTTTCAGATACTTCCGCACTAGAGCTTCATTTAAACCTATATGGAGAACAGGACAAGCCTAAGATAATAGAGCGGTCAGAAATAAGCAACCTATACACTTCTAACAGCAACTACCTAACAAACAGAGGTATTACATTAGAGGTACAAAAACTATTTGGTACAGGCTATCTGGAGGATTCAAAAGCAATAGCCCTTCTGTGGACAAATAAAAAAGGTGAGGTAGTGAATGTAAAGTACCGAACAGTGGCGGGAAAGACCTTTTGGTATGAAAAAGAGGGTCAGCCAATCCGTCAACATCTATTTGGAATCTATCAATGCATACTACAGAAAGCTAAAAGAATTTACTTATGCGAAGCTGAAATTGACGCTCTAACCTTTTGGAGTGCTGGGCTTCCCGCTGTAGCTGTAGGGGGTAGTAACTTGTCAGAAGAACAGGTGAGAATACTCCTAAGTTCTGGAATAGAAGAGCTGGTAATTGCAACTGATAATGACCCAGTAGGTGCTAGATTTAGGGAACATATAAAAGACACATTAGCTGGTTTCCTAGTACTTTCAGATTTTCCAGTTTACCAAGGAATAAAAGACATAAATCAGCTAGGAATTGACAGAATACTTGTGGCAAATAATGATGTAAAACCTTCCAAAATATCCTTTCTATAAACCACTTGGTAGTTAATACTTATTCACCAATCTTTCCTTCAAATTGTGGTTGCTTTGACCATTGTAGATAATCTTATGAATTGTCTGAAAACTGTGGATAAGTAACCATAATCTTTGTATTGAACGCTATTACGGAAAAGGGTTATATTGTAATCGCAGACAAGGAAGTTAATACAAATGACGGACAATATTTTTTTTGCAAGTTCAATTACGCTTTTCCGTTTATGAGTAAAACTGAAATGTCACAAAACAAAATTACCCCGCTCATTATTTATGAAAGCGAAAAAAGGAGAGAAAAACAATGACAAATTTAAACAAAGAAATGGTAAATAACTTAGCTCACAAACTTTCAAATGAGGTATTAAGCGACACTGAAAAGCAATTTGCATATACAGACTTGGTAAATGAATTATTACCCTTAGTACCTAAGTTGACTGACTACTTCATAAGAAACAATGACATTAGCGACTTAAAAATAAACGAGGATGATTACAATTCTAGGATAGTCTTTGAGGGAGTTACACATTCCATTAAAGGTTACAACAAAGCTATGGGGGACTTCACAGCAAGATTTAAGTTCTTTTCAATAGCTTGGTTAAAAAGTCAGAGAAACTTAGATATGGCTAAAAAGACACTTGCGACATTAAAGGCAGACAATTACGACCTACTATTCGAGAGTGAAAAAATTAATCCAACTTGCGAATTAGATGATTCAGTGGATGAAATACCAGACACACTTACAGTAATAGAAGAGTTCATTGCTACTGATAAAGAAGGACAAGTTATTGCTATTCTCATTGATGTACAAGGTCAAAAAGAAAGAAATGAAGCTTTCGCTAGGTTATTTGGAAAATACACAGCTACAGAAAGAAAAAAAGTACAGAGAGCTAAACAAAGATTACAAGCACACCTACAAAAAATTGGTGTTTGTATATAGATTGCAACAAAAAAACAGATAAAAATAGGAGGAATGTCAAATGTCATTAATAACAGGAAAAGGCAATGATATCAATTTCGGAGGTAATGTAGATTTAAAGACAGTATTCATAAGACTAAAAGACAAGGATTCAGTTAAGGTAAGAGTATTAGGGCTTACAGATTATGTAGAATATAAGGCTCACAGTAGTTTTGAGCATAAAGTTTACACACAGCCTTGTGTAGCACCACTTGGGGAAGAATGTCCAAACTGTGTAGCAAGTAAATCTGGTGTAGAAGGATTCGACGGTTTATATGCAAGAAAGAGGTATGTATTCGCTTTTGCAGACTTAGACAAAGGGCAAATAAGAGTATGGGATTGCTCCAAAAACCAAGCTAAAGACCTTATAGCACAGATTGAAGAATATGCAGACGACATAAACGATATAGCTTTCAACTTCAAAAGAACAGGCAACAAAACAGATACTTCTTATAAGTTAAATCCAATCTTAAAAATGAAAGGTGACGACCAAGAGAAGTTTGACGCTTTTGATGGTGTTGAAGTAAACATGAAGTTCTTTGAAAGTGTGTTAGTACCAAGAACTAGGGATTTAATGATAAGGGTATTAGATGAAGCTGGATTCCCAGTTAAAGAATACTTCCCAGATTACACACCAGAGGGGGAAGAAGCTCCAACAAATAATACACCGCCAGCAGATGATGTTGACCCAGCATTTTAATAAAAGCAATACACAGGAGAGAGTTTAACAGCTCTCTTCTTTTATTTTGTCACAAATTGGGAAGTACCCGCTCATTATTTATGTAGGGTTATTCACTTACGCATTTTAGAAAGGAGTTGCTTACATGGGATTAGCAAAGAAAGTAGATTTAAAAGTTGAAGCAGAAGTTTCACAGAGAAGCAAAGATTTAGCGGGGGGACTGTTTAACCAATTTAATAAGTGGCATGAAACCGAACATTGGGGAGATAAAAGGGTGGAAGCAGTTTTACTAAGACAGAAGGAACAGGAAATTGAGTTCATGAAGAACAGACCAGCTAGACCAGATGTACCGTGTGTATTTAGTCCTTCTGGAGCTTCAAAGTGTGACAGGGAATTATTCTTTAAGGCTCTAAGATTGAAGCAGATTGAAGAGGACAAGTATCCATACCACAGAAGATGGACAAGGAACGCTACAGCGGTTCACGAAGCCACACAGAGTGACCTATTATATATGTCTATGTTGATGAAGAATCCAGACTTTACAGTAAAGCTTGCAGAGAATGGGCTACCAATGTGGGAAGAGAATTTAAAGACACATAAGATATTTGAACACAATGGGGCTAGGTTCGCAATACTGGGGATGATGGATGGGATACTAACTTACAAGGATGGTACTGACATAGGGTTTGAATTTAAAACTAAGAGCAATACATTAGGACAAGTTGGGCATTACAAGATGAAAGCTCCAGCACCATATCATTTAGAACAGTGCAATGCTTATTCATTACTGTTTGGACTTGAAGAATTTGTGTTGATGTATGAGAGCCTACCAAAAGATGGTTGGACTAAAGGAGCAGAAGCAAAAGTAGATATTAGGACATTTTATTATAAATCAACAGATGAAGCAAAGGAATTATTACTGGACAAGTTTGCAGAAGTTACCAAGGCAGTTGAAGCAGAAAATAGACCGCCAATGCAATCAGATAAATGTTTATTTTGTCCATACAAATATCTGTGTGAGGGAGGTAAATAGTTGGTGATAATGAGCTTACTTGGTTTTATCGGAGTAGGATTTTTAGTTTTGTTAGCAATGATTGTTATTGGCACAATAGTAGGATTTGTATTAATGATTATCGGTTTAATAATAGAATTTTTTACTTTTTAAGGGGGAGATAAAATGTTAGAAATACTTGTTTTTATAATACAACTTTTTGTTATGGGATTACCTTTGAGTTATGGATTGACACATTTTGCTAAAGGTGATTATGGTATAGGAGCTTGTATATCAGTATTATTCACTGTTTATTATTTGGTTAGAGCGGTTCAAGTGAACGGTGCTGATTGTAGTGGCGAATAAGAAAAGAACAATTAAAAGAATACTTGCAATGGACTTATCAATGTCACTTCCAGCATACGCTGTGATGGATATAGCAAACGGAAAAGTATTAGTAAAGGAAATACGCTACACTGATAATAAAAGCGGAAATAGACCAAAATTAAGCCATGCTGAAAGGTTGGACAGGATAGCAAAAGATATAGCTGGAATATTTAAAGATTATCCAGATATTGAAGCTGTGGTAAGGGAAAAAGGTTTTAATAGATATGCAAATGTAACACAAGTTCTTTTCAGAGTTGTTGGTGTATCCGACTTAAAGGTATATGAAAATTCTGGAATAACTAAGATAGATGAAATAGCTCCTACTTCTGTAAAGCGACTTGTAGCTGGGGATGGAAAAGCAAGTAAGGCAGATGTAGAGGAAGGTGTCAGAGAGCATTTGGTGGAACTACAGAAAGATTTAACATTTGATACTGATGATTGCTCCGACGCTGTAGCAGTAGGAATAGCATGGTTTATAAAAGGTGGATATATAGAATAGGACAGGTTTAGAGAAGGAATTTATTATGTGTGTAATATTTTCCTTCTTTAATATATTCTGTTAAATAGAAAATTATGAATTAACTTTTTTATAAAAACATCAATAAATGCTATTCATAAGCACAACAAACACTTTTGATGTGGAATTCAATCTCTATATATAAATTATGAGCCATTTATTAAATTGTTTAAATCTAATATTTCTTTTTGAAAGTATTGTGAACTAGAAAATAAATATCTATTAGAATATATAAAAGTTTCAAGATTTATGTGTTCAACTTCACCTACACTAATTTTTTCAACTACGCTTCTGTACCTTCCCCATGAGCCGAATAAACAAATCTTACTAGTTAAAGGGAAAGTAACTATGACCTCTGGACTACTACTAATACCACACATCAATAAATTTACTTCCTTAGGATTTCTTACGACAACTGGATTATCAGATGTTATGAAATTTGCTCCGTTTGGTGCAATTAATAATGACCAATCCATTCTTAATAGTAAATGACTTACCCCATGTGTTGCCCTAATAACAGAATCCATCATAAGCTTTGATGATTTGTTTTCTAAGTTATCATCTTCATTCATAAATTTATCTGCATACCCACTTTCAATAGCAAATTTACACATAGCACGAAACCTAGGTACTCTTTCCAACATAGAAAATACAAACTTAGCAAGTGTTAGTCGCTCACTTCTTGATATATATTTTAATTTTATAATTTTTCTATATATTTTTGATGTATTATCTTCAATCTCTTGGAATTGGTCTTCAACAATAGAGGAAACATTACCATCCTTGTCCATAATATTATTATACCCATTCTCGTAAGCTATATTTTTAGGTGATTTCTTTTTAATAGATTTATCGGTTCTATCATAAACCCATACATAAGGAGCATACATAATTGGTATCAAAGGGTCAGTAAAATAATTCAAATAAAACTGTGGTATATAATGTTGCTTCTTTTTTTCCATGAACTTCATCTCCGTTTAAGGCTTTTCTATTTCGTTCTATTTTACAATTCTGAATTAACTCTTCTTCAAATCATACCATTATTTTATATTAAATTATATATTTTCATAAATTTTAACATATTTTATTTCTTCTCTTTATCCCCACCAATTAAGTCACAATTGAATCTTATACCGCTCATTATTAGTGTAACAACAAAACCAAAGGGGGAACAGAAATGGAATTAATAATACCTTACAGAAGTGTTAATGCCTATGAAGCAAGATATATTCAAATCTTAAACAGTGTAGGAATTAAGAAGAAGGATATTTCAGAGAGGTTCGGCTACAAATACATGGATACCGTAAATGTTCTAAGGGGTAATTCATTCAGTCATGTTACTGGGATTCTAAATAAGAATGTTAGGTCGGATGAATATTTTATATCTGCATGGCTATTAAAACAAGGACATTCTTATAGAGCTGTGGCAGAAATGGCGGGGATTGACGCTAACAAAGTAAGAAACATACAGGGAGTTTTGAAGTATAAGGGGGAGATTTAATGGCTAAAGGTTTTTACCAGATGAATGTAGGGGACTATTTAAGATACAGAATAGCAGAAATGAGAGCAGAAATAAAGGATTTAATCTACGGTATGGAAGATAGGTCACACAGCCCACATGAACTAGGATTTCTTGGCGGTAGAATTGCTGAACTAAACGAACAGATAAAACATTTAGAGCATGACTTGGACGACTACAAACAGGAAGATGATGAAAATTTTTAGTTGTTAAAGAAGGAATATGTAGGACTATAAAATACCCAGTGAATTAAGTAGCTGGGTTCAAAATTTAATTACTGGGAGGAAGCTAGAAAAAAATGAGATTATTAACAGATGAATTTATAGGAAAATATGAGGGATTAGAAGCAATGAAACCACTAGGCTCTTTTGTTTATTACAGAACATATTCAAGATGGCTACCAGAAAAAGGCAGAAGGGAAACTTGGGTAGAAACTGCTAGAAGAGCTGTAGAGTATAATTGCTCTTTAGATAAAAATTGTACAAGAGAAGAAGCAGAAGAGCTATTCGACAATGTGGTAAATCTTAGATGTTTCTTATCTGGAAGAACTTTCTGGATAGGGGGAACGGAAGCAGTAAGCGACCACCCATTAGCTAACTTCAATTGTTCTGGAATTGTACTTAATAAATATGAGAAGCTACAGGAATTATTTTATGCTCTTATGGTTGGAACTGGAGCTGGATTCAGAGTATTACAGGAAGAGGACATATCACACTTACCACAGCTTAGAAAAGTGACATTAAAACATAAGAAGTACAAGCCAAAAGCTAGAGATAAAAGAGCAGAGAGTACAAGCCTTATATTCAAAGAACAGGGAGCAAAAGCGGTAATTCATGTCGGAGATAGTAAGGAAGGATGGACACAGGCTCTTGGATTCTATTTTGATTTACTTACCAAAAAGGAATACAGAAAGGTAGTACAGATTACTATGGACTATGATTCTGTAAGACCAAAGGGCGAAAGGCTAAAGAGATTTGGCGGTACTGCTTCTGGACATAATTCACTTTTAAATATGTTCATAAAGATTAACAAGGTAATCCAAAGTAGATTTACAGATGGGGTAGAGATAGCTCCAGTAGAATCTATAGATATGTTAGATTTCGCCAATATCATAGCAGAGAATGTGGTTGTTGGGGGAGTAAGAAGAAGTGCTGAAATAGGAATGATTGGTGCTGATGATACTAAATGTATACAGGCTAAGAATGGTTTATATACACAGGATAAAGACGGTAACTGGGTTGTTGATACTGATATTATTCATAGACAGCTTTCTAACAATACAATAATTCACTGGAAAAAACCTACAAGAGAGTTTTGGCACTGGCAGTTTGAGCAAATGCGTTTCAGTGGAGAGCCAGCTTTCTACAATGGTGCTAATGCTCTATCCAGAAATAAAAACTTCAAGCTTACTAATCCTTGCGGAGAGGTATTACTTGACGACCAGCAAACTTGTAACCTAGTAACTATAAATGTTATGGCTTTTGTAAAGGATGGCAGAGTGGATTTAGAAGCATTACTTAGAACACAAGAATTGAACGCTAGAGCTTCCTACAGAATGACTTTGGTGGAGCTGGAGTTACCAGAATGGAATTATAAACTTCATAGAGATAGATTACTGGGAGTTTCTTTAACAGGATGGCAAGATATGGTTAATGCTGTGAACATGGATAAGAACGCACAAAAATATTTACTTGATTTAATGAGAGATAGAGCAAGAAAGGGAGCAGATGATATAGCAGAGGAATTAGGATTGAATAAGTCTTTACTGGTTACCACTGTTAAGCCAGAGGGTACATTATCCTTACTTCCTACGGTTTCTTCTGGACTACATTTCAGCCACAGTGCTTATTATGTTAGGAGAATAAGAATTAACGCAGACGACGCACTGGCTAAAGTTTGTTTGAGCCTTGGATATCCAGTACACCCAGAAGTAGGGCAGACTTGGGAAAATGCAAGGACATATGTAATTGAGTTCCCTGTTAAAGCTCCAGAAGGTCGCACAAAATATGATGTTTCAGCGATAGAGCAATTAGAAATATACAAAATGTTCATGGACTTCTATGTTGGCCACAACGCAAGTATTACGGTATCTGTGAGAGAGCATGAGTGGGAAGCTGTAGAAGAATGGGTTTATGAAAACTGGGATAGCTGTATAGGAATATCTTTCTTAGCATTAGACGATTCTTATTTCCAACTATTACCGTTTGAAGCAATTACAGAAGAAGAATATAACAACAGAGTAGCAGAAATGAAAGACTTTAATCCAGAGTTGCTACTACAATTTGAAAAGGGCGAAGAGTTCGACATTGGCGATTCTGAATGTACAGGGGGAGCGTGTCCTATTCGGTAAAACTAGAGGGAGCTGTAATGGCTCTCTTCTTTTTTTTATCCAAAAACCGAAATGTCACAACTCAAAAAACCTCCGCTCATTATTAGTGTAAGGCAGTTAAGCAAGCCTAAAACAAAAGGGGGAAAACAATTATGGCAAAGTTAAGAGTAGGTCAGAGAATTAAGGTTAGAGAGGATTTAGATTTTGGTAGTTATTACACAGAGGAAGGTAATATGACAGATGGTGCTACAAGTGAAATGGTAGATTTAGCTGGGAAAATAGTAACAATCTCTAGGGTAGACGACTATCCAAATGGTGACACTAGATATTTTGTAGCAGAAGATGAAGGAAGTTGGAATTGGACATATGAAATGTTTGAGCCAGTAAAACCAGCTAACATAGTGATTACTAAAAAAGATAAAGAGTTTATGTCACTTTCAATACAAGCAAATAATTATATACCTTTAATGTCAAGATTGGACAGGATTATCTACAACGAAGAAGCGAGAGTTGTAGTTGCTTTTTACCATGATATTAATACAGGAAAGACTACAAAATCTGTAGCAAAGTGCGACCCAGAGGACACATTCAATTTAGAAGATGGATTAAAAGTAACAGCTTTAAAATATGCACTAAGATTTATACAAAAAGAATTGAGGTGGATGTAATTATGGGTAGAAATTGTGGAGAATGTAAGTTTTATGAGGTGTTTTACAGCCAAGAACCTTGTTCCAGATGTGATGAATACGGTAGTGAATTTGTGGATAGTGAAGAGCCAAGCCTAGATTGCGACACTTGCAAGTTTGAAGATGTAAACGGATATGACCAACCTTGTGATGATTGCTACATAGATAACAATAAATGGGAAGCCAAGGTAACAGCGGATAGTTTTGAGTGTGATATCTGTAAATACGAGAAATTTACCTGTGATGAATTTCCATGTGATTTATGTACTAAAGAAAATTATATGTTTGAGCCACAGGAAGTAGAAGAGGAAGAAGTAAAAGAAAAATGCGAAGGTCATTGCGGTAGTTGTGGTAGCTGTAGTTGTCCAGAGCCACCAGAAGAGCCTACTGCTGATAAGCCAATAAATAAAACAGAGGTTATAGAACTGCCAGCGGATTTAACATTGATAGTAAAAAATGGTTCTATTGTTGCACTAGAAGATGGGGAGTATTTGGCTACCTATACGGAAGATAGGATAGTACGAGCATTAATAAAAAGAATACTTGGGGGTAAATAATATGGAAAAAATTAGAGGCTTTGAAATAATAGCAGATGGACATAGAACATTACCAGAGGATTCAGTTTACCTTCCAGTAAGAGGTACTAAGACAAGTGCTGGGTATGATTTCTTTTCTACTGTAGATTTAACCATTCTTCCACAGCAGAGCGTCAAATTCAAGACAGATGTTAAAGCATATATGGGAGCAGATGAATTTTTATTTATAGATGTTAGAAGCTCTATAGGAAGTAAGAAAGACCTTATGATTACAAACACTATAGGAGTTATTGATTCAGATTACTACGAAAATGTGGACAATGATGGAAACATGATGATAGGACTTAGAAACTTGAAACCACAGATAATGGTTGCTGGCTCAATTTGTATAGAAGATGTTAGCGGAATGTTCCACAGAATACCTAGAATATTAGACCTTACCGAAGAGAATACAGTTGTAATCAAAAAAGGGGAGCGAGTAGCACAGGGCATATTTATTAAGTTCTTGGAATCGGATAATTGCAATACAGAGGTTAAAAGAACAAGTGGAACAGGACATACAGGGGTTTAATCCCTTGTCTGTCTTACCAATAATAGGAGGGCTTTTAATATGGTGTACAAGGATTATTTCGATATTATGCAAGACATAGAGAATATAATTGATGATTACAAAGTAAAAGAATTGCCAGAGAAGATAGCTGATTATGTTACTAAGCAGATAGATGAAATAAAGGAAAGACACGCAGAGGAATTATTAAAGAAGCAGATTGAAATAGAGCAGTTAAAAGGTGAGGTGGCTGGTTACAAATTACAGCTCCACAGCCCAAGACCTACAACTCCAGAGGAACATAAAATCAGAGCCATTACAGCAATTATAAATAGCAATGAGATAAGTTTTGAAAGCTATGTCTACTTAGGTGATGATTGCCTATCAATTGAATTAAAGGGAGGGGAATAATATGACTACTTTAGCAGAAATAACAAGCGACCTTATGAAGATGTTTAGTAAGCCAGCAGACCAGATAGATGCTATGGAATTAGTTGGATATATTTACGACAAGATAAAGACCGCAGAGTTTGAGGTAGCTAAATTAGAGGAAGAATATGAAGCCCTCATGGATGATTATGAAGAATTGGAGCAAAGCGAAGATGGTAAATATTATAACAGCATAATAAATGCCAAGGATATAAGAATAATGGAGCTACAGGACATTATAGGTGAGAAAGACCTTGTGATAGATGAAAAGCAAGATGAATTGGACAACCTATTAGATTATTTATCAGACCTAAGAAGAGGTGAGCATGATGAAAATTAAATTTCTGGGGGTAGATGGTAGCTGGCGAAAAGTAGCTGATAGTTGCAGAACTACAGTAGGAAAAGGAGAGGGTGACGGAGAGCCTTCTTCTAACTGGAAAAGGAAGCTTTTATTATCAGAACACAGTCCAATTAGAAAACTGAAATTTAGCTGGCGGTGGCTGGGAATACCTTACTGGGTTAGTACACATTTTGTTCGCCACAAATTCGGTATAGAGCATTGGATATCTACACAAAGAACGGACAGAACTGGTGAGGATAGAAATGTAAAGCCACAGGGAGCAGAGGTAACACATGAATCAGAAGCAAATGCACAGGCACTAATTACTATTTCCAGAAAGAGGTTATGTCATGGAGCTTCACCAGAAACACAGCAAGCTTGGAAATTAGTTAAAGAAGAGATAGCAAAAGAAAATCCAGAGCTAGCTTCCTGTATGGTAAAAGACTGTGTTTACAGAGGTCATTGCTATGAAATGTATTGCTGTGGCTATCATAAGACCGAAGCATTTAAGAAAGAGCTGGAGGAATACAGAAGGGGGATTAACTAATGTATGAATATAAAGCTTTTGTTGAGAGAGTTATTGATGGAGATACAATACAATGTCATTTAGACTTAGGATTTAACATTTTTGTTAAGGAGAAATTTAGACTTGCGGTAATCAATGCTCCAGAAACAAGTACACCAGAAGGAAAGGAAGTTAAGACTTTAGTTGAAAATAAATTGACTGGGGAAACTGTAGTTCTAAGAGTATTAAAGCAAGACAAGTATGGACGCTGGTTAGCCACAGTAATTTTAGATGGACAAGACTTCAATCAGTGGCTACTAGATAATGGTCACGCTAAATTGTATGGGGAGAAGGAGTAATGGCGAGAACGCTGTGGGAAGATGGGGAGTTTAAGATATTACACGCTAAAGATTATGTTGTGGTGCGTAAGAATTGCCCATATGATTTCCACAGTCATTTTAAAAAGTTTTCTGGAGCTAGAAGTTTAGTTCAGATGTTTTATAAGAAGCTCCAACCTTACGACGAGTATTTCAATGTAGCTATGCAGAGGATTACTACAGAGGAAGAATGGTCAAAGTTTACACCGCAGAAACCTAAACAGCGGTACTTTAATTCCAATAAGGGGAGAAGGAGATAGTATGACTAGCACTGGTTTAATATTTGCAATTTTACTATTCACAGTCTTAATTACAGCTTATTACTTTGAGTACAGAATCAGTAAGCTTGAAAACATGATGAAGGATTTTGAAATAGATATAGTTGAGTACGCTAAATATTTACAGCACAAAAAAGAGCAAGAGCAGAGAAGTCCAATAACAAAAGTTGGTAAATGGAGATAGAGGTCACAAAGTATAAATAGACCGCTCATTATTAGTGTAGGCAGTCAAGCCACAAAATAAAAATTATAGGGGGAAACAGAATGTTAGGATTTTTTAAGAAAGTTAAGGAAGTTGAAGTTACATTATTTGATAAGGCTAAGTTAGCAGTATTAGGTGTAGAAAGTGCAATGTCTGTATTCGCTAATTTGATATCAGAATTAAACCACGCTAATAACAGCTTGAAGGAAGTTGTAGACGAATGTGAGCAAGTTATTCAAGAACATAAGGATACACAGGACAAGGCGAAAGCTTCAATACAAGAATATGAAACATTATTGCAAAATATTGAAAAATTAATGGGGGGTACAAAATAATGAAAAATATTAATGTATTGGTAGAACAATTCGAGGAAATAATCACAGAGGATAAGGGAGCAGATACAAAACAATTATTACTGGATATCTACGCAGAACTTATAGAAGAGGGATTCACAGCAGATGAATTAAAAGTAAATACAGAAGTAGCAGACATACTTCTAATAGATTTCAAACACAGATTTGTGGAAGAGGATACCGTCAATCTTCTTTCTACAGCTCTAGCAAACATAGCAATATTTGACAGCTTGGGAATAGACCTTGGAAGAGAAATAACAGTAGATGAACCAGAGATTGAAGAAGGAGAAACAGAAATACTTCCAGATATTAAGTATACATTATCAGTAATCGAATTTGATTTAGATGATTTAACAAAGACTACAGGAACAGTTGATTACATTTTTGATAGCATAGCTGACATTAACGACTACATTGAGAAGTTAGCACAAGAAGTTTACAGAAGAAAAGTGTTATTAGAAGGATATTCTCCAGACATTGATTGCGGAATATTCCCTACAGAAGATATGGAGGGAGCTACAGAAAAAATAAAAGAGTTCGGAGCTTTAGGAGATTTGATACTTGCTGAAAAACACGCTGGAGCTGTGGCAATGACATTAATAATGGTGTTAGACCCAGCACAAGAAACTACCGAGTTTGTACAGATGTTCCAAGTAAGAGAACTTAAAAAATATACTCCAGATTTAATAACAGCAGAATAGTAATAAACAGGGTGTGGCTAAATGTCACATCCTTTCTTTTGTCCGCTCATTATTATTGAAAGGAGTTGACTGGGCAGATGAAAGACATTTCTAAGCAGTTTGAAGAAGAGCAGAAAAAACAGGCTGAAAAACAGCAGAGAATTAAAGAAGCCAAAGCCAAGAAAGCCAAAGCAAAAGAAGAGCCGACTTGGGATGAAGTATGGGTTACTGGATATGGCAAGAAAAAAGGAATATTCCAGACAAAGATTTCAGATTTAGATAAGCAGAGATTATTAGAAGTTAAACAAGCTATTGAGGATGGAGAACTAGGAACTCATGTTGAGAGTATGAAGAAGTTTAGTAAGTCCCATGCGTTGAACCTTTACAAAATCCTTATGGAAAGTAGAAAAGAAAAAATCATTGCGAAGATGATAGCGGAAAAGCCAGATAATTATAAGTTAATTACTAACATATTTGATTTAAAAAAGCTGGCACAGGATTTAAAGAAAGAAGAAGAAACTGGACTGGATACAGAAACAAACGGTTTGGATTATGACAAGAATCACATTGTAGGTATATCTATAACATTACCCAAAGCCGACTACCATGTTTACATTCCTATAAGACATGAGCAAGAGTGGTCAGAAATACAGCTTCCTCCTAAGATGGTATTCAGTGCATTGAAAGAATATTTAGAGGACAGCAGTATAGGAAAGGTACTCCACAATGCTAAGTTCGATTTTCATATGTTCTACAGAGAGGGAATATATGTTAAAGGCTTATTGATGGATACGCTTATAGCAATGAAAGTATTGAATGAGAATGAGCCTACTTATGCATTGAAGAACCTAGCTACTAAGTACGGTAAATATTTCGGATTTGAAGATAAGTCCAGCACATACGAAGAGCTATTTGGTAAGGGTGGTTTTGAGAATACTCCTTTTGATATTGGTACTGTATATGCTTGTAAAGATACTCACTTATGTTACAAGTTCTACAAGTGGATTAAGACACAATTTGAGAGATTACCGAAGCTTGGAAAGATTTATTTTGAGATTGAATTACCTAATACTATTACAGCGTTTGATATGGAAAAGAATGGTATGCTGGTAGACCTTTCATTTGCACAGAAATATACAGTTAAGCTTAGTGCCGAAGTAAGAGAAATGGAAGCAAAACTTCATGAAATATTTGGCGGTATAAACATCAATAGTAATGACCAGTTGGGTAAAGCTTTATATGACGATTGGGGGCTGGAAGATGTCAGTAAGAAAAGAAGTGTTGACGCTGATACCATAAAGTTCCTGGCACAGAGCAATGAGAATCTACAATTGCTTCTGGACTATAGAGGTAAAAACAAATTACTAACTACTTACTTTGAAGCATTACCGCAGAAGGTTTGGCAGAGGGACAGCCGATTACATGGTAGCTTTAATCAAACTGGTACAAAGACAGGAAGGTACAGCTCCAACAATCCTAACCTACAGAATATACCACCAGAAGCTAGACCAATGGTAGTAGCACCGAAAGGCAAAGTAATACTAGGTAAGGATTTGAGCCAGATAGAGCCAAGATGTTTAGCTTATATGTCTGGTGATAAACAATTCCAGGAACCATATTTAACTAAGAAGGATTTATATGTGTCACTTGCTAGAAAGGTGTTCAACTTAGAAGAAAAATATTGCTTAGATGGAGCTTACGACCCAACACATACTTTTAAGCCTAGAAAGAGAATGAAAACTGGATTACTTGCAGTTATGTACGGTACTTCAACTTATACTCTTTCCCAACAATTAGAGATACCAATAGAGGAAGCAGAGCAATTTATAATAGATTTCTTGGAAACTTATCCTACAGCAAAAGCATATATCCAGAGCATTAAAGATTTTGTAGACAAAAATGAATATGTTGAAACTTACTTAGGTAGGAAAAGAAGATTCAAAGGTCATAAACAGGTAGCTACAAAATATCATGCAGTTTGTAAAAAGATAAAACAGAAGCTTGGATATATACCTTCTAACATTTGGGCTGAAAAGAAGTTATCCAGAAGCTTAAAGCAAGAATATTGGGAAGTAGCAAAAGCATACAGCAGAGTTACAAGACAAGCTGTTAATGCTGTAATCCAAGGCTCTTCCGCAGATTATATAAAGTTAGTTATGCAGAGAGTAAATGCTTATTTAAAAAACCTTGGGGAAGAGTACAAGCTTATAGGAACAATTCATGATGAAATACTACTAGAAGTTCCAGACACAGTAGCTCCAGAGGTTATCGCAGAACTTGACCGCATAATGACCAATATTGAATGGTTCAAATTCCCAGTTAAAACAGATACGGTAGTTATGTACAAATGGGGTGAAGAAATACCTGTGGCTCAATGGATGGAGAACAGAGAAGAATATAACAAAAATAGAGGGGGGGCATATAAATGAAAAGAAGTGACATGGTTGATTATATTGTAAATAGATTAGTAGTAAAGGAAAGAGCTACAGAAGAGCAGAGGTATTATTTAGTTTATCAATTGGCTTGTATGACTGATAAACAATTAGAATCACAGTATGATTTTATAAGAATGTCACAAAGATAAAAGACACCGCTCATTATTTATGAAACCAAAATTACAGGGGGATTGAATAATGAGTATGTCAGTTTTAGAGAAGTTGGAAAAGGTAAAAGTAGCAACAGGAGAAGAGTTCATAAACAGATGTAGCAGAGAACATATCAATATTTTAAAAGGTTCTATAGGACAAGTAGAGCTAGAAGTATTAAAGACTGTATATGAGGTGAGTTATGCTAGGGATAGCAGAGATTCAATCAGATATGCACAGGATATAATCTTAAATTGGATACTGGAGGATTATATATTTGTTAATTCCAAGAGGATTCTAGGAGTACAGCTACACTTAAATGGAACTGATAAGGATAGAAATTTCTTACCAGAAACTAAGATAGGAAGCGACGCAGATTTCTATTTTGAGCATAATGGTAGAAAAGTATATTTAGAAATGGTTACTAATTTCACTGATTTCTGGACTAGAACTGGCAAACTCCATTTAAGGGGTAAGAAGTATAACAAGTTAGTAGACAGTGGAACAAAGCTTCTGGCTGTAGATTTACATTCAAAGAAGATAGGAACAGTTAAGCTTGGTGAAGCAAAATATATACCAGAGTTTAGAGCCTTTGGTGGTAAGCCAGCTAATGAAATAGATATAGATGTTACGAAATTAAAAAACTTAGGGGGAATGTAAGAATGGGAAAGAAGAAAATAGGATTCGATATTACAGATGAACAGGAAGCAGAGGTAAAAGAAGAAGATAAAAGACCACCTTCCAGTGAAACAATAACAGATGAATTATATAACATACTTAGTCATTTATTAGCCAGCGGTAGAGGTATCAAGGAAGTATCTGTAAAGATGGATTTCAAAGGTAACAAGTCATTTAATTTAAAGCATTTCTAGGAGGTATTATGGGGGAATCAATTTTTGCAGGAGTGTTTTGGTTAGTTATTATGCCAGCAGTTTTAGCCATCCAATTTAAGGAGGAATGTTAAATGCAAATTTATATAAATGGGAAGATAAAACAGGAACAGAATTTAAATATGATAATAGGGGAAGCTCTTAGAGGGTTAGGTGATAGAATAGGAGTTCCAGAAGATACAGAAATTGCTTTAACAGAGCTACAGTTTAAAGTTGTATTCAACATCAACGGTCAAGAGCAGTATGCTACAGTACCAAGGGAAGTAAACGGAGAAACAGTAAATGAGCTATTCGCAGTATCCATTCACTTAGACGAAGAAGGAAATATAATCCAGAGAGAAGATAATGAGGAAGAAAGTTTTTATGACCCATACACATTGGCAAAAGCTAATGGTCAAGAATATCAATATGAGGGCATAGAAAGTAAATATAAAAATAAGGATTTAGAAATTATTGATAGTATCGGTGAGCCAGAACCTAATGAGCCTATGGCGGTAAAATATTCAATCAAAGGAACAGATAGAAAGCTGGTTAGGCACTACAAAGGAGAAAAGTTGGTAGCTGAATATGAATTGGATGGAGAACCAGAAGAAAAAGAAGAGTAAAAAGAAAGGGAGCTGTTTAGCTCTCCTTTTTATTGTTATTTACTAATTCAATTACTTCCAGTGGCATAGATTTTGTTTCTATCCATTCCGTAGCTTCCCTGTCAAATTTCTGCTTAGTCTTTTCGTCAAATTCTATAGATAATATTTCAGACATATCTGTTATTCTTAAAGCTATCATTACAACGATTATATGTAACTTATTTAGGCTTGTTTTATCGCCCTTAATTAGCTCACTAATAGAAGCCTGTCTTAGCCCTGTTATTTCTGCCAAGTCCTTTTGGGAAAGTCCTCTTTCAGCGAGAGCGTCGTCCAATCTGGAAGTAATAGTTATCCCATCCACAGAGTTTATTATATTCAATATTGTATCGTTAATTGAGCTGTGTCTTATGCTGTCAATATTAGGTCTACGCAATGTAATCACTCCCTTATCATTTTCACAATTACACTTTAGCATAATTCAGTCACAAAGTCAAACAGCTCCGCTCATTAATAGTAGGAGGGTAAGAAACCTTCAAATACAAAATGGGGGAATGAATATGAAGATTGCAATAGTAGGTAAAATGCGAAGTGGCAAGGATACAGTAGGTTCAATGATTGAGAATTATGGTGACTTTCACAAGATGGCTTTAGCAGATGGAATCACTGGTATTATAAAGGATTATTTTCCAGAAGCTTTATTAGAAGGAAAACCAAGGAAACATTATCAGCAGATAGGTTCTGCAATGAGAGAGCTGGATAAAGATGTTTGGGTGAATTACCTAGACCGCAGAATTAAGGATATAGAAGCTTTATACAGATATGAAGCGGATTTTTTGGTCACTGATTGTAGATTTGTTAATGAAGCTGATTACCTTAGAAAGAATGGTTTTTTAATAATTAAGGTTGTAGCTACAGATGAAATAAGAGTACAAAGGTTAATGCAATCCGCAGAAACAACAACATTAGAACAGATGAATCATAAAACGGAAGCACAGATAGACTTAATAACTCCAGATTACTACATCTATAACAATGGAACATTAGAAGAGCTGGAGAAAAAAGTTGATGAAGCTATGCAGTATTATGAGTACCACTTTGTACCAACACAGAAATACTATAGAGAGCTGGAGGGCTACAACAATGCAGATTAATAATTACACAGTTGAACATATAATTTCACTACTTCAAAACAAGCATAAACTAGGGGAATCCAGATACTATAAGGCAGATTTGGAAGCAAGTAATTTACTTATGGACTTAGATTTAATTATAGAGCAATCACAGCTAACAAAGAAGCAACAGTTTATTGTAGACCATTACTGGATAGCTGGATATACACAGGAAGAAGTAGCAAGCAAATTGGATATCACACAGCAAATGGTGGTCAAGCATTGTAACGCTGTTAAGAAGAAGATAGAGAGGGTTCTAATAGATATGGGGGAGTTGAACTAATGGCTAGAAATGATGTATTAACAGAGTTTGAAAATAGTATTAACGCAATGGTGGAAGTAGCTCTAGTGCCAAGTTTACAAGAAAGATATAATCGCACAGTACAGATAAACGAGGAATTTTTTGAAAGAACAGGGGGGAGTAATCTTCCATCATACCTTTTAAACATTCTAGCAGATTGGATTCTACTGGAGATACTAAAGGATAAAGATGTGGACAAGGTATCAAAGACAGAGTTTGCGATACTATCACCAAGACAGATCCGCAGAAGAGATAAAAGAGAAAATTCAGTTGAGGATGAAATAATGGACTTCCTAAACTTAAAGTATGTAAAGCAGAAAGACAGCTTATATAAAAAACTAAAGAAAGCAAGTGAGTAATATGGCTGGAAAGAAAAAAGCACAGGGACGGTTCAGATACAAGGACTGTCCTTCTGGCTTAGATGAAAAGATATTTTACCTTATCCGCAGAAGAAGATTGCAGATGTTGATATATTCTTATCTGTACTATAAGCTAGATAATTCGATACTACATGATAGAGATTTTGATAAAATGGCACTGGAATTAAAAGAGCTTCAAAAGAACTATCCAGAAGAGAGCAAAGCAGTAGAGCTGTATGAAGAATTTAAAAACTGGGATGGTACTACTGGATATGATTTACCGCTGTACTTACCGTTTGTTGAAGTAATAGCTCTAAGGGTACTGGAAGAAGATAAAAAATATACAGAGGGCAACAGAAAAGTTCCATAACTTACCGCTATTTTTTGCTGTGAATTTCAATTATAATATCCGTATAAGCTAACAGATTATTTTAAAATACAGGGGGAGTAATCAATGCCAATAATTTTAGCAATACTGGCTTTCTTTGCACCGAAAATTTTTACTCATGGTACTAGAAGTGCTGAAAGAGGTATTAATGATATAGCAAAGGGAGTAGCAGATGTGAAGGCTACTAAGGCAGAATTTAAAAGACAGAGGGCTGTAAATAGAGCTGTACCTAATAAGTTAAAGGCAGAAAATAGAACTGCTAAAGATAATGAAAACCTAGAGCGATTAAAAAGGGAAGCAGAGGAATTAAGGACGAGTAGAAAGAGATAATTTTTTAATAGAGGGGAGGGGTAAACTTAAACTTAAATTACCTTTCCTTATTTTTTTATATCTGGGGGAGAGGTATTTTTAATACTGGGGAGGGGTCAGTGAGATTTTAAGTAGGAGAGGTCAATCTGCTCCAGCATTTTTAAGTAGGAGAGGTCTATGAGGTATGTGAATATGTACAGGTTATACACTGATATGCTTGTGTATATGTGGATAATATACAGAAATGTGTATGCAGATATATGTAATATGTACTGGAAATGGTTGTATTTGTTTGGATAATCTCTGAAATAGTTTATTAAAAGAATAGAATAGTTAAGGTTAGAATAATTTTAGGAGCTGTAAAAAGCAGTAGAAAGGACTTTTTATTGCTGCTTTAGCTGTTATTTATGCTTTTCTTATATACTTGTAGGTTGTAATAGGTACATAGATACACAGTGTATACACTTCTGCTTATGTACTTATCTGCATATCTGCACACACACTTGCTCTACCGCTTACACACGCTGTACGCACACACATACACACGCACACGCCCATCCGACGATTTTCTTACGGGTGGAGATGGTAAAATTCAGCGCAGTGGGAAAAATTAGAGTTGGAAAAGATTGAAATGAAAATGGTAAAGTCTGTAAATACTATAATTTCCCAGTAAATTAGAAAAGGTTAGTGTATATGGTGTAATTTGGAAAGGTACATTTATCTTATGGTTTTACCATAATTTATAGAGAATAGAAAGTTTTTCTATAGTTCTCACCGGATACCGCCACCAGTAAAACCGCTGTAAATTATTCATTTTTCAAACTTCTAAACACATTATAACATAGTTTTTTGAAGAGCCAAAACATATAAGCGTGTCAATGGTAACTATTACCACTGCTTATTTTTATGGGCTTTTATTTTTGTCTATATAATGCAGTAAAGAAATTAAAATGGGAAAACTTACTTGTTTACGCTTATACGGTATAGTGTTATTATAAGTACATAGCAAGGGGAAAACAAAAACAGCACAAAATATATTAATGGGTGGGGTGGAAAATTATGATAAAAATAATTAAGGGTAAAAAGATATTAACATTAAGTGAGAAAAACTCAAAACTAATACCAACAAAAGAAAATAAGTTCTTAATATGGAGTATTCCAGCGGTGGTGACTTGTCCGAATCGTACCGCATTATGTGAGCGTTACTGTTATGCTATGAAGTCACAAAGATTATATCCTAACACTAAAAACAGTCGTGAAGAATCTTTTAATGATAGCCTATCAAGTGACTTTGTAACTAATATAATTGACACTATACATTATTACTTAGATAAAAAAAGTTATGAGGGAAAAAATGTATATTTTAGAATACATGAGAGCGGTGATTTTTACAGTAAAGAATATGTAAATAAATGGATTCAAATAGTAAAGCAGTTCCCAGCAGTTCACTTCATGGGCTATACAAAATCAGTACAATTTTTTAAAGATGTAAAGTTACCACAAAATTTGGTAATTCGTTATTCAATATGGGCTGACAGTAATCCAGCAGATATAGAGCTTGCAAGTCAACTACAATTACCAATTTACACCGCTTTTAATAAAGTGGACTTGGACAAGGCTATCAATGAAAATGGCTTTATACAATGTGTTGGTAGCTGTGAAAACTGTAAAATGTGCTATAAAAAAGATGTGAAAAAATTGGCAATAAAAATTCATTGAAAAACTATTTACACTTATACGCTATAGTGTTATCATATAAACATAGCAAGAGAACAAACAAGCGGTAATCCAAAATTACCAATATTTTTAACTCAATCATTATACGGAATAGCGTAAATATGGATAACAAGTTGGACAGCCACAATTATTCAGTAAAAAATAAAAAAAAATACTTGACAAACAAATGTATAAACAATTTAAAAATAAAGGAGATTGGAAAAATGAGTAAACTAAAAAGAGTTGATAGAGCCACTTTATTAAAGGATAGAATACTTGAATTAACACAAGAAATAGCACTAAACAAGGATAACAATGTACTGGCACTTATTTATATAAACCATAGAACGCATTTACTAAGTGAATTAAAAGAGCTTGTCCACGACGGTGCTTATAGATGTTTTATAGAGTTGGAAATGGAAAAGACTTCAAAAATATTTAATAGATTTGAAAAGGAGGTGTTTTAAGATGAAAAAATTAATACTGGTGATAGCTGTCTTACTGGTTGTCACCGTATACGCTCAAAATAACCACCATGAAATAATAGAGGGTGTAAATATCACACTAACTACAAAGGACTTAAAAGCAATGTCTAGTGATGATATAGACACATATAGAGAGGTCGTTTACAACTTGGAGCAACGACAGCTAAAAAGTTTAAAAGATGAAAAGTTAAAGCAGTCCTTAGAATTGCAATATGAAGTGTTAGAAGATAATTTAATCGTATTAGCTAATAACAAAGACGGTTTAGAACACTATACAGAAAATGAAATAAATTATGTTTATCAAAATATTGAAGCTGTAAAAAATACAATACAAATTTTAGGGGGTAGAAAATAATGTTAAATATATACATTGCAAATTTAGGAAAATATGTTGAGGGTGAAATGGTTGGTGACTGGCTAGAACTTCCAGCAAGTGAAGAGGAAATACAGGAGTTTATGGTAAAAAATGGAGTGGGATATTATGACTTTAAAGGTGACTATATTCGAGGTGTAGAGAAAGACGGTGTAATCTATGAAGAATATGCAATACATGACATTGAGTGCGATTTTACACCACTTTACAATGAAATAGGAGAGTACACCAGCTTGACAGCCCTAAATGAGATAGCAGAAAAACTAGAAGAGCTTGACAGCGACGAACTGGAAAAACTTGAAGCTATTATTGAGTATGATGGTATGGGGGGCATAGAAGGGCTTGACAGTTTAATTGATGAACTTGACTACTATATTTTATATACAGATATCGAAAGTGATTACGACCTTGGATATTATTGGATTGAAGAAAGTGGCTGTTATGATATTCCAAGTTTTTTACAGGGATATATAGATTATGAAAGTTTTGGAAGGGATATACGATTGAATAGTAGTGGCAGTTTTACAAAATATGGATGGATTGAGGTGGCATAGATGGTAAAAACAGTTATACAGCCTATATTAAGTAAAAGTGAGGTACAAGCTGTATTGAATGATAAAGATGTAGTTGGTATTAAGCTAAAATATGAAAATATGGATATAGTAGCCATGACTGGATATAAAGGCTATGTACTGTATATTAACTATGAGTTTTCAGTGAAAACAACTTTAAATAAAATAATGGAACTAATACAAAGCAGAAAAAACACTGTGGAATTACTGGAGGTAGGGGAAAATGGAAAATAAAGTTATTGCAAGTTTAACAGTATGTAATACAGCGACACTGAATATTTACAGCGTAGATTATGGAATAGATGATTATATTACAGTAGGATTGAACAACTTTAAAAGTCGTAAATATAAGCTTTACAGCACCAACAAGGGAACTTATTTTAATTATGACGGTTTACGGTATTATGTACATGAATTTTTAAAAGTGGGGGCGGTGGTATAATGGTAAAGAATGGTTTTGGCTGGAATATAGAAGTAAAAGACGAGCAAAATATAATAAATGATAGAGTTATAAGACAGCTTAAAAATTTTGATAGTGCCATTTATTTAAATAGGTTAATAGAGAATCACTTTATACTATATATTGAAAATGAGAATATATGTTTTACTGTAATAAAGGTAGATATTGAAAGTAATTACTTATTATTAAAAGCTAAGGAGGTTTAAGCATGGATAAATGGAGGGCATACACAGATATTGAAGCGGTGGAAAAGGGATTATTATTTAGTTATAGCACAGTAAAAAAAGCAATTGATAAAAGGGAACTAAACCATTTTTGTAAGAGCCATACACTGGATAGAAGGTTTACCATAAAAGTGATAAATGAAAGGCAATGCCAGTATAAAGACAGTGTCTACAGCTACAACTACATTGAGAATAAAAAGCAGTTTACAGTTAATAAAATATAGGTATAATATAAATATATGGAGGTCGTTAAAATGAGTGATAATGATTTACTACAGAAAATATTGAAAAAACTAGAAAAACTTGATGTATTAGAGGGCGACTTGAAAGAAGTAAAAGCGGATATAAAAGAAATAAAGGCAACTATAATTGATTTAGACCCAAAAAATGCCAATAGACATATAGAGCTTGATAGTGATATAAAAGCTATTAAACAAGGTATAACGGAAATAAAAAGCGACTTAAAAGAAATGAAAGTAGTCACTAGAGAAAACAGTTACGATATAAGTTATTTAAAAGGGGTAAAATGAGTTTATAAAAGGCGGTTAGTACAAAGGTATTAACTGCTTTTTTTATTGTGTTTACGGTGGTATTAGAGCCATCCAAAAGGGTATAAAGTGAGGTCGTGTTTCATTGTGTTTCATAACTGAAAATAGACCGTAAATTTAAAGATAGTGGGACAGTAAAAGTCCTGCTAATTACTGATAAATAGGAGGTTTACCGTAAATGACAAGTAAGAAAACTGGAAACGACGCTTCACTTAAAAAGCTTGCTACAAAATACAGGAACGCTACACTGGACGAAACCCAGAAAAAGGTTGCAGAAGAAATTGCTTACAAAAAATTGACTGGCAAGAAAGAAGAGGAAATTGCTATAGAATATGGTATTTCAAGAAGTACAATCTGGAGATGGAAAGCATTGCAAGCATTTAATGATGAAGTTAACAGAATAGTCAAAGAGTTCCAAAAGTCCCACCTAGTTGATGTCAATGGTATTTTAATGGATATACTGTTAAATGGTAGCGAGAAAAGTAAATTAAAGGCAATAGAGTTATATTACAGAAATCAAGGTTTATTTAAGGATACTATGGAGGTTATAGAAAAACAGGAAAAACCATCCAGCCTTGATGATATATTGAAAGAATTAGAAGATATGTAATGGTTGGTATCTGTATTAGTAATTGGATATAACTGTACTATTCTCTTTTAATTGGGAGGGGGTTGCTGATAAATAATGGAAGCCCCTTCTTTTTTTTATCGTGGAGGGCAGTATCAAAATTCTTGAATTATGGGACTGTTTTTTAGGGTCGGTATAATGCGGTCTTAGGCGGTATCATATATTAGTATCAAAAGTATTATTGTTATTCCAGAGTATATTCACAGATAGGGACGGTATATATCCAACTATTACCACAGATATTATTACCGCTTATTCCATTATTATCTACTGTATTATACTACCAATTGTACTGTATTATACCATGCTATTTATAGCCAATCCTTACAGTATATGTATTGTATATCATTACCATTATTACTGTATCATTCCATGTAATCATCTGTTATATTAACTATTTATTTCTATTGTAAAAGTTTATTGAAATTTACCATTTATTCCATTGTCACCAACTGTTACAATTATTGAATTTTTCTGTATTAATTTATTTATATTTCCAGAATACCCAACCAACGGTGGAACTGGGGGAGTTACCCAGTGGTCTAGTGCTTACAACTTACGCAATATAAATTTTACTTTTAAGGAAGCAGAAAGTCAAGCCATTTGTGCCAGTATTTTCACAGCATATATACAGACACCCCACCATAGGAGTGACTATTTATTTCCTGTTGACAACTGCCTTACAAATTTTCATAGCAGAAATTTACTTTTCGTATACAGTGTAATTACTTCTAACAAACGGTTAATTACTGAGAAAAAGTTCCACTGTATTAATATTAGTTACATTCTTAAACTTAGTAATACCAGTATCTAACAGTATCTATGTACAAATTACTACTACCTAACTATATCTTTATAACTGTTATTATCTTTTATTTAGTTATAGTTTAGTGTAAATAATGTAGACAAAGGAATAAATTAGTAGAAAGGGAGATTGATTAACCATGTCATATTTAACTTTTCCGTACATTGAATATGAATCACAGTTCCTTATTGCAATGACACCAGAACACCACAGCAGACATTTAGGACAGGCTTATAGCTATTCACAGATACTACCTGTAATAAACAATGGTGCTTCCTACTATTTTGAGATTAGAACGCCTTCCGACTTACATGAGGTTGCTATGAAAGTTGTAGATATTGTATCCGATAGAGTTTTACAGGTTGAGTTTTATGAAGCTCCTACAATTACCACAATAGGCACAGTCGGAGTTCCATTAATACAGAGAAATAGAAAGTCAACTAATGTAGCTCACACTACTATCTACAATAATCCTTCTGGCATATCTGGCGGTACTTTATTAAGGACATTGCTGTATGGAGCTGGTACTTCTTATTGCTGGAATGGGTTCTGATGATACTGGCTGGAGCTTGAAGCCTAACACAAAGTATATAATTAAGATTACCAACATTGGCGGTTCAGCTACACAGTATGTAGGTATTCACGGGCTATTCTTTGAAGTGGAAAGAGATTAAAGAAATGATATAATTAGAATACTCATAGAGCAAGAGGGTTTACTCCGTTTGAGTAAGCCTTCTTTTTTTATTGTATAATTTTGTTTGTCTTCCCTGTAAAGTACGGTATACTTATAATATGTTAATACAGACTTGTAAATAGTTATGAAGTAAAGATTAGTAGTAAGGAGTGAGATTGATAAATATAACAAAATATATTGCTGAACAATTTGGAAAGCCAACTGGCATTGGAGGAATTATATCTACATTTATTATGAACAGGATGAATCAAATTCAATACAAGAGTGTTATGAATAATTTGAATTGTTCTCAAAAAGATAGAGTATTGGATATTGGTTTTGGAAATGGGTATCTTATTAAGCATTTGGCAAAGAAAAATGAAGGTGATTTTTATGGTATTGAAATTTCTGATGACATGTTAAAAACTGCTTGTAAACGCAATAGAGAATTAATAAAACAAGGAAAAGTGTATCTAACAAAGGGTAATGTAATGGATATTCCTTTTGAAAATTCTTTTTTTGATAAAATTTATACCGTTAACACCGTTTACTTTTGGGAAAACTTAGATAAAAGTTTATCAGAAATTAAACGAGTGTTAAAACCAAATGGAATTTTTATTAATGCTATTTATTCAAAACAGTGGTTAGATAATATTAAATATACACGATATGGTTTTTCAAAATATACACCTAAAGAATTAGAAGAAGCAACTTTGCATAATGGATTAAATGTTTTTCGTGTTATTGAAACAAAGAAAAATATTTCATATTGTATTATTTCAAAAATAAACTGATAAAAATATAGTGCTCACAAGCTTCTTATAGGCCGTATTAAATAACCAAACAGGAGATAGGCTATTTCAGCTTACCTCCTGTTTTTAGTTCACTATTTATCAACCATTGCAAAATAATAAAAATATAAATCTTACATCTTAATATAGCATTGTAATAATAATTATAGAAAAGGCTAAAATTAATACATTATACAAAATATCTTGTAACTATATCAATCCTAATGCTAAAAAATCCTTTTCTATCTCATAAATCCTTTCATATTCCTCATCCAAACCTAATAATTTTTTTAAAAATTTTAATTCAATTGATGACAATTCCAGTTCTTCATACCATGGTTTTGATTTCTTATTAGTTTTTGTAAAAGAAGAATAATATAAGTGAAGAAGTAAGTGACCAAAATATAGAAAATCTTCATAAGGTGCATACTTTTTATTATCAATTAATCTTGCTAGTCCAAAATCAACAAGATAAACACTATCTTTATCAACAATTACATTTGGTATCCTTATATCTCTGTGAACAATATTTCTTTCGTGAATATACTTTATTATATCTATCAATTTAATTCCCACTTTATAAATTTCACACTTAGTAAATCTATGCTTATCTCCGAAAATCGTATGCTCAATGGTCTTTCCGCTTTTATATTCTAAGATATAAGCATAGATATTATCATTTTTTACAGTATCAACTATTTTAGGAATAGCTGGATTGTCAATAGATGAGAGTATTTCTTGTTCAAATATAACTTTTTTATCATTCTTTTTAATCACTTTAGGCTTTATTTCTTTTAAAACATATTGTTTCCCATCTAAATCAACTAGATAACATATTCCAAACCGACCTTCACCTATTAATCTTATAACTTTGTACCTATCAATAAAAAAGCCTGATGGGTACCTCTTTTTTGAAAAAAATGAAATCATGACCATGAGCTTCTATATTTCTTTCTATGATGATTTCTGCCAGAATAGTTATTTCTTCTATTTGAATCATCAGAGTAGTGATTATCATATCTTCTATCTGAATCATGGTAATTATTATTGTGTCTTCTACCTGAATTAGAAAATGAGCCAAACATATTGAATAAACGACTAAAAAATCCCTCTCGCTTATAATAGTTGCTCCCTTGCTGATTATCTCTATGCTCCCGTTTCCCTAACAGCCTTGAAAAAAATCCCATAATATCATCCTCCTAATTTTATTCTTTAATATTTTAAGTTTCAAAATTATTTTATCTGACAATTAGCTACTACGATACTATATCTTATTTGTAAATTAACTTATGGTATACTAATAGTATAGATAAGGTGCAGTTCTAAAAATTTCTCCACCAAATTGAGTTATTATTATTTGTAATAATCATGTACTGGCATTATCCTTGTAAATAAAATTAATAATTTATTAACGCATATGTTTTATTTAATATTACCAACATTAAGAACTCTCATAGCATTCAATACTGCCATTACTGTAACTCCAACATCTGCAAAAACTGCTTCCCATATTGTTGTAACTCCAACTACTGCAAGTACTAAAAATATAAGTTTAACTCCCATTGCAAAAATTATATTCTGCCAAACAATTCCTCTTGTTTTTTTTGCTATTTTAATTGCAGAAACTATTTTTGAAGGTTCATCAGTCATTATTACAACATCTGCTGCTTCAATGGCTGCGTCTGACCCTAATCCGCCCATAGCAATTCCTATATCAGCTCTTGCCAGCACAGGAGCGTCATTTATACCATCTCCAACAAAGAGTAATTTTCTCCTTGGATTTTTCTCTTTATCAAGAATCTCCATTTTCTCAACCTTTTGATTAGGAAGTAGCTCTGCATAGAATTCATCAAGTCCTAATTGCTCTGAAACCTTGCTTGCTATTGACTTGCTGTCACCAGTAAGCATTACAGTCTTTTTAACACCTATTTCTTTTAATCCTTTTATAGCTTCTCTTGAATCTTCTTTTACTTCATCTGAAATAATAATATATCCAGCATATTCCCCATCAATAGCCACATGGACTACAGTTCCAGCTACATCAATGTTTTTGTAATTAACATTTTCTTTGTTCATTAGTTTTATATTACCTGCTAAAATTTCTCTATCTCTAACCTTTACTTTTATACCATGACCTGATATTTCATCATAGTTATTAATTTCATTCTTATTAATTTCTTTACCATATTCTTTTATTATTGATACTGCTATTGGGTGATTAGAATAACTTTCAGCATATGCCGCATATTCTAGTAATTCGTCTTTGGTAATACCATCTTGTGTATTTATTTCAGTAACCTTGAATACTCCTTTAGTTAGTGTGCCAGTCTTATCAAATACAACTATATCGGCATTGTTAAGTGCTTCAAGATAGTTGCTACCTTTAACTAATATACCTTTCTTTGATGCTCCACCGATACCTCCAAAAAATCCAAGTGGTATTGAAATAACCAAGGCACATGGACAAGATATAACTAAAAATGCTAATGCTCTATACAGACATTCAGAAAAAGTAACACCTTCTACTACTAAAGGAGGTATTACTGCCAATAAAACTGCAATAATAACTACTACTGGAGTATAGTATCTTGCAAATTTTGTTATAAAATTCTCTGTTGGAGCCTTTTTACTACTTGCATTTTGAACTAAATCCAATATCTTTGTAACTGTAGATTCTCCAAATTCCTTTGTAACTTCTATTGTTAAAATTCCATTTTTATTAATAAAACCACTTAAAACTTCATTTGGAGCTTCTACTTCACGAGGAATGGATTCACCTGTTAATGCTGATGTGTCGAGCATTGATTTACCCTCCACTACTTTACCGTCAAGTGGAACTTTTTCTCCTGGTTTAACTACAATGAAGTCTCCTACTTTAACATCATCAGGAGATACTCTTTGTAAATCATCTCCTACCTTTAAGTTAGCGTAATCAGGTCTTATATCCATAAGAGCAGTAATAGATTTTCTTGAACGATTTACTGCTATACCCTGAATAAATTCTCCAACTTGATAGAATAACATTACTGCTACACCTTCTGGATATTGTTTAATAGAAAATGCACCAATTGTGGCTATACTCATTAAAAAGTTTTCATCGAATACTTGACCTCTAGTAATATTTCTTAATGCCTTAAGCAGTACCTCACCACCTACTAAAATATAGCTTATAAAGAATAATATAAATTGTATAGTTTCTGATGACTTAAATAGAAATGCTATAGCAAATAATAAACCTCCCACTATAAGTCTTATTAATTCTTTTTTATTGTCTTCATTTTCTGTAACAATTTCGTTTTCACTATTATTTTCACTTGACTTTTTAGTTGAGCTATCTTCAATAACTACTTTTACATCTGGCTCTAATCTGTTTACTATCCCTTTAATTTCTTCATATATTTCAGTTAAATTTCTTTTATCATTGACTTCTATTAACAACTTTTTTGATACAAAATCCAAGGAAGCTGACTTCACTCCAGTAATATTCTTAACCTTTGTTTCAATTTTTGAAGCACAATTTGCACAATCTAATCCCATAAGTAGAACTACTTTTTTATCTGATTTAGTTATAACCTTTTCTCTTACAACAACATCTGGTTCAAATTTATTTACTATTTCATTTACTTTCTTGAGAATATCTTGAAAATCATTGGCATACTCTGTTTCAATTGTAAGTGTTTTATTAACAAAGTTCATAGCTGATAAATTTACACCTTTTATTTTACCAACTTCTGTCTCGATTTTTGAAGCACAATTTGCACAGTCTAATCCTTCTAATATAAGTTCTTTTTTGATTTTTGTACTCATTAGATTTCCCTCCTTAACTTTCTTCTTTTACATGAACTAATCCTTGGTTTAATATTAACCTTATGTGTTCATCAATTAATGAATAGTAAACAACCCTTCCTTCTTTTCTTAGTTTAACTAATCTTGATTGCTTTAATACTTTAAGTTGATGTGATATTGCAGACTGGCTCATTTTTAACAAAGCAGATATATCGCAAACACACATCTCTGACATAGAAAGAGCGTCTAATATTTTTATTCTTGTACTATCACTAAAAACTTTATAGAATTCAGCAAGATTATATGAGGTATCATTGTCAATCATATTAGGTTTAACTTTATTAATAATATCATTGTGTATGATAGTACATTTGCAAGTTTCAAATTCCACATTTTTGTTATCCATATTTACCTCCTTTATACACTATATGTGAATATATGCTTATATGTTCATACCTTCATATGTAGTATATAATGAATTTATATAACGGTCAACTAGTTTTGGTTAATATTTATACTTTAAATTTCTCAATTATCTAATACAAAAAGAAAGAGCCAGTGTGCCTATCATAGACAAACCAGCTCCAAGACTTCTAAACCTCCGCCAAAGCCAACTGCTCCTTACGCTCTTTCAACCTTCTAAACAGTGTCGCTCTGGAAACTCCAGTATTTTCACATATTTTATTCGCTGACATTGTGGCAGATTCAAATAATTGTACTGCGAAGTCTAACTGCTTATTCTTCACTTTCTTCCTACCCATTTTTACTCCCTTACTGACTGCCACAGCTCTTCCTTCTGCTGTACGCTGTAGTAATAGGTTTCTTTCAAATTCAGCTATACCACCAAGTACGGTTAACATCAATTTACCAGCGGGAGTGGAAGTATCCAACCAGCCTTCATTCAGTGACTTTATATCTGCTCCCTTGGCAGTTATTTTCTCCACTAATTGTAACATATCTAAGGTACTTCTGGATACTCTGGTCAATTCTTTAACGATAACTATGTCGCCAGCCTGTAGCTCTGTTAACATCTTCTGCAATTCTGGTCTATTAGTGTTCTTCCCAGATAACTTTTCCTCGTATATCTTTTCTGCTCCAGCTTCCTTTACCGCAATTATCTGTCTTTCCAAATTTTGTTCTATAGTTGATACTCTACAATACGCTTTTTTCATGTTTATACGCTCCTTAATTTTAGTTTGTCATATGTATGCCCTGTGTGACTGTGAGAGGGCTTCTGACGCTAATTTGTACTATTCAGAGTGTATTTACTCTATTGGTATTTGATGTGCCTTAAATAACACTTATACGCTATATAGGATTTGTGCTATTCTATGTTCTTATTATATACGGAAAAGGGTAATTTGTATATAAGTAATTACTGGTAATTTGGTTGTGAAAGATTGCAGAGGTCGGCGGGCAAGTTTCTTTGGATATGATGTGGTAAATATTGCTTTTAATTGAGTTATAAAGGTTACAGCTAATTTTTCTTTTGTCTGAATGTGGTAAATATTGGTGGCAAATGGTTAGAAAGTTGAACAGGTATAAAGATTATATTTTGGGGGAGGGAATTACTTTGTTCAACGATACAATGCCAGAAAATATTCGTACAAAATTACAGAAAATTGAGGATTCTATCCACAAGATAGCAGATGAAATAAAGACTGGGGAATATTCTCCAGAAGAAGCACAGGAGCTTTTAGAAATTGCCAGAGATTTAAAGACACAATACAGGATACTTAGATGTGAATATGATGTTTTGTATTTTGCCTATGAGTATTTTTCAGATAAGAAGAATCCAGATAATGACAATAATTTAATTCCCAATGGTGCGGGGATAGAAGAAGCTCCAGACTTTCATGAGGAACTTTGTGGGATACTGGATAGTTTGAATACAGATATTACTAAGAGAATTGCGTGGTCAGTTCCCAGAGGTCATGCTAAGTCGGCTTATTTGTCTAATGTTTTCCCAGTACACCAGATAGTATATAAGAAAAGAAAATATATGTTGATTGTTTCCGAAACTGACAGCATGGCTCAAAAGTTTGTTGAGTGGGTATCTAACCAGTTGAAATACAATGAGAAGCTCCGAGAAGATTTCGGGGTTCTTTTGCATGAAAATAAAACAGCTAATGAAAAAGATAACCAAGAAGAATTTGTAACTACTAATGGTATCAAGGTTCAAAGTGCTTCTATGGGTAAACAGCTTAGAGGTGCTAGATATGGAGCTTACAGACCAGATTTAGTTATTCTTGACGATTTGGAGAGTGCTAAAAATACAAATACCAAGGAACTTAGGGAGAAAAATCTACATTGGTTCAATTCAGTAATTATGCCAATTGGTGACATTACCAGAACAGCCTATATTTACATGGGAACTTTGGTTCATGGTCAAGGATTACTTCCAGCGGTTCTTGGTAGGTCGGATTTCCGAGGTAAGATTTATTCGGCTATTGTAGCAGAGCCAGACAATGCGGGGCTGTGGGAAGAGTTGGAGAAGATTCTACGCAATCAGGAAAATGACGACAGGGAGCATGACGCAGAGGTTTTCTATTATGCAAATAAAGAGGAAATGGACAAGGGAGTAAAAACACTATGGCAAGACCGCTTTCCTTACTATGAGCTTATTAAGATAAAAGTCAATGTTGGTTCAAGAGCTTTTGGTTCAGAGTATTTGAATAAACCTACAGATGATGAATCAGCAATCTTTAAAAGTGGATATCTACAGTATTACGAAGATAAAGACCTGTTCTATGCAGATGGTAGACCTATGAATTTAGAGGTTTATGGATTCTGGGATATAGCAATAGGTAAAAATTCACGCTCTGACTACAACGCTATCATAACTATTGGTAGAGATAAGCGTACTGGAATACTTTATGTACTTGACGCTTGGGTAAAAAAAGTTCCTATGCATGAAGCTTTAGAAGTAGTTATTAAAAAGATTGAAGAGTATGGACATAATGCTTTTGGAGTTGAAACAGTACAAGCCCAGTACGATATGTACCGCCAGTTAAGAGAGCGGTTAATAAAGAAAGGATACTACAAGACTAGGGTATTAGCTGTAAATCCTAAAGGCAGAAAAGAAGATAGGATAGAGCAATTAGAACCTTTGGTAGAACAGGGAGTAATTAAGTTTAAAAGGTCGCAGAGATTGTTGTTAGAAATGTTAGAACAGTTTCCTAACCACGATCATGACGACGCTCCAGACGCTTTGGCTTCCGCAGTAGAACTAGCTGGAAAGCAGAGGAAAAGAACTTATTACAAGAAACCTACTGGAATGTAGGTATTTTAAGGAGGATAAAACACAATGGCAAAGTTTAATATAGATAGTTTTTTAAAGAATTTATCCAGTGCAATACCGACATTCAACTTGGGAGCTACGGAAAAAGATTATGCTACACCAGAAGGAGAAGTAGGAATTTCGCTTACACCATGTTACTACTTTAATTCTGGGAAAATGTATCCACCTGTGGAGCATAGAGAAAGAGTAGACCGTTATAAAAGGAATAGGAAGCTCTTTAAGGGCGAACATTTCGAGGTTTTCAAGGATTATAAGGGAAGCAAACAACAACAAGACCTATTATATATCAGCACGAATATTGCAGGAGTAATCTGCAAGAAATCGGCTGATTTTTTATTTGGTGAAGCTGTACAGGTTAAGGCGGGTAATGGTGACAGCTCTCCAGAGCAAATGGCTTTCGATAAGTTTGTGGATGAAAATGGCTTGAATATACTAGCTTATGAATCAGCTCTTGCCAATGCCTACAGAGGTGATAGTTTCTTTAAGGTTAGATACGGTCAAGAATATGGTGGTGAGTTACCAAAAGAGCTTGACGCTCCAAGAGTAATTATAGAGCCAGTAAATCCAGAACATATATTTCCAGAAGCTTCTATATATAACAAGAATAAAATAGTAGCTTATCACATTGCAGTACCAGTCTTAGTGGAAGTGGATGGCGAAGAGTGCTGGCAGTTATTTGTTGAATCTCACTATGCTGGAAGAATAGAGTATAGAGTTTACAATATTAGTGTTTTAGAAACTAGATTTCATGGTGGGTTCACAGAAGTAACTAGCTGGAAAATTGAGGATGAAATACTAGAAGCTCAAAATGTAGTAGTTACAGGTGTTCCGTTGCCTTTAATAGTTCATGTTCCTAACCTTTCTACTGATGATACATGGGAAGGGCTGGACGATATTTCAGAGCATATCTCCATAATGGACGAGATAAACAATAGACTTACGCAGATAGCTGATATTTTAGACAAGCACAGTGACCCAGCAATGGCAGTACCAAGCGGTATTCTGGGTGAGGATGATGAAGGTAATCCAACATTCCATGTACAGCGTGACAAGGTATTTGAGGTTATGGGCAAAGAAGATGTTATTCCACAATATATTACTTGGGATGGACAGCTTCAACAGGCTTTCACAGAGCTTGATAAATTGGTTGACCTTCTATTGACTACAGCAGAAATACCAGCGGTGGCATTAGGTAAGCCAGATGGTGGCGGTACAAGTGGTACTTCTGGACTGGCTATTAAGTGGAGAATGAATAACTTGTTAGCTAAGATTAACAGAAAAAGACAATATTATACTAAGGGCTTGAAGGATATATTTGTGATTGCACAACTATTGGAACAGGCTGTGGGTATTGCTGATTATGCACTTACAGTACCACAATTAGTATTCCAAGATGGACTTCCAAAGGACAATGCAGAGGAAGCTACAGTTATGAATATTAGAACTGGTGGAGCTAAGACATTGAGCCAGAAGTCAGCTATTATGAGAATGGAAGGCATGACAGAAGAACAGGCTCAATTGGAGATAGAAAGAATCAATGAGGAAGCTCAACAGGCGGTAGACAGGATGGCTACAGTTGATGGCTCTATATTCAATGATACTTCTACGCACGCAGAAGGTAGCCCAGTTACAGATGAAGCTAATCAAGACCTAAGTAAAACAGGAACAAAGAAGGATACCACAGGGGAAGAGTAAAATCTTCTCCTTTTTATTTTATATGATGTCCCATTTTAGGACACCATTTTTAAGGGGGAAGCCAAATGAGTATAAATGTCAGACCTTTAATTGTTGAAAGTAATTTAAGAGTGATTAAGGCTTTTGAAAAGACCTATACAGAAATAGCAAATAATCTTTCTAAGTCTTTGAGCTACAATCACAATCCAGAGTTTACCGTTATAACTATATATCTAATTTATAAATACTTAGACCATAAATTTGAAGAGCTTAGAGCGGATATACAAAACACAGTAAATGACGAAACAGACTACCTGTATTATTTGGGCTATGGGATTGGATTAATGTCTTTCTATGATTCCACTGGTACGAGCTATACTGTGAAATCTGTATTAAAAGAAGTTCCTAGTTTAGTAGATAGAGAAACACTGGTACAGATAAAAAATGTTACTATGGCAGATTTGCTACAGGTCACTAGGAATACCGAGCTGTCCATAAAACAGTTTATAAGAGATACCATGACTAAGCACCTCAATATCAGAAACCTACAGAATATGGGCAGAGAGGATTTATATAAAAAGCTTATCAGTGACTTAAATGGAACTAAGCTCCAGCAAGCGGTAAAAGATAATATGATTGCTATTGTAGATAAGGCTGGTCGAAGGTGGAAAGTTGATAACTATGTAGAAATGGTAGCCAGAACTAAGGCACAGGAAATAGTTACAGATGGCATGAAAGAATATGTCAACAATAATGATGGTCATGGAGATTTAGCAAGGATTCCAGTTAATCCAGCAACAGTTGACGCTTGCCTAGATTTTGAGGGCTTAATTATTTCTATGACAGGAGCTACAGAAGGTTACAAAACATATGCAGAGTTAAAGCGAACCAACTTAATTTTCCATCCAAGTTGTCGCCATACACCTATTCCATATCATAGTTACAATGATATTCCAGCAGATGTATTAAACCGCCATGAAAAGGTAAGTAAAGGGCTAGAGTAGGGACTTAATTTAAAGCCCTACTTTACTGTTTATCTGTCAACTTTTTCTTACTTTTACTACCAAACTTAATGCCAAACCTATTTCATCCGCAAATGGAATCGGGTCAGGAATTAGCATATCTGCAATAGTAAGTATAACTGTAAGCGGTGTAGGTAAAAACACTCCGATTAAAAAGGTGACTACAAATACTATCAAGCTTAGCATATTTTAATTCCTTTCTAAGAAAATATATAATTTCACATACATTAATTCTACACAATATATGAAAATCCTTCTAATTGTTCATAAATATTCAATACTATTGTAGTTTTCTGTAAATAAAACAATTAAAAGGTTGTAAATATATTCCAGTAAAGGGCAAGAGGGTGAAACAGGGTAGCCATAGGAGGTAAAGCTTGTATTGACGGATACAACGCTCTCCTTCTTCCCCCACCCAATTATAGCGGTTCGGTTTGATACTGGACTGCTTTATTTTGGTTGTGGCAGGAAGATACAAAAATGAAAGGTGAGGGGATTAAATAGTGAAAGAAAAAGAATACAGTTTAAAAAATATGAACTTACAGTTATTCGCTGAAAGCACTCCAGAAGGTGGACAGGAAACACCTCCAGCTACAGACCCAGTGGAGAAAGTAGAAACGACACCACCAGCAACAGAAGAGCCAAAAGCGGAGGAACAACCAAAAACTGATGATGTATACAAGAGCTTACTAGACAAAATCAATAGCCTAGAAGCAAAAATAAATGAACCAAAACCAGAACATAAAGAAGAACCTAAACCAGCAGAGGAAGTTAAAACAGATGAAAAGAATGAAGAAACTCCAAATGCTGATTTAGACGCAATTCAAAAAGAACTTAACCAAGCTAAAACAGACGCAGAAACTAAGAGTAACTTGGTAACTGAATATGAGGGAATTTTGAATAGCATAATCGAAGCTAAGTTGTCTGAAATACCAGAGGACTTAAAAACTTTAGTTCCAGAAAACTTACCATTAAAGGAAAAATTGGACTGGATTACTAAGGCTGAAAAGACAGGTATTTTTAAGGGCAAAGACACTGATATTGAAATTGGTAAACCGTTAAATCCAAAGGATACTAAACAGCATACCGATACTTCCAAAATGAGTGCTTCTGCTTTAATGTCACTAGCTTATGGAAACACAAAAGGTAAAAAGAAATAATACGAACACTACGCTCTGAATTAACAGGGCTTTTTTTATTGCAAAAAATAAGAAAACACAGGAGGAATTATAAATGGCAGTAACTTTAGTAGAAAGTGCAAAGCTTTCCCAAGATATGTTACAAAAAGGTGTTATCGAAACAATGGTAAGGACTTCTGCTGTACTTGAAGTGCTACCTTTCATGGAAATAGTAGGTAATGCTTATACTTACAATCAAGTTTCTACATTACCAACAGTTGAATTTAGGGATGTAAACGCTGGTTACACAGAAGCTTCCGCTGGATTCACACAGAAAACAGCTACACTTGTTATGCTTGGTGGAGATGTAGATGTGGACAAATTCATAGCAGAAACAAGAGGTAACATAAATGACCAAAGAGCTATCCAGACTGAATTGAAAGCTAAAGCAGTAGCAGAGAAGTATACAGCAACATTCTTCTACGGTGATGTAGCAGTAGATACTAAGTCTTTCAATGGTTTAGCTAAATATGTTACTGGTGGACAAGACATTCAAGTTATCGACAATACAAATGGTGCTTTAGTTTTAGAAGATTTAAACAAATTAGTTGACGCTGTACCTCATGGTGCTGACGCATTATTCATGTCAAGAGGTTGCAGAAGAATATTAATGAATCTTCTACAGAACAACCAGCATTATATTGAAACTTCTGTAGACGCTTTTGGTAGACCAGTTACTATGTACGCTGGAATCCCTTTAAGAGTTTGCGAGGACGCTGTAATGCCACAACAGTCTAGTGCATACGAAATATTCGCTGTAAAACTTGGTGTTCTTTCTGATGTATCTGGAATACAAAACGGTGGAGTTAGAGTTACAGATATCGGAGAATTAGAAACTAAGCCAGTTTACAGAACTAGAATTGAATGGTACACAGGTTTAGCAGTATTCAATCCTTTATCAGTTGCAAGACTTAAAGGAATAAAGAAATAGTATCACCTAATGGGGAGTAGAGGGCTTATGCTCTTCACTCTCCACTTTTTTTATTATCTGAAAGGGGGAGCATAAATGGTAAAGGTGTTTTTAAGAAATAAAATGAACGCTAGACTAGGTGGAGAAATGTTCTATGCTGGGGTAGCGGAATTTGAAGATAAAGAAGAAGGTATAAAATTCGCTGAAATGTATTACTTGAAATATGAAGTAGTTGAAGTAGAAAAGCCTAAGAGAAAAAGGGCGGTGAAATAGCATGACTGATGAAAGATTCGCATTAATAACAGCATATATTACTGACAACATATACCATAGTGAACAATGGAATGAAGCAACGGAAGCACTAAGAAAAAAGGCAGTAAATAACAGTGCGGCTACCTTGCTAAATGTACTTAAAAAGTATTACACCGTTGAAGCAGATATTCCAGATGATGTGATTGCACACCAGACCATATGGTTTATGAGGATAGATGATACTTTCCTTAGAGCTGAAATGGGAGTTACTTATATTCAAATGTCTGGCTTGATGATTACTATTAAGGATAAGGATAGAAGTATAGCTCCATATGTTCTTGACGCATTAAAAATAACTCCAGACGCTTTAACTGGTGGAGTATCCAGAAGAAAGGTTGGAAGTTATTCTGGTAGAACAATAGGTACTCCAGACAGCCTCATGAGAAGGGAGCAGTAGTTATGTTAGGATGGATACCAATGAATGATATAGCTACTGTTTTGTCACAGACAGGAAATGTAGACCGCTGGGGAAAACCCGTCCTAACTGAAAGTTATACTGGAAAATGTCAGATAAACTACAATACTAATCTGGAGAAAATATCTGGCTTGGATGGGTTCACTTCTATTATGTCCGCTACCGTACTTTTCAAAGGCTTTGTTATGGCGAAGGATGGAGATTATATACAGTTTACTGCTGCTAATGGATTGACCAACAAATACCAAGTTATAGATGTTTTCTATTTTAAGGATTATGTTGGAAATATAATGGCTACAAGGGTTGTGGTTGGTAATGGCAAAAGGGCTTAAAATTGAAGCAGTAGGACTGGAAATGTTCAAAGATGTAAATGAGGTAATATTTGGAGCAGTTGAAGATTGTATGTCTGATATAAAGGACGACGCTGTTAAGGTTGCTTCTGGTTCTGCCCCAGTTGACACAGGAAAACTTGAAAAGTCCTACTATGTTAGAACAAAGAAAGTACCGCTTAAAAGGTGTGACTTCTCACTGTCATTTAGAGCTATGAATGGGAACTTTAATTATGCTATCTGGACTAATGATGAAACCTACAACTTAGGTGCTAGGTCACGAATGAAAAGACCAGCTAAAGGCAGATTTATGAAGGATACTCCAAAGGTCGGTACTGGATATTTAACTAATACTGTGGAACTTTCAAGAGAGGGCTGGGCTAAGTTTATACAGGAAAATGTAGCAAGAAAAATGAGAGCTTCAATCAGAAAGAACAGCAAAAGAAAAAGTAAATAGGGGGTGTGCCAGTTGAAACTAGTGGAATTGACTGACTTCATACAGAACACTTTATTGTTACCAGCGTATCCGTTACAGTTTCCATACAATATTGAAACAGAAAATTTAGTAGCTGTGGATATTATAAACGGTGATTTTACTGGTGATGTAAAAGATATGAATATTCAGCTAATGTACAGAAGTGAACACCCAGAAACAGCAGAGGAACTAGCCAACACACACATTGAATCCCTTCACAATATGACTAATAAAACTGCTGGAGTATGGCAAGTTATTCTAATTCAGTGTACAAGTCCTAATCCGTTTTTCAATGGATTGGATGAAAATAACAAATATATCTATGCCGTAAATTACAGAGTTTTAGCAAGTAAGTCCTAAATAGTGGGCTTTTTTTTATTGCCCAAAAATATATAAACGGAGGTTTTATAAATGGCAAAGGTAGCTGGAGTTGATGTATTACTAAAGATTAAAGTTGCTTCCACTATGACTGCTTTAGGTGGTCAAACAGGAGCTTCACTTTCTAGGTCAGCGAACACTATAGACACTACTGATAAAAATAGCGGTGGATGGGCTGAAAGCATGGCTGGAGTAAAAAGTTGGTCAGTTGACTGTGACGCATTTGTAGTTTTAGGTGACGACGCATTGGAAGCTTTACACACAGCTTTTGAAGATAGAGTTGCTATTGATGTGGAAATAAGAGTTGGAGCTAATGACAATGCAGATGGTTACACTTACACTGGAAAAGTTGTTATTACTGACTTCCCAGAGGATTTCCCACAGGACGACGCAGTTTCAATTTCTTTAAGCTTACAAGGTGCTTCACCATTAGTAAGAACAGTTGGAACAGTAACACCTTAGTAATATAAAACTGGTGCTTTGGTAGATTGTGCCGATAAACAACTACCACAAAATTATACTTAGGGGGAAGAAAATAATTATGGCAAGTAAAATAGTTGTAGTTAATTTAGATAAGGAAAGACATTTAAGATTTAATTTAAACGCATTAGTATTATTGGAAAAGGAAACTGGAAGAAGTATGTCCGAACTAGTTCCAGATGAAAAGTCTGGGAAAAATGGTTTTGATATGGAAATGTTAAGAGCATTACTATACGCTGGACTTAAATGGGAAGATAAAGACCTTACTATTGACGCAGTAGGGGATATGATAGATTTCGACAACATGAATGAAGTATCAGAAAAACTAGGAGAAGCAATGGAAGGGGTAAAGTAGTAGCGGGTTTATCTACGGAAGAAATAGAAATGTTCGGTTTAGCTTATTGTAGGTTGGACTATGAGTATATGTATGAAGTGGATATAAACATTTTGGCTGTACTCATTAAAGCCGAGATAAACAGAGAAAAGCATGAGAATGACTTGACTATGCAAAGACTGGCTTGGCAAACAGCTCTACTAATGAACGCTACTGGAAATTTCAAAAAGCCTGTAAAGCCCGCAAAACTCTATTCTCCAGCAACACAGCAAAAGAAAAAAGTTACTGTGGAAAAGAAAGAAGATATAGAAGCAAAAAGAGCCGAATTGATGAAGAGGTTCAACATATAAACACACAGGGGAGGTTCTGGGATTAATTTCTTAGAGCTTCCCCTTATTTTTTGGTATTTGAGAAAGGAAGGGATTAAATAAATGGCAGATGAAAAGGTAAATATTAATGTCGAAGCTGACACCGAACAGGCTACCTCCGCTTTTGACCGACTGAAAAAATCAATGTCCAATCTGGGTGACACTATAAAGAAAAATACTGCTGAATCAGCAAACAGCTTTAATAACATGATGAACAACATAGGTAAGAGTATCCAGAATGGTTCAGAAAAGTTGAATAAGTTCGGTAAGGGTACTCAACAGCTAGGACAAGACCTATCCAGTGCTGGGCAGAAAATAGCTCTATCCGTTTCTACTCCGCTTTTAGCAATAGGTAAACAGGTAATAGAGCAAGGTTCTAATATGCAAGCTTTTGAAGCTACTTATAAGCAGTCAATGAAAGGTATGGCTTCTGTTGGTGACGCTTTTGCAAAGTCCTATTCTAATGTTGCTGGCATTACAGAAAATCAAGTTAGACGACAGATTCTATCCTTCAATCAATATGGTAAGTCAATGGGATTCTCACAGGAAGAAGCTTTAAATTTCAGTGAGAAGATGGTACAGCTTACCAATGACTTAGGAGCTTTCACAGATGTCCCATTTGATGAAGCTACAGACAGAATGAAAAGTGCTTTAATGGGTAACTATGAAGCGGTGGACAAATTAGGGCTTTCATTTGGTGAAGCTACCATAAAACAAGAAATGATGAAGGAAGGTTTAAAGGGTCAATTCAGTGACTTAAAGGAAACTCAAAAGCTTAATTTATTGTATAACCTAGCAGTAAGACAGGGAGCAGACGCAATGGGTCAAGCTGGTAGAGAATCTGGTCAGTACCAAGCTAAAATGATGAAGCTTAAGGGTGTATTGCAAGATTTAGCTAAACAGGTATTTGATGTTATAGCTCCTTCTGTAACAGACACACTACAGAAATTAACAGACTTCTTAAAGAGGTTACAGCAGTTATCTCCAGAGCAAATAAAGTTCTATGTAAATATTGCTAAGTGGGCTATTATCCTACCTATTGCTACAACTTATTTAGGCTACTTGATAGAAGCTATAGGAAGATTAATTGTAGTTTCTAGCGGAGCTATGAGGGGTATTGGTTGGATTGTTGCTAACATTGGATTGCTACCTACAGCTATAGGAGTATGGGCTTTAAATATACAGAAGTATGCCCTAATAGTTGTGGGTGCTTTTAAGACCTTGGCTACAGGAATAGCTACAGCAATGAAAGCTACATTTAGTGCGGTATTCTCCCCAGTAGGACTTATTATATTGGCTATAGTTGGTATTGCTGTGGCAGTTTATTTCATTGTAAAATACTGGGATGAAATTAAGGCTTATACGCAACAAGCATGGTCGGCTATAAGGGATTTTTTCGGACAATTATGGACTGATATAGTAGCAATATTTGACCAAGCCAAAACAGCCATACAGCCAATAATTGACGCTATAGGTGCGGTTATTACCAGCATATTTACTAAGTACATTTTACCATTCTACACACAGTATATTAAGCCTTTTGTAGATACCATAATATACCTTGCACAGATTATATACTACGGACTTTCAGTAATTGCTATGGCTATCGGTGTTGTACTTGCTCCAGTGGTTGCCATCATAAGTGTAATTGCCAAGATTATATTTGTAGCTATCATGATTGTAGTTGATGTATTTAAGGTTCTTTGGCAAGTAATAGTGTTTGTTGCGAATTTGATAGGAGTTATTCTTGGAGTTCTGGCTACAGCATTTTTAGTAGTATTTGGAATAATTTCAACTATAGTGCTGGCAGTAGGTAAGGTAATCTGGTGGGTAATTTCTGGAATTATAGTACCTATTCTGGAGTTCCTAATGATTATATTTGCTATCATCTTTGTTCAAGTATTAAAGGGCTGGTGGAACGCTATAAAAATTATCTTTGGCTATGTCATGGATTACATTAAAGTGATGGCTAGTGTCTTTATGTGGTTATGGAATAACGCTATAAATCCCGCTCTACAGTGGATTGTACAGGGCTTAAAGTGGCTGTACGGAATATTCGCCCTAATATTTGCACAGATGGCTCAAAATGCTATTGCTTTCGGTAATGGTGTACTTTCAGTTTACAACAAATATGTAAAACCATTCTTTGATTGGATATTAAGCGGATTAAAAACTCTGAATAGTAATTGGAACTCTATCTGGAGGGGCTTTGGTAGTGTAGTTAGTGATGTTGTTGGCACTATAAGGAGAGCTTGGGATTCAATAATCGGAGCTTTCAAACTTCCGCACTTTAAAGTAAATGGTGACTTTTCAATTATGCCACCTAAAGTACCTTCATTCTCTGTAGATTGGCACGCAAAGGGTGGTATATTCAATAAACCTACTCTTCTGGGTAATGGCTCTCATGGAGTTGGTGAAGCTGGAGCAGAAGCAGTATTGCCATTAACTTCCGCTGTACTTGGCGGAATAGGACAAGGAATTGCAGAGGTTATGCCAGACAATACAGGCGGCGACGACAACGGTGGTGGCGGTGGTGCTGTAATCACTGGAAACAACTTCTATATAAGAGAGGAAGCCGACATAAAGAAAACAGCACAAGAATTGTATAGATTGGAAAGACAAAACCAAAGAGGAAGGGGTAGAAGATAATGGCAGATTTTAAAGTAACTTTTAATGGATTAGATATACCAAGTTTTATAAAGGTTCGGACAGTAGATTTTGCTGTCCTTCCTTCTATTACTCACAGTTTTAAACAAATTGCTGGAAGAATCGGAGCTATGGAAACAGGTACTTCTATAGGTTCAAAGCCACTAAAAATGAAAATCCTTATAGTACCAGAGGATGGGAAACCACTTACTGAAATGGCTAGAGAACTTGCACTATGGGTCAGAGGAAATAATTTTAAGACCTGTGAGCTAGTTGTTTCAGATGATAAACAGGTGACATACCAAGCTAAAATAAATACCAGTATTGATATAACAGATTTAATATTTGCTGGAGAAGGAGAGCTGGAGCTTATAGTACCTAGCGGAATGGCAAAGGGTATAGATGTGGATGAAACCGTTACTTTTTCTACAGGTGGCGGTTCTTTTATGTTGGCTTATAATGGTACAGCTCCTTCACAGCCTGTAATAACTTGGACACCTTCTTCTACAGCAACCACAACTCTTACTCTTACTTGCGGTGATAATACAGTTTCTATTACAGGTACTTTTACCAATGCTGCTCCTGTGATTATAGATTGTAAAAACAGAAAGGTTACTGTAGGCGGTACAGTTAATCAAAAGGTGATAAATTTTAGCACTAAATGGTTAGAGTTTGAAAGCCGAGGAACATTTACCATTTCAGTAGATAAGGCTGGAAGCTATGCGGTAAGTTATTCTGAATACTGGCTATAAGAGAAGGGGGAAATAAGTTGGTATTTTATGTATTAAATAGAGATGAAGAAATAGTAGCTGTTCTAGGTAATACCAATCCAGAGAATCCAGTGATAAGCAGTGCTGTAGTTTCGGAACAGCAAAATGATATGTATACTTTGGATATGTCTATAAATGGAGCAGTAGATGAATCCGAGTTTGTAATTGAAGAAAACTACCTAGTATTCCAAGACCTTTTAGGAAACTGGCAGATGTATATAATTAGAAAAGTTGATGAAGAACATGGGGAAGAGCATACCAAGTCAATCCACTGTGAACACTGTTCGCAAGAGTTATTTGACGAGGTATGCTTTTATCAGATTACAGGAACAACATATACACCCTCGCAGTTATTAACTTCTGTGTTGAATGGCACTAGATGGGAGGTAGGGGCAGTTGATACAGTGACCACCCACCCAGCGGTTAATGAAACGATATATAAATCTGTTCTTGAAGCAGTTTATCTTACAGCAGAAGAATACTCATTGAATGTACAATTTAGGTTAGTTATTTCTGGAAACCAGATTACTCATAGATATGTAGATTTAAAAGCAGTTGTTGGCAAGGATAATGGGAAGAGATTTGAATATAGTAAGGATATAGAAAATGTAAAAAGGGAAGTTGATACTTCTGAAATAAAGACCGCAGTAATTCCAAAGGGAGCAGAAGCAAGCGACGCAGACAACGCACCATTAATAGATATTACTTCTGTGACTTGGACAACTCCTACTAATCCACTGAATAAACCTAATGGACAGCTTTACTTAGAGAATACTACAGCTACAGCACAGTGGGGATACAAGGGAACTTCTGGTAAAAGACCACGCTACCATTATTACGAAAACTCTCAAATGAAAACACCAACGGATTTAATTAATGACGCTTATAAAGTTCTAATGGAACTGTCTACTCCTAAGATTACCTATACTGTAGACGCTGTGGACTTATACGCTATGACTGGTGATGATAACTTTGAATTTGAGAGCGTAGTTACTGGGGATATAGTAACAATTATTGACCATGAATTTAAACCAGCTCTCACACTGTCAGCTATGATTATTTCCAGAAAAGTAGATTTGCTAGAGCCTGTGAATACTACTATAGAGCTTGGAAGCTTTAAGATTATGACAGACCAAGAAAAGAATAGACAGTTTAACCAAGTTACTACAGAGAAAGCTAATAAGTCTACTGTAAATGCCCAGATTTCTAATGTTAATGGTCAGCTTGAATTGAAGGTTGAGGAAGGTGATGTAAAGTCTATAATTTCCCAAAGTCCTACAGAAATAAAAATAGGATTCAATAATATAAATAACAATGTTTCCATTACTCCAACAGATGGAATAAAAGTAAATCACAGTGATGGTTCTTATACCAAAATGAGTTCTGGTGGTATTGAAAGATTTATTTCTGGTACAGGACATAAGTATCATTTCTTATCTAATGTAGGAACTGCTATAGTACCAGATGACCAAGTATTTATTGTAATCCAATTGCCAGATGAATTTAAAAACAAGAATTTTAGTGTAATTGTACAGGCTTCTAGTCTACAAAACAATACTACTGGATTTGCACTGAAAACATTCTTTGTACAAGCAGATACTTTTGATTATGGCAATGCTACTTTTCATATATACGGAGCTTGTTATGCTACAGAAATAGCTAATCCAGCCAATGCTCCAAAACTAGATTTCGCTGTTACTTATATGGTTATTGCATAGAAGGGGGAAATAACTAAAATGGAAAAACTAACTTTATTTTATTTGAAAGATACTGGAGTAATTAAATATTACTGCACAGGTGTTCAAGATATGAATTACTTTGGAGATAATAAGAGTAAAAAAGAATTGACCATTGACTTTGTAGTTGTAGATAATAACAGGGCGATTGTAGACAATAAAGACAATTTTTATATAGATTTAGAAACTAAAGAGTTAAAAGAAATATAAAACAGGGAGCTTCGGCTCTCTTCTTTTTTTTATGTAAATGTTGTGTTGTAATTCCATAGTTTGCCAAGTATAGAAAGCGACAGCAAGGGGTTCACTCCCTAAACAATAGAATAAGGAGGTTCACTATGAATTTAAATGAGCTTTTGCTTAGTCCTGCTGTTTGGGGAGTTATTGGTTCAGTGATAACAGGATTTGTAACTTACCGAACAACGACAAGTAAGAACAATATAGATTTATCAATTAAAAGAGAACAATTTATAGACGCACAATTACAGAAACTATTTACTTCATACCAGAACGAGATAGCAGAAATGAAGGAAGAAGTTAAGGGATTGGTTGCTGAAAATAAATTGTTAAGAGAAGAAGTAATTCAATTAAAAGGAAAAATAGTTGAAATGGAGGGTCATAGAAATGTTAAAGAAAATAACTAATTTAATAGAAGTAAGAAAATTGATGGCTTTGGGGATTACAGGTTTATTCATATTGTTAGCAGTTTTAGGAAAGATTGATACAAAGTTGGTAGAGTATGTGGTGACTTCTGTAATAGCTTTTTATTTCGCTAAGTCTACAGCTTTAGAAGGAGCAGTAATAAAGAGCGAGAAAACATCAGATAACTAATAAGGAGGTAAGGATATGGCTTTTTCTAATCCAAGAGATTATACTATCATCCTTAATTTGATTAGTGAGTTTACCCAGATACCAAAGAAGGTAAAACAAAGAGATAACAACTCAACTGTACTCCATATACAAATTATTGATGGTATAACTCCAGTAAATTTGACTGGATTGACTTACACTGTATCAATAGAAAAACCAGATAAAACAGTAGTTTACCAGATTCCTACCTTAGTTGACGCTACATTGGGAAAGCTAGATGTTGTTTTAGCTTCCCAGAGTTTAGCGGTAGGAGGAACAGCAAGAGCGGAAGTGAGCTTATTTGATGGACTAGGCGGTAAGCTGACCACATTTGATTTTGAATTTATTATACAACCTAATGTAGATACCACAAGTGCTGTAGAAAGTTCGGATTATTTACCAGCTATTGAGGACGCTGTAAGTAAGGTTCATGTTCACACAAATAAAACTACACTAGATAAGATTCCAGATAGTACAGGGCAAGCGGTAGATAATGTACTAGCTGTAGGTGCTGGAAATACTCTTGTGTGGGCTGTAGGTAGTGGAAAGATAAAACAGAACAGAATAGTGGTTGGTGCTTATGGTACTACTTCTTTTGGAGTAGGTATTACAGGCTATTCCAGCACTACAGATGTACTTCTAATTCAGATAAATGGAAGCTTAGTTTATGAAGGTGTTCACTGGTCAGTATCTGGTAGTACGGTAACTTTATTGAGCAGTTACAGCTTAGATTTGAATGATGAAGTTATTATAGTTTGTGTTAAAGGGGGAAAATAATATATGCAATCATCAGCGGGATACTTTTCTTATTTTGACTTTAGAGAGAGAAATGTTATGCCTAAAGGTATAGATTTTGCTACTTATCAATATCCGTTAATCAATGGAAGTGGTTCAAGATTAATAAGAGCAGATGGTTTAGACTTTGTAATTTTAAGAGCTGGAAACCAAAGCCAAGACGCTAATACAAAAATTCAAGATACTAGCTTTAATACAACTAATGTAAATGCGTTGAGAGCAAAGGGATTAAAAATTGGTACTTATTATTATTGTAGACATATCAACACTTTTAACATTTATGCTGGAGGATATACAGACGCTAACTTACAAACAGAAGCTACAGTAGAAGCTAACAATTATGCTGATATATTAGAGAGTGTATTTGGAGCTGGTAAATGTGGTGATGTACTTCCTGTATGTGACTTTGAGGATAACAGAGCAAATTATGGAAGCAACTCAATGACAGCCCATCAAACTTATATATGGATAAAGGCTTTCAAAGACAGAATGGTAGTTAGATTTCCTCAACTTGCTTCTAGGGGTGGAGTAATGCTATATACTGCTTACTACTATATAGATGGTGCTTGTGGTGGAAATATTCAGCATACAAATGGTACTAAAATAAATGTAGATGTTCCTAAACTATGGCTTGCTGTCAATGCACCAGATGTTGACGCTCATGCTTCCCTAGCTTATCCAAACTATAACTTCACTACTTTTGGTGGATATACTACTTATCTAATGTGGCAATATTCAAGTGATAGGACAAGACTGGGATACTCATATGGACTAGCTACCACAGGATGTGACAATGATGTTGTTGATACTTTAAATAATAACTACGAGGACATACTTGTTTATCCAGAAGTAAAACCGAGGGGAATATCTCTCTTAGACGGAAAGGCAAATAAAATCCACACTCATATCGGAGAATATCTACCTGTTCAGAACGGTTACTTAGAGGGAGTAACTAGGGTATTAACTCCCAATGGCTTTGTATTCAAACAGGAGCAGAATAAAAGTTGGAAGTTAGGAAGATTATCCACCAGTGTTGCGAATACTCATGTTGCTGGGGAAATAGCTCTTATACCTTCAAGTGATTATTCAGACCCTTCCGTACCAGCAGAAGGAGAAACATGGGATACAAGTAAGGCAATAGTATTTAAACCAGACGGTAATATTGCTGTAAATGGCAGTAATGTTGTAACGGAAGCTACTCAAACAGCTTTCAATACCGCTTCCGACTATACTGTATCTGGGAAATGGTCACTGTCTGGCGGTTACATTTCCAGAGGTAGAGTTATGGCTACAGAAGGTACAGGAACGGACAAGTATTACATTGCAGGAAGATTTACGACTAATGGAACATACCAGAGAGCATACATGGAGCTGTTTTACTTTGCTTCTGGTAACTATATTCACACAGGTAAAATAAAAGCTTATCTAAGTGTTACAACGGATTTCAAAACTGTTTCCGCTGGCTCTTTTGTTGAAGCTTATTGCGATAATAACGCTATAAAGTTCCAAGCTGGTGATGTAGTAATAGTTAAGAAAGAAGCTGGTAGTTCTTATATTTGGGATATTTACATTAAGATATATGGTTACGGTGCTGGATACGGTAATGTTCCTTTCTATATGAATAATGGTGGAGCGACCTTTACTTTTGTTCCAGATAATGGAGCTAACCTGTCAGCACTTCCAGCGGTGAATGATGTACAGACTATCAATTCAGTTTCATATACAGTAAAAGAAGTAACCAATGCTACAATTAAGACTTATACAGCAACTTAAATAGAGGGCTTAACAGCTCTCTTTTTTTATTTTTGGAGGGATTAATATGGACACTTATGTAATAGCTATGATGTTCAAAAACCTATTTATATTCATTAGTGGCTTGACTTTAGGGGTTTTATTATTCGCTTACATTTCTAATAGAGCTGGAAGTAAATACGAAGTTCCTAAGATGTTTATATTACTAACTGGATTCCTTACCATTCTAGCAATGTGGGGAATCTTTTTTATTGCACTACCATAATCTAAGGGGGAATTAAAATGTTACCAATTCAAATAAAGCATATAAAGTACAATTACTCTACTAATACCGATAAAAAGATATACATTGTAATTCATGACACAGGAAACAGGGGAACTGGAGCAAACGCACAGGCTCACTTCAATTACTTTAACGGTGGAGATAGACAAGCTTCTGCCAATTACTTTGTTGATGATAGTAATATAATGGAGCTAGTTGACCCTAACCTTACAGCTTGGCATTGCGGTGATGGTGCTGGTAAATATGGGATTACAAATAGAAATTCAATAGGTATAGAGATTTGTATTAACAGCGACGGAAACTATGATAAAGCTGTGAGCAACGCATTAGAACTTACTAAAAATTTAATGGCTAGATATGGAATTGATACTAACCATGTAGTAAGACATTACGACGCTTCAAGAAAGAATTGCCCGCAGTCTATGAACTACAATAACTGGGCTGGCTGGACAGCTTTTAAAGCTAGATTAGGTGGAGCTACAGTAACCAGTAGCAATAACACAGGAGGTGGAACAACTACGGTGGATAATACAGTATTAACTATTCAAAAACAGCTTAATGCTATGAACGGTGCTGGACTGGTTGAGGATGGAATCAGCGGAGCAAATACAATACAAGCTATAAAGAACTTCCAAGCTAAATATGGTTTAACTGTGGATGGTATCTGGGGTCAACAATCTGCTGGTAAGATGAATCAATTATATACAGAAGCAGACGCAAGAGCCAAGGCAGAGCAAGCTAGAAAAGAAGCCGAAGCAAAGGCTAAAGCAGTAGCAGAGGAACAGGCTAGAATAGAAGCACAGAAAAAGGCACAGGAAGCACAACAGCAAGCCCAAGAGATATATAGAGTAAGGAAGTCTTGGAACGACGCAGAGAGCCAACTAGGAGCTTACACAGACCTACAGAACGCTAAAGACATTGCAGACCAGAATCCAGATTATATTGTTTATAACAGTAAAGGCGAAATGGTATATAGAAAAGCTGTTACAAAAACAGTAGAACAGCGACTTGCAGAGCTTGAAGCAAGAGTAGCAAAATTAGAAGGAAAATAGGAAAAAGCAGTTGGGGCTAATAACCTTGACTGCTTTCTTTTTTTAGTTTAATTTAGTAATTCGATTGATACAGTGTCCTCGATATGCGGACAAACCTTAAATGGCAGTTTCATTTCCATAAAGTATTGAATTAGCCCTGTAGCTTCTCCAATATCTAATCCACCCTTGCCAGCAACAAGAATCTCTTCACATATATTACGCTCGTTATTTATTTTATCTAAGAATGAATTTTGTATCAATCATATTCTCTCCTTTTATATAGTTTTAATTAACTCTTACCCATGCCTAAATTATATTATGTAAACCTATAATTGTCCACTGAAATTTAAGCAAAAAGATTATGTATATTATGGAAAAATCGGCAACAATGAATAGTAGCTTTTGTATGGGGTATACTTTAAAATATCAGTAGTGGGGTGATGGATTGGATAAAGAAAACATATTTAAAAAAGCTGGAGAACAGCTAAAGCAATACCGAAAGAAAACAGGCAACTCAATTTTTAAAGTAGCAGGGAAGATTAACATTTCTGGTAACTATTTAAGTGAGCTGGAGCGAGGATTAAAAGAACCTTCTGATACTGTACTGGAAGCAATTGCTGAATATTATGGATTACCTCTTGATAAAACATTTGCCCTATATGATAGAATAGCACCAGTTGAAACTACCTTGCTACTGAATAATCCTACTTTAAATAAAACACTTGTACAAATTAGTATAGATGATAGGCTCACAGTGGAAGAGCAGAAACACTTATCTATAGAGTTTAAGAAGCTATATGATGATTTGGTCAAGAATAAATAAGAGGGGGTAGCGGTTGTGTCTGTGGCAATAGGTAACGGAGTGGTAAGAGATATAATACAATGGCTCATAAATACTTTAGGCTATTACAATACTATTGTTCTTAAAGATGTAATATTGTTTGTAGCAGGGGTGTCTATCGGTGGAATTATAATGATATTACTTGTGAGCAGATTTTTCTACAGGATAAAGAAAGTAGAGAGTTTAGGAAGGGTAACTTCTGTTCGATTCAGACATGGAGGACAGGACTTTCATTTTATACAGACTAATAACTTTTGGCAATCTATAGAATTTCTATTTATGGCTGTATTCTTACCCTCTCATAACCAATACACTTTAGAAGATATAAAGCGAACAAGAAACTTGGTAATATTCATATTTGTAATTTTGGGTGTGCTTACATTTTTGGGTATCCTGTTTATATTTCATCCGTTATTAAATTATAGGAGCACGAATATTAACTAGGCTCTTCTGCTAATATGGGAGGGCTTTTCCTTTTTATAAATGAAACATTTGGCGAATATTTAAACATATTTCTACTGATAGTTTTTGTAAGGTTGACTGTAGGTTGCTGGAATATATTTCTTGTGGGTTGACTGTGGGTTGCTGTTGATAATTCTAAGGTGCTGTGATAAAATAATAATATACATAGGATTAGTGATGATTATTAAAGTTGATATATTGAACATAAGGAATAGCAAGGCTTACGGATATACTGGATAATGTAGCAGTTTCAGGTATTAGTGAGAAATCATGCAGGTTCGAATCCTGTTATCCGCACCAAGTTAGAATTTATAAGGCTTCCAGTAAATTTACTGGAAGCCTTGAGTTTTATACTCCAAACATATCTTTTAGATGCTTTTCTGTTAAAATTATCACTAAAATTAAAAATATAATACTTAAAATAGCGAATACTCTATAAGAACATTACGAATTGCCTATTTAAAATACTTAAAGCTTTCAATAGTTTCATTATCGATACCATATTTTTTAAATTGTATATAATCTAGCATTACTTAGCCAAGTATCTGATATTTATTATGATAATCTTTCTTATATATTAACGTGTAAAATTTTGTGCCATGTTTCTTAACAAACATTAATGAGGAATTAACAAAGAATATCTTGTAACATGTGTTACATATTGATATATTTAATGTAAGCTATGAGAAAATTTGTTAAATTGGAGATGGATTCAAACTTTCGGCCAATAGCAATACTTTAATAATTTTTAATAGGAGTGATTTTATGAAATCCAAAAGATTAAAGTCTATAATTGTCATGGGGACACTTTCGTTTCTTATACTTACTATGTCAGCGTGTGGTAAGCAAAACACAGCATCTGCCTCAAGTTCCAACTCTTCTTCAAGTTCAGGTAAGAAACAGCTTGTATTGTATTCAGCTCAGGGTTACGATAAAGCTGTTGCAGAAGCATTCCAGAAAAAAACTGGTATAAATGTGAAGCTGGTAGATGATTCTACAGGTATGATAACAGCAAAAATGGAGGCTGAACGTTCAAATCCTCATTGGGATGTTGCTTGGTTTGATGGTAATGCTACTATGCAAGCAATTGATAATGAACAAATGCTTCTTCGCGATTGGACACCATCGGATATACAGAATTTTACGGATTTAGGTAAATCACTTATACCATCAAATAAGTCTTATTATCCGGTTACAGTTACAGCTGCGGCTGCAATTGGTGTTAATACAAAATTAATGAAACCAGCAGATTATCCTAAAGATTGGAAGGATTTAACCGATCCTAAGTTCAAAAACGGAATAGCTATGAATGATCCTAGTACATCAGGACCTACATATCCTTATGTTAGCGGAATGCTTCAAAGTATGGGAGATACACAAGGTAAGAATTTCTATCAGAATCTTAAGACTAATGGACTTAAAGTATTTCCTACAAATGATAATACATTAAAGGCATTAGTATCTGGTCAGGTTAAAGCTATAACCATACAGAATTCGGCACTTATTAATGCTAAGAAAAGTGGGGATCCAGTGGATATAATATATCCTTCTTCTGGGGTATTTACGCTTCCAGGTGTCATTTCAATAAACAAGAATGCTCCTGATATGGATGCAGCCAAACAATTTGTTGAATACTGCCTTTCTCCTGAAGGACAATCTGTAATGCTCGATCCCAAAAATGGCGGCGGTGATTCATATTTTAACCCAGTCATAAAGGGCGTACAAGCTAATAAAGAAGCCCTGACAACTGATGTTAAATGGATAACGACAGATCCAATAGCTGCTGCTAAAAATGAAAAAGATATTAAGAAGTGGTTCCATGATAATATCCTCCAATAAGAAATTATTTGTAAGATTTGGTGAGAAGTTCGGAGAGGTATTTGGTATTATTGCAATGGCGGTAATTGTCGTATATCCGTTAGCAGCCTTATTGCTGCAATCAATATTTCCTCATATTTTTGACAAGATATCGAGTATCACTCCATCTTTTGCAAATTTACTGAGTGTATTCACTGATAAGTCAAACTTTTTAGCTCTATCTAATTCAATAATTATTGGGCTTTTGGCAGCAGTGATTGCTGTAATATTGGGGACTTTTTCGTCTATAGCAATACATCATATGCCAGATGCTGCTGCAAATATATTTAACTCACTTATTTGGATAGCATTTTTTATGCCTTCATATGTCATTGCAGAAGGCTGGATGCTGCTTATGCAAGATGGAGGAATACTTAGTCAAATATTCGGTTTACCCTTTGGCTGGTCTGCATGGTTTTTTACTAGGTATGGGCTTGCATTAATAATGGGACTGCGGTTTTTTACGTATGTATATTTTAGTATGCATCAGGCTCTAAAAAATATAGGAACAGAATTGTTAAATGCTGGGAAAATAGGTGGCGCCACTAAAAGTCAATTGTTTTTTAAGATCACACTTCCCCTCTTAACACCGGCATTACTTGCAGGAGCTTCAATTGCATTTGCAGAAGGTTTTGGGGATTTTGGTATTGCTGCTGCAATAACACCAAATTCCCATATTCCACTTTTAACGTACCAAATATATTCATCATTAAACCAAGATCCAGTTAATTATTCTGTTGCAGCCAGTTTATCAGTAATTGAAGTTTTTGTTACATCTGCTGCAATTGGTTTACAGTTTATGATAATGAGGAAGAAATCATATGTTACAACTCCATCGTTTAAGAAGAAAGATAACATTGCAGAAAAATATGGTGTCAAATCCAAGTATTATTCAATATTTTTTGTTGGTATGGTAATAATAATAATTTTATCATTTGTTCTTCCGATTATGTCTAATATATGTGCATCTTTATGGAAGGTATGGAGTAATGGTATCAATAGCTCAAATTGGACTTTTGCACATTATAGAGATGTCATTCAAATTAATGGTGATGGATATGCTTCACTATTACGCTCAATTACTTATTCAACTATAGTTGCGATTATAGCTGTGCCTTTTGCAGTTATCTTAGCATATCAGTTGATATTTAAGCATTCACTTACAAGTAAATTTATAAATATTCTAAACATGTCAACACTTGCAATACCTGGAGTTGTACTGGCAGCAGGATTTGTGTTTGCTTGGAATGCAGTATGGCTTATACCATTAAATCTAGTACTTTATGGAACTCCTATATGTCTTGCAATGGCTTATCTTGCAGGTGCACTGCCATATTCTATAAGATTACAAACTGGAGCATTGAGCACGCTTCCACCAAATTTATTGAAATCAGCTAAAGTTTTTGGAGCTAGCAATATGCAAATAATTTTTAAGATAATAGTGCCATTAATAAGTACAACTACAATATCTACATTTTTTATGTCTTTTGCAGGTATGATGTTCGAATTACCGGCAGCTTCGCTGCTATATCCACCAGGGCAGCCACCATTTTCTGTAGTGATTCAGTCTAGATTTAATAGTTCGGATTGGTCTAATGGTTCAGCACTTACGATAATCGGTATATTAATTGTATTTTTAGTATATCTACTTACTAAAAGTATAATCTGGGTTATGGGATATGCAAAACTACATCTTTCAGCGGCAAAAATAATTGATACAACAAATGTGACTTCTGAGAATAATCCAGTACAAACTGTGGAAGATGTTAAGCAATTTTAACATTAAGTTGATTCTGAGGCTGATGTAGATGATTTAAAATATTTTATAAGTAAGGTGATTTTTATTTTTATTGAGATTGATAATATTTCAAAATCATATGGTTCAAGACTTATATTGGATCATATTTCAATGAAAGTTGAAAAAGGTCAATTTGTTACATTACTTGGCTCTTCAGGATGTGGTAAAACTACACTACTCAATACAATTGCAGGTTTGACTAATATTGATAGTGGATTAATTAGAGTAAATGGATCAGTTTGGTCATCAAATAATTTCACCATGTCACCTGAGTATCGTAACATCGGCATGGTGTTCCAAGATTTTGCTTTATGGCCTCATATGTCAATATTTGAGAATATAGCATTTGTGTTAAAACTTAAAAAAGGAAAAAAGATGAGTAGAACAGAGATAAAATCGAGAGTCAGTGAAGTACTTGAAGTTGTCCAAATGAATGGATTCCAGCACTATTATCCTCATCAGCTTTCAGGGGGCCAAAAACAGAGAATTGCAGTCGCACGTGCACTTGCGCCCAATCCTTTTTTCTTACTTATGGATGAACCATTATCAAGTCTTGATGCAAAAATGAGAGAAAAAATGCGATGGGAATTATTACAGATTGTTAAAAATGCAGGTATAACTACTATATATGTTACGCATGATCAGATTGAAGCATTAAGTATGTCTGACAATGTTATTTTATTGAATAACGGACATATAGAACAAGAGGATGATCCAGTCAAGCTATACCAAAAACCGCAATCTGCATTTACTGCATCTTTTTTGGGCGCTTCTAATTTCCTTGAAGGTAATTTTATAAGTTATTCAGGTAGTGATATGCTAATTGAGTGCCAGGGATTTAACATTTTGGCTTCGCCAGTACAAGATGTTAAAAATAAGATTAGTGTCATGATACGCCCAACAGATATACTTGTAGATATGGATTATGATGGAGTTGCTACAAAATTAAAAGGAAGAATTTCTCAAAGAGCATTTCAGGGAACTTCATGGCAATATAAAGTAGAAATACAAGGTACAAATAATATATTTCTTGATGTATGCAGTAAAATGGAAATGTCTGATAACTCAGAGATTATGTTATGCCTGCCAGCTTCGATTTGTCACGTAGTTAAGGCATAGCTTAGATTTGCAAAACACCTCTTTACATTCAATATAAGATATCAGTGTAAAGAGGTGTTTGTTTTATAATAACCGATGCTGGTATTAGGTTTTATAGCCAATGGTAAAAAAGCTATGATGGAAATAAAAACCTCCAATAACTCATTATAGTTATTGGAGGTTTTTAAATCATACATTTTTTACTAAATCGTTATATTTAGCTTTTCATTAGCTGTATCCATATTTATTTTTCTATCTTTGATTCCTTAATTATATATGGTATTAGTATATTTTTCTATCTTTAATTTAGCTGCTCAATAATTATATTTGCATTTTTCCCAGGGCACAGAGATAAATCTAAACCAGAAACAATTATTTTAATTGTAGTATTATTTTCTTGTATATTGAAGATTCCATTACCGATTAGGGGAGTCCCTGGAGTTATTAAAATAGTTGGGATATCAAGGGGAATATTATTTATAACTATATCAGCACCTCCAAGAGGAGAGGATTTAGTTGTATATAGTATAAATGTAATTTTGAAAATACCGGGTGTATTTATTTCAAAGGTAGTGTCGTTAAGTTGATTAATATTAGAACCATATTTTCCAACTAAATGGTTAAAGGGGACAGAATCATCAGTGTGTATAGTAGCTTCTTCTTTACCTGAATTATTAGAAGCAAATAGGGACGAGTTTAAGTTAGAATTAATTACGCTGGAAACTTTATTTTCAGCAATGGCATTTTTAGTTGAATCCTTATCATTAGTAAAATTAATTTTTTTTTCTGAAGTATTTAAGAATTTTATATCATTATCTATATCATCAAAATTATGTGTAATTTTTTTAACAGAATTATTATGTTTTCTAGAAAAAGTATTAGTACTCTTTTCAGAAATGGTATCAAAATATATATAATTTTTTCTTGTTTTTTCGGTATTCAGTACTATATTAGATACAGCCTTATGAAAGTTGTTAACCCTCGGTTTTGGAGCTCTTTTTAAATATCTAATTGCTCTTCGAATTCTCATAGGATATTGCCTCCCTATTAAAGTTTAAATTTTCATTATAGTATAATTTATGTAATTTTTTAAAACTATGTTACATTTTTTATTTAATATGCATATATTATAGTGCAATCAAAAAAATAGGAGTGTAATTATGTATTATACCTATAATAGATATCAGGAACCAGAAGAACCTGACAATGAAAATAGAGAGGAATTTGACAGCATAGAGGATGATGATTCTTTTCAGTATTTTGAAGAACCAACTTACTATTCCTATAGAAATAATCAACCAGATCCTTGGGATTATTCTCAGTATGATACCAGACAATTTAATCCTAGTGCACCTCCCGGACCGCCACCATCCTCTGTGCCAGCACAGCCACAGCAATTTCAAGCCGGTGGACCTGGCGGGCCGCAGACTTTTGCTGTAGATCCTGGTGCAATAAGACCATGTCTCCATAGATTTGTATACATTTGGCCTAGAAGAGGACATGGATTTTGGGCATGGCTTACTTTTGTGGGAAGAAGATCTGCTTCAGGCTTCAGGTGGAATGGCTTTCGATGGATATACTTTGGGATTGATCTAAGAGATATAAGAAGTTTTCAATGTTTATAATAATATATAGAGAATTTTTGAATTGATCTCTAGCTTAGAATTGAGAGTAGAAAAATAGATTTTTAATTCATGGTGAAACTATGATGCTGCAAAATTGTTTTTTACTATTAAACTCTCAATTTTAAGCATATTTTAAAAAACTATATAAATATCTAGTGAATTCTATAGCGGCAATTTGATTTTTTTATACATATGGAGTATGATATAATTTAGTATAATAAAGTGAGAAATTATATTTTACTAGGAGGACTTTTTATGGAAAATGCAACCTTTGCAGTGAGTTTTGAAATAAGAAGTGCAAAATTGGCACTGGATTCCATGTCTGTTTACAGAAATTTACTTAATGATAACGTGATAAGTAGTTTGCGTTTACTTCTTGATTACATAAATATAGGTAAAGTTGAGTTGTCTTGCTTTACTAATTTATACAATAATTTTTTCTTTGCCTTAGCTGAAAGTGGTACAAACACCTTAGAAGCATATGTAGTTGATAAGATTATTTTTGATGAGAATCCATTTTCATTAAAGGCACAGAGTAACATTGTGAACAAAAGTGCAAATTTAATTGAAAAGGCAGCAGCAAATGATTTAATAAATCTTCAGTTAATAGCTAAACTAAATCCATATATTATAAAAAATCAATTGTTAAGATATTTTGATGAAAGTGAATTTAAATACATAATAGAAAAGCTTCCAGAGTGGGAAGTTGAAGGTGATTTCCCTTCAGAAAATTGCCCTGAACATATAAGTGAGATAAAACAAACCTTTTACTACAGCAGTCAATGGGGTGAATGTATAGAAAAACTTAGAAAATTTCATGGAAATTATGGTTGTGGAATTTTTGCAATGTACAGAGCCTTTGTTTGGGAACGTGAAAATGACCTTGGATACTGTAAAGGAATTAAAAAACCTGATCCCATTACTCTTTCTGATCTTATTGGATATGAGCAGGAACGTTCAGTTGTACTAGAAAATACAGAACAATTTTTAAAGGGATTTTCTGCTAACAATGCATTGCTCCATGGAGATCGTGGAACAGGTAAATCTTCCACTGTTAAAGCAATATTAAATAAATATTATACAGAAGGATTGCGTATGATTGAAGTACCTAAAGCATATCTTACGGATTTTCCTGATATAATAAGAGTTTTAAAAGATAGGCCTCAAAAATTTATTATATTTATAGATGATTTGGTATTTGCAGATGATGAGGGAAGTTATACTGCACTTAAGGCAATGTTGGATGGTGGACTTGAGCACAAATCCTCAAATATAATAATATATGCCACTTCAAATAGGAGACATTTGGTGAAAGAATACTTCAGTGAAAGATCAGGTCCTAATGAGGAAGTCCGTGCAGGAGATAGTGTTCAGGAAAAGCTTTCTCTTGCAGACAGATTTGGTATTAATGTTGTATTTTCATCTCCAAATAAAAATGAATACTTAAGCATTGTAGATGGTATAGCAGATAAGAGAAATCTTAATATTGATAGGGAATTATTACATAGTGAAGCTATAAAATGGGAAATGTGGTATAACGGGCGTTCAGCTAGAACCGCAAGGCAATTTATTGATTGGATAGAAGGCAAAATAGCCATGAATGAGATCTAACAGGAAAAGATATATTAAAAGGAAACGGATGGCTAAAAAAGTACTTGACAATATTCAAATTAAGTAATAAAATTTTGTAACAGTATAAAATATATTATATCAAAAGCATTGAAGGGGAAGAGTATATATTATTCTTGAAATAAAGAGAGGGAAATTAGGCATATACAATAGGAAATAGATTAGCATATTGTTAGTTATTTACTACAATGCCTCAGGTGAGAGTTTCCCATGATAGATGTGTAGAAGGTAGCCCTGGAGCTTCAAATAGAAATCTATATAGAGAGTAGAGTTTGACGGAATTCCATCGTTAAAGGGAGTTAAAGTATGATATATACTTTTTTAAGTGTGTACAGTTTTTGTACGAAAAAAGGTGGTACCGCGGAGATTATAACTTCGTCCTTAGTTGGACGGGGTTTTTTTGTATTTAAAAAAGTAAAATTTAAGTTATTGTGTATTCTAAACTTAGATTTGGCAAATTGATATTTAAATTATCTATTGTAATTTTTTAGTGGGAATTAAAGATTACAATAGAAATTGTTAGAATTCATGGAGGTATATATATGAAATTAACTGGGGCTGAAATTACTATAAAATTACTAGAGAGATGCGGGATTAAAATTATTGCTGGAATTCCTGGAGGAACTAATCTTCCATTATATGATTCTCTACTAAGCAGTAATATAAAACATATTCTGGCTAGACATGAACAAGGGGCTGCCTTTATAGCTCAAGGCATAGCACGTTCTACAGGTAAGGCAGCAGTGTGTTTTGCCACTTCTGGTCCGGGTGCTACAAATTTATTAACGGCTATTGCTGATGCAAAACTGGATTCTGTGCCTATTATTGCTATAACAGGCCAGGTTCCCTATTCCTATGTTGGAACAGATTCTTTTCAAGAGGTAGATATTTATGGACTCACAATACCTATAACAAAGCATAATTTCTTAGTACGTTCTGTAGAAGAACTATTTACAATTATACCTGAAGCTTTTAAAATAGCAGAAAATGGACGACAGGGCCCAGTACTGGTTGATATACCGAAGAATATACAGAGTGAAGAATTTGAATTTGATAAGTGGCCGGAGATAAGCAGTTACGAAGAAGAAAACTTTCTTGATGACTCTTTAGTTAGTAAAGCTGCAAAAATGATAAATGAAGCTGAAAGACCTATTCTCTATATAGGAGGAGGAATAACTAATTCTGATTCAGGTAAGGCATTATATGAATTTGCAAAGAAAAATAATATACCTGTTACCTCAACATTAATGGGATTTGGTAATTTTCCTATTGATGATCCTTTATTCATGGGTATGCTTGGTATGCATGGAGCAAGATACACTAATTTATTGTTAAATAAGGCAGATCTACTTTTAGCTTTTGGAGTAAGATTTGATGATAGAGCTATAGGAAATGTAAATAAGTTTTGTCCTGATGCAAGGATAATTCATATAGATATAGATGATGCGGAAATTGATAAAATTAAAAAATCTAATCTTTCAATTTGTGAAAATGTAGGAATTGTGTTAAATAAAATTATTCCTCTTGTTGAGAAAAATGAACGAAAGGATTGGATAAATTATATTGAAAGTGTTAAAAGGGAAAAACCTATGATCTTCCCTGATGAAGAAGATTCTTTTCATCCTATTAATATAATTAAAACTGTAAGTAAATTGGTTAAGGAAGATACTATAATTACTACGGATGTAGGTCAGCATCAGATGTGGACGGCTCAGGCCTATCCTGTTAAAAAGCCTAGAACTTTTTTAACTTCAGGAGGTCTTGGAACTATGGGCTTTGGGTTGCCTACAGCTATTGGTGCAGCCGTTGCAAATCCAGATAAGCAAGTAGTTTGTTTTTCAGGAGACGGATCATTTTTAATGAATATTCAAGAGCTGGCAACTTTAGCAGATTTAAAATTAAATTTAAAAATAATAATATTAAATAATGGTCATCTTGGACTTGTAAGACAGCAGCAACAGCTATTTTATAATGAGCACTATATGGCGTCAAGGTTTATTACCAATCCAGATTTTGCAAAGATAAGTGAAGGTTTTAATGTTAAAGGTTATAACATTAATAAGGATAATGATAATTTAAATGAAATACTTAATGAAGCCTTTAGTTCGGAAGGGCCTTGTTTAATAAATATATCTATTGAAAGCTTTAAAAATGTATATCCAATGGTACCGCCAGGCGGTGGAATTTCGGAAATGATAGGTGGTGAGCAGTGTGAAGGAAAATGATAATTATGTAATTAAGTTAATAGTGAATAATCATCCAGGAGTTATGTCTCATATAGTAGGTCTCTTTTCAAGGAGGGCCTTTAACCTTGAAGGTATAATATGCTTAAGACTTGAGGAAGGAAATACTAGTGAAATGTATCTGCTTATTAAGAATGATGAACGTACAGAACAAATTTTAAAGCAGCTTGAAAAATTATATGATGTATTAAAGGTTTCTCTGCACACAGAAGAGGAGTGTCCTGTATTTAATAAATTTGCATAAATATTTATTCTATGATTAGCCATTGTGTACTCTACTTTTTAAAGTTTGAGATAACTGTGGCATATCTCAGGATAATTCATATAAACTTAGTGACGGTACATATGTCCACTAAGTAAAGCTTATTGGAGATTACATTGAAAATAAAAAACACTATGAAAATCAATATAAATAAATTATATGAATTTCATAGTGTTTTTTAGATCTAGTTTTTATTCAGGAACAATTATCAGCAGAGTATGAGTGTCCTGTAGAACTTTTCTGGTTACAGAACCAATCATTCTAGCCAAGCCTTTTTTTGAAGATTTAGTCATGATTATGGCATCAAATTTATCTTCTCTGGCTTTTCTTAATATCTCATCAGCAGCATAGCCGAAAGTATTAATGGCCTCAACGGTGTAGCCTTGAAGTTGTGCTTTAGCATTTTCGAGAATAGCCTTACTTTCATTTTCTGAATTTGTTACTACAGTGTCTGATAGCATCATGTCATTTATTATGACTATTTCCAAAACATTTAATAGAGTAATAGTTATCTCATCTTTTTTAAATAATTGTTTTACATAATCAAGTGAATGCATGCTTCTATCAGTTCCATCTAGGGGAATTAGAATTTTTTTCTTATTTGTGGTCATAATAACACATCCTTTTAATTATTTAGCCAATTATTTATTGATAATAAATTTTAGCTAGTTTTTATATTTTGTAATATAATATTTTAAATATTATATTACTATGTAATAATGAATTAACCTTTTTAAAATTAGATTCAATTGATATTACACAGGCTCTGTTAAATAGCCTAAATTTTATTACTCATTATATAATATGCTTATATTTCAGTTACTATTTCAGAATAATTGTATCTTTTAAGTCTTGGATATAGCTGGTGAGATTTATCAAAATAGCCTAGTGCAATTAACATAACTACATTTTTATCTTCGCCTAATTTAAATTCTTTTTGTATACCATCAAAATCAATACCATTGATTGGATGAGAATCCACTCCATAATATTGTGCTGCATACATAATAGACATCCCTAGTAATCCGCCGTTGCTTTCAGCAAATTTTATTTTTCTTTCTTCAGTAGTAGCATAAAGCAGGTGTGCAAATTGCTTTGCGCCATCAGTACCTTCCTTACCTGCCTGTGCCTCAAAGGTAGACCAAGCTTCTTTATCAGGTAAGTAGCCGGCTTTATCTCCTGCAATTATTAAAGTTACAGGCGCTTCTAAAATTTTTGGTTGATTAAAAGCTAAAGGGTAAAGTCTTTTTTTAGCCTCTTCTGATTTTACAGCAATAATTTTCCAAGGCTGAAGATTGAAAGCCGATGGAGCCAGTACAGCCAAATTTATAATATTTTCTAAAGTATTATTATCTAATTTTTTATCCTTATCAAAAAAATTAACTGATCTTCTGTTTTCATATATTTCTTTTAAATCTGTCATATATATGCCCTCCAAATAATTTATTTTATATAAATTAAAAATCAGAAAGGTTAATTATTATCCTTTAATAATA